>NZ_JHZY01000004.1:7500-625000 GCF_000687915.1 Leeuwenhoekiella sp. MAR_2009_132
AAATGAATGGCTGCTTCCAAGCCAACATCCTAGCTGTCTGGGCAGTTCAACCGCGTTTTTTCAACTTAACATACATTTGGGGACCTTAGCTGATGGTCTGGGTTCTTTCCCTCTCGGACATGGACCTTAGCACCCATGCCCTCACTGCTGATCAACATTTTATAGCATTCGGAGTTTGTCAGGAATTGGTAGGCGGTGAAGCCCCCGCATCCAATCAGTAGCTCTACCTCTATAAAACTATAAATCAACGCTGCACCTAAATGCATTTCGGGGAGTACGAGCTATTTCCGAGTTTGATTGGCCTTTCACCCCTACCCTCAGGTCATCCCAAGACTTTTCAACGTCAACGGGTTCGGTCCTCCACTATGTGTTACCACAGCTTCAACCTGCCCAAGGTAGATCACACGGTTTCGCGTCTACTCAACCTAACTTATGCGCCCTATTCAGACTCGCTTTCGCTACGGATCCGATGCTGAACATCTTAACCTTGCTAGATAAAGTAACTCGTAGGCTCATTATGCAAAAGGCACGCCGTCACAGCTTGCGCCGCTCCGACCGCTTGTAGGCGTATGGTTTCAGGATCTATTTCACTCCCTTGTTCAGGGTTCTTTTCACCTTTCCCTCACGGTACTGGTTCACTATCGGTCTCTCAGGAGTATTTAGCCTTAGCGGATGGTCCCGCCAGATTCATACAGGGTTTCACGTGCCCCGCACTACTCAGGATACCACTATCTATAACATTCTTTACCTATACCGGGCTATCACCGTCTATGGCCACTCTTTCCAAAGTGTTCTAATTCATTATGCATAAAATGTCGTGGTCCTACAACCCCGGAACTGCCGTAACAATTCCGGTTTGGGCTAATCCGAGTTCGCTCGCCGCTACTATCGGAATCACTTTTGTTTTCTCTTCCTCCGGGTACTTAGATGTTTCAGTTCCCCGGGTTTGCCTCCTTGCGGATACTATACCTTCAGTATAGTGGGTTGCCCCATTCGGATATCTGCGGATCAATTTGTATGTGCCAATCCCCGCAGCTTTTCGCAGCTTATCACGTCCTTCTTCGCCTCTGAGAGCCTAGGCATTCCCCATACGCCCTTATTTAGCTTATTGTACTTCTTGCTCTTATAAGGACTTAGGTATTGCTACCAAGCCTTGTATTCTTTTGTATTCTAATGAGTTCTATCTATAATATATAATTAACTATTACTAGCTAACTAAAAATTTGTTTCTCTCGTATTCTTATTATTTCCCAATATGTCAATGAACGATCGCGAGTCGCGATAGACAATCAAATCATCTATGCTACTCACCGCAAGCTCTGAAGATACTATTTCATACCTCCAGGCATTGCCTGGTGGAGAATATCGGAGTCGAACCGATGACCTCCTGCGTGCAAGGCAGGCGCTCTAGCCAGCTGAGCTAATCCCCCATTATTTAAAAGATAGTTAACAGTTATTAGTTAACAGTACTTATAACGGCTACTCAACCTCTAAAAATTTCCTTCAATATATTTCTTATGAACTAACGTCTCAAGCTTATAACCTAAAACATATATGTGCCTTAGCACATAGTAGTCTCAGGCAGACTCGAACTGCCGACCTCTACATTATCAGTGTAGCGCTCTAACCAGCTGAGCTATGAGACTGTCCTTTATTGATCAATCGAATGACTCACTACTTAAAGTGAGCCATCAATCGAAAAATATCTTGAATCAACAACATTAAAAACTAAAATAAGTATTCGAACTTTTCTTTCCTTATAGTCGTGGCTTTGTCTGCTATGCAGCAAAGCTCTAGAAAGGAGGTGTTCCAGCCGCACCTTCCGGTACGGCTACCTTGTTACGACTTAGCCCCAGTTACCGGTTTTACCCTAGGCCGCTCCTTGCGGTGACGGACTTCAGGTACCCCCAGCTTCCATGGCTTGACGGGCGGTGTGTACAAGGCCCGGGAACGTATTCACCGCATCATGGCTGATATGCGATTACTAGCGATTCCAGCTTCACGGGGTCGAGTTGCAGACCCCGATCCGAACTGTGATAGGTTTTATAGATTCGCTCCGCCTTGCGACGTGGCTGCTCTCTGTACCTACCATTGTAGCACGTGTGTGGCCCAGGACGTAAGGGCCGTGATGATTTGACGTCATCCCCACCTTCCTCACAGTTTGCACTGGCAGTCTTGTTAGAGTTCCCGACATTACTCGATGGCAACTAACAACAGGGGTTGCGCTCGTTATAGGACTTAACCTGACACCTCACGGCACGAGCTGACGACAACCATGCAGCACCTTGTAATCTGTCCGAAGAAAAATCTGTTTCCAAATCTGTCAGACTACATTTAAGCCCTGGTAAGGTTCCTCGCGTATCATCGAATTAAACCACATGCTCCACCGCTTGTGCGGGCCCCGTCAATTCCTTTGAGTTTCATTCTTGCGAACGTACTCCCCAGGTGGGTTACTTATCACTTTCGCTTGGCCACCCAGCTCTCAATCGAGCCGGACAGCTAGTAACCATCGTTTACGGCGTGGACTACCAGGGTATCTAATCCTGTTCGCTCCCCACGCTTTCGTCCATCAGTGTCAATCAATTATTAGTAGCCTGCCTTCGCAATCGGTATTCTATGTAATATCTATGCATTTCACCGCTACACTACATATTCTAGCTACTTCATAACAATTCAAGACTAACAGTATCAATGGCAATTCTACAGTTGAGCTGCAGACTTTCACCACTGACTTATTAGTCCACCTACGGACCCTTTAAACCCAATGATTCCGGATAACGCTTGCACCCTCCGTATTACCGCGGCTGCTGGCACGGAGTTAGCCGGTGCTTATTCTTATGGTACCGTCATCAGTCTACACGTAGACCTTATTCTTCCCATATAAAAGCAGTTTACAACCCATAGGGCCGTCTTCCTGCACGCGGCATGGCTGGATCAGGCTTTCGCCCATTGTCCAATATTCCTCACTGCTGCCTCCCGTAGGAGTCTGGTCCGTGTCTCAGTACCAGTGTGGGGGATCTCCCTCTCAGGACCCCTACCTATCGTAGCCTAGGTGTGCCGTTACCACACCTACTAGCTAATAGGACGCATGCTCATCTTGTACCGTAACCTTTACTATTTAAATGATGCCACTCAAATAGACTATGAAGGATTAATCCAAGTTTCCCTGGGCTATACTTCAGTACAAGGCAGATTGCATACGCGTTACGCACCCGTGCGCCACTCGTCAGCCACCGAAGTGCTGTTACCGTTCGACTTGCATGTGTTAGGCCTGCCGCTAGCGTTCATCCTGAGCCAGGATCAAACTCTTCATCGTAGTGTTTTTATAATATTCCACGATATAAGGAAATCTAATTACTCTTTACAGAGTGCTCAAAATGGTTATTCTAGTCTTTAATTCAAATATTATTTATCTCTAAATAATACGCGTTGTCAATTCAATATGTCAAGGAACTTTCTCTATCTCTCAAGAGAATTTCTTTGTTAGATGCTAAGGAATCGAACCTTATTTTTATTACCAAATCATCTCGTTTTCAATGTGCGTAGCTCTCTGCGAAAGCGGCTGCAAATATACAATCTTTTTTATTTACCAAACAAATAAAAAATTAAGTTTTTTTTAAGCCTCATTCTAAAAGATTCTTAAGAACTAATCCTACATTTCGTTGCCAAAATTCAGGAGGGCAAAGATACTACCCTTTTTTAATTCAACACGAATTAATCGTATCTTTTTTTTAATCACACTTTCTAAGAACGTAAAACCGATTTTTATACCCGATTTTGAAGGCGCAAATATAGAACGATTATCTAACCAAACAAGGCTTTTTTAAAAGTATTTACAAACTAATTTTACAACATCTTAAAACCAATAACTTACAACCTAAATTAATTTAAAAATTATATCAAACCTAGCGTTTTTAGATATCCAAATAGAGATTCAGCATAAATTAATAAGTAGAATTATTCTAAGTGAAACTCTTTATTACTAAGAATGACTTCGATTAAAGCAATAAGTTATAATTAAAAGATTGAGTTAACTAGTAATTTTAATGTGTTTAGTTACTACACCACTATCCTATATACTAATAGGATAAGGTAAGCTATCAAAATACATCAATAGGATTGTAATGATCCACTTTAAATTGTTTGCGATTTAATTCTCAAATTTTCAAAAGACAACTTAAAAAGAACTCAATGGACATTTATAATAATTCTATGCGCTACTTAGCATAATGAAGAATAATTATTCATTTTAAGTGCAAATCAATTTTCTTACTTAATAAGGTTGCTGACGGTTCTATAAGAATTCTTCTTTCAAAAGAATATAACGCTATTATAAGTCATTATAATCAATAGAATAATATTTTACAGGTTTATATAAGAAAAATCAATCGCTCGCTTTATTTTTGAGGTGTAAAATAGCATTATGACGATCACACAATTAAAATATGTTCTGGCTGTTGCCGAAAATCAAAATTTCACTAAAGCAGCAGAAAAGACTTTTGTAACGCAGCCTACCCTGAGTATGCAAATACAAAAACTAGAAGATGAGCTTGACATTATCATCTTTGATCGCGGAAAAAAACCAATCGAATTAACCGATATAGGCCGAAAAATTGTAATTCAAGCACGTAATATTGTTAATGAAGCAAATAGGATTACAGATATTGTCGACCAACAAAAGGGATTTATAGGTGGAGAATTTAGATTAGGCGTTATACCTACTGTAATGCCCACTTTATTACCTATGTTTCTTCGCAATTTTATCAATAAGTATCCTAAGGTAAAATTGAAAATTGAAGAACTCCCTACTGAAACAATTATCGAACGACTTGAAGATGGCCATCTAGATGCAGCTATTGCAGCTACACCGCTAAATCTTGATTCTATTAAAGAACGTCCTTTATATTATGAACCTTTTGTAGCTTACATTCCTGCTAACCATAAATTACATTCCGTTGAAAAAATAACTACAGAAGATTTAGATCTTAATGATATGCTGTTATTAGAAGATGGACATTGCTTTAGAGATGGTGTAATTAATTTATGTAAAGCAAACCGAAATTATGAAGAAGATACCTTCTCTCTAGAGAGTGGTAGCTTTGAGACTTTAGTGCGACTAGCTAATGAGGGATTAGGCATGACACTTCTGCCCTACCTCCATACGCTTGAAATTAAAAGTGAAGAGAAAAAATATTTACATTTTTTCAAAGACCCGGCACCCGCAAGAGAAGTTAGCTTACTCTATCACAAAAGTGAATTAAAAATGCAAATTATAGAATCATTGAGAAACACTATTGCAGGTGTGGTGAAGGGAGCTATTACTTTTCAAAATGTGCAAATTATAAGTCCTATTCCTCAGAAAAAATAATTAAATAAATACATAAAAAAAAGGGCTTCTAAGAAGCCCTTTTTTAATATTTCACTTTAAACACTAAGATAAATCACACATTGATTAAGTTCTGGATTAGTTTTAGTTATTTCTTGAATCCAGACACGAAGTTCTTCTATTTCATACGGGAGTAGTCGTTTTGCAGCCTTCTGTAATTCTTTGCAGAAAAGTACACTATCAAAACTTACTTTTTTTAAGATCGTCTTAGTATACTCAAACATTGCTCTTGCCATATTCGAATTATTTTTAAGTTAGAAAATTTTTTAAGTAGTTTTAAACCACGAGCCCTTTTATTAAGATGATTCTAAATTTACTTTATTAATTCTAAAAATAGTGTTAAAACGTAATGAATACATTTAAACAATTCAATTAAAACCTATTATCTCCATCAAGTAAATCTCCGAGACCTCCTAACAGGCTACCTTCTCCCTTATCTTTACCACCCATTTGTGGTGCAGAAGCCAAAACTCGTTTTGCTAAACGACTAAAAGGGAGTGATTGAATATATACAGTACCAGGGCCAGTAAGAGTTGCAAAGAAAACCCCTTCCCCACCAAACAATGTGTTTTTAATACCGCCTACAAACTCAATATCATAATTAACAGTATGATCAAAACCTATAATACAACCGGTATCTACTTTAAGTTTTTCGCCCGGATGCAATTCTTTTTTAAAGGTGGTACCTCCCGCATGCACAAATGCCATTCCATCACCATCGAGACGCTGCATAATAAAACCTTCACCTCCAAAAAGTCCTCTGCCTAATTTCTTAGAAAACTCAACACCTATAGAAACTCCTTTTGCTGCGCATAAAAAAGCATCTTTCTGACAGATAAATCTTCCGCCGTTTTTAGTTAAATCAATGGGAATAATCTTACCTGGATATGGCGAGGCAAAGCACACTTTTTTCTTTCCGACTAATTCATTATAGAATACAGTCATAAACATACTCTCACCGGTAAGTAATCGCTTACCTGCGCCAAATATTTTATTTAATAAACCGGTATCATTTTTAGATCCATCTCCAAAAATGGTTTCCATTTTAATACCGTCTTCCATCATCATAAAAGTACCGGCTTCAGCAATAACGCCCTCTTGCGGATCTAATTCGATCTCGACATATTGCATTTCTTCTCCAAAAATTTGGTAATCTATTTCGTGTGCAGTCATCGTAAAATTTCGTTTTTGATTTGATTGATTTTATTAATAAGTACGATACTCAAACGAAAAGTTACAGAAATATTTCAGTCTATTTAGATTTTTTTAATCAAGGACTCTCCTAATTTCTGAAAATGAAGAGTTTCAATATTAACCTTTACTTTTAACTTTAACTGTCCATTGAAAATCGAATGTACTAACGGCTATTCCTTCCTTATTTGTACCTACACTTTGCATCCAAAATGTTTGTCCCTCACCGGTCGCAATTGTTTTTTGAATTGCTTCTTCAATTTTATGACCGTCATTACACGCAAAAGTGATTTTACCAGTAGCCTTTTTTGTAAATGAAGCTTTGTTATTAGCCACCAGCATAGAAATTTTATACCCGCTTTCCTTTATTTGATCTATAACCATAGCTCCTGTACTTAACTCTGCAGCCATACCCTGCACTGCCCAAAACATAGAATTAAATGGATTCTGATTAATCCATCTATGGGTTACTGTAGTAATTGCTGTCTTTGATGATATTGATTTTATACGCACACCACACAACCAAGCAGACGGCAGTTTAAATAGTATAAAGGTGTTGAATTTACGCGGTGTTACAGACATAACTAAAGAATTAATTTTTTCAAAAATAGACTTAACATTCCACTTTCCTAAATTTCTTTTTTGTTAATATAATGTTAAATTTAAGTACTATGTAATACAAAATACCTGCCTTTATATATATATTTGCATAAGAAAATAATAAGCAATGGAAACTAGTATTACAAATTATCAAAAAAACGTAGCTACATTTATTCACCTATCTGTATTTGCGCAATTTATATTTCCGTTAGGAAATTTTATAGCACCCTTATTAATATGGGCAGCTTTAAAGAAAGAATCTGTATATGTTGATAATCATGGGAGGCGCGCCCTAAACTTTCAAATGAGTACAACTCTTTATGCTATTGCTATTATACTTATTGCGATACCATTTATAATATGGCAGGCAATCAATGCCTCAGATCAATTTGACACTATTTATCTACAATCATTTGAGAGTTTTACAATTCCAGGTGACGCTCTAGGTTTAATTGTTACAGGGCTAATTTTTGGGATATTATTACTGGCACTTTGTATGTTGTCGCTCTTTTCAGTCATATCTGCCGCAGTAAGTGCCAGTAATGGAGAACCATATAAATATCCTTTGAGTATAAACTTTTTAAAACCGCTTAGTGCTTCTAACCAGAAAGCACCTTTAGACTCATCACCTAAAGCTTAAGCAAAATCATTGCACCCTTGCGGTGAGTCAAAAAACGAACAGTTATTAATCGCTTAACACTAAGAATCTATGAAGATTGAAAACACAAAAGCGCAAATGCGTAAAGGTGTTTTGGAGTATTGCATCTTATCAATATTAAAGGATGAAGATGCCTATGTTGCCGAAATATTAGACACGCTAAAAGACGCTAAGTTACTGGTGGTTGAAGGTACAATTTACCCACTACTTACCAGACTTAAAAATGCCGGTTTATTAAACTATCGCTGGGAAGAATCTACTAGCGGGCCGCCTCGTAAGTATTACGGGCTCACAGATACCGGAAAGCTCTTCTTAAATGAACTATCATCAACCTGGGACGACCTTCAAAAAGCCGTTCAACTGGTAACCAATCATAAAGCTAAAAACAATGAATAAAACAGTTAATATTAATCTAGCAGGCCTATTTTTTCACATAGATGAGAATGCTTATGCAAAATTACAACGCTATCTCGACGCGATAAAAAGGTCATTTACAGACGCTCAAGGTCGTGATGAAATTATTCAGGATATTGAAGCTCGAATTGGTGAACTTTTTAATGAACGCGTAAAAAATGAACGTCAGGTAATAGGTCTTACCGAAGTTGACGAAGTCATTAAAATAATGGGGCAACCCGAAGATTACCGTCTTGACGAAGATCTTTTTGAAGATGAGGGTGCTCCTGTCTACACTGCAAATAGTTCTAAAAAATTATACCGAGATACAGATACTTCCTATCTAGGTGGGGTTTGTGCTGGTCTGGGTCATTACTTTCAGATTGATGCAGTATGGATACGTCTAGCACTCGTTTTATTAACAATATTCTCCTGGGGTGGTTTTATTCTAATTTATATAGCTTTCTGGATATTTGTTCCGGTAGCACTTACGACTTCAGAAAAACTTGAAATGCGGGGAAAGGCCGTAAACATAGACAATATACAGCGTAAAGTAAAAGAGGGTTTTGACACTGTTGCAGATTCTGTAAAAAATGTTGACTATGTTAAGTATGGTAATCAAGCCCGGAAAGGAGCAGATTCTTTAGCAACTAGTCTGGGTGCGTTAGTTATGTTTATCCTCAAAGTTTTTGTAAAATTCATAGGTATTTTACTCATAATAATTGGCGGTTCTACACTAATCGCTTTATTTGTAGCCTTAGTATCTGCCGGGACATTAGATGTATTTGGACAACAAGGAAGAATTCTAGGTTATGCCGAGATGGTTAATACATCAGGAGCTCCTATCTGGTTAATTACACTACTTACCTTTTTGGCGATAGGTATACCCTTCTTTATGTTATTTTATCTGGGATTACGCATCTTGGTTAATACACTAAAGAGGTTAAGCCTTACGGCAAAACTATCACTACTGGGCTTGTGGTTAATCTCATTAATTGCCATTGCGGTATTAGGAGTACGACAAGGTATGGCTACTGCTGTTGATGGAGAAGTTTTAATTACTGAAGTTATCGCAGCTAATCCTACAGACACTTTAAAAGTAAAAATGGTGACACAAAACCAGTATGGGGCAGACAAATACCACAATACTAGCTGGAAGATACGTACAGATGAAAACGGAAAGAAAGTTATCTATAATCGAGATGTAAATCTAAGTATTCAAAAAAGCGATTCGCCCGAAGCTAAACTTATCATCAAAAAGAATGCTCAGGGAAGCTCTTATGAAGAAGCCGAAGCACGCGCCGGCACTATTTATTATAACTTTAAATACGAAAATGGCACACTCCTGCTAGATAACTTTTTTGTAACCGAATTAGCAAGTAAATTTAGAGATCAGGAAATAAACTTAATCATCGCAATTCCAGAAGGAATGACCTTACTAACCGATGAAAATATATCTTCTTATCACAGAAGTAGATATTCAGATTTACTCGATCACGATCATATAGGTTATCATACAATTATGCGATCTAATACTCTTATGTGCACAGATTGCCCTTTAGAAGAATTTACAGAAACAAATGACTGGGAATATTCTGAATCAACAACAGATAGTACTTCTACAGATGGCATCTATGAATATAAAGCTAAAGTAACCCCTAAAAAAGATGGCGTTATGGTTAAACAAACAGGTATTAAAGACAGTGTTTATACTAGACAAGATTCTATAAATTAAAAAATTACGCATCAATCAAAATCAAATATTATGACCACACTAATCAAATTAATTATAGGTTCACTTATCGCCTTAGTAATGACCTCGTGTAATTTCAATTTTGAAATGGGGCAAGTTAACGGTACTGGTAATGTTGTAACAAAAGACCTAAACCTAAGCCAGGAATTTTCTAAAATTCACAGTAGTAACGGCTGGGACGTAGTTTTAGAAAAAGGTACTACACCGTCTGTTGTAGCAGAGATGGACGAAAATCTGTTAGAATACTTAGACGTACATTTTGAAGGTAACACACTACGCATAGAAACTACAGACAATTCAAACATAGGAAACGCGACATCACGTAAGATTCACGTGACTTACACGCAACCCATTGAAGAGATTAAAGCAAGTAGCGCATCAAATATTACAGCTACCGAAGCTTTAACAGGAGATCGTATTAGTTTTGATCTGTCAAGTGCAGCAACGGTAAAGCTACCTATAGAAATTCGTGAGATTGTAGCAGAAGCAAGTAGCGCCGCTACTTTAGATCTTGAGGGTGAAGCACAAACAGTTCGTTTTGATGCAAGTTCTGCCGCTACGATTAATGCAAAGGATCTAAAATCTGAATTTTGTGATGCTGAAGCTTCAAGCGCGGGAAGTATTCGAGTTTATGCTTCTAAAGAAATTGCCTCTAAAGCTTCAAGCGCCGGGGATATTGATTACTGGGGATCTCCTAAAAAAGTAGCGGTAATTGAAAGTTCTGGCGGAAACATTAGCAAACAATAAAATCATCATTCATCAATCAATCATAAAAGCCACAGAATATGTGGCTTTTATTATATTTGGTCTTTTCTAAAAACAAAAGATTGACCTTCTTAAAACTTATTAGATATAAAAATCTGCTGTTGATTATATTAACACAGGTTCTGGTTCATTACGGGTTTTTAAAGGCACTACATTTACCTGTGCTTCTAACCCATTTCAACTTTGCATTATTAGTAATTGCAACGGTGTGTATTGCTGCTGCCGGTTATATAATTAATGACTTAAATGACGTTGAAAGTGATTTAATTAACAAACCCTCAAAAACCTATATCCCCCACTATTTTTCAGAAAACTTTGCATTTAATAGTTATCTCGTTTTTAACATTGGTGGAGTAGGTTTAGGCTTTTTGTTATGTAACCGTCTGGGACTATCTAATTTTACGACCGTTTTTGTGCTTATTTCAGCATTGCTGTATGTTTATGCAAACTTTTTAAAAAGAGTAATTCTCATCGGAAACCTAGTAGTTAGTCTCGTGGTAGCTTCAGCTATTTTTATACTTTTAATATTTGATATTTTACCTTTTTTAAACAGTTTTCAAAAAGAATTACTTACTCCATTTTCAGTCGTACGTGATTATGGGATTTTTGCCTTATTGCTTAATTTTCTAAGAGAACTCGTTAAAGATATTGAAGATGCAAATGGCGATTATGCAGTGGGTATAAAATCACTGCCTATTCTTTTAGGTCTGGAGCGCACAGCAAAGATAGCTGGTTACATAAGCGTTGTTTACATTTTTACAATATTAGGCTATATCTATTTGTATGTGCAAACCAATGTTTGGTTATCGCTGTATTTAGTAGCCGCGGTGATTGTTCCGTTAGTTTTATTTTGTATAAAAGCCCGCTATGCAGAAAAACAAAAGCACTATGCATACCTATCAAAACTATTAAAGTTTATTATGCTAACAGGTATTTTATCTCTGGGGGTTTTGACTTTGACACTTAAGTATTAAAGCTTAAAATATTTAGAACAAATCTGTATAACTTATGCTTCCTAACCTGCTGAAAAATAATAAAATCATTCTAGCATCCCAATCGCCAAGACGTCAGGAACTACTAAGCGCTCTTGAAGTCGATTTTGAAGTACGTCTAAAACCGGTTGAAGAAACCTATCCCGACGGAATGCAACCTTTTGAAATCGCTGAATATATTGCACAGAAAAAAGCAGCCGCCTTTCTTGAAGACTTAATAGAAAATGAAATCCTCATTACGGGAGACACACTTGTTTTTAAAGATGATCAAGCTCTGGGTAAACCTAAAGATGCACAGCACGCAACTCAAATGCTTCAGTTATTAAATGGTACAAGTCACCAGGTTATTTCTTCAGTATGTGTGACTACAATTAAACAACAATTAACAACTAATGATATTGCAACAGTACACTTCAGGACGCTTTCAGAAGAAGAAATTGAGCATTATATTAAAATCTACAGACCTTTTGACAAAGCAGGTGCATACGGCATTCAAGAATGGATAGGTCACATTGCATTAGAAAAATTAGAAGGCTCTTATAATACGGTTATGGGATTGCCTACACAGAAATTATACACGCTACTTAAACAAATTTTGGAACACTAGATTCATTCTTTAAAAAAGATAATTTCTATCATTAAATAAAGCTCTTTTCAGGTATTTTAGTTTTGTTAAAGAAACCGTAAAGAAATCTTCTTAGATGCCGTTTTACCTATCTTTGAAACTACCTGTTCTAACATTAAAATACTCAATACATGCGCTTTTTAATCGCTCTACTTTGCTGCGTTACGTTACAAATGCAAGCTCAAAAACCAAAAAAGCCATCCTCTTCAGAAATTTTTGAGCAAATTAAAGGATTAAACTTTTTAGGTACGGCCCTCTATGTTGCTGCACACCCAGATGATGAGAATACTGCAATGATTTCTTATCTCGCTAATACCGTACATGCCCATACAGGATACCTTGCTCTAACTCGAGGTGATGGCGGACAAAACCTAATAGGGCCAGAAATTAGAGAATTACTGGGCGTAATACGTACTCAGGAGTTATTAGCTGCCCGCCGTACAGACGGAGGAGAACAACGTTTTACCCGCGCTAATGATTTTGGTTATTCAAAAAATCCCGAAGAAACCTTAGCCTTTTGGGAACGCGATCAGGTTCTTAGCGATGTGGTATGGGCTATACGTAATTTTAAGCCAGATGTTATTATTAATCGTTTTGATCACAGATCTCCCGGCACCACACACGGTCATCACACCACATCTGCAATGCTAAGTGTACAGGCTTTTGATCTGGTAAATGATGTAAACACTTTTCCAAAACAATTAGAACTTACAGAAACATGGCAACCCAAGCGTCTGTTTTTTAATACCTCTTATTGGTTTTACGGCGGGCAGGAAGCTTTTGATAATGCAGATAAGAGCAACCTCGTCAAAGTTGATGTAGGAAGCTACTACCCTGCTTACGGTTTAAGTAATACCGAAATTTCTGCATTAAGCCGCAGTCAGCATAAATCTCAAGGTTTTGGTAATACAGGTTCTCGTGGAGACCAAATAGAATATCTAGAGCTTTTAAAAGGTGAATACCCACAAAATGGGAATCTTTTTGAAGGAATTGATACCTCCTGGAATCGGGTAGATGGTGGCGCTGACATAGGAGAAATTCTCGAAGCGGTTGAAAAGAATTACGATTTTAAAAATCCGGCAGCGAGTTTACCTCAGCTTTTAGAAGCGTATGAACTGATTAAAAATCTTAAGAATGCACACTGGCGCGATTTAAAAATCACTCAAATTACTGCAATAATTAAGGCCTGCGCAGGTTTGTATTTAGAAGCTGCCAGTTCACAACAAACTGCAGTGGCCAATGAAACTATAAACGTAAATTTTGAAGCCATAAATCGCAGTGAATTTCCTGTAAGAATTGAAAGTATTGTTTTGGAGCCTTCTGGCAAAAAATACGAGGTAGCTGAGCCACTTAGATCGCTAAACTTCAATAAACGTTACAATATGCAGCAAAAACTGAATATAGGTACTGCCGCTATTACAACGGCATATTGGCTAAAAGAAGAAGGATCTGTAGGAATGTATAAGGTTACTGATCAAAAATTAATAGGTCTACCTGAAACTCCTAAAACATTTAAAGCGGTATTCCATTTAAAATTAGGTGATGTAGAAATCCCTATTACTACAGATGTAATCTACAAATACAATGACCGCGTAATTGGTGAAGTTTATGAACCGTTTGAGATTGTCCCCGAAGCTTCGATACTGGTAAAAGACCCTGTAATCATTTTTGCGAATGCAGAACCTAAAACGATTACAACAGAGGTCACCGCTTACAGTTCTAATTTAAAAGGCACCGTATCTTTAAAGGTACCTGACGGCTGGAAGGTAAGCGCAGCGCAGCCTGTAACTATTTCACAAAAAGGAGAAACAAAAAATATTGCTTTTACCGTTACTCCTCCCAAGAATGCGAGTGAAGGCATTTTACAACCTCAACTTGAGTTAAACGGAAAAACACTAAACACTAAAATTACTAAAATCGATTATGAGCATATCCCGTTGCAAACGCTCGTTCTCCCGTCTACTAATAAGCTCGTGCGTCTTGATATTGCTAAAAAAGGAAACTATATAGGCTACATTGCCGGTGCCGGTGACGCCATCCCAGAAAGCCTGGAGCAAATAGGATATCAAGTGGCTCTTCTTGACATTAATGAAGTTACTAAAGCGACTTTACAACAGTTTGATGCTGTAGTTATGGGTATAAGAGCTTATAATGTTTTAGACGAACTCAAATTTAAACAACCCCTGTTGCTAGATTATGTAAATAATGGAGGTACGATGATTGTACAATACAATACAGCCCGTGGTTTTAACTTTCCTAATCTGGGGCCTTTTCCACTTGAGTTGAGTAGCGACCGGGTTACCGATGAGTTTGCAGAAGTAACAATTCTAGATCCTACAGCAGAACTTTTAAATGTTCCGAATAAAATAACAGCAAAAGACTTTGAAGGGTGGGTACAAGAACGTGGTTTATACTTTCCTAAAAATTGGAATGAAGCATACAAACCCATAATTTCTATGCACGACAAAGATGAGGACCCAAATGAAGGTAGCTTGCTTGTGGCAAAATATGGTAAAGGTCATTATATTTATACCGGTCTCAGTTTCTTTAGAGAACTTCCGGCGGGAGTTTCTGGAGCATACAGGCTTTTTACCAATATGCTTTCAATAGGAAAAAACGACCAAAAAATTAAACAATGATGCAACCTAAAAAAGAAGGATGGTCTAAATACTATACGCTGGTACTTATACTCAACGCAGTATATATCATCTTGTTTTTTTTATTAATGAATTATTATACGGCTTAGTATGCAAACTATAGATTGGATTGTTCTGGTTGCTACACTTGCTTTTATTGTAATTTATGGTGTTTACAAAACACGTGGACGTACTAATGTTCAGGATTATATACGCGGTGGAAATGAATCTAAATGGTGGACAGTAGGGTTATCTGTAATGGCAACACAAGCCAGTGCGATTACCTTTTTATCTACTCCGGGCCAGGCTTACAATGATGGTTTAGGTTTTGTTCAATTCTATTTTGGGTTGCCTATCGCAATGATTGTAATTTGTATATTTTTTATTCCTATTTATTATAAACTTAATGTTTATACGGCTTATGAGTATTTAGAAAGCAGATTTGATCAACGCACACGCTCACTTGCTTCCGGCTTATTTTTATTATCTCGCGGACTCGCTGCAGGTATTACCATATTTGCTCCGTCAATTATTTTATCTGCCGTATTAGGATGGGACCTAAATACACTCAATATTATAATTGGTCTACTTGTAGTAGTTTACACAATTTCTGGAGGAACAAAAGCAGTTACCGTCACACAAAAACAACAAATGGGTGTGATTTTCTTAGGTATGTTTGTCGCTTTCTTTCTCATTATAAGCTACCTGCCTCAAGACATCAGTTTTAATAATGCCTTAGAAATTGCAGGAGCAAGTGGTAAACTCGATGTTCTTGATTTCTCATTTGATTTTAATAATCGCTATACCTTCTGGAGTGGTATTCTAGGTGGTACATTTTTAATGCTTTCCTATTTTGGTACAGATCAAAGTCAGGTGCAACGCTATCTAAGCGGAAAATCTATTCGGGAAATGCAATTGGGGATGATTTTTAATGGTCTATTAAAAGTACCTATGCAATTCTTTATTTTGCTTGTAGGGGTTATGGTTTTCGTTTTTTATCAATTTAATCCTACACCTCTAAACTTTAATCCCGCTGCAACAAATGCAGTTGTAGGCACACCTTTTGAAAAAGAATACAATACACTTCAGAATAAATTAAATGAGCTTCGGTCAGATAAATCTGAACTCAGTTATTTAGTTGCAGAAAATGCATCTAAGCAAATCACAGCAGCAAATGGTGAGCAAATTACCACAGCTCTAGCCTTGGCAAATCTTAATAAAGAGGAAAAAACACTACGAGAAAAAGCCCGTATGGTAATTAATCAGGCAGACCAAAATGTAGAAGTTAATGACAAAGATTATGTCTTTATTCATTTTATACTTAATAATTTACCCCGAGGTCTTATAGGACTTCTACTTGCAGTAATTCTATCTGCAGCGATGTCATCTACTGCATCAGAACTTAATGCCCTCGCAGCAACGACCACGGTAGATTTTTACAGACGTAATCTAGATGAAGAAAAAGAAGAATCTCACTTTGTTGATGCTACAAAGTGGTTTACACTCAGTTGGGGAATTCTTGCCATTTTAATAGCCTGTACGGCCAATCTATTTGACAATTTAATACAGTTAGTAAATATAATTGGCTCCATATTTTACGGTACGATTCTAGGTATATTTATGTCGGCCTTCTTTATTAAAAAAATCCAGTCTAAAGCTGTTTTTATCGCTGCGATACTTACTCAACTTATTGTCATCATATTATTCAGTTTAGATAAATTAGAATACATACAATTACCGTATTTATGGCTCAACTTTGTAGGTTGTGCTTTAGTCATTTTAATTGGGCTGACTTTACAAACTACTTTTAAAGACAGTCCTAAAACAGAGCTATTAGAATAATGAAAACAATTCGTTGGGGAATATTAGGACTAGGCAAAATTGCAAATAGTTTTGCAACAGATATGCAACACGTGAACGACTCTGTTGTTTATGCAGTAGCATCACGATCGCAGGATAAAGCTGATGAATTTGGAGCTAATTACAAAGCGACAAAATGTTATAACAGTTATGAGCAACTTGCAAAAGATCCTGATGTTGATGCGGTTTATATAGCCACACCCCATGTGCGTCATTATGAAGATACGCTGCTTTGTCTTTCTCACGGAAAAGCGGTACTGTGTGAAAAACCCTTTGCTATGAATTTACAGCAGGTTGAAGAAATGATTTCTGTAGCTAGAGCTAACAATGTGTTGTTGATGGAAGCATTGTGGACCCGTATGATGCCGCACTTCAAATTTGTCAAAGAAGAATTAGAGTCCGGGAAGTTTGGAGCGGTAAAAACACTTAATGCTGATTTCTCGTTTAATGCACCTGTTAATTTAGAAGGTAGGTTGTACAATAAAGATCTAGGTGGTGGCTCATTGTTAGATATAGGTATTTACCCCGTTTTCTGTGCTTTGGCATTAATAGGAACTCCTGAAACAATTAACGCCAAAGCAAAAATAGGAAAAACTGAAGTCGACGAAGAAATTGAAATTACCTTTAACTACAATTCAGAAACACAAGCGTTTCTATCTTCAAGTATTTTAAAGGATACACCTACCACGGCTACATTGGTATGTGACAATGGCATTATTTATTTACATAGTAAATTTCACCATACAGACAAGGTTACTACAATTTTAAATGGCGTAAAAGTCGAACACGATTTTAGATATACCGCCAAAGGATATCATTTTGAAATTATGCATTTTGCAGAACTTCTGAGAGCGCACAAAACAGAAAGCCCACTAATGTCTTTTGATTTTAGCAAAACACTCATTAGTACCTTAGATGAGATTAGAGAGTTAATAGGATTACACTACGCATAAAAAAAGCCGTAAATCATCAGATTTACGGCTTATAATTTCTTTAAGATACTTTAATTACATCGCTCCCCACTCTTTTAAAGAGTCGGCATTCATTTTTATGTAATCCCCATTTCCTGCTTCTTTGGCGCCTGCCAGTGATTTTTTAGCCGCTTCTATTGCTGCCTTTTTATCACCTGCTTTAGCTAAAATTAAAGACTGCTGACGTAATTCCCAGAAACGTGGCGTTTCTTTCATACTCATTGCCTTATTCATCCAGGTTTTTGCTTTCTCAATATCTTTTCCGCTATTTAAGTAATACACTGCTGCATTAAAATAATCTCCGGCAGCCGGTCCTGATAATGCCTGGTCAATACTTGTCATTACTTCCTGATCTGTCATAACATTAAATTTTACAGGTACTACTGTATCTTCCCAGATGATATTCATCACTGCGCTATCTGCCATTACATCATCTATTAAAATTGTAAATGTTTCCATAGAAATAGGCATTTCTACAGGCTCAACCATTGTGCGTAATGCAATTTTACTATCCTCAAATTCTGTAATTAAGGGATTTGAATCATCTGTATAAAATATAACCTCCCACATATCTGCTCCCGGAATCGTATAAATACTATAAGTTCCTTTAGCAAGTTCTTTATCTGCTATCATTACAGGCTTATCAATTGTAAATTTTGTTGTCGCATTTGCACCTGTTCTCCAGATTTTTCCGAAAGGGACTAGATTCCCAAAAACTTCACGACCGCGCATATTAGGACGCGAGTAATCTAAGGTCACGGTTGTAAGACCTACCACCTGCTCCATTTCTGCATGTGCACTAGCAGAAGGAGTTTGTATTTGAGCTTGAGTAGAAAGACCCAAAGCAATAAAACATACGAGCATTATTTTTTTCATCTGATAAAAATTTTTAAGTATTATAATTCTGTTAATCAATGTTTTGTCTTATTAAGACAAGTATTACAATATAATTTATACTACCGTCTTATATGTTAACAAATTACTAATTAAAGCCGAAAAATTCAATACTAGAAAAAACTATCATTTCAATGAAACATTTTATTTGCAAACCTAATCCTAGAAACCCACAAAGGTGTAGATTTTAGTTTTGTTTAACTTAATTCGCTTTAACTTAAACAATATAGCCCCTATATTTACAACTCTCAAAATTGAAGACTTCGGTAAATGCTCTTTTGAAACTACTTATGAAAATTTACAAGCTACACAGCATTCAAAAACTACCCATTTCACTTGATGAAGCCTGGGACTTTTTGACTAATCCCAGAAACTTAGAAATGCTCACTCCTTCAGAAATGAACTTTAAAGTCTTTTCTGGGGCAGATCGTCCTATGTTTGCGGGGCAGTTGTTGCAATATACTGTAACACCGCTACCGGGATTTAATACTAAGTGGGTTTCAGAAATAACAGCTTTAAAAGAGAAAGAATATTTTATAGACGAGCAACGCTACGGTCCTTACGCTTTTTGGCATCACAAACATTTTATCAAAAAAATTCCCGGTGGTGTATCTATGGAAGATCTTGTAGATTACAAGCTACCTCTTGGCATTATAGGTAGAGCAGTACATCCTATTTTGGTTAAACCAAAATTAGATTCAATATTTGAGTATAGACAGGAACAGCTTTTAAAAATGTTTGGAGCTTACGTTGAACCAAAAAATATCGATAACGGTATTAGCAAACACGACATATTAAATTAAGTTATGAAAAAAAATATATTACTTATAGGAGGTTCTCACGGTATTGGAAAAGCAATTGTACAACTCATACACGAAGACTATAATGTATTTATCGCCTCTCGTACTAGTGAAGATTTAGATTTTTTAAATGCTACTCATATTGAATATGATGTTGAAAGTGCTACGTTAGATACTACAAATTTACCCGATCAACTTGATGGTTTTGTATATTGCCCGGGGAGCATAAACCTAAAGCCTTTTAAAATGCTAACCGAAGATACGTTTAGAGATGATATGAATCTCAATTTCTTCGGCCTTGTAAAATCTTTAAAAGCCGTTACAGATCGACTTAAAAAATCTGAACAGGCAAGTCTTGTATTTTTTAGCACGGTAGCTGTAAAAGTAGGTATGCCCTTTCACACCAGCGTTGCTGCCGCTAAAGGTGCGATTGAGGGATTTGCAAAAGCACTAGCTGCAGAATATGCTCCATCATTTAGAGTGAATGTAATTGCACCCTCATTGACTGATACCCCACTGGCAGAAAAACTTTTAGCAAATGATAAAAAACGAGAAATGATGGATGCACGCCACCCACTCAAACGTGTAGGAACTGCAGATGATATTGCTAAAATAGCTGCATTCTTATTGAGTGAAGATAGTACCTGGGTTACTGGTCAGGTTCTAGGTGTAGATGGTGGTATGTCAACTTTAAACGTAAATTGATCGAGTTCCCTAAACCCGTTCAAACAATCTAACCAACCAACCTAATAATTATGAATACAGTTTCAATATTCTGGTTTAGAAGAGATTTAAGATTAGATGATAATGTAGGCTTTCTGGAAGCACTAAAAGGCGATAATCCCGTTTTACCTATTTTTATTTTTGATAAAAAAATTCTCGATAAACTTCCTGAAGATGACGCACGTGTCACTTTTATATTTGACACATTACAGACGATGCGCAACGAAATGCAGGAAAAATATGATAGTTCATTAGCCTTATTTTATGGAAAACCAGAAGATGTCTGGAAACAGATTTTAAATGATTACGAGGTAAAAGAAGTCTTTACCAATAGAGATTATGAACCTTATGCAAAAGAACGTGATGAGAAGCTTACGGCTTTATTTAAAGAAAAAAATATAGAATTTAAGACCTTTAAAGATCAGGTTATTTTTGAAAAAGATGATGTCGTAAAAGGAGACGGCGACCCATATATTGTTTACACACCTTATAAAAATAAATGGCTCGAGACTTTTAACGAAGACACAGACTTAAAAATTCACTATACGAGCCAATACTTAAGTAACCTTGTTAAAAATAGCAGATTACCCAATTTAATTTTGGGTGATATGGGTTTTAGAAATGCTTCAATTAAAGTGCCCGACTATGATGTTACCCCTACTCTAATAGATAATTACGAAGACACCCGCAATTTTCCTGCTCAGGACGGTACCTCACGGTTAGGCCCCCATTTACGCTTCGGTACCGTAAGTGTACGTAAAATGGTAAAAAAAGCACGTGCTGAAAATAATCAGGTATTTTTAAGTGAATTGGTATGGCGCGAATTTTTTATGCAAATACTTTATCATTATCCTGAAACGGTAGATAATGCTTTTAAAAAAAAATATGACCGCATAGAATGGCGTAATAATGAAGAGGAATTTGAAAAATGGAAAACCGGAACCACAGGATTTCTTTTAGTAGATGCCGGGATGCGAGAGCTAAATACTACCGGTTATATGCATAATCGCGTGCGTATGCTGGTTGCGAGTTTTTTATGTAAACATCTTTTAATAGACTGGCGCTGGGGGGAGACTTATTTTGCCGAAAAGCTTCTAGATTATGAGCAATCAAGTAATGTAGGTAATTGGCAATGGGCTGCGGGAAGCGGTGTAGATGCAGCTCCCTACTTCAGAATCTTTAATCCTATGACTCAAGTAGATAAATTTGATAAAGACAAAAAATATATCAAAACCTATATTCCTGAATACGACACTGATGAATACCCTGAAAAAATGGTAGATCATAAAGAAGCTCGGGAACGTTGCTTAACAGCTTATAAAGCTGCCGTCTCCTAAATTTAAGTCTGCCAAATATCTATAAAATAGGCTTAAGGTTTGCTTAAAAAATAATCGACAACGTTCATTCTTCTGTAATTTTGTGTCAAAATTGCAATAATGAAAAAGTTCATTTTAGTTTTAAGCCTTTTAACGTTCATATACAGTTTAACTGCGTGTTCAACAACTTATAGAACATCTCGTAATACAAGTTCATCGAGAGCCCCAGGTCAGGTTAAAAAAGCATACGGTGCTAAGAGCGCCAAAGCATTTGCTCCGGGACAACAAAAAAAGAATAAGAAGTATAAGAGAAAAAACTAAGTGAATTTAATTTTAGTAAGTCTTAAGTGTTTGTTCTTAAATAACCACCGGCAACTAAATCTCCAATTCTATTAACCTCTTTGAGTTTACCATTAGTAAGTATTAGTTTTCGATCTGCTAGTTTCCATACATCTGTATAGTAATGATCGGTAAGTAAAATGCCTTTTTTCGCTTTAAGCGAAATTAAAAAAGCGTGAATGAGTTCTTTGAATAGCGGTTCTACCATAGAAAATGGTTCATCGAGAAGTAGAAAAGGATGTTTTAAATTTCCTAAAATCAAAACCTCTAAATAGCGCTTCTGACCTAATGAAAGTTCGCTCACTCTACATTTTGCTATATCCGCCATACGCGGCGCTCTAAATATTAAATTTTGATCTTCTCCATTAAAATAGCTGGGAATAATGTCCCATACTTTAGCGGTTTTGGGTAAAAAACTAAACTGCGGCAAATAACCTATTAAACCTTTAGAAATTATAAAATTTTTATCCCAAATGGTGTGTCGCACAGGATAGCGTGCTTCATTAATTTTCAAGTATCCTTCGGAAGCTGTTGAAGTACCAAATAAAATTTTTAGCAGTGTGCTTTTACCGACTCCGTTGCTACCAAACATACCTAAAATTTCTCCAGTTTCAAGCTGAAAATCACATGATTTCAGTAATTCTCTATTACCGAACTGTTTGTGTATATTAGTTACTTGCAGGAGTGCCAAAAGCCAAGAGATTTGATAGAAGTAAAAAAACTAAAACTAAAATTGGAGATAATATTAAGTTCACAAACCAGGTTTTTGACAGAAGATGAAATTTCGTATATCCTAAATTATAGTACCCGTAAAATTCTTCTTTTTGGAAATAATTGAACGCAAAATATCCTACGGGTGTTCCTAAGATTCCGAAGAATATAATTGAAATTATCCCGCTTCCAAAAAAAAGCGTAACCAGTGTAAACAACAAAGCGTAACCCGTAATATCCCTGTAAAGTTTCCACATAAAATTAGATTCTAATTAAATTTAATACATACAAGGAATATCTATCGTGCGATAGTAGAATAATATACGACCTGTATGTGTTATTGACATACAAGCTGTATTTTAAGCTTTTAAAAACATAATTATGACCCTATTTATAGATATGGACGAAGTCATTGCAGACACGTACCAGGCACATATTGATTTATACAACAAAAAATATAATGCAACTCTTAAAAAAGAAGATTGCTTAGGTTCTGAAGTTTGGCAAATGGTTCCTGAAGAGCATCAGGCATATATACGTAATCACGCCAACGAACCAGGATTCTTTAAAAATCTTGATGTTATAAAAGATAGCCAGGAAATTTTGAAAGCACTTCAAGGCAAATATGAATTATATATTGCTTCTGCGGCTATGCAATTTAAAACGAGCTTAGAAGACAAAGCTGATTGGTTAGACACACACTTTCCTTTTATACCGTGGCAAAACCGTATTTTATGTGGACACAAACACATTTTAAAGGGAGATATTTTAATAGACGATCGCTCCTATAATTTACAGGCTTTTGAAGGTAGAGGTATTCAGTTTTCATCACCTCACAACGCACACACTATTGGTTTTGACCGCGCAGATACATGGCAACAAGTAGCAAATTTGCTCTTATAAATAAATTTTCAGTAAAAAAAATTAAGTCTTAAATACAAAATCCCGAAACTTAGGTTTCGGGATTTTGTATTTAATGCTATGTTGTAAGAGAACAATTAAGCAGTTCTAATAATTTTTGCTCCAATTGCTCGTAGTCGTTCATCAATATTTTCATAACCACGATCTATTTGTTCTATGTTATGAATTGTAGATGTCCCTTTTGCGCTTAATGCTGCTATTAATAAAGAAATACCAGCTCTGATATCTGGTGATGACATTGTAGTTGCTTTGAGACTTGATTTGAAATCGTGACCTATTACAGTGGCGCGATGCGGGTCACACAAAATAATTTTTGCACCCATATCTATCAATTTATCTACAAAAAATAAACGGCTTTCAAACATCTTTTGATGTATTAAAACTTCACCTTTTGCCTGTGTCGCTACAACTAAAATAATACTCAATAAATCTGGAGTAAAACCCGGCCAGGGTGCATCACTAATCGTCATAAATGAACCATCTATAAAGGTCTCTATCTCATAACCCTCTTTATGTGCAGGTATAAAAATATCATCTCCTTTACGCTCTACAGTAATCCCTAATTTTCTAAAGGTTGCCGGGATTATCCCAAGATCATTCCAGCTAACATTTTTGATTGTTACTTCGCTTTTGGTCATCGCTGCAAGACCTATCCACGAGCCTATTTCAATCATATCTGGTAATATAGTATGCTCACATCCTCCCAATTCTTCAACGCCCTCAATGATTAACATGTTAGAACCAATACCTTTTATATTAGCCCCCATTTTGTTAAGCATCTTACACAATTGCTGTAAGTAAGGTTCGCAAGCTGCATTATATATTGTAGTCTGCCCTTTAGCGCGTACAGCTGCCATAACGATATTAGCGGTACCGGTAACAGAAGCTTCATCAAGCAACATAAATGTTCCTTTTAAACCTTCAGGAGCTTCTACGCCATAAAAACGTTCTTCTTTATTATATCTAAGTTTAGCTCCCAGCTTAATCATACCCTCAAAATGGGTATCTAATCTGCGACGGCCTATCTTATCGCCACCAGGACGCGGAATGTAACCTTTACCAAAACGAGCAAGTAACGGGCCTACAATCATAATAGAACCACGCAAACCACCACCTTCTTTCTTGAAGCGTTCACTTTCTAAATATTCAAGGTGTAATGCATCACTTATAAAAGAATATTTACCCTTACCCAGCTTCTGGATTTTTACACCCAGATTGCTTAGAATATCTATAAGTTTATTTACATCAACTATGTCAGGAATATTATTTATGATAACCTCCTGAGGGGTTAATAAAACGGCACACAAAATCTGTAATGCTTCATTTTTTGCACCCTGCGGTTGGATGGATCCTTTAAGTTGATGCCCTCCTTCTATTTGAAATGTTCCCATTAAAAAATATGGCTAGTTTTTAGTATCGTTTTTTACCGCCACCACGTACAGGTTTCTTGCGATAATTAGTAGTTTTGTTAGTCTTTTTAGGTCGCATTAGCTTTTGCGTATCCCTAAGGTCTTCCTCCTTTTTAGCTAGATTAATGTTCCCATTACTTAACTCAAAAAGATGCTTAAAAATCACGTCATCATCTACGGTGTCTTTGTTCCAGTTTAAGAAACACTTCTTCATGTGATTAGCGATTGTAAACTCTAAAGCTTCACGCAATTGACCTTTCTCCCACTCTACGGCAACATCTATCATACGTTTTATGTTGTTACCATAAAAACGATATTTAGGATAGTTTTGAGGATAATCTAAAGGTTCTGGATGCTCCTCAAGCTTTTCTCGAGAAGGTTTTTCATAAGGCGATTCAACATCAAGTTTAAAATCACTCATTATAAATAATTGATCCCAAAGTTTGTGTTGAAAATCTGGAACATCTCTAAAATGCGGCTGAATATTACCCATTACAGCAATAATACTACGGGCAATTATATTACGTTTATTATCGTCTTCTTCAGCAATTGCCTGATTAACCATCTTTTGGAGATGACGGCCATATTCAGGTATGATGAGCTTTTCGCGCTCAGTATTATATTCTAATTGATCTATCAACTGTAAAAATTTAAGTGAAGTGTGGTTTGTAACTAAAACCTAGTGGCAAAGTACTAAAAAATGTACAAAAGCCCATCTATCAAGGTTAAATTAACCCCATTTTAGATAGATTATTCTTTTTTATAATGAAATTACACCTTCAACAACAGATACTTCCTTGTATTTTGCAATAACGGCATCTGCATCTTTCATCTGTAAATTAATTGAAATACTGGTATAGGTTCCTTTGCTAGAGGCTTTAGTTGTAATCACAGCACCCAGATTATCAAATATATGCTCAATCTTATTTATTTTCTCTGCTTCAGACGGAACTATAAATTTATATAAGTATTCTGTAGGCCAGTTGGTAGTTTCCTCCAGTCTTCCTTTCAGTTTTGCATAAAATTCATCAGAGTTAGTATCTGTACTCATAGTTTTGTTTTTTCTACTGCAAAGATACCATTCTACAACTAATTTTTTAAACGACTTCTATTTGAGTATTTTTACCGAAAACTTTAGATATGCGGCACTAATCTAAAATGGTTATAGGTGTTGTTTGTATTTAAACAGAACGCAATTGATGACAAAACGTATCGTTCTCATAGGAGGACCCAGCACAGGAAAAACCACACTCCTTAATGCTTTAAAGGCTAAAGGTCACACCTGCTTTGATGAAGTGTCTAGAGAGGTTACAAAGGCCGCTCAGGAAGAAGGAATTGATCAGCTTTTTTTGACGCAGCCTCTTTTGTTTAGTGAACTTTTATTAGAACGCCGCATAAAGCAATATCAAGAGGCATCCCAACTTGATCAGCAATTTGTATTTATAGATCGGGGTATCCCAGATGTGACTGCCTATATGGACTTTATAGGACAGGATTATCCTGGAAAATTTAAGGAGGCCTGCAATGTGTATAAGTACGACCACATTTTTGTCCTTCCGCCGTGGCGCGAAATACATACTACAGATCAGGAACGCTATGAAAGTTTTGAAGAAGCGCTAAATATTCAAGAAGAACTGATAAAGACTTATAAAGCCTACGGGTATAAACCTATAGAAGTGCCTAAAGCAGATGTTGAAAACCGGGTTGCATTTATTCTTGAAAATCTAGATTTATGTCTGTAACTCCCCTTGATATTTTACAAAAATATTGGAGTTATGAAAATTTCAGACCAAAGCAGCTTGAGATTATATCTGCTGTTATAAACAAGCAAGATACCTTTGCGCTATTACCCACCGGTGGAGGTAAATCTATCTGCTATCAAATTCCTGCATTACTACAAGAAGGCATAGCTGTGGTAATTTCTCCCTTATTGTCATTGATGCGGGATCAGGTTATGCAGCTTATCCAAAGAAATATAAAAGCATTGTACATACCGGGAGGTATTCATTATAATGACCTTGATGCGTTATTAGATAATTGTATCTACGGAAATTATAAGTTAGTGTATTTATCTCCCGAACGACTTCAGAATGAATTAGTGCTTGCCAGACTAAAGCAAATGAACATTTCACTAATCGCTGTAGACGAGGCACATTGTATCTCGCAATGGGGACACGATTTTAGACCGGCTTACCGCAACATTTCGGCATTTAGAAAAAACTTTCCAGAGGTTGCCTGTATTGCGCTAACCGCTACCGCTACAAAAAAAGTTCAGGAAGATATAATTGAACAATTAAATATGACCGAAGCTATGGTTGTTCAAAATTCTTTTGAACGTAAAAACCTGGCCTATAAAGTAGTAGCTGAAGAAGATAAATATGGCAGGCTTATACAACTATTTAAAAAATATACAGGTAGCGCTATTGTCTATGTGCGTAGTCGTAAAACCGCTCAAAACTATGCTTCATTTTTACAGGCAAATGGCATAACTTCCCATTATTATCACGGTGGCTTAGGCAATGGTGAACGCCAGCAACGATTTGAAGATTGGTCTAAAAACAAAACCCAGGTAATGGTTGCTACCAGTGCTTTTGGAATGGGGATAGATAAAGCCGATGTTACAACTGTTGTACACGTAGAATTACCTGAAAGTCTAGAAAGTTATTTTCAGGAAGCAGGCAGAGCAGGTAGAGATGGTACCACAGCACAAAGCATTATACTTTATAATCCCTCTGATGAAAGCAGACTGGCAAATCAATTCTTAAATGTATTACCCGCTGTTGAGTATGTAAAAAAGGTTTACAAAAAACTCAATAGTTATTTTCAGGTTTCTTACGGTGAAGGTGAGCAGGAAACATTTCGTTTTGATTTTATGGAATTTTGCAATACGTATAATTTTAAAACGCTTATCACTTATAATGCATTACAGCTTTTAGATCGTAATAGTGTTCTGGTCTTGTCTCAAGAATTTTATAGAAAGTCTACCCTTCAATTTACAATTTCACCTATTAATTTAACTTATTACCTCATTAAAAACCCGGGTATAGACACCGTGGTGAAAAGTATTTTAAGAACATATGGCGGTATATATGATCAACCTTTAGCTATAGATCATACGATTATAGCTAAAAAAGCCGGTGTGCCTCTAGCCCAGATTCATAAAATATTATTACAACTACAGGTTGATAATGTCGCTCTTTACGACCACAAAAATTATGACTCTGCTGTTACTTTTCTGGTACAACGCGAAGATGTTTTAACAGTAAATAAAATTTCAAAACATATTACCGCTCAAAATACCCGAAAAGTAAATCAAGTAAACAGTATAATAAGCTATTTAAATACAAATACTATTTGTAGAAGTATACAGCTTCTGGCTTATTTTGAAGAAAAACAACTAACTCCCTGCGGAGTTTGCGATGTATGTATACGTGCAAGGCGAAAAGCTAAATTAGTAACCACTAAAATGATTGAGTCTAAAATAGTAGCTTTGCTTCAGGTTAAAAATCACACCTCTACATCCATTGTTGAAACACTATATACGCTTGAAGAAGCTGAAATTATAAAGGCGCTGAAAAATCTTTTAGCTACTGAAAAAATACAAATAACTCCTTCTAATTCATATAAACTGAAATGAAAGATTTAAGAATTGTTTTTATGGGAACACCAGATTTTGCTGTTGCCGGATTACAAAAACTGGTTGAAAATAATTATAAGATTGTGGGTGTTATAACTGCGCCAGACAGACCTGCGGGTAGAGGTCAAAAAATTCAACAGAGTGCTGTTAAAACCTATGCTCAAAGTCAGAATCTAAACGTTTTACAACCCACTAATTTAAAGGATGAAGACTTTCTGGCAGAATTAAAAGCACTTAAAGCAAATTTGCAGATTGTTGTGGCCTTTAGAATGCTACCGCAGGTAGTATGGCAAATGCCAGAATACGGCACTTTTAACTTACATGCATCACTACTTCCTGATTATAGAGGCGCAGCTCCTATAAACTGGGCTATTATAAAGGGAGAAACCGAAACCGGTATAAGTACCTTCTTTATAGATGAAAAGATAGATACCGGTGCAATTATATTTCAGGAAAAGCTCAAGATTGCTTCAGATGAAAGTGCGGGAATTTTACACGATCGACTGATGCATCTAGGTAGTGATCTAATACTTAAAACTGTAAAACATATAGAACAGGGTGAAGTATCAACTACTATACAGTCTAAACAGGAGCAGCTGCATACTGCATACAAGTTAAACAGGGAGAATACCCGAATCAATTGGTCAGCATCTATTGTAGACGTTCATAACTTAATACGTGGTTTGAGCCCATATCCTGTTGCTTACACGCATTTTAGCAATGGTGATGATAAGGAATATCAATTAAAAATTTATCAGGCATCTAAGACCTCTAATGAAGAATTACCCTTATTGAATACAGAACCGGGCAAAATCTTGGTGCACGACGGCAAACTATATGTTGCAACCCAAAATGATTGGATTGAATTAATAGAAGTTCAACTTTCTGGTAAGAAAAAAATGCTGGTAAAAGATTTACTAAATGGATTTACTTTTAATGAAGATGCTAAAATGCTGTAAGGCCGCATAACTGCTGATGTTTCTGAATTTTTGTTAAAAACAGCTATCCTTGTTAACAAAATGTTAAAGTTATTAACAGAAAACTGAATTTCCTGCGCTATTACTTGCCTGAACGAAATATCCGTCTAAATTTGTTAGAATATAAATAAAAGTTTAACCGACATTTAATTTTAAAATTTACATTATGAACAAATCAGATTTAATTGATGCAATGGCAGAAAGTGCTGGAATTACTAAAGCAGCAGCTAAAAAAGCATTAGAATCTTTCTTAGGCAATGTTGAAAAATCTTTAAAGAACGGAGATCGCGTTTCTTTAGTAGGTTTTGGCTCATGGTCTGTATCTCAACGTGCAGCTCGTGAAGGAAGAAATCCACAGACAGGAAAAACTATTCAAATTGCAGCTAAAAATGTAGTTAAGTTTAAAGCAGGTTCTGAATTATCAGACGCTGTAAATTAATTATATAGCTTCTAAATATTTTTCAAAAGCCCTTTTTTAAGGGCTTTTTTTATTTTTCTTATTTTTTTGTTAATTAATAAAAAAAGATTAGCTTAGTTAAAAGACTTTATTTATGACGACAAACAAACCTGAAAAGGGCAATTTATTAATAGCCGAGCCTGCTATTATAGGAGATGTTTCTTTTAACAGATCTGTCGTTTTGCTTGCTAACCACACTGAAGAAGGTTCTGTAGGTTTTATCTTAAATAAACCCCTCACATTTACTCTCAATGAACTTATTCCCGAAATTGAGATCGAAATGCAAATCTATAATGGTGGACCGGTAGAGCAAGACAATCTTTATTTTTTACATAAAGTACCGCATCTTATCCCTGATAGTATTGAAATTTCTAGTGGAATTTATTGGGGAGGTGATTTTGACACCGTAGTAGATCTTATAACTTCTAAGAAAATCACAGCAGAAGAAATTCGTTTTTTTCTAGGTTATTCAGGTTGGGATAGTGATCAATTAGATGATGAACTTAATGCAAACTCGTGGATTGTAGCAGAAAATATCTATGATAAAGAAATCATAAACAAATGCTTTCCTGAATTCTGGAAGGAAAAAATGATTGAACTAGGTGGTGACTATGTGATCTGGTCAAATGCACCAGAAAACCCCAGTTACAATTAAATACTAGCCTAGACGTGCTTTAGCATTTAATTTTCCTATTAAATTTTTAGAAACAGTATTTGTATACTTCTTCTTGCGATACTTAGTTATAGGCTGAATACCTATTATAGAATTGGTTATAAAAAGCTCATCTGCCTTTTGTAGTTCAAAAGGAGATATGGCAGCCTCTTCTATCGTATAAGAATCTGTCTTCTCTAAAATATCTAACAGTTGCTTACGTACAATACCTCTAAGACAACCTTCAGTAAGTGGTGGAGTTTTAATGTGATTATCTTTTACAATAAAAAGATTACCGTTTAAAGCCTCTGCAATTGTTTTATTAGTGTTTATTAAAAGACAATTTGCAAGGTTATTCTCTTTTGCAAAAATACTTCCTGTAACGTGAATGAGTTTATTTGCTGTTTTAAGCGTACTTAATAAATCTGCATTTAAGTAATGATCTTTATAAAGATCAACCTCATAATCAGATTCATTCAGAATAAAAAAAGGCTCTGTTAACTCAGTTGCAAAAGCATAAAAACTCACGGTATTATCTGTAGGTAAATATTTCCCTCCTTCATTACGAGTCACCGTTAATCGAATACTAGCCGATTTATCAGTTAATCCCGAAGCATCTACCGTTTTTAAAAGCTCATCTTGCAGAGACTCTAACGTAAAATGCATTGGGATTTCCATACGCAAAATGCGCATTGAAGCCATTAGCCTAAAATAGTGATCTTCCCAGAATGAGATCTTACCACTACTAAATCTGACTGTTTCAAACACCGCATCTCCATAAAGCATACCTCTGTTGTGTGCTGAGAATTGCGGTGTTTCTGTAATAATGCCGTTAAAATTAACCATAAAAAAAGTCCCTTTTTTAAGAAGGGACAAATATACTATTTACGAGTTGTTTCTAGTTAGAACCTATGATATGTTTCAGTTCAGAAATTTGATTTTCCCAAAACATTTTACCTTCATCTTCTTCCCCAGGCTCAGCAAAATCTGTCACGATTAACGAAACATCTTTTGTTATCTCATCTACAACAATACGCAGTTCAAAATAATATAGATTTTCATCCTCTACATCATCCATCCATCTGAACTTTATACGCTCATCACTTTTCTTTCCTAATAGTTTAGCCTTTTCTTCACTACCATTCCAAATAAAGGTATAATACTCGCCACGTGAATTAACATTATCTGCAAACCACTCAGACATTCCAGAGGGTGAAGACATATATTGATACAAAAGTGACGGTGAGGCCTGAATAGGAAACTCGATCTCAAATTTTATTTTTTCTTCCATTTTCTATTATTCGGTTGGGTCGCCAATATAAATATTAATTGCTCAGTAAAAAAGAAAGCAGTAATTTTTTTATTTTATATTTAAGATGCTTGCAGGGTTGGTAATTGTTATTATATTTGCACCCGCTTAGCAGATAGCTGGCAATTGTATTAAATACTTTTTTACATAAAAGAATTTTGGCGAGGTAGCTCAGTTGGTTAGAGCGTCGGATTCATAACCCGGAGGTCGGGGGATCGTGCCCCCCTCTCGCTACACATTTGAAACCCATAGGAATGCAGCCCTACAAAGCATTCCTATGATTTCAAATCTTCAGAAGATTATATCCGAATACAGAATCGAATACTACAGAGAAAACGATTTGAATATGTCAAAATTTAGGAATATATCGATTTATCCTAAAGTAATTGACAAGAAGAAGCTTCAAAAATTTACCACTGAAGAAAAACAAAAACTGACTAAAAAGGGTTTTAGGTGGTATGTTTACTATTCATTTAAAGAGCCGGGAAGCGAAAAATACGTTAGACAGCGTCCTATTTATTTAAATGTAAATAGAGATTTTCCTGAATTTGATGATCGATTTAGGGAAATTCATTTAATGAAGGATGGTATTTCGCAAGCCTTGAAACAAGGTTTTAATCCATACGACGAGCTTTTAGAAGGTGAAATAAGCCTGGTTGACGCTTTGCAATATTCTTTATCAATTAAAAAGAAAGAAGTCGGCGGGCGTACCTACTCTACTTATGAAGTTCATGTAAATAAATTTATTGACTGGATAAAAGGTAACGGCTACTCAAATACACCAGTTAAGAAGGTTTCAAAAAGACTTGTTAGTCGATTTCTTATTCATATATCCGATACTACTTCCAACAGGACCAGAAACAATTATAAGACTTCTTTAGGTGTAATTTTTGAAAATTTAGTACAAAATGAATATCTAGATAGAAATATTGCTCACGATATTCCACAACTTAAAACAGTAGAAAAAAGAGATCAGACTTACTCAGATGCTCAAGTCGAAAACATAATCGAAAACTTGAGCGATGATAAAGTTATGTTGATGTTTATCTATTTTGTATCATACCTTTTCTGGAGGCCAAAGGAAAACTGCAGACTCCAGGTTAAAGATATAAATCTCGAACAGCGTCTCATTACTGAGCAAACCAAAACTAAAGGCAGCAAGACTAAAATTATACCTGAGATCATTTTTAAGGACCTCAAAGAATATTTAGAAGGATCTAATCCAAATGATTTAGTTTTCACTCCAGATGGCCCCGGACAATGGGATAGGGATTTAGACGGACGTAGATCTTACTTTACCCTAAAATACAGACGGCTTAAAAAGAAAATGGGAATTGAATCTGGATATACCATTTATTCATTTCGTCATACCTTTATAAGCCGTGTTTACAGGAACTTAAGAAAAGAACATAATAAGGATAAAACCTTGGAGCTGCTTTCCAATATTACAGGCCACGAAAGCAAAGCCTTACTGGATTACATTCACGTAATTGACGCAGACCTTCCAGAAGATTATTCTAAGTATTTAGATGCTCTCTAAAATCTCGGTTTATTTCATATGTCAAAAAGTAGTAAAAGAAAGTTGCTTTCATAGGCTTTGACAATTCCACATTATGAGGCCCATTGTTAAAGATTCTACTTAAGTATGATTTACTTAATGCTAGCTGTTTGATTAAATCATTCCGTTTGATGCCAAACTCTTTCATTCGGCTTTCTATCCAAAATATATCTATAGAATCAACCTCTAATGAAAAAACTACCGGCACCACTTTGCAGCCCGGGAATACTTCACGAGCACGTTGCACCAATTCCTGTTGGTTAAGGATTAAGCCATTAATAAGTTTGGTCTGACTGATTTTTATACGATCTGAATCCAGAACCTCAATTTCAATTCCCATTCGCTTGTAATTCGCTATGGATGTTTTTTGTTGTGTTTCCATTTGATTATAAATTAAAAGCAAGGGCGGGGAGATTATCTCCCCTAGTTTATTTTAATTTCTATTAAGTTAGTAAGATCAAATATTGCGAGCTGTTCATTTTGCTTTGCAAACTCAATCGCTTGTTTTAATTCTGAATTTTTAAAGACTCTTATAGAATCAAAGTAGTACATTTTGTTGTCTTCATTGAGCCAACCTCCTACTATTTTGTTATGATTAAGAGCGTGATTAATAACTTTTTTTAAGGCTTCTTTGCCGAAGCTGTTTTGAGTATCATTGTATGCAACTACAATTCCAAATTTTACAGCTTTTAGAGTTTCAACGTTTAATGTGAAACCTTCAGGATTGTTTTTTGAGTATTCCCAAACTCGGTCAATTAAGTTTTCCATTTTAATAACTTGTTTTGTTAATCGATATGTCAAAGAACCCTTGCTTATTACTGATGTAAAGATAGTTTAAAAGTTTACATAATGGAAACTTTTATTTGTTTATTTTATACTTAAATTTATAATATGGCAGAATTTTGTAAAAAATGCGGGAATGATTTAGGAGTTGGAGGTGAATGGCCACCAGTCTATTGTGAAAATTGTCAAAAGTACTATCCAAGTAACTGGGAAAAGTTCTGCAATTGGTTGTTTAAGTATTCCAAGAAATAAATTATAATCTAATTTATGTATAAAACAGATTATAATTCAAATAGTGAATAATGAAGAAATTTAGATTTGAAAATACGTCTGAAGCTGCTATTGAGGAAGTTCTAAAGCGAGTAGGAAAGGTTCGTTTTTACAAAACGATTGAAAATACAGCGCTTCCAAAACCTAAAATAATGGCTAATTTTAAGTTGGTTTGGTTAGTTAATACCTGTTCAGTTATGTATAAGTATCCTGGCGATACAAGATATTCTCAACTATTTGTAATTAAAGATTACGAAATGCCGGCAGAAGGTTGGATCTGGATAATGTATAATGATTAGAATCTAAATAGGGTGTATGTAAGTGCTATCCCTGCAGATGGCTCTAGTGTAAAATTGCTACTTGCACCATAGCCTACGTAAAGGCTCAATCCCAGACGCTTATTAGGTATGTCTAAAGTGTAGGCGTCTAATCCACTAGTTCTCACTAATGGGTTACTGTTGACAGCTTCAACCCGATATTCAGATTTAAACCAACTTGTTTTTTTATCTCCAATTGCGAAGCTTAGTGTGTTAGGTATTGTTAGATTATCAATGGTTACACCGTTTTGATCTGAAGTTCCGGCTATATTATAATCATCTGTTTTTTTATTCCATTTACGATTGAAGTCATGCGGAACTTTAATCTCATAAGGAATTTCAACTGTATCAATTCTTGCTTCTTGAGTGATGTTACCTGCTGCCGAAATGCTACGGTATTTTTTAACCAGGCGTTTGAGTTGCCCGGTGCTATCTACTTGTTTTGAAAGTAGTATTTCTAAAGCGTTTTTATCTCCGGAAATCGCTTTTTTCTCAGCTACTTCCTGACCTAGCTTATTAGTGTAATAGGAAATAGTATCGTTTAAAAATCCTTGTGTAGATTCTAACGAACTAGCATTATCATTTGCCGAATTGCATTGTCTGAATACAATAAAAATTAAAACGATAATTGCAATATACGGCGCTATTTTTTTAAGTGTTTCCATAGTCAAGTTGGTTAACAGCGATAAAGGCAAAAGTCATTGCGGCTATTAATAAGATGCCTAGAACTATTGCAATTATCTTTTGTTGGAATTTCATTACACGTATTTTTTATAAGCTTTTTCAAGTTTTATATCATAACCATATTTGGCGTAATCTTTACCGTTATAGCCCCTTGCAAATGCAGCCCAATTTTTAGCACGTAAATGACGTGTCAGGTTGTTTACTTCACAAAATTTTACAAAGACTTTTAATTGATTTGCTTCACTCGATTTTAAATAATAATACATATCAGAAGCATCTTTAAACCCTAAACTTTCAGCATTAAAACCCATTATTTGAAAGGCTCCAAAACTCACGGATTTAAAAGCAGCAACAGGATCTATTTCAATAGCTTGTCTGAAACGTAAATGCTCTTTTATTTGCTTTTCCTCAAATGTTCTACCGGTTGCATAATGCTCTCTTGTTTGATACTTAAATACTAGAGTTGGGTATTTTTTAGACAACTCTTCAACATCTTTACCGTTCTCTTTTAGATAACGGTAAAATCTATGCCCTTCAAAGAGAATGACAATAGTGCCGTTATCATTAAAAGCTTTACCTGCAGCTTCCACCTCGTGAACTGCTTTGACAGCCGCTGTCTCAACCCTTAATTCATCGGCAATTTCTTTGTATTGATCTTCGGTTATCATTATTCAACTTTTAAGGTGTCGTGAATTATTATTGTACGAGGCTTTGAAGCCTTTTTTATTCTAATATTTTGGATGCGGTGTTCGTGCCGTAAAGTATCTATCACATCGCAAAGACTATCTATGCGTGTTTTGTTAGATTCTATAATATTGATAAGGCGATCTCTTTCAACTATAGGTAAAAGCTCAGGCATCGCATCTAAGGCACGTTTATTAATTACCGTATTCATCACCCCGAAAACAGATATTATACTGACTATGGCAATGAATATCCAATTAGTTGTACTGTTTTTAGTTTGATTCATCGCTGTCTTTGTTTGGTTGAAAATGTCTTATATCTGCGTCTTTATTAAACTTTGTTATTTTGTTCATAAATCCCACCGGAGGAAAAGATCCGTTAGTGAGAATAGATACATTCATTAATGCACTACCGGCTGGGTATAAGAAAACCATTACTCTCAAGATTAATCCCAAATATTGAGTAATAATATTTGCGTCTGGGTGCAGAAATTGAAACCCCTCAAACAATACACCTACGGCAAAAACTAGAGCCATTTTAGTAATAACTCCCAATATATTTTTCTTGATACTGAAGTCTCGCTTTTTAAGATGGACCACTATACCTACACCGTAATCAATAGCGATGGCTAGAAGTACAAAAAATATGTAACCTCCATTACTGCTTATCCATTGGCTAATCGCTTCAAATAATCCCATAGGTGCAGATGTTAGGATGGCGAGGTACATTGTGCTTTTGAATTTGGCAATGGCAGTACCTTTGTGAATGATCACAAGGTTTTTTATAATAAAGGCTAAAATAACTTTTAGCCCTATTGATATGTATTGCCAGATTATCATTGCTTAGGGTTTAATTATGTGGTGGGTTTTGGTGGAGTGCATAGTTTATATACTTTTTAAGGCTTTTAAAATTGTAGGTGCACCATTCTCAGCAATTTCTCGTGTACCAAATTCTGTGGGGTGTGTTGGGTCTGAAACAGTACCTTCATTACTGTTAGCATACAAACTATTTACTAAAGTGGTTGTGTTTCTAGGAAAAGCATAGTAACGATTATAGCACAACCCCATATCACCAATGAATATATTAGAATCTGTTCCTAGAAAATTATCAAGCAATTGCTGTCTGTAAAACCAGTTATTCTTTAATTTATATATGTGCAACAAAGTAGCCGATTGTATAGGGTCATCAATTGAAGGCAATGTGATAAGATTAATAACAAATTTGCAGTTTGGATTGTGAACTCTTACCGCTGCTATAAATTCATTATAATTATTCATACTTCCAGCAAATGAGGTATTAACAATATCTGACCTAGTGTCGTTATAACCAATGTTAAAAACAACACAATCAATCTTTCCTGTTCCTACACCTGTTAATCCAGTCTGCAACAAATCATTTTCGTCATAATACTGGGCTATGTTAGCTGCGTAGTTATTTATATCAAGTGTACCGGTGGCTGAATTATAAAACTTATTCGGCGCTGATTTTTGAACCATAAACCCTGAAGTTTTACCAGAATAAGATTCGTGTCTAATGCGTCTATTTGGCTGAAAGTTGCCGCCACTTCCATTCTCCCCGCCATTTGTTCCTACCCAATAAGGAGGTAAGCTACCTGCCACTAATTTTGACTTAAATAATTGATCTATGAAATAAGGTAAATTTTGAAATTCTCCAATTGAATCACCGATGTAAAGGCAGTTATACCTAGTCGCTAACGTGTTGTCAAGAACGTCAATATTTATGTTTTTCTGTTTTATTAGGTTTAAATTTTCACTCAACACTCTCAAATTAGCCACTCTTGTAGTTGTGTTATTTGGCGTTAAGAAAAATCTGTACCTGTCATTTTTTCCGTCAATACAATAAAAGGCTCCTTTATAAGAGTTTAAACCGGTTATATTTAGAAGTATGTTATCAAAATAAATAGACTTTTCTACTCCTTTGATAGCTTGATGTGTATCTAAAATTTGAAGCCGTGATTCTGTTATTTTTGGATTTTCATTAGATAGAACTTTTTCTTTAATTAGATCATATTCGCTAATTTCTTTAGCTCCAAGGTATATCACTTTTAAAGTGCGGTCTGGTTTAAAACTGCTGAACTTTCCATAAGATATATCTGAAGATGTCGTAAATGGAAACTGCTCTATTTGACTTGAACCATTATTAAATTCAGGCGTATCAGTCGGGGAATACGCCTTAATTAATTTATCAAATTTGTCATATAAGAGTACAGCTCCCGTTCCTATCAACAGACCTTCATAACGGTAATCTGTAGATGGTTTAAGTAAAACTTTTTCTTCTGTGTATGTAGCAACATAACCAGTACCTAAAATCAAACTACCATCATTTCGCCAATAATACCCCACTTGCTTAAATGAAGGAATAATTAAATCCTGCGCATTGCTCCTTTTTTGAACAGCGGAAGTTTGAATGTATGTTGATTTAGAAGCCGCTGCATTATCATCTGAAGAAGTAGGCGATGGTATTTCTGTAGTGATAGCTTCAAATCCTAAATCAATAATCTCCTTGGTATAAGCCGTTCCCTTTTTATTTATTTTCACTACTGCATTGGTGCGATCTGCAGCTGTAACAGTTATTGTAACCTCATTCGCTGTGCCAGGTGCAAAAACATAATCACCTTCGGTTTTTGCCGTTGCAAAACCATCTACATTAAACGTGGCTGCTGTTTCAGGAGTTATTGGCCCAAAAGATCCAGTTGTTATTGAATTAATCTTCTTTTCGACCTCTTGGATCTTCTGATCAGTTTCTATCTTTGGATAATAATCTGTTGCCATTATATAGTGTTTACGTAGCGCTGCCCTTCAATGCTTATGTAAGAGCCGTCTTCTATTGTTTTAATAATTTCGATTTGGGAAAGATTCTCTGAAATGATCCAGTCTGTAACTGGTATTAATTTGCCGCCCTTGTTTTCACCTCCATTGATAAAAACGCCTCTTATCCAAGTTGTATCTGGAAGCAAATCAATAATCGTTGAGTCACCAGTATTCCAGGTTAAGTCCAAATTAAAATCAGATATATTCTGACCTATTTCCCCTTGTTCATTAACCTTCAGAGTTGCATCTACTTTATTTTCGTAGAACTCTGGAAGTTGTCCTCCTAATTTTGAGGTGTCAGCAGCTACAAACGTTTCTTTGCCAAAAACATATTCAGGTTTAGAATCATCTGTTTCAGATAAATCGCTTTGAGGCCTGATTCCTATCTCAACCCGGTCGATGACTTCCTGAACAATTGCTTCTATGTTATACCAGCTCATTACTTTTAATTTCAGATTTATAGAAACCCAGTTCTTATTAGTGGTTATTTTGTATCCGTCGGTGCAATAGCACTGGTACCCGTAACCGTCATAAACAAAGTGTCTCAATCCTTCCTTAGCGAATAACTTATTTAATTCGGTTATTTTCGTGCTCATTTCCGCTTTAGATGCGTAGATGCCATTGACTTTCACATTAATTTCAGGAGGTTGACGAAATTCGCTAAGTGCATTTGTTTTATCGATGGTCTGTTGAGCTGCTTTGAGTTCTGGAGCATCAAAACCATTTACGTTTTCAACAAGTAAACCAAACTCTGAGAATAGATCGTGACCATCAAGTCTAACTCCGTCTAATTGTGCTACGTTGGCAAGTGCTCCAGATAGATTCGGGTTAAGTTCTATAAATTCAATACTTAAAGTTTTAACTCCTTTGTAGTCTTTCAGGATTTTAACCTGATTGAGCTTAGCTTGAAAATCTCCGTATTCTGTTGATAGCGTTTCTTCGGTTGTAATTTGCTCTAAGACTTTTGCTGAGTTATACCAGTCACTTCCTCTATAAAAAGCTTCAATGATTATTCTACGTGTGCCAAAATAAATGTCTTCTTCACTTATAAGCGGCTCAATCTCATCGCCCCAATCATAGAAGGTTTCTCCTTGACGTGCGGGCATATCTAAATAGCCCGTTATAAATTGAACGGTGATATTTAGGTCTGAAAAATTTATATTGTTGAATGATGTCATTAAAATATTAATTTGTTTGCATGCCAATATGTTCCATCATTTATGAAGGTCCAGCACTCACCAATATTTAATCCGACAAATGCTACGTCTTGATTTGTGAAAATTTGACCTATTACATTTATAACTTTATCCATTCGTTTAACTGTGATAACTCTTCCTTCCGGAATAGAAATTGGATTAGGTAGTGTAATGTCTAAATCTGAAGTGTTGTAACAAGAGAGATATTCGTCAAACTGCTCTACAAAGTATGTGGTTTGTGTTTCTAGTTTTTTTATACCCTTAAACCTGCCCTGTGTTTTCAAATCAAGAAAGTACCCACCGTAGGCTTCAACACCGCTTGGGTTTTCGTTGTTAGCAGATCCAAATACTCCGGCAATAAATTCAATGCCAGCTATATTGTTTATAGGTAGGTTTGAATTTCCCCTACCTATTACTGAAGCATTCCCTTTAATGTTACTTTGAGTTAAAAGAGATATATCTAAACCCGGGAAACCAGCAATTAATCCATTACTACTCAAAAATGAAGATGAAGATTCTTGATAAATATCTCCGTCTCTTAAACAAAACACCGCGCCTGAACTACTATTTAAAGAGATTCTCTGTTTGTAAGGTCTTACTCCTGCAGCACCTTGAATATTTAGTTTGGTAACAAGCTCAATACTACCGTCAATTGCGTTAAGTTGTACTCTGGGTTCTACTTCCTCAGGCTCTTCACTCTCGTAAATCGCTTGAGAAACAACTTGTCCGTTCTGAATAAGCCAGTCGCCAATATTTGCATTTTCAGCGAGTAGCGTGTTTGTAGCAATAATTTCAAAATTGTCGTCTATAAACTGCCAGTTTGCAAGAATGAATTCTGCTGCTTGGTTATCTTCCCCTATGTAGGTGTACCATTCTTTCACACCTTCTTCATTGAACTTAAAAATGTAATCAACACGATTAAGGCTGTTGTGATAAAGTGTTTCAGGATCAAACTCTCCCATATTTACATACAAGGGAGCTTTGAAATTTCCGATGTTGTTGTAAACACGATTAAATTGCTCACTTACATATTTTTCATTCTGATAAATGGTATTCTTTATGTTTCGCTGATCTGATAGTACTTGAGCGATGTAACTTATGGTTACCTGACTTCCTATCTCAAGAGAATATTCAAATACATTATTTAGTTTTTGAGTAAGGCTTAAAATTCTAACCTGAAAATCAATTCCGAAGTCTTCGTCTGTAAGCGTTATAACATCCCCAATATTCAAATCGGTTTGATTTCTGCGTAAATACGGGTAATGTGGTGAAACCTTATAAATTACATTCGGCTGGCTGTACTTCTCCAGATACTCCGTTGCACGTTCCAAAAGTTCTTCTTCTGCATTATCAATATATGCCTGAGGCATTTTAATATTGACAAGAACATATTTATCACCAACTCTCGGCCTGAACGTTTCGTTAGGAGAAGTGTAATCTGTTTCGTCTGTGTAAGGAATCAGTTCTATTTCTTTAGAAGAATCTGTATATTTTAAAATCTCAAATTCACGCCCTGAGAGATCTCCGGTATTGAAAACTACTTTTGCTTTAGCGCCCCCAATTAACTGCTCGTTTATATTGAAGTCTATACTAGTATCTCTGAATTTTGTGATACTTGATGAAGAAGAAACAACTCCGTTTAATCTCGGGTAAACATCTTCAAAGGTTGCGCTTCGCTCAATGGTGCCGAACACATCAACGTTATTTTGGATTTTAGATATTTTAAGTCGAGTTGAGCCGTATTCGTTAGTAATGTTTCGTGCACTACCATAAGGATATAGCACAGTAACCAATTCAGCATTTTGAAGCGTTAAACGCTCGATATCTCGAAGCCCTTTTTTATATTCAAATTTTAGATCAGTTTCAGCACCTATCTTTTTCCGAAAAGTGATTTGCTTTGCCTTCACCTGAAATTCGCAATCAAACTCTGCCGCTAGTTTTTGAAGCGCGGCCAGACAGTTTTCATTATTAAAATTCAGGTTTTTTCCTTCTGTGGGTTCTACGTAATCTGCAAAGTAAACTCCGGCACCATAAACGCGATTAAGGTTTGAGATTATCAAACTAACTGCATCAATAGCATCCCCAAACAAGAAAAATTCTGAATCTTCATCAAGCATAACCTGAACATTCTTCAGGATATACATATCTGATTTGAATTGCAGATTGTAGGAGAATGTATTTTGAGACTTCTTCACCTGTGGTTCATCCAGAATTGTATAAACCGAATCCTTGAATTCAATAAAATCTCCTATCTGCAAATCAAGCTTTCGCCCTTCAATTGTAAACCTTGAAGTCACCAAGTCTTCACCTCCTATTTTTTGGCGTAATTCGGTTTGACCGTCGATCTCAATATCTTCAAGCTCAGTCTTTACCTCGCTTATGTATCTGTATATTTTCATTTATCCTCCTGCTTGAAATTGTAGTATTGCTGATTCAATACTTGCGAACCTTCCATCTATAGTTTCCAGATATCTATTGTACCTCGTGTTTACTTCTATTTGAGCCAGATAAGTAACTGCTTGTTGGTTCACCACAAGGCCCTGGCGAACATCTAATCGCATTGCGTTGAGATATCCTGCTAGAATGTTTGCAGTGTCCTCTGTGATTGCCGTAATCGCTCCACTTAATCCCTGAGCTTTTGAGCCGTCACCGTTAAGAATATCAAATCCAAAACTTTCGGCTTCATTTTGTGCATCTCTAAGAGCTTGATTGAATTGATCTGTCAACCCTTTGCTAACTTCAAAGAATCTGGCGAAGTCATCTGCAAATGAGTTATCACCACCTACATCAAAAGATTTTTCCATTTCTTTTTGAAGCTTCTTGAACTGTTCAGAGAATATTTGATCAAAGATTAACTGCTCAACGATATCTTCAAGCACATCTGAAATTGTGTCTCCCATTGCTTGAGCTGCATCACCTCCCTGCTCAAATGCAGTAACTAAACTATCTCTAAGACTAGAACCTAAGTCACCCGCTAAAACTTCAACAACTTCTGCAATCTGTTCTTTTGCTTTGTCAATTTGCTCCTGCCAGGCGATGGTATCTTCTATAAGTATTTTTGTAGCATCATTAACTAATTTTTGATCAACAAGTGTTTGAGCCAATTCAACGTTAAATGACTTTTGCCCGTCTGCAGCTGTTTTAATTAACTCCGGATATTCTTCTAGTAGCGAAGTGTATTGATCTTTCTTCTTTTTCCCTCCGAAAAGTCCAGCTACTGCTCCTACTACGCCACCTACTACTGCCCCCACTACGTTACCAATAACAGGAACAACACTTCCTATTGCTGCACCAAGTACGGCTCCAGATCCTGCTCCTTTGAGAACGTTGTTAATATCTACCGCATTTCGCTGACCTATTTTAACCTGACCATCACTAAGCGCATTTAAGCTATCCTGGTAACTTGAGTTTGCAAGTTTTAAGGCGTCGATTCCTTTTTCAATTTTATTGATGTAATCTTCTGTAAAGACGTTATCGTTTGCTGAAGCTTGCGTTCTTACTTGTTCGTTTAGAAGTCTATTGTATTCTTTTTGTTGAGATATTACCGAATTATAAAAATCCTCTTCAGCCTTTTTTCTCTTTGCAGAAGCTGAAATAATCATTCCTGTAAGATCTATAGCTGCTCCGATACCGGCACTTATTACCTCTCCTTCACTTGTATTTTCGTCTAAAACTTTAAATAAAGAATCTACCTGACGAGTAACATCTACCAAACCATTTAGAAGGTCTGCCATCCCTTCCTCTCCAATGTTCCTGAATATTTCAGCAGAGGATCTAAGTTTTTCAGATATATCTTCAATATGCTTTTGCCATACAGCTCGTTGAGCATCTGAAATTTTACCTTCTATTTCTGTAATTTGATCTGCGCTTAGATTGGCTACATTCAATCTTTGTCTCCAGTATTCTATATAATCTCTAAGCTGCTGATGGGTTAAGCTATCTAATGCCCGGTAAACATCTTCGTATAGATTTTTTTCATCTTCAGTTCCTTCTTCGGCTTCCTCAAGTCTTTTTCTCCAGTAATTAACGCGATCTTGAATATCTGGCCTATCTGTATCACTTGCTGCGTCTCTTTCTATTTCAACTGCTCGTAACTGACGTCTTATATAATCTATAGACGTGTTGTTTATTTCTACATCTATAGGTACGGTAATAGGATCTAGTGTTGAAACAAATTTTGCAATCTCTCTATTTAAATCTATCCCCGCATTTTCTGCAGCAACTGCAATTTTTTGCTGATCTGCAAAGGATTTAGTTTGAGCTAATTTATTTTTTAAAAATTCACCGTAATCTGCACCTTGCTTAAGAAGGGATTCAAATTGCTTATCAGCTATTTCCTGACCAATTTGATTAACAACTGCCTCGTAAGCCTTGTATTTATCTTCTTGAGATTTTAGCATCTCAATAAATGCGTCCTTGACTGTACCGCCTGCTCCCGAGCCTGTAGGCGTGTAATTACTATTTAATGCGCGTTGTCTGGCTTTAGCAGCTTTTACAATTTCCTCATTATCAGATTCAAGATATTTTTTAAGTGCCTCATTGTTGGCTTTATAATCTTGAATTGAAACGCTATTAAGCTCCTGAAGTATTCCTTCAATTTTAATGCGCTCTTTTAGGTAATCTTGCCTTGCAGATACAGCTTCTTTAATTGATTCTGTTTCAAATTTGCCGTATTTAGCGTTAAGTTCTTGGAGTGAATTTATGTTTTGTATTTCCTGAATAACAAAGCCTGAATCTCTATTGTTATCAGAAAGCGAGCGTGCATAATTATCTGCCGCTTTTTGTGTTTTTTTATAGCGCTCTTCAAGAGTGCCTAAAGTCTTACCAAGATTATCATATTGCTCTAAATCTGAAAAAGGAACATCTACACGTTTTTGACCTGAGGCGTTGCTATCTACTAGCAATGCTCTGATCTTTCTTATTTTTTCTAGTCGATCATCTTCACTATCAATGATTTTATTTAACTCTTTTTGATAGGAAGATTGAAGCTTTGGCAAACCACCCAAAAATTCAGCATACTCTTTGTAAAGGTCTGATCCGGTCTCACGCTGTTGTTTTGAAAATCTATTTACAACTTCCTGTATATTATTGAGATCATCACCAAACTTATCATCAACAATAGTCTTATTTAGAGCATACTCATTAAACCTACGTACAGCCTCACCTAATTTATCATAAGCATCGGTTTGGCTATTAATACCAGCAACTACAGAAGGGTTTATTCTCTCAATCTCTGCGAGTATTTCGATTCTTCTACTTTCTTCTGTGTTGAGATCTTTGTATTCTGCGTAAAGCTCATTAACCTTTTCAGCCTGATCTTCATATTTCTTAGATAAGCTTTCTGTAGGGCCAATTATGCGATTTAGATTAGCTGCAATACCGTTACTCATTTCAAGAACTGCATTGCCTATTTCATAAGATTTAGCCTTTACTCTATTGCCAAATATTTCCCATTGATTAGCTGTTGTTTCAGTAATAATGTCAAAAGCTCTGTCAACACTTCCTGCTGCTTCGCTCATTGCGAGCATATCTTCAGTTGCTCCCTGTAGATTAGGACCAGCAATTGCAAGAACAGCGTTTACAGCTTCTACTCTACCAGTAAGTTCTTTCAATTTGTTTTGACCACCTCCAGCTTCATCGTATAATTTCTGAAACGCTTGTTGTAGTGTAAGAGACTTAGAAGCGCCTTCACCTAACACTTCGTTTGCAGCTTCAATCGCTGAACGAATTTGCGTCATTGCTTGTGCTCCTGGTGTACCTTGTTTTGTCAAGGTTGCAATTGCACCTGCTATTTCTTCAAAAGAGAAACCAGATGCAGCCGCTAACGGTGCTACTTGTGCGATTTGCCTGGAAAGCTCTTCAAAGGATATCTTACCGCGATCAACTGCAGCGAACATAACATCCGCTACTCGTGCTGCGTCTTTTGCTTCAAGACCAAAAGCGTTTAGGATTGTAGTTAAACCGTCCGAAGCAACTGCAGTAGTTGTTACACCCGCTGTTGCTGCTTTAGCTGCAATTTCTAATAATTCAAGAGCGTCTGCAGCCTCATAACCAGAACCGATAATATCATATAATCCACGTGCTAAACCGTCTGGCGGCTCTGTTCCTAACTGCGTATAAAGATCAAATACCTTTCGCGTTAACTCATCAAATTCCTTTTGTGGAAGACCGGCAATTGTTTTGACTTCTGCCATTGCAGATTCAAAATCTTTAGCCATTTTATAACCCTCGTTTGCTATTGCTGCAAATGCTGAAGCGGCACCAATCACAAGTGCAGCGAAAGGATTTATACGTGCGATTGATCCTGCAAGGTCTTGAACAATACCAATCGCATCTCCTGCTCCGCGTTGAAGTCCTGTGTTATCTAATCCCGTGCTGAAGTACAAACTGTTGTCTCCCCGTACTGCCATTGTTTTCTTTTCCTGCAAAGTAGTTTTACAGGGTTAAGAATTTTGGGTTTTTGGCGTTGGGTGTGCGTAGGTGGTATTTGATTTGTGATAGGATTCTATGAATAAATAAATCAGTTCGTTTCCCTAAATTGCGGCTATGTACATCCTTCAATTCCGAAAATCCAAATCAAAGAACTTTCCGGAGGCTTTAAAGCTCGCTCAGGAGTTTGGAGCGGAGTATGATGGAACAACCGTAACTCTTGAAATCTCTGATCTTCTTAATGCTTATGTGCATATCAGAACGCTTTTCGGAATCATTCAAAACTGGAGCAGTACTAAGGCAACTTATAACGGAAAACCAGTAGAGCCCTATCAATTCATTTTACAAGCTCACTGGATAGGTGATTGCTATGATGAAGCACTACTTGGTAGAAGTTGCGGAACTGGCTGGGAATGTTTAAAACTGGATAATGTCAAATACAACTTACCTTCCGGGTTTTTCAAATCACATCGGTATTGGTATCAATTTGGTGAATGGAAGGGCAAGAAGTGGAATATCAATAAGCAGGATATTTTCAACACCCTTTTAGATTACGCCAATTCAAAAGGGATTTCGCTTTGTCCGTTTTTTGATGAAACGAAATTGCAGTTTATCGTTGGGAATCTACCTGACTTCTTAATTGCTGATGGCGTGACTTTTGAAACGGTATTTGAAGATAAATACTTAAGATGTGAAATACTGCAAGTGCCGGTGGGGATTAAACACTTGCAGATAGATAATGTAATGAAGAGGATTGATATCTAATTATTTCTTCATCGCTTTAGATATGATTGAATTGAAGTCATTGGTTTCCGGCTCTTCTTTTTTATCTGACTTTGATTTGGGTATAGATGCGTTAAGTAGTACTATAGATTGAAAGCTCATTCCCCAAAGTGCTTTATGATAGTCGTAATGGTAATAGTGCGATACACTACCTATCGTTTGAAAAGGGTTTAATCTTCTTGGCTTCTCATCATCATCGGATTTGTCTGGCTGGCAATCTGGAAAGAGTGCAAAAAAAAATCTGACTGCATCTTAAGTGTAGTTTCTTGAAATATCTGGTAGATGTCTTTCGGGGTGCAGTTTTTTTTCAAGAAAGGCTCGTACCATTCTGGATAAGCTGATTCTTTTGCGTGGGCCAGTATGCAGATGACCCTTATCATATTATCAGCATAAGGCAAAGCATCTGCAAATGTTATTTGAGCCTCTGGCTTTGTGAGGTGGTTAGGTAAGTTTTGAATTTCACTTGCGCATAATGCCAGCACTCCCATAGAAGGAGGTTTTACTACAAATTCTAATTCTTTATTTTGCTTCAAATTGTCGGGAAGCATTGTGCTGTCTTGCACGTCTATTATATATCGGCTTGGTTTTTCGATCAAGGCCGCTATAAGCTTTTGTTTGTCGTTCATTTTTCAAGATGTCAAAAAAAGCCTATACCGGTCACAGCATAGGCTTTCAATTATTAACCAAAATAATTAAACTACGTCCTCAAATCCCTTTGTGTATGGGCTTCCTTGCACTCCCGCTTCAGAAACTGGTGTGTTTGCAGTTATTGTGATGTCGATTGCTGGCAAACCGTTTTTAGTGATTGTACCTTGCTCTCTTGCGTTGACTTTTCCAAAAGGAATTTTTAATACTGCTCTTTTGCCTTTTATCTCTTTACCACTAATTTTCATAGAAAGATAAATACTAGGTTTTGATGCAGGTGCCATATAAAAACCTTCATCGTCACCATCATCAACTGTTCCGACTTTACCTCCCATTAAAATGACTTGTTGTGCTGGAGTAACTCCAAATAAACGAGCGGTTACTGTAGTTGGATCTGCTGTATCGTCAACAGTAAGATAACTATCGTTTTTTTCTGTAGGTATATTTGTTTCGTTAGAGTTTGACCCTTCAATAACTACCGATCCTACCTCTATATCGGTAAATTCCGTTAATACTGCTCCCATTACACCATCACCAGGTGTACCGAGTTCAAATTTTTCAACGCCTAAAATGTTGTTCGTTTTCATAATGTTTGAAATTCGATTCTTATGTTATAATAACTCATTCCGTCTCTGTCTGGGTCATCAAATATTCCCTTGTCATCATCTATTTGAAAATAGAAAGTGCCGTTTTCGGTTGTTATTTGAGTTTCATCCAGTAATGGAATTATAATGTCTGTTAGCTTTTGAAATCTGCTGTGATTGTCTTCTCCTGCGGATAGCTTTTGAGTGTGAATGTTCACATTCGCAAAACCGTTCTGCAAGTACTGATTCGGATTGTTGATCGTGTTAAGCGCGATAAATTCTGATTGAGTGATTTTTGAAACCTGACCGAATTTAATGGTCTGGATTTCATCGGTAACAACCGGCACGTTTAAGATCTGGTATAAGGCCAGTAATATGTTATAAGTTGATTGCACCTAATAAATCTTTAATCTCGTTAGAATTTGGAGCACTTCCAGTAATTACGTCAAAGCCTCTGCTTTCTACAGCGGCTGCATAACCCATTCCTGCAACTCCTATCAATACCATTCCTTTCGGATATTCCAAAGCAACTTCACGAGCTGTTTTGTAACCTTGCTCTGTTCCATCATTTGTAGTGCCAATAAATGAAGACTTTACTTCTTTACCGTCCTGTAATATGATGTAACCTATAGACGCTCTTAAGTTTCCAGTTCTGTCTGTATAATTACCCGATTGCCGGGCTTTGTTTATAAAGAGTTCTCCTTCGTACTCAAGTGCCTGAATAGATTTATCTGCAATCTCATTAATCTGATCCTGCATATAATTCTTAATTGCTCCTAAGTTGAACGTTGGTTTTAGTCCAGCCATATCTCACAATGCGTTTGATAGTTCCAAGCTTTTGAAATGCCAATAAACGAACCGTTGATTTCCATCTTCTGACCGTCTAGTATTTTGGCGTTTACATCCAATTCATATATAAGTGGACAATAAAACTTAGCTGAATAGTCAAGAGATTTATTCCCGCTTGTTGGCTCATACCTTCCTTCTAACTCAATCGTTGTGGTTGTAACTTCTGGAATAGGACCTTCACTCGTGGTTTCAATCTTAACGACTGCTTTATGTGGATATCGCTTTATCATAGCTTTTGCCTTTTAATAGTAGCTTGTCCGCTTCTATAGCGTTCATCTCCATATTTCAGGTAAATTCTATTAGCAGCATCTTCCAAAGAACTAGTATTGTACTTAATGCTTAAACTCCCTTCAGAGAATTCTGGCATAATCAGCATCCGCATATATAAATCAGCTTCTGCTAATTCTACGGATTCGCTACCATTATAAACAGCCAAAGGGTCTACCCCTCTGGCCGTCATAACAGCAGTTTTTATGCCCTGACTAACCTCAGGAACGAGTTCATTAAGCCAGTCAGTATTTGTCATTATGTAGATTCTACAAGTTCAGCTTCAAAAGTTTTCACTCCTTCTTCAGAAAGACCATCGATCTTCTTAGCTAGAGTTGCGTCTTGTTGAGCTACTGTTGAATTAGGCGCTCCGGCTGCGTTCAATCCAGCTACTACAGAAGCTTTGGTGTAGTCAGTACCTTGGTAGGTATAAACTGCATCACCTTCTGTTTGCTCGTCTAAGCTTGCAGTTGCTTCCTCTGAATTGATGTAGAAAATAGATTCTACATTCTGAAGAATTGGGAAAACAATTGCTTGTCCTCCTGTTGCTTCGCTAACTGGGTCAGTTGTACCCCACTTACTTACTAAGATATAATCATTAGCTTTCGTGTAGCTTACTCCTTCAACTGGAAATTCCTCTTCTGCAAGAGTTGAGTAAACCAAAGATCCAAGGTTTGTTCCTGTTGTAAGAACAACCATATCTTTAGCCCATCCTTCACTAACTGTTTTCTTGCCGTTTTTTTCGTGAACAAAAGTTCTGTCAACAACAATTAGATTTAGTTTTAGTGTTCTTGAAAATAGGCTTACAATTTGATCTTGATCTAACATAGGAACGTTATCAGCGGTTCCGTTTATGTTTTGATTAAATGCAAATTGCAATCTAATTTGATCGTTGCTAAACAAGTTCTCAACAGTATCAGATCCCATCCAAATAGTGTTTGGATATTCTCCTTTACTACGAGCTTCTTTCATAGCATTTTTGATGTCTGAAAGAGGCTTAGATGTCTCGTCACTCCATATTTTAGTAACACCGAACTGATTTGAAGCTGGTATGTTGTAATCAACACGAACAGCTGTTCCGGTATTGTCTGCTTCTGGAATGATAGTGACACCGCTTGAGATTCCTAAAAGAAGAGCTTCCTCTAATCTTTCTTTAATACCGAAAATTGCATTTTCAGAATCTTGGAAAATCTTACGAGCTAACTCTAATTTTCTTCCTGGAGTATTACGTAGAATGCGAAGCGTGTTCATTTGCTTTTCATTCAAAATAAACTTCATACCAATCTTAGGTATCTCACCAGAAGCACTCTTCATAGATGCTCTTGACTTGATAGGTAAAGGAGAGTCAAACGATACAATATCTGCAGTTACTCTTGTAAAAGATCCGCTGATAGAATTGTATGTCATATCTGCGCTGTACTCCGGGGTAAGTAGGCTTTCGTGAAGATAGTTTGGGGCATCTTTCGATCCATTAACTTTCTCGTACTGACCTACAACTACACCTTCCATGTACTCTTCGATCAGATCTTTAAATATAGATGCTGTTGCCATTAGTCTGGTTGGTTATAAATTCCTATTGCCTTTAAAGCATCTAAGGAATTCTGGTTGAACGTGTACTTTACAACTTCGTTGTTGATGTAACCTCCGGTCATAACACCGGTAGAAGGTTTTGCTGTTCTAGTTGTAGAACGAACTACCCCAACGAGTAAAGCGTGTTTAGAGCCATCTATAGGCTGCGGCTTGAATTCACCGTCTTCTTTAATTACTCCATGACCTTCAAATATAAATTTGTCGGTGAATCCTGTCATATCTAGTACAGCTCCACCTTCAAGGCCGTGAATGTATTTTTTGATAGCAACGCCATCGATCCCTTCGGAATACTCCTTCTGATCTTCTACGCTTAAATCTAATACTGCCATGGTATTGGTTTTTAGTGACTATCCAACAATTTTGGATATTTCTTCTTTTGACGGCTTTTTGTCACCAGGGTTTCTGGGAACTGGCAATCTTTGTCTTTGGTTAAAATTTTCTGGCTTGTCTAATGAAAAACCGTCTTCTTTAACTTTAGCAGAAACAGCTTCAAACTGCTCTTCAAAGTCTTTTTCCAAATCCAACTCATGCACGTAAACCGCGGGAATGTTTTTAGATTTCAAGTAGTCAATCGCTTTTTGCTTCTTCTGAGCCGCTGTTTGTTGTTGCTTCTCAGCTTTCTGGTCCTCCAGATCCTTTTCCATTTTACTAAGCTTTGCAAGCAATGCTTTCATAGCAGGATCTTTCGTTTGGATTTCTTCCTCTTCCTCTTCTTCCTCTTCCTCTTCGCCAAAGCCGAACTTCTTTTTAAGTTTTGCTTCACGAGTATCAGCAGACTTTGCAAGTCTTTTATCAAATTCGCTTTGCACACCTTTAATTTTAAGTGCTTCGTCTAGAGTAGTAGGCACATCGAGTCCTTCAAATTCCTCAATGGTTTCGGCTTCTATGCCAAATTTTTTAAGCTCCTCGGCTGCTTCTGGATCACCAGCCGCTAATTTGAGTTTCTTAATAAATTCTTTTAATGTCATCTTACGATCGTTTTGATTAATACGTTTGATCGTAAATGTATTTAGTGAAGGATTGGTATTGGTTGTATTCGCGCGTGGGTGTGCGTAGGTGGTATGCTTTTAAGTTTTGGGAATAAAAAAAGAGCCTGTTTGAGGCTTTTGGATGTTTGTTATTTAAAAAAGTTTAAAGAGGTGTGTTTACCTGCGATAAAAACTGATTGCTGATGTGGGTGTAAATTTCTGTTGTTTTACTGCTTTTATGTCCTGCTACTTTTTGAATGATGCGAATGTCTGTACCTGATTCTAGCATTGACGTAAAGCAGCTATGTCGCAACTGGTGAAAGTGATAGTTATTGCCTAAATATTTTTTAACAATAACGTTGCAGCTTGTAGAACTGTATTTAAGTGAATTTTGGCCGTTAAATAAATACTCTTTGGGCTGGTGCGCTTTGAAATACTCCCTTAAAGTTTGAAGCACTGTTTCGCTTAGTGGCACGTAACGATCTTTGTTGCCTTTTGCATTTTTAACTAAAATCAAACCTCGTTTGCTTTCTATGTGTTTGATCTTAAGATTCACTACTTCACTCACTCTTAATCCTGTGGAGTAAGCAAGTGTTAAAATAGCCCGGTGTTTCAGATTCTGAATTAAGGGAATCGTTTCTTTTAAAAAATCTTTGTCGATTACCTGTGGGAGCTGGTTTGCTTTTTTAGGATAAGGGATCTTTGAAAGTTTAACCGGCATACCAACTGTTAATTTGTAGAAAGAATTGATACTGCACAGCATTTGCTTGCGCGTATTAAGCGTTTGAAATGTAAGTAACCAATCTTTAATCTTTGAATTGCTTATACTTTTAGGTTCAACTTCATCTTTGAAGTGTAAAAGGAATTTTTTTACACAGGCTGTGTAGGTATTACGTGTGCTTTCTGAGTTGTATTTTAACTTACAATCTCTCGAATACAGATCTAACCATTTTCGAATATTCATAATTAAGGTGTTGGTTTTACTGGTGGTTAACATGGGTTTTTATATATGAGCGTTGATGGGAATTGCCTGCGGCCGTATAGCTCCACTATAAAATTTCCTCTATCTTCACCGTAACTTTGAAAGTTTTTTTAGCAACAGTATATTTTGGTCCAAAGAATTTATCAAAATCAGTTTTGCTTTCTAATTCTTCAAGTAATTTATTATCAAAAACTTTAAAACTTTCTGTCATTAGTGTTAACTTAGTTGTTCGCTGCCCTTTTTCTATAGTTATTGATTTCTCCATGGTATAAATTTTAAGATTCCCGCTATACTCAATTCCCATCAACGGCTCGGGAAGAACTGCGCATCGCGGTGTTATTGTATTTTACTAATTTCTGTACTACCCTTCGGCAACTGCACATCAACAAAGGATAAGACCTATAGATGCACAGCCCAAGTCCTTTACGTGTATGCTGCGCATCCACAGGACTTAATCCCGAGCCGTTGTGGTGCATTTTGCAATTAACTTATTGCAAGATTTGAAGTTTAGTTTGCAAAACGTCCGCTTCGCCACCACAACACCGCATATAAATAATAAAAGCTATTTAAGGCTTTACCAATGTTTGCCAGTGGCTTATGTAATCATCTTCATACATACCGCCATCTATATAGAACTTACCACATTCCCAGTGTCCTTGTCTAATAGTTTTCCATTTAGGGTGTTTCTTGTTTCTTTTGCATAGTAATAGATGATCTCCTTGCTTGTCATCACCTGGCAATTCTATACTTGCATCAATCCAGCTTTTATCAGTTATCATAGTTTTGTGTTTTTACGCTTTTAAAATTCATATGCTAATCCGTTCAGGAGAATTTACCTACGGCACATAGTCAACCATTTAAAATAAATCTAGGCTTATAATAAAAAACTTTAGATTTCGAGTAATCCCAAATACTTGCATTACCTACTAAATCTTTTTTAGATAAGTAATACTTGACTGCTCTTAAGTTTTTCATTGAAACGGTCTCTAACACTTCTTCTGTGGCATCTGTAAAATATTTAAGCTGGTATTTTGTCATCATTTTAAATTCCTTTGACTATTAAATTCTCCTGAACGCTCGGTGTGTAAAATGCCCAATCTAAGGGCGGTTAATATTTGGTTAATTCAATCTAAGCCGGTAAACTTTCCAGAACAACGCATAAAGCGAATACGGCATTTTAAAAGCTACTTGTAGGGCGGATGAACTCAATGGTAGTCTACTATTTGGATATGCTACCCTCATACGTGCGGATTGGTTAATTGTGCTTTTAAACTTCTTCAATATCCCTCACCTCTTCCAGTTCATTCCCACTCACAGTATAAACCCCTATTGCTTCATACTTCTTAACTCCGTGAACGAATCCGTCAATAAAATACTCGTTGCTGTGTTCTATTCTACTGGCTAGTTCTTTTTGCTCCCAGTCTATCCCGCCGCTTAATATTTGACCTGTTTTAAGCACGAAGTATTTTTTTCTAGGTTCTGCTCCCCATTCTGGTTTTCCTTCTCTTATTTCTATTCCCTTGAGTTCTATAACGAATTGAGGACGATCTTTTGCGTAGCCGTTTGAGAAGGTGATGGTGTCTATTGGTTTGAAAGCTATTGATTTTGCAAGCAAAGGATTGCTGAATAAGTTTTTGACTCCTAAATCTGTATGCACGTTATAGAACTGATTTACTTTCTTGTGATTGAATACAATTCTTTTAAACCAATAATGATTTAATTCCCGGTACTCTTCTTTTTTAATCCCTGCCAGAAACATATCAAACCATTTCTTTTTTAGGTTAAGGTGTAGTGTGGTCATAGCTTTATTCTTTTTAGTTGTTCTGGGTTATAGGGTGTATTGCAATTTTGGCAAACGTCTTCAATTGATTTGCATTTGGTATTTCTCGGGTTTACCAGCTTTTCAAGGAATAGCGTTTGCTTCTTGCATTCGGGGCAATATCTGGAGTGGAATTTCACGACTACATTCTCACTAAAGGAGTTTCCCAATCTCCCGTTTCTGAACTGCGTTTCTTTTCAATTACGCGATCAATTGCAAATGCAGGTTCAGGCACTGGGTCACTTGCTATCGTTCCTCTGATTAATTGAACTTCATAAAACTGTCCTGCTTTAGGTTCAAAATCTGGATCATTCTCTATGCACTCTTGTATTAGTTGGGGGTCGTGGTATAAATCAACTGTGTCATTTACTACTCCCGCTAAATGAAGATGAAACCCATCTGTTTCGGGGTTGTAATCTTCATCACAATAAAGGTTTACTATTATCATAATTTCTATTTTTTAAGTTTAACCCAACCCCAAGAGATTAGAGTTTCTACATCTATACCTCTAAATGGTAATGCGTAGCCTTTGGAGTGCAGGAAATCTAAGTTTGAATGATTTATAAATTGAAGGCTATAATCTAGAGCTGAAGTGCCAAAGTTTCCGTCTAACTTTTGCGCTATCTTGTAATCTTCATCAATTATATTTGATAGCTGGGTTAGTTCTAAATACTTAATCTCTTTAGGCTTGCGGACTCCCGACTTTATTAAAGTTACACCTTGATCATAGTCAGGTATAAAAGCAACTTCCTGACCCCAATATTGGGCAAAGAAAGCTGCTTTATTTTCTAATGTGTTTTCCATCACTCAAATATTTTTTCAATTGTATCTCCATTCATCAGCACCGGGCTTTCTTCGGTTTCAGCGTCTTCAATTCTGTTTACAATACTTGAAGCGATTATTCCCTGCCAGGTTATCTTATTTCTCCAAGCATAATCTTTCAATGCGTGGTAGATCACGTTCTCTACTTGCTCTGGGTGTCCTTGCTCGATTAGTTCATCGATTAGGATTTTTTTGGATAGATCGCTCATTAGGTTACTTGTTTGTAGGTTAAATACAGCATATATAGATTGCCGAAAAAAATTAAAAGATTAATAAAATCAATCTCTCTTGTGAGCAGCCAAAAACCAGCATAAAGACCGACTAAATTGCAGGCCAAACGTATTTTAATAATCTGTTCCATAATTCCTATTTAAAAAGTTCGATTTGATTTTCAATTTGTTGTACGGATCTCCCGTGTTTGGGTGTTGATTTGCCTCGCTTGTAATAGCCTTTCTTCACTCTTACCAGAATCCCGTTCTTAACCATTCTTGAAAGGGTGTGTCCTACGTGCTTTTCTGTATTGAAGTAATAGCGGATCTGACCACGCTCAATGATTTCCTTTTTTGAAAGGATTGTTTCAGCATCTGGGAAAGTGGCGAGTATTTCTGCTTGGCGGTTCATTAGTTAATAATCAATACTTTATTTATTTCTTCATAAGATCGAAGTAGAAACTGCCAAATACTCTCACCTTCTTTTTGGTTAAATGCTTTAGTCCATCCCGGCTCATAATCAAACTCTTTAAATGAGAATGTGTATTTTACAGTCCAACCCTTACCAATAGTGAATATTGAAATATCTATTATTTTAGGCAGTGTTCTTTCCTTATAACCTTTGTGATGATAATTTTTATTAAGAATAGAGCCTTCAAGCTTTTGTATATCGGAAATTAACCAACCCAAATAAGGCTGTTTGCATTCTGGTTTAAAAGTTTCAATTTCTAGCATTCTGAATCTATCTGGATAAATGTTTTCAGATTCCCTCCAATTTTTCAGTGATGTATTAGTTTTAGAATAAACAGCACGGGCAAAGATTGCATCAAAGTGCCAGTCAAGTTTATGTGTTTCTGGCAATCCATATTCTAAATTGTGACTATTTGCAGAATAAGAAAAGAGAGATTTATTAATGCCATCACGACACCAACCGTATTGATTATCAAAATCTTTTCCAGTCTTTAGCATCCAATCCAATAGAAACATTTTTACTTCGATAGAGTATTTATTACCTATCAATTTTGAAAAGTCAATTTTAGTTTTTTTCAGCATAGTTCATTTTCCTTAAACAATTACCATCGGAGCTTTAACCTCCAGTTTACTTATCATATTAACAACTTCAAGAATTCATCAATAGTTAATCTTGAATATCTTTTATCTTCATCGCTATAGTCTATTGACTCTTTACCTTGCCATACCATAAAAGTTGCAGAATACAAATCGTCACCTACAAATCCAGATATCAACATATAATAATCCCATTCTTCATCATAAGTTTCATCATCCAAACCATCAATATCTGTTGCGTTACTTTTCTTTAACCAATCAACAAAAGTATTTTTAGCCTTATTCATTGGTCTGGCTATTTTATTTATCCCCTTGCTTGGTGAAATGATATCTGGTGTCATAGCTTTTTTTCGTTTGGTTTAAATCTTTCGCTCACTTGAATGATTGGCATAGGAAAGCGTTTAAGGCTAAATTCTATGTCGATACTATAAATTGAACCCCCAACCCAAGTGCCTCCTACTCTTTCTTTTATTTCAAAATTTCTTTTATCAATGTCTAAGGTTTTGAAATATTCCTTAACCTGTTCTAGCGATCGGAAATTTGAAGAGTTGAAATCTTCCTTTATTCTGGATAACAACTTTGTCAGCCACTTCGGCTCAGCAACGTATCTCTTATAAAATAGAGTGATCTTATCTGATTGGTATGCATATTCGTGCTTCATAATTACGCGTTGTTATTAAGGTTTGCTAAATCCCAGTTAGCAGTCCAGGCACTTAGTAATTTAAGAGTCATAGGATTTCCTACTTGGTTTCCTTCAATGAGTTTAATTAATTCAGCATCGTGAGCCGGCACTCTCATTTTACCTTCTTTGAAAGCTTGCGTTCCTAATACTTGCGCGGATGCTAATTTTTGTAAATCACTCATAGTTTTCAATTGTTTTGATGTTTCAAATATATAATTTGTTAGCATATATGCTAACTTTAAACTGTTAAAATGTTAGTTAATATGCTAACGCTTGATTAAGTTTGAACAAAAATTAAATATGAGTACTTTAGCACCAGTGGCAATACGGGAACAATTAAGAGCGGCTAGAAAGGAAAATAAGATTAGCCTTAGAGATCTTGCAGACAAATGTGAGGGTATCAGCTATTCAGATATTTCAGCTTACGAAAATGGAAAAAAGAACCCTTCACTTGCAAAACTTGAGATACTTGCTGCTGCTTTAGGAAGGGAATGGATGCTTAAATAAATTATATGAAACCAAGAATATTTATAGGTTCTTCAATAGAAGCATTGGATATTGCATATGCAATTCAAGAAAACCTTCAATATGATTCTAATCCAACAGTATGGACACAGGGTATTTTTCAGCTTTCAAATAGTTCTTTAGACGATTTAATAAATGCTCTTGAAAATTTTGACTTTGGAATATTTGTATTTAAGCCAGATGACATTATTGAAATAAGAAAAGAAAAATTAAATACAGTTAGAGACAATGTAATTTTTGAACTGGGTCTTTTCATTGGTAGATTGGGTAAAAGAAAAGTATTTTTTATAATTCCAAATTCTACTAAAAATTTCCATTTACCTACAGATTTAATAGGAGTTAATCCGGGAAAGTATGATGATGAAAGAAGTGATCATAACCTTATTGCCGCCCTTGGTCCATTTTGTAATCAAGTTAGGAATGAATTGCAGAGTTTTATAATGGAAAACTTGGAAGACATTCAAGATGAACCAAATTACATCAAGCAAATAGTAATAAAAAAATCAAAGTATTGGGAATTTGAATTTGCATCAAAATTACTAGAATCAAGATTGAAAAAAATAAACCAAACGTATATTGAAATAGAAGAAGGTTTGGTAATACAAAGAACAAAAAGAGTAACTGATAAAGAATTTTTCTATTGGGTAAAAGATGTGACTTTACCTGATTTGAAAAATTTTGTGGATTTATTTCAGTCCTGCGCAAACAAATTAATTGAAGGTTTCGGAGAATTCGGAACTCCTGGAGTTCCGATCGAAATCAAAAATTCAATTGATAGAATTGATCAACTTTGCAAAGAATTAATAAGGTGGGAATATGAACTGAATTGTTTAGTTGTTCCTGAAGAATTACAACATATTAAAATTAATCTCCAATTACTAACCAAATCACTCATTGTAAATGATCTAAATAAACTTCAAAAGGATCTTCAAAATGTAGTTGATTTTCAATCAAATGAATTAGAAATAAATTTCACTCCAAAACTTCCTGATACTTTTCAAAATGTAATCAAAGATTTTGAAATTTATTTTGACATATAAATTATTTTAACCTTTCCGCATCAATGCGGATAGCATCAAACAACAACCTCCTTCCGATACTTCACCAAATCCTTAGTGGTAACACTCACAGAAACCCCAAGAGCCTGAGAGATCTCAATAATTGCCCGTTTAGAACTTAATCCACGCGCTTTTTTTATTTCAAAGAAAAGACCTGACTGCTTTACGCGCTTACTGAGTAGTTTCTTATTTCTGTTCATTGCCGTACTTTTTTTGATTCCACTTTGATTGAGACTCTATGAACTTATCAAGTTTGTTTTCTACTTTAGAATTTCTGAGTTTTATACTGATTTCGCTTATACCTGGAACTCTTTTATTTGTGTATTCCAGATTAGATAAAGCGTTGTTCTCTTTGTTACCGTCAATATGCCTTATGTTCAATGGTTCGTATTTATTGAAAAGCTCCATTACAAGCCTGTGAATTGAAAAGTGATCTTTATTAGAAAAACGAACTTTCACAAAACCCGTTAAGGTTTCTACACTTCCTATAAACCTGCCGGTTTCCAAATTTCTTAACCTACCTAAATCTGAAACCTGATAAAGACCTTCAAAATCCGGTATGTCTTTCCAATTCTCATTTTCCTTCATTGAGGTAGCGTATTATTCGGTTCTCTGAAATATGCAAATAGTAATCTGACAAATCATTAATCAGGACCCGAAGCGGTGCATTGTTATTCTCCACGTACCAGTTAATAAATAACCGCTTTTCATCTTCAGCATTTTTGCCGTGCTCTTCAAAGAATTTTCTTCTTGTCTCTTCAATTATTTCCAGTAAGGCAACTGTAACGCTTTTCATATCTTCTATTTTGCAAGTGCCGTTACTTTTGGCACGTAAATTCCGTTTCTGTACTTGAAATTATCTTCTAGGAAATAGGGTTTTGATTTGTAGTTGTGTAATGTATCTGCATTGGCGTTTAAATAGTTTTGTGCTGCTGCAGGAATTGTTTTAATAGTATGTCTCTGATCTATCTCTCCGCCTCCCAGATAGCTTTTAAACTTTTCGCGAGGTAAGAGTATGGAGGTTGAGAAACAAAGGCAGTTAGGATGCCAACCAGTGAATTTATACTCCTTAGGATAAGTACCTACCATCTCGTCGCAGATGTCATAAGCTGGGTGAGCTGCACTAAGCTGAATTTTTTGACCCATTACGAAAGTCATAGTTTTACGTCTCTCAAAATCATTCGTGCGATAAGCGATGTTGATTTCGTTGCGGCTTAATCTGAGTGCGTTCTTGTAGCTGGACCGGTAAACCCCACGACCAGGATTATAATTTTTAGCGGGTGTGCTTAATTGAAGCTTTCCGTTTTCATCTCGAATACGTCTGAATCGTTTGTCTGGATCTTTCAGGTACACTTTTAAATCCCGCGCCATATCCGCTGCACTCCTACCATTCACTACTCCGCTTTCCAGAATTACATTTAAGCTTTCTTCGGTTTGTCTGGTTAAGCGAAATACGCGCTCTGAAAGTCTCAATCCCTTTTCAGCGCGATTGATAAATGCTTTAGCTGCTCCGTTGTTTTTAGCGAATAGTTGATTGACCTGTGATTCTGGTACTTCTATTCCTTTGATGTAATCACTTACAAAATCATCATTGCAGATATTTGAAGCTTGAAACCCTGTGCCGATTTGCTCTTCAAGTAGTTTCTCCAGATCATCATTGAAACCTTGTAACGCTTTATTGAGTTGTTTGTTTCTGATCTGGCTTTGACGTCCTGAGTAGTTTTGGAAGATGAAACCAAACTCGCGAGAATATTCCGCGTACAATCTGTCCAAGTGCCATTCTTGAGCACTTAGGATTGATAGGAGACGGTTTTCGCATTTGTTTGGCATCTATATATTTTTTAAAGCGCTAATTGGATTAACTCCCCATTCTCCACTTTCAGAGGGCGTGTAAGGTTTCAATTCTTTAAGCAGTCTGATTTTCTTCTTCACACTTTGACCTTCGATTGTTCCGGTCACTATAAAGTCAGTAATTACGGATGAAATCTTAATCTCTTGTTGAATATTAGCGTTCTTTAATCTATCTGTAATTAGCTCCTTGATAGATGCTAATTCCTTCCCTTTGGGTCTATTGCTTAGCCAAGTTTTTTGAGTGTTCTTAACCATTAAGGCGTGCTGCTTATTAGACCATCCGTATAGGAAATTTTAGAGTACTTCTTTTGCTGTCATACCTTAAAATATTACTACTCGTTTCTGATTATTATGATTGTAAACTCGCTCAATGTTATAGATGTACTCCTTTGAACTGTTCTGCTTATCCATTAGCATCGGTGCTGATGTTATCTTTTGTTTCAGCACTTCAAAATCACACAATCCCTTTTTCTTAATCTCTTGCATGGCCTGAATTAAGTAGCGGTCATTTCGGAACTTGTATAGATCAAATAAGTCTCTGGTGAGTTTGGTTATCTCACAAGCCTCTTCCCAATGGTTTACTTTGAATTCCCCGTCTCGGAATAACTCCATTGAATTCTTAGTGCCTTTGATGTTGCCGATCATTAGCAAGTCAATGGCCGCGGAATAGATTATCTCGTATTCATTTATAAACTCCAGAAGCTTTTGGTAATCTTCAATCCCTAATCTGATATAGCACATTAGGAAATCTCTGTTTTTCCATTTATCGCTACGGCTATTCATTCTAGCTATCTGGCGAAGGTTAAGCTTATCGCAAACCACAAAGTAAACAGGAAGACCCATTTTTTCAGAAGTAGTGAAACGATGCTGACCGTCTACAATTTTAAAACCTTCATCGTCTTGATAAACTATGATAGGGCAATACGGTAAGAGGTTAAGTCCGTTTTCAATATCTTCGGTCAGTTTATCAACTTTTGCTTTGTTGATGATACGGTTCCCGGTTATTGGGCTGAATTTGTCGTATTCTTTAGATTCTTGAATATTCATCTCTCTTAATTTGCGCTTTAGGAATTGTATTTTTTAGATCTTTATAGCTTTCACCGCAAAAGTTTTCGCCGCAGTTTGAGCAATTAGCTGCTGTAAGCTGAAAGACTTTCTTTTTGTTATAGCAGTCTTGAACCTTGAAAGTTTCGCCGCATGTGCATTTAGGGAAGTCAGGTTCTACTTCTAAATGAACTGGGTAGTTTTTATATGTGATCGTGAATACTCCCACCTACTTCTTATTTTTATAAATACTCTTTGCTGCGAAATAGACAATTATTGCACCTGCTGCAAAGGATATTACTGATGTGGTTACTAATTCCATTATTTCTTATTTTGAATTATCCGTTTAGCGATTTTCTGATACTTCGGCTTAGAAAGTTTGCGTTTGAAATCTCTCTTTTCGCGTCTGGTCATTTTGTACTTTGGCTTTTCGCTTTTAAGATCTTGTTTGAGTTCTTCGGATTGCATTGGTGTCATCATAATCCTAAATCTTCTGGTGAATAACCTTGCGCTTCTACATAAGCTTTAAACTCATCCATATCTCCATAAATGTTGAAGAAAGCTTCTAATAATTCTCTACCCTTGTCGTTCATTGTTTTTAGTTTTGGTCAATAATGTTTAAATCGATATAGAAATCAGCCCAAATTGAGAGCGTGAATACTCTTCGGTTATTATGCATCTCAGTTTCGGTTATATCTATTTTTTCAGGTTCATCAAAGCATTTTTTTAATGCACAAATCATTTCCCATACCGGTTCAGCGATTTCAGTCCAAGGCATTGCCATAATATCCATATCGCTAGCTAAAGAACCGTGAAGACCTAAAGCCCAACCTTTATCCATTGCCGCCTGTCTGAAGTCTTCCCACATGCAAGCGTAGAATACCGCTCTTCCATTGGTAACTACATGCTCTCTACTTTTCATTATTCTTTGCTAATAATTCGTGAATTCTGTTTACTATCCATCCCAACAAATAAGCCTCTGGTTCGTCATTGTATCGGCAAAGTTCGTGGCCTATGTCTATAAATATTGAGTTTACTAAATGCTTTGCTTCGTGCGCTATAATACCGGGAGTTGGAAAACCTTTACGGCTAATATTAAGCGCTAAGTAGGTATCTCCATTAGAAGTAAAAACGCATCCGTCATAATCATTCAAAGATCTATTGTGACTAAAACCCTTGATATTATCGTAAATCTCTTTCTCTTCTTTGAAAAGAATTACAGTGAACTGATTGCCATACAAAGGCGTTTTAAACTTCTTACTTACCATTATCCCACATTAAAAGTCTCACCTAGATTCCTCACACCCTCCGCTTTTATCTTTTCCAGTTCTTCACTTGGATTCTTAACTTTTGGATTGTGCTGCACCGCGGTCTCCTGACTCATTGTTGCTTTGCCTCCGGTTGCGTTATAGAGCATTTGTATTTCTTCTGCGATATCCTGAGGAATGGAATAATTGAATTCGATATCAAAGGTCAATTCATCATCTGTGATGTCTAGACCGCTTTTGATTACAGATAGAATACGGCTGATTGCTGTGTCATAAGCTCCACGTTTACGCTTTGCTTTGTTTATGGCATCTTGTAGCATTAATTCTAAGGCACGTCCAGAAAGAGCACCTATACCTTTCACGTTGTCAAAAGATAGATCTGGAGTTTGCGAGATACTGTGAATGTCTTCTTTGAGCCATTCCTTTTCTAGCTTAATATCTGCTGCTGCTGAATCTCTTTGTAAGAAATCGGCATCTGCCTGAATTACCTGATTATTATGAATAGCGTGACCAAGTAAAAGTGATTTTCCATCATCTGTAACATCGATTAAGGTTTCATCTTCTCCGTCTTTGTTTACTACGGTCCCGCCTTTAAGCTTCAGAATAGGAAATGCGAAGTAGTTATTTGAACCGGCAAGCTTTGACTTGAGCATTTCGTAACGATCAATCATTTCTTTCACGATAAACCATTCTGGTTCTTCCTGCTCGACAAATACAACTGGAATCACTCCAAATTCATGAGCGTCTGAAGTTTGATACTTTTCATCTTCATACTTGTGAATTTCAGTATCTGTGAAAATCCAAATGTGCTCAACTTCGCCAATCACAAACTGCCAGTAGAACGCAACAAGATCACCGTACACATCATACTGAGGAGTGTACTTTCCGTTGTCTGTGGTGTAGAAACGCGATTTGATTTGCTTGTCATCTAGCATTGAAAATATAAAAACACCTATTGTCGTGCTCATTACACTCTCTGCAAAGTCCTGCAACTTATTACTGATTCGGTTTTTCTTGTAAACGTCAAGGATTTCAATCGCACTGGTGTTGTTCATATCGTTAGCAGTGATACTTGGAGCATCACCAAACAAAAAAGAAACTGCCGTGTTGACGATTTTCTTTTGCTGCTGCACTTTGATACGCTCGGCTTTTACCGGCTTAGACCCTTGTGTATAATCTTCACGCTTTCCGATTTGCAGGTCACGTAATTTTCTACCGTCATCACTTCCGCTGTATTCAAGTGCGTATTCAGATATTTTCTTCTGGCGGCTGTCTTGCGTTGCTAGAAAATCTTTTACTGCTGTTGCGCTTGTGAAATCAAAGTCAAATTCTTCTTCCATAATCTATGATCCAAAGTTTAATCCTTTGGGTTTTGTTGGTTTTGAAACAGTTGCTTTATTCTGTTCCGTTTCGATTATCCCCGTCATTGTATCCGGAGCATCGTCGTGTTTATTAGCTTGAAATAGCTTTTTATATTTGGTTACTGCCTTATAGAATTCAGGCCATCTGATGTGCCAGTCTGAAGGGAAAACCAATGTTTTGTTTACTGTTGCGCTTTGTGAGAATATTCGAGCTTCTTTGTTTTTGCCTTGGTGAAACCATTCTACGGTTGTGGTTTTAACTCCTTTTTCAACTACTCTTGCAAATCCCCTACCTCCGTTATTACTTTCTATTCTCGACTTATTGACTTTGTTTGAGTTTAGAAGCTTTATAGTTTCAGGCTCGGTGTATTCCATTGGCTTTTGGCTGTATAGTACATCAGTAACATATAAATGTGGATCAACAGAACTTAAAGGCAAATCATAGTTTATTGAACACAAATAATCTTGTCCGGTATCAGCTGTATCTGTATAGTTCTTCCGTATTTTAGATTCAGGCAATTGATTGTAGGTCTTGAATGGACCATACATTAAACCTTCTTTATTTACAGGGTCACCCTGATAAAGGCAGTCGAACTTGTCAGGATCTTTTGATCGTGTACTCTCAAGCTTGAACTTACTATGCTTCCAAGGCCATAGAGCCTCACCTGGTTCTCTAGGATCATAATCGTTTGATTCACCTTCCTTAAGTGCTCGATAATTAATCTTTAAAAATTGATCTGGTCGAAGTTTAGAAACAAGATCATCAATGCTTTCATCTCCATTCCATTCAACGACTAGATTCTTTTCCTCAAGTTTAGCAATCAAATCTTCTTCACTCCATCTTGTAAATACAATCAATTGCTGACTAGTATTGTTTAATCGAGAATCAGCAACTGAGATATACCAATCCCAAACCTTGCGCTGAACTATTGGCGAATTACCTTCTTCCCAATCCTTATACAAGTCATCCAGTATCAAAACATCAACAGGATCTCCAGTAAGTGGACCAGATACCCCGACAAACTTCATCGAGCCATCACTATTGATTGACTCTCTGTTTTCGTTGGTATTAGCTTTTGCACCTGTGTAGCCTCTCTCAGGGTATTGAACATTTGGAAAAATGTCTTTGTATTGCTTTTCCCGAATTATTCCGATGATCTCCCGTCCAAACTTTTGAGCCTTTGTGGCTGCATAGCTTACAAGAGCAATTTTATCATCTGGTCGTTTACCAACTATATAAGCCGGGAGCCTTCTTGAGCTTCCTTCTGATTTACCATGTTGCGGTGGAGCTGAAACGATTAGGTTCTTAATCTCTCTATTTGCAAAGCGATTCAGTATGTCATAGAACTTATAATGAAAATCAGAAGGGTTGAACTTGCTAAAAGTCGTTTGTGTGAACTTTAAAAGATCTTCCTTGCTTTCCTCAATATTCTTATCGTAAATGAGTTGTTCGAGTTCAAGTGCTTCACTTTCTGTTAGCATTGTGTTTTTCGATTAATTCATTTATTCGCTTATCCCGTTCTTCTGGGGTTGTTTCTGTTTGTGGTTTCTTCTGTTCGTTATCTACCTGATAGAAACCAATGTGTTTAGCAATCTTCTCAATAGTCCATTCCTTACCGTGAAGTTTTAATTCAATTTCTCCGTAACGGTTTTGCTTTACGCTTTCTATACACATCAACTGCTCTTCTGTCAGCTTATCAAATGCTTTGAATTGAAGTGATTTTTGAATGGACCAAGTTTTATTTCCTTTTTCGTCTGTATCGTAAACACGTTTATCAACCAATTCTACAAACTGATCTATCCTGCTAGTGCGTAAAATATTTAAATGCTGTAAGATCTCTTTAGAATCAATTCTGAACTCTTTTTCAGCTACATCGGCTGCAACCTTTTGAATCGCGGCTACCCTTGTTGCTATCTTGCTGTTTTTAAGAAGCTCATGAGCATTTCGGTTTACAGTAGTATCTTTCATTTTAGAAGCAGAATACGCAATACGATATGCAGCCGATGCATCATCTAGCTTTACATATTCTGTTGCGAACTTTTCTTGCTTCTTGGTTAACTTCATAATTCAATATTTGTAAAGTAGACAGGATTTGAACCTGTATTTGTCGTAGACCACTTACGAACGTCCGTCACGATCGGAACCAATTCAACTCACTACGGGTTGAGCGTCTTACCAATTTCGCCACTACTTCATTTTGCAGTTGCTTTTTACTGCCAAGCCAGTCTTTCAGTAATTTGCCGGGTAATACTTTCCGTTACAACCAAACTCCCCCTAGCTTTGAAACAACCATTACTGAGTCCACGATTAGCGACAACTAAGCGTCAAAATGGGGCTTGGTATTCTTTGAAGCAGCTATTGCCAAATCTTGATTTAGCTTTTGCTTTATTCCTTCAGGGGTTTTTTCTAATTCCCTTTTTGCTCTTTGGATTCTGATTAGCGTGTTTACTGTTGCTGACATATCTTTTGGTTTTTTGAAATGGTTACATCAAGTTGAGCGGCCATAAGCGCTCCTGACTTTTCAAATTCTCTCTGGCGGTTTAGAGGTGTTTCATTATACATATCAGGACTCCAAGGCCAAAGAGAAGATCTTTTAAAGTGGTGCATTTGAGTAGCTGGGGTAACTGCATAAGCTGCGCTTGCATTCGCCAATTCCTCATTCTCGTAATAGGTTTTAAGATCCTTTTCAACATCATAACCTTTCACTTCTTTCTGTCTTGCGCGCTCTTTGCATATTGCAGCACAACCGGGTCCGAATTCCTTTTCTATTTCTTGAAGTAGTTGCTCTCTATTCATTGTCCTTTTCCTTTTTAGCCTTCGGCTTTATCTCGACTGCTTTTCCAGCCTTTATGATTTCATCTCCACGTTCTTTGGTAGTTTCGATTGTTGCTTTTGCCAGAATGGTTTTTCCTGTGTGCTTATCGACAAACTTTTCAATGATTTTTAGTTTCATATTGATATTTTGTAATTAATTGATTATCAGTATTTGAGTCTCATTTTCTCCAAAGGGAAAACAAAAGTTTTATCTGTACTTAAATGCCCTAATAACTTCAGGGATATATTCTTGAATAATAGATTGGATAAGAACTACAAGTAATCCAATTATCAAAACCAAATATGAAAGCGGATTTAAAGGGTTAAGACCTCTTGAAGTGTAGCGATATCCTGATACAGCATGATACTTTCCAACCTTTATGCTTGATATCTTTAGCCAGAACATCCATCTAAACCAAAGGGTTTGGCTTTTTATGTATTTCTTCTTAAACTCTTTTGGAGTTAATGTTGATTCTTTTCTCATTTCCTAGTCAGTATAAAATGCAAAATCAATGATGCGATTCCCCCGCAAACTATTCCTGTGGTTATAATTGTTAATACTGCGCTCATACTGCATCCATTTCATAAACTTCATACTTCGCTATCTGGGCATCCATCCAAGCGTAATCAAAACTTACCCCGTTGAGTCCAAGAAAATCTCTATGCTTTCTGAATTGTTCTGCGGTGGTGTGTCGCTTATCGCCTAATTGAATATGCTCTTCACGTGTCTGGGCCATTAGGTTTTCTATTCGATCAAGGCTTTTATCTGGATTACCCCCCGCGCCTCTTGGAATTAAATGACAAATATCAACCGCCTTTTTCCCACTTATTTCACTTGGCACGAAATCAGTATCGCTATAACCTAAAGCCTTCATGTAAATCTTTGTATGTGATTTCATATGTGAGTCCAAGATTTTCTGTTTACAATTGAACTTATAACTGAGGCAGCAACTCCATATTTATCACCTATTTCTCTTTGTAGGTAATTTCCAGAGGCATACATTTTTCTTATCTGTATAACATCTGGCTCAAATAATTTAGCACCTCCATTACCAGAACCATTACTTTTCTTTTTAAGTTTTACATACTTTGAAACTACAGTTATTGAGCAACCTAGTTCTTTTGCTAACTCTGGTAATTTCTTACGGTAAGAAGAATATTCTTCATTAATATACTTTGCTTCTTTTGCCGTAATTTTACGGTTAGCAGGACCGTATTTTTTATTGTAAGCAAGTATTGTTTTTTTTGCTCTTTCTTGATAAATCTTTTTTAGTTCAGGTCTATCTAAGTAATATTGTTTGTTCTTTTTGGATAATTTTTTTAAAACTATATCATTAAAAACATACCCTTTTTCACCTCCTGTGGTCAAGTTTAAACAAAGTCTATCTTTCCATTTATTCTTAGCTTTTGAAATCCAATATTTCTCTTTACTACCTGCTAATTTTCTGTTTTCACATTTTTCCAACACGAACCTTCTATAATTTTTTCTACCATATTTTTTAATTTCTTCCTCTAGAAGGTGTCCAGAACCTAAGTATCCTGATTTTTTGCCGTTAGTCATTCCGACATAGAAACTTCCGTTTAGCTTATTTATGGTCATGTAGACTATCATTATCTCAATCCCTTTAGTTTCTCCAACCTTTCGCGGTATGGCTGCTTTGCTTTCTCGCTTGCGTTTCCTAGAATCATATTCTCGTGACTGGTTATTGCCTTATCGAGATTGATTACTGTTTCGCATTGTGAGATTTTCATTTTTACTTTTTAAAAACCCAAAGGCTTGATTTTTGAATTACTCAAGCCTTGTCTGGGTTTGAATTGATTAAGCGCTTTTGGTCAATTTCTTTGACCGCATAGCCTCACGCTTTTCGGCAGCATCCTCTTTTCTCACTCCCTGCTGAGTTCGTATTGTGAGTTTGGAATAATCTTAAATATTAAATTGCCAAATGGCAGAAATGTAAAATCGAAAGGACATAAAATGCCCGTAAAGGAAAGTTGAAGGCGAGAGCCTAAAGGGAAAATTGGTAAAAAGTATTCTTGAAATTTGTTGCCTGATTAACAGGACTTAGGAAGATTGGTAACGAGTATGCAATATGCGAAAACCTTGTGATTTTTCCTAGTTTTTATATGAAAAAGTTTTCGATTAAATTATAGTTTTAAATTAGTTTCCTATCTGCTTAACTCCGAAGTTTTCAGGAAGTTTATAACTGTCTACCTTTCCGTTTGCAGCTAGTGAAACCGCTTCGAGAGTAACTCGTGCTCCGTTTACAATTTGTGCAGCAACAGAAGTAATTGCTTTTGATTTTCTAATCTCTTGTTCCATATCTTCACCTTTGATATTTTCATCATTCAATCGCTCTAATTGCGCGAAAAGGTGATCATTTAAGTCTGATAATTTATTCTTTGCCATGCTCTTTGATTTTATGGGAAATCTCCCAGATTAATTTTTGTGATTTACGTATTGGTTTTGGGAATCTTTGCAATGAGTTGTCAAGCATATTATTCCGCATTGATTTAATTTCTAAGTTTTCTATTTGGCAGTTTAAAGGATTACCGTCCTTGAAGGATAGAATATGCTTATCTGGTATATTCCCATTTTGCTGCTCCCAAATATGCCGGTGCTTCAAAACATATTTTCCTTTTTTAATTCTAATCTCGATATAACCGTCTCTAGTTACTCGCTCGTGTCCGTTGTAGTTTGTATTGTGCGGCTCGTGACCTTTTTTAAAATGGGTTTTTTGTACATTTTTTAAAGATTCTCCGCTTAACCATTCTTTTTGCCGTCTTCCTTTATTTGGCGGTATATCTCCTTTTTTCCGTTGCCCTTTTTTCTTTCTGGCTTCTCTGATTTCCTTAGGTATTTCTAAGCCCAACTGTCTTAATCGAATCATTACACCGCAATAGCTTTTTCCTATCTGCTCACCCAATGGCTTCACTGGTATTTTGAGGTAATTAGCTTTTAAAAATTCATCCATTTCAGGAGTGAAGGTTGTTCGACCTCTAGCCTTGTTGGCTATTCGCTCATACATCAATTTTTTACTTACTTGAAGTCCTGCATCTCTTAAAACCTTTTGAACCGTTGAAGGATGAATATTTAGCTTAGTTGCTATTTCAACACTTGAAAGATTCAAACGATTTTCAACTATGAATTTTAGGTCTGCACCTGATATTCTCCTTCCCATTTCTGAATATTTACACATTACTAAGCGTGTATAAATGCTGCCTCATAATCTTTAATAAACTATGATAGCTTATAGTACTATTCACCTTTTCTAAAAGGTCTTTTTTATACTCGCTAAAATCCTTGTCGAAATGATTATTAAATAAAGCTTCGCTTGCTATAAGCTCCAGGGCTTCTATATCTTCACGCTCTTTTTTATAAGCTGATTTATACTTTTCAATCTGCCTGTGAGAATGTAATACAGTTGAATGATCAAATGGGTTTCCATACTTTTCTGAATAAACACCAATTGTCTCTAAACTTATAGTCGTACATAATCTAGCTAAGTAGTGAAAATGCTGTCTCGCTGCTATTATTGCACGTTTTCTTGAAATTGCAAAAAGTTCTTTTGGCTCAATTTGAAAATGATGGCAAATAATATCTACAATCAAATCTAATTTTCTAGCATCTGCTTTTTTAATTGATAATTTCATTTTCTAAAACTTTTACCTCTAAACACAATCACATTAAACATTTCAAAAAGTCTGTCATAAACCTGGCTGCTGTATTTTTCTCCAAATTGTGCCAGACCTTCATTCACGTCTTCAGGAAACTCGTCATTGAAATTACAGCTGATGTACGTTCTTAATTTCTTCTTGTAACGCTCTTGAATTATGTCATTGAACAGATTTATTTTACCGAAATTATTGGCTATACGCTCAGTAAGCACATCATCAAAATACTTTACTCCGGATAGGACGGTTTTCCAGAATTCATCTTTATCTCTCACATTTTGTTGCGGATCTGCTCCACAGGTTTCGTACATTTTTACAACTTCATTAGCTGAATAACCTCTGAAGGTTATGTTTGATTTCCGTAAGGCAGAATCAAGTGCGTTCATTGTGCTGCTTTTTCCGTTGCCATAACCGCCAATTATTAGCAACCCTTTATCAAGGCTAGGTTTTGAAACAAGAGAAACATTTTTACATCTTACAAAATTCTCTTCGTCACCGATGAAATAATAAATAAGCGGCTTAATATTCTCTACGCATTCAAGCGACTTAGAGTATCTAACCTTTTCATTAGCGAAATAGCTATCACTAAACATTCTCCAGAGCACTTCCTTTGTAAGCTTTACCGGTTCGCGGATTATTTTTTCTTTTGGCTCTAGGGTTTCTTTGATGAAGTTTACCGGGTTCTTAACTGCCGCATAAGCATCCCTTAGGCGAATGGCCTCAGAAACTCGCATACCATTACAAGTTTTTTCTAGATATGCTATATTTTCCTCAGTGATATTATCTAAGTCCAGACTTTTAAAAAACTCATACTTTCTTCTTCCGATTAAATCTTCTGATTTGCTTTTTGCTAAATCTGATAGTTTGTTTTGTAAATTTTCCATTATCGATTTGTTGAGAAGGTTTTAGGTTTAATTGAAGTAAATTTTTCCATTCTTGTAATCCATCCAGAGACAGCAGATTTCCATTTCGCCATTTTTGTTTTTCCTACTAGCCAGTTTTTAGATTCATAAAAATCGATGAACTTTTGAGACTCAATTTTCGCCCTAGATTCGCCAACTTTTTTTTCAATCATAAATTCATAAACTTCAATTTGTGATGGTGGCGTGAAACGCCCTCCCTTTTCTTTAATTCTTATATTCTTTATATTATTATCTTCTTTAGTTGTTGCCCCTTGCCTGCCCTCTGCCTGCCTTTTGCCTGCCGTTTCGCTGCCCGTTTGCTTGCCCTCTTGATCTTCTGATTGTTGAAGTTTATCCCATTTTACTAGGTTTACCACTTGAAATCTGCTTGCCGTATTCCTTGCCACTTCTCCACTCTCTTCAAGTTTTTGCATTGCAGTTCTACATTGCTTAATACTTAGCCCACAACCTTTAGAAAGAGTGCTCCAACTAAGAACCATTGAACCTTTTTTAACCATCAAACCTTTCCATTTTTTGTCTTCATAATTGACTGAAATGAGCAAGTGAATTAATAATATTCGAGCATTTATATCGTCATACCATTCCCATTCAGAAAGACTCCTGTGAAGTTTTATCCATCCTGTGCTCATACTATTTCTACAGTTTTTCAGGTAGCGGAAAGCCTTTAATTTTCGCCACTCGTTGATTAAATAATGCCCATACATCACGCTCTTTGAATTTGAAGTGAACAGTACCTTTCTTATAACATTTGAACTCAAAGAAATCCCAGTCACACCATTTCCCCCATTCAGGGCGTTTAAAAAGGCTGTATTTCTTGCTTGGGTAATATGTATCAGCAAACTCTTTAGCTGATTCTTCTGTGAATGCTGTAGGGCTCCCGTATTTGTTTCCTGATCTATTTAAAACCTTGTTGTAGATTATATCTGTAATGGTCACTCCATTCACTGATAAATAGCAGTTCTCGGTTCTTATGCGGTTGTAATAGCTCAGCATTGAATCCCAACTTTTACCGGTTAAGTAGCAAAGGACCTTGTTGATATCGTCCATTTTATTCTCTGAAGACCAGCCTGTCTCTATTCCTCCACCGTAAGAAACTTTTACCATATCTGGAAAGATGAATTTCTCACCTACCAGATAATGCTTATTAGTTTTGAATCCCGGTAAATTATATCTGTTATCGTGGTGATAACCTGTGATCTTATCAAAAGCCTCAATAACTGCCTTATCCATCGTTTGGCCACGCGTTTGAACAATCATATCCATCATTTGATAAATGTTCTTCTGCGTAAAGGGTATGTGCGTCTGCTGCTCTACAAATTTGTTGATGTCTTCCATAACTTTAGAAGTCACGAACTTTTTAATTTTGAGTTTACCTATAATCCACTCCCAGCTTTTCTTCTGAAGCTCTTTTGAAAACTCTTCTTTGTCAAGCGTTGATTTGCGATGCGTTAATGAGATGCCTATCTGTCCGCCCATTCCTACCGGCTTGATGTATGCGTCTAATCTATTGGCGCGCTCTACAAACTCGTCAAACTCTTTTAAGCTTCCGATATATCGCATTACTATATCTCTTACTTCATCGTAAGGTAAAAGCCCGTCCTGCCCTCCAAATTCTTCATCTGCATCCAAATAGAATCCTTCAAATTTTGTTTGATCTGAAATGACCGGCTTTATTAATTTGATTAGTCCTATGTCGATTCCAGTAGTGCGTTCGGCTTCTGAGAAAACAGGACCCAAATTTGTAGAGCTTCCGTTTTCTTTTATTAATACTTCTAATTGTCTTCTATTTCTAGAGAATGAATTGTTGATAGTTTCCCAGTTGCATAATGCTATTATCTGGCATCCTTCGGGTGCTACTTCATAAGCTTTCAGGATGTGCCTATCTGCGTTACTGAAAGGCGGATTCATTATTATGTAATGAACGTGACTTATCTGCTCTGGCTTGCATTGCAGAAAATCCTCGCCTATCACTTTACATTTAGAACTTAGTATTGCTCTAAGATCTTCAAGTTCTTCAAATGCCAATACTTGTTTTGCTCCTCGTTCGTTTAAGACTTCAACTATATGACCGCTACCGGCTGATGGCTCAAGGAAAACTTTATCTTGAATATCAACTCCGAAAAGCATATCCTCAATTACAGCTTCCGGAGTTGGGAAAAATTCTGAATTGAAAATTGTTTTCATACTAATTGAGTTTTGACAGCCTTAATTGATTTGGCTATAATATTGTTGTATCTGGCTCCGCTTTTAGACACGCTACCTTTATTAACTGCAGCTACAAGGACATTATCTCCTTCTTTGAATTCAGAGAGCACAGCAAGCATTCTGGCTCCGTTAAACTCTATGAATGAAATCTGGTTTCCTTCTTCCTCTAATTGAATTTTTCTTTTTTGGTGACCGGTTCCGTCCGGATCTAATTTTGATATCTCTACGATGGTGCCTGTATAAATTTTCATAGTTATCTATTATTGCGCACTCTCGATTTCTCCCCTACATTTGTCCTGTAGTTATTTGAAATCATTGATGCTTTTCTTGTTAGGATTATTCGGGTTAAGTGAATGCTTTGACGATTTGTGAACGTGTTGGTGGCAGGTTTCACAAAGACAACAGAGCCATTCTAAAAATTCAAGTTCTTTACCAAATATCTTTGTGCCGTTGATCTGATAGAGTATGTGGTGTATTTCTAATCGGATCTTAGCGGCACAAATGATACATTGGAATTTATCGCGGATCTTGACCTTCCTTTTCACTAAGTCCCAGTAAGGATTGTTCTTTAGGGATTTTCGGTAATTGGAAGGCCGGCCGCGTTTATGGTTGAGTCTCCCCACTATTCGTTTGCAGCTTTTTTAAGGCGGTCAAAATAGATTGCGTTCTTATCACAGCTGGTAAGAAGGTCTTCAATCTCGAACTGTGGTATCTCTCTTACTTTTGCCAGTTTCAATTCAGCATCAATAAGAGTATAGTAATAGCGTTTACCATCATAGGGCACTTCCCAGGTTACTGATGGATCAAGATCTATTTCAGTAATACGCTCATTTGCTTCTGCGGCCAATTGCTGAATTTTATTCAAACTCGCATTAACCATTTCTTTAGCTTCTTTTTCAACTTGCTTTGCGCGTTCCAGGTCTTCAAGCTTTTTCATGTGATCTGACTTGTATCGTGGTAGCACGTCCTCAAGTTCTTCGGAGTATTCATCTCTAATTTGCTCCAGTTCAAAATCGTCCATATAACGAGTTGTTGTCAATTTAGAGCCCATTGCTAATAGGTTTGTACTCATAAATACTCTTGCATCCTCCTCTGTTTCAAATTGACCTAATACTGCAGGAACTCGTGTTGATTCCGCTGTAAAAACAATCTCGTTTGGTCTGTAATCTTCTACTACTTTTTTCATGTTACTTAGTTTGTGATAATTCGTGTTTTAGTGATGGGTTGATAAACTCTTCAAACTGGCTTAACCCTTTTTTGAGCCAGTGTTGATATTTGGTCTTTTTACGCTTTCTAGCGTTGTACTCTTGCTTACTGATGCTAGGTTGAAACTTGAAATAAGTCTGGAAACTGTGGTGTGATTTCTTAGTTCCCTGCTCTTCAATCAATCCTAGATCAAGTAAATCACTTACTCTAGCAGAAGCGGTTTGATGCTTCATATTGAGTTTGCGCTCTAATTCAGTAAGTGTTGTATATGGCTTATTTTTAATGTGGTGGAGTACTCTAGCCATATCCGTCTGTAGTTTCCCGGAGGAAATTTGATCTAGTAATGCTTTTACACGTGGTGTCATGTTTTCATTTTTATACCTGTTCGATTTTCCAACCAACAATTGAGTTAAATACATTGTATTCTCCTGCATCATTAGTGTGCTCTCGCCCTCTTAGGTTGTAGTTTACTTTGATGTTTTGACCTGCTTCGAGGTTATCAAGTAATTCAACATTGCCTTGTACAAATTCTACTTTAATGAATTGAGGATATTCTTCTACTGTTTGAAGAATTAACTCTCTTTTTCGGAATCCATTTGCTCCGAAAGTTTCTACAGGTCCAATTTGTTTTACCTGTCCTACAATTGTGTTTTCCATTGTTTAGTTATTATTTGATTGATAAATATTACCGGCTATTTTGAACCGGAAGTCTCTAAGTTCCTTGTAGAGAAATTCTCCAGAACCTTTATTTTGCTTAAATGAGTGGTCAAGCATCCACGCTCCTTTTTTATCGCACCAGTACACTTGCTGTTTAGTTTCTTCAAGCTTCACTCCTTCTTCGAGTTCTACATCTAAATCAATTAGCTGATCACCCTCGTAGATTGCGTTTCCTTCGGTGTCGGGGAAAGGTGTTTTTTCAAGCAAAACAGAATTTTCAATAGGGAAAATGTTTTCCAAATGCTCTGGACTATTTAAATCATTAGTGAAAACATATTTTTCATTAAATCCATAAACAGGAAGGATTCCTTTTGCGGGATGATATACTTTGTATTCAGTTGGCGTGCTCATTTTAATAAGTTGCTTTTAATTCTTTATCTGGAAGCGGGATCTCGTAATTGAACATTTCAAAAGCTAAATCTCTAGCTGCCTTATGGTATTCTTCTTGATCCCAAGTGTTGTTTGAAGTGGTGGACTTCTGCTTCACAATAGGTCTTCCGTTAATGGGGTTAAAAATGAGTTCCCCTGTCTCCTCATCCACTTTTTCCTCGAAGCTTAGATTCTGCTTAAGGAATTCGTGTACCTGGTCTTTTGTCAAAACCTCTCCCCATTCCTCTCTCAATAGATTCCTCCAATGCTCTACAATCACAGCAAAATAGTATGCGTTTTGATCGTTGCTTCGCTTTTTGTAGAATCGCTTAATTGACAGTGTGACTTCCTTACCTTCATACTGAGCAATGGCATCTACAATAACATCACGGTTACGTGTAAACTTTCCATTATGTATCTCTGAGCGTATGTCTATTTTTTTAGGTAAAGGCATCTAGTTCCTTAATTTTATCGTTACGATATTTAATCCCTTGACGAAGTCTTCGCTTCAAATCTTCAATAGCTGCTTCGTCACGCTCAATTTTTAAAATGTGCATGCGGTGCTCAGGTTTTTTAAATCTCGGGTCATAAGAAACCCAATACCAGAAATCAGCGCCGGTCACATACATACTCCCCATAACCTGCCAGAAGTAATTTGAGCAATGTTTTTCAAGGTCTGCTGCATTCTTTACATTAGTCAAGTAGAACAAATGAGTTTTGCTATTTGGCGCTTTGCCCTCGTAGCCACCTTTATATCCTATTCTACCGTCTGGTGTACATCCAACATCATCACCTAACTCAATAAATTCCTGCTCATTACCATACTTTTCAACTTCAATGCCTGTGATCTCCATAAAGTATTCAACTGCTTCAACCTCGTAAGCATTTCCGTGTTGCATTGCTGCACTGGTGAAATGATCACTTTCAGTAGTCAAAGCTTCAACCGCTTTCTCCATTGCGTATGTCTCAGCTCCTTTTGGAAACTCAGCCTTAGATCTATAACCCATTAACCGATGAAATTCGGAAGCTGTAAAACGGCCTCTTCTTTTTTGAAGCCATTGCTGGGTTTTGCTTTCAAGAGAATCTAAGGCCCCGAAGTCGAGACCTTTTGATTCTGATGCAATTTGCTCTGCTATATCTAGAAAATTCATTATCCTAGTTTTTCTACATCAAATAGCATAGTGCTGCCATCTGTTGATTTATTTTGCTTTTTACCTTGGTAAGTAATCTGCACCGGAGTTTTTGGATTAAGGTTTTTTACAGCTTCTACAAGTGTCATTTGGCCTGATAGAAAACACTCCTTCTCGCTTACAAAAACACCGCACTTTACTAACTCACCGTCTTCGCTAGGAACTTCTTTTAATCCCATAAAGAATGCGCGTAATGCCTGACCTTTTAAAGCGGCCCAATCGTCTGCTGACTTGTATTTAAGGTTTAGACTGAATTGTGGTTCTAGGCTACTTAGCTTTCCTAAGCTTTCAGTATCTGGAATAAGGAATGCTACCTCTGTTCCTGCTGCTTTTTTTACTTCTGATTCTTGTGACATTGTTTAAATATTAAATGGTTAATTATTGAGGCACCGCAATTCCTGCGAATACCGTTTCGTTTTGTATTGTTTTAAAAGCGCTATAAGGATAGCTACCTTTTCGTCTAGCGTGTTTCTCCGCTTTCTGGCGGTAGTCTGGATCTGTTACCGGGAATAGAAGTGTTTTGCCTTCTTCCATTCTTTTATCTATACTGATGCGGTTGTCTGTGAAGTACATTTGGTTTATTTTAAATCGGTTAGTTCAACTCTATAAGCTTCTTGAATTGCTTTGACTTCGTTGACAAATCGAGCAATTACATCAAACACAACTTCTTCATTAAAGGTTGGTGGCTCGGCTTTAAAGACTAAATCATTTAAATACGCCAAAGCCTTTTCCTTATCTGGCTTCAACTCTTCAAGACGCTTGGCTTCACGTTCAGCACGTTCCTTAGCTTCCTGTTCTGCCTTTGCTTTGGATTCGGCTGCCTTTTGTTTTCTATGATCTTCTCTAGCCTTAGCGTTAACCAATTCCGTTTTAGCTTCCTGAATAAAGTCTTCAAACTCTTCAATGTCCATCGCGTAAACATCATCGTGGAATTTGTCAAGCTTCAAGTCAAGTTCCTTGTAGATGAATTCCATTTCTTCGGTTGATTTAAAGCCTACTTCTTCAAGTCGATTGCAACGGATTTCAAATGTTTTTTGATGACGGGCTTCTTCTGCTGCTTTAAATTCTTCTCGCTCTTTTCTCAATTTCGCTTCCTCTGCTTCGCGCAGTTTTTTAGCTTCTGCATCTGCTTTTTCTCTTGCTGCACGCTCTTTAGCTTCCTGATCTGCCTTAGCCTTTGCTTCGGCTTCGGCTTTAGCGCGAGCTTCTTCCTGCTGTTTTTCAAAGGCTGCTTTTTCTTTCTCAAGTTTTTCGCGTTCTACTCTAGCCTCTTCCTGTTCAGTCAAATATTTTTCACGTTCACCTATCTGAGACTTAAGTAGGTTTCTTTTTTCAGCCCAATCCATTTCAAACTCTTCCAGTTCTTCACCGTCTTTAGCTACAATAGCATCAGCTAATTCTTGTTTAACTTTTTGTAGGCCTGCAAACTTTAGATCAGAAATAGTTTCCTTCCATTTTGAATAAGTTTCATTGATTCCTCCCAGAATCTTATCCTTACGCTCCTGCTCCTGACGTTCTTTCTCTGCTTTCTCACGCTCTTTGATTTCCTCGTAGCGTCTTACTTCTTCCTGTTGTTTGGTTTCGTGAGGAAGAGTGATGTCAATAAGTTCTTGAGAAGCTTCAGCAACTTTTGTTCTGAAATTTTTCAGTTTTGAAGCGATAGTTTTCTCTTGTTTCTGCACATCTGTTCTAGCCGTAACAAGAGTTGTTCTAGCTTTTTTTGCCTCCTCGTAAGTTGAATTGTCTTGAATTGCTACATAAGGATTTTCCTTTACGATTGCGAGTTGCTTTTCCTTCCATCCTTGAAGCTCTGGTAAAAGATTAGCTTCTAATTTTGCCAAATCGATTGTTTGGTCTTTTTCTAATTCTGCGATTGCTGTACTCATTCTTAATAGTTATTTTGGTTAAAAAACATTGATTCTGATAATCCGAATTCTGCGTAGGGATCTAAATATTCTTGTTCTGGCTGATCTTCTCGCTTCTCAAGTTTCTCAACCGTTTTATTCATTAATCGCTGTAAGGCCAGGCGCTGCTCTTGGGTAGGTTCAAGCTGATTCCAGTTGCTTCCGTAATTGTGTCCGAAATCCTCTATGGTAACATTGTGACCGGTAACCATTTCAGCATAAAAGCTCATTTCGTATTGATTCAGTTTAGCTGTGAATCCTACAGTCTCTAGGTCATTGCCTGTATCAAGCTCAGCCTTTTTTAAAAGGTTTATAAAAACTGAATCTTTCATAGTAGATAGATTTGATAGATCAGGAATAAGAAAAAGGCAAATAAGAATCCCATTATTACACCTAATTGCATTCCTGCAGATTCTCCTAAATCATAGCTCTCAACATTGAAGTCTCTAGAATTTGTTTTATGCTTGCTCATTAGTTTGAATTTTTGCCTCTTTAAAGAGTTGATTTATAAATTGTTTCTCCGTATCGCTGGTATCAGCTAATCGTTTACCATTAACTAACCATCTTCCGTTTTCCATTCTGGCTTCTAACTTGAGTCCTTGACAGTTTTTTGAACTCTTCTGCGTAGTAAGCTGTGCGTTGTTGCTCATAAGACATTGTTTTTGGTTTATCTGCTTTTTCAGCGATAAGAGCCTGTAAGTCTTCAAGAGACAAATGGTCTTTTGCTATTTGCAGATAAGGATTCATTATGCTAGAATTTGATTTTTATAAGAAGCGGAAACCAGACTAAGCTTGCAGTCTGTACCGGTCTTAGTGAAAAGGTTCTTCTTGTGGTGGTTTAGCGTGATAACAGTAATGTGAAGTGCGTCTGCAATCTCATAATCTGTACAGCCTCTAGCAGACATATCTATGATTAGAAGATCTCTGGTGTTTAGTTCTGCACCATTAATCTTTAAAGATTTATTAGCGAAAGCCAGTGATGGACAATTCTCAATGTGTCTAAAATTTTCAGATGGTTGTAGTTCACCATTTTTAATATCTGGCTTGTGATCTAAACCACCCCACATAAAGTAAGTGTATAATTCAACTTTGCGTACAGTAGTAAGCGTAATACCTTCCTCTTTCTCTAATACTTTGAAGAATTTTTGAGCGGGCTTATCTTTGTAAAACTCATTAAGAATTAAAGCGAAATAAGTTGCTTGAAGTTTTTTAAATGGATAGCACTGACCACTTTGAAAGAAGCGAACTGTCATATCTTTTTTAATGCCTACGAATTCTAAATCAATAGGATTCTTTAAATCTAGGCCTGCAATTACAGCTTGTGGTAAGTTTACGGTTGTAGTACTTTTGTGGTGCATAATTTGAAAATTTAATAGTGAATATTTGAGATTTATGTGTTTGCCTTGTAGCTCCAACTACAGGGCTTTTTTATGCGGATTGTAAGGATTCAACAAACTGCTTGTTGGCCTCGATTGCTTTTATCTTTTCATCTTTATAATGCTGAGCACATTTTTTAATCAATGATTCGATGTGCGGAATCTCTCTTGAGTTTCTAAAAGAATAACCAACCATTGCTTTGAGAGTTTCTTCATTCTTATAGCCGTGACTGAAATTTGTCTCATTTGCGTAGTCCACTATTTTCTGAATGTGCTTTGCTCCTAACACTTTTCTAATCGCCCTAGCCGTTCTTTTATCTATCATAGCAATCTGTCAATTTGAGATTGGTTTAATTGTTTTACATTTGTCAAACACTTTGTTTGTGTTTTGTTATCACAAATATAATCACATTTTTGTGATTAAAGCACAATTAAGTCACATTTTTCAAATTTTAACGTTTTCAAGTCACTTTTTTATGACTAGTAGTGAATTAAAGATCAAAAGAGAAGCTGCGGGGCTTAGTCAAGAAGAATTGGCTAATTTGGCAGGAATGCATAAGAATACTATTTACAACTACGAGAACGGGAGTAACATTCCTCCAAAGAAAATCACAATTTTAGAAAAAGCTCTGTCACAAAAAAATAATATTGAATCACAAAATTATATTTCTTCTGTGCCGGTTTATTTTTCTAGTGACTCTGATGATATCTATAACACAAATGGTAACAAATTCACGGAAAAACCGGACGGAAGCTTTGATATTGAAGTTGATTTAATTCCTTTCGATGCTTATGCTAGTTACCTGGAAAGCTTAGAAGAAGCTGGTATTCATTCAGATTTTGAAAAGGTTGTTTTTAATGTTGACCGTTACGGGAGAGGCCATTATCAAGCTTTTAAGATTAAAGGTGAAAGTATGAATGGAGGAATGATAAACGATGTTCCAGATGGAGCTTTAGTTTTAGCTAGGGAAATAGGTAGGCATCTTTGGAAGGATGGGTTTCACGATGCTAATCACGGCTTTATTATATTGTGTAAAGACAGTATTTACCATAAGGATATAGTTGATTTTAATAAAGAAAATGGCGACATTATTTGTGAAAGCCGAAACAATAGCCGTGAATTTGTAAAGCGATTCACTATTAATCTAAACGACGTTTACCAAATATTTAGAATTATAAAAAGACAGATGTAAAATGAAAAAAATAATCACAATTTTAAGTTTAGCTGTGTTATTTATTAGTTGTTCAAGTGATGACAGCGAAATACCAAACAGAGACGTAACCGTTTTAAACTCATCAACCTTTGTTTCCGAACAATACGTTAATTCAGATAATGAAATAAGATTGAATGCAATTAAATTTCTTGCGGACGGTAAAATTACTTACTTCAAGTCTGATGAATTTTACAATAAAATAGAATTGAGTGAAATAGATTTCGGAAGGTATGATTTGAATTATCCAAAAATATCAAACATAGCTAATGTGAATATTTTTTCTGAAGAAGAAATTACCATAGAAAAAGATTCAGAAGGGTTAATGTTTTTTGTAGCTGGTGGTTTGCGATATGAGTACGAAATAATAAATTTTAAATAGCAATTACTTCACTGAGCATAAGGATAAGCCCGGTGCTCAAATGCTTAAAAAACGATTACTGAATCGCATACCAAATCGAATACTATAACACGATTTTTTTAAGAATAACACGCTGCAAACCTAGTGTTTACGTTTCAAACTATAAGCTTAGCGGATTCATAACCCGGAGGTCGGGGGATCGTGCCCCCCTCTCGCTACTTGATAATCAGGCAGTTACATTAATTTGTAGCTGCCTGACTCATTAAAGGTACAACATAGGTACAACTTTAACATTTTTAACACTTGAAAATGACCGTGTTCTACCAATCTAAATCAATTCAATTCAAAGTTAATTTCCCTCTATTTTTCTTCTGAAATAGCTCACTTTACTTTTATACAAGTTCAAAAACCTGGTGTTCTAATTAAAATCAGCAAACTTTTTTCTTCTTTTCTATACTAAAATGACGTTTTTAAGCTCTTTGCTGGGGTCTGAATTAAAACTTTCTCAGAATTTAAATGTTGATAAGTCTACCAATCTTAAAAGAGATCCATTTAATTTATACTCTATTGTGAATGAATAATTTCAATTGATATCAAATTATATGGTTTTCGTTTAATCCATTTTGTGTATAAAAATGAGTTTAGTTTAAGCCTCTAAACTAAACTCCTACTTACTTTTATCTAAGGAATTCTATAAAAAAGAAACAAAGCGCTTTGTTCAGTATTCACATTAAAAACGAATATTATGAACACGATTAAATTAGACGAAAGGCTGGAGCGAATTGAATCGCTTCTGCTCGCCCAGAAAAAAGTACTTACTATTGAAGAAGCCTGCGATTATACAGGTATGTCTCGCAGCTACCTTTACAAATTAACTTCTACCGGAGCGATACCACACTGCAAACCCAGTGGCAAACTCATCTATTTCGATATTGATTTGCTAAATGAATGGCTTTTAAACAATCAACAAGATTCTCATTTTCAAATTGAAGATAAGAATCGTAGTACAACTTCTAAGAAACGTTGATTAGTTCAATTTACACCCCATCTCACGGATGGGGTGTTCCTTTTTCATTTAAAATACCTTATTATGAAAGCCATACCATATATACGTGTAGGAACCTCTTATTACAAATCAGTTAAAGCACCTACTATTGCAGGTCACTTTAATGAATTCTTAATTCCCTGGAGTATTGAAACTATAAGACAGGATCATGGTAAAACCTATTTAAGTAAAATACTAAAGTATGATGGGTTTACCTGTATTCCCAGTCATACTGATTTTAAACCAGCATACTACCATTTTTATAATACCTACTCTCCGCTTAGCAAAAAACCAAAGGAAGGAACCATAAGTTACACTCAAAAATTTATCAAGCATATTTTTGGAGAGCATTATGAGTTAGGACTGGATTACCTGCAACTACTTTACTTGCGGCCAGTTCAGATACTGCCGATTTTATGTTTGGTATCACGAGAACGTTCCACCGGTAAAAGCACCTTCTTAAAATGGTTGAAAATCATTTTTGAAAACAATCTCACCTATCTGACTAATGACAGTTTTACCAGTCAGTTTAATGCAGATTGGGCAAATAAACTGCTAATCTGTATTGATGAGGTGCTCTTTAATAAAGAAGAACTCACAGAACGAATCAAATACCTGAGCACAACCAATATCAATATGCTTGAAGCGAAAGGTAAAGATAAACGAGAGGTTGAGTTTTTTGGAAAGTTTATACTCTGTAGTAATAATGAGGATAATTTTATAAAGATAGATGGAAACGAGACCCGATTTTGGATTCGAAAAATTCCAAGGGTTGATCAGGAAGTAACCAATTACTTAGAACATCTAGAAGCTGAAGTCCCAGCCTTTCTTTACTTTTTGAAGCATCGTAAAATCCATTCGAAGCATGCTACCAGAATGTGGTTTCATTCGAGTCAAATTAGAACAAAAGCATTAACCCGATTAGTGCTCCATAATCGAAACCGGGTAGAAAAAGAACTTGCTGAGATTCTGCTTTTGGCATTGGATCATTTCAATCTTACTGAAATTGATCTCTGTCCCATTGATGCTTTGAATCTCTTGAGTAAAACCAGAATCAAAACAGATCTTACTCAATTGAGAAGGCTGCTTAAAAAAGATTGGAGGATCACTAACAAATCTAATACGCTTTGCTACCAAAAGCTGCTGATGTGGCAAGACGGATCACTTCAGTTTACCGAGGCTAAAGGAAGGTATTTTACCATCACTAAGGATTTTCTAATTGAAAATTTTGATGCACTGATGAATGATGAAGCTGAAGATTAGTATTTGTAGCTATTAAAGTACTCATCATTTATTCATCTTTAAATCATCAAAATAAAAAGTGATGCAGATGAAAAAAAAAGAATGATGAGCTGATGCCCTTTTGATGATTTAAGAAAACTAAAACCCATAAGGGATAGCAGCCTAAAACATCACTTCATCAAAAAATAACTCCAAAGTAAAGCCTGATGAAAAAAGAAAAACTATCGTGTGAAAATGCCCGAAAAATTTCCATCGTGAAGGCGCTGGAATTTTTAGGACACCTTCCCACTCGCAATTCGGAAAAGGAAGCTTGGTTTCTGAGTCCCCTTCGGTCAGAAACCCAAGCATCCTTTAAAGTTTCTAAAACATTAAACTGCTGGTACGATCACGGATTAGGTAAAGGCGGCAACTGTATCGATCTGGTTTGTGCCCTTTCAAAAGTATCCGTGAGCGATGCATTAGCGATTCTAGCTCAGCTTAAAACGGTTCATTATGATCTACCCAAACAGCAGGAAACCAATTTTAAGGAATCTAGAATTGAAATCAAGCACGTAAAAACGATTCAACATCCAGCACTAATAGAATATTTGAGTGAACGAAAAATTAGTCTGATTGCTGCAAAGAGATTCTGTAGGGAAGTTCATTATACTATTGGAAATAAATACTATTTCTCAATTGCACTGAAGAACAATTCCGGAGGATGGGAATTTAGAAATCGCCACTGTAAATCGTCCAGTTCTCCAAAAGATCTGACTTTGGTTAAAAATGGATTTTCATATTTAATTATTCTAGAAGGAATGTTTGACCTGTTATCGCTTATTACAGTATATCCAAATTTAAAACGAGAGGCTGATTTTCTGATTTTAAACTCCATTGCTTTTGCAGATAAAGCACTCCCCTATTTTGAAAATTATGAAGTTATTGAATTGTATCTGGATCAGGATGAAGCCAGTAGAAAAATCACAGCTTTCTTCTTGAATTCAACTTCAAAATGCATTGATAAATCTGAGTTCTATACTGCTGAAAAAGATCTTAATGCCTGGCTAATGAAAACAAATTAAAACTGATTTCTGGAAAGCAGGGCAAGATGTGTGGCTGTGGCCACAATCTTGCTTTGCTCCCGGTGGTTGCAAAGAAAAAAACACAAACGATGAAACGAGCACTTATCAAATTTAGATGCAGCGTTTATGAGAAAAAATTGCTGCAGGTAAAAGCTAAAGCTGCAGGTTCTTCTTTAAGTGCCTTTTGCAGAAACAGCTTAATGGAACAACAGATCACCGAGCGGATGAATGAAGAGCATATCAATACCTATAAAATGCTGGTGACGTATCACAACAATTTTAAACGGATTGGAAACATGTATAAAAAAGGAAATCCAAAGCTCAGTGAAGAAGTCATTTTAGTGGCTGAAGAAATTAAGAAACATTTAAAATCCATACTCAAATGATTGGCAAAGGAAGTTCCATATCCCGTACTCTTGGAGCTTTGCGATATGGCAATAATCAAGAGAAAGAAGCTGAGCAAGTTTATAGCGACCTAATCACTGGAGAAACTGCAGAAGAAATCAGTCAGGAATTTAAAGCAGTGCAAGCGCTCAATCAAAATTGTGAGCGCAATACTTTGAGTTTTATTCTAAGCCCAACGGTGACCGATGGAGCTCAAATGAATACTGAGGATTTAGGCAAACTCACTAAAACCTTTATTGAACACATGAAATTGCAAGACCGACAGGCAGTGGCTTATGTACATCGAGATAAAGCGCATACACACGTGCATCTTTACGTCAATCGTATTGATCTAAAGGGGAAAGCGTATAACGACAGTTTTATTGGAAAGCAGAGTCAATTGGCTGCTGAGCGAACTGCAAAGCAAATGGGTATTCAAACCGTGCAGGACGTACAGCTTGAAAAAAATAAAGCGCTCGCACATACGCGAGGTGAAATCCATAAGGCACATCAGCAAGCCATTCAAGACCCCTCTAAAGATCTTCAGACTTACATCAATCGAATGCAAAAGCAGCAAATTACTGTAGTTCCGGTGATCAATAAATCCAAACAGCTGCAGGGTTTTCGCTTTGAATACAAAGGTCAAAATATAAAAGGAAGTGAAGTACATCGCTCGATGTCGGCTAGTAATTTACTCAAATCCATCAACCGTGCAAAAAGTGTTGTTCTATCTGGAGGGAGCATTCCTATTGCACCGAGCTTGGCCAAAGCTGTGGCTAAGAAAGCCCTAAAAATTGTAATCGATAAAGGAATTGGAATATGACAAAGCTTGAACTAATATCAGAATTGCTCGTTGAAGAATTGCATTCCTTTAAGGAAGAAGTCAATCGCTTAGAGCGCATTGAAAAAAGCCTTAAAAGCACGGCTATACAAGCCGACAGTTCACAAATTGAAAAGTTAATTGAGGAACATCTTAAAAAACTACATATAAATCAAACAGCTCAACAGGAAAATAGGAAAGAAATACTAAAGCGTATTAAACATTCCCGGACCATTCCGAATTGGTTGTTAGTGATAGCCTTACTTCTTTTTCTTTCACAAGCATTTGCTCTCATTTATCTGCTGCTAACGCTGATATGAAAAATGGGAATTAATTTTTTCTTTCAAAAAAACCTAGCCGTTGTGAAGGCCTTTTCGAAAGAAAAAATAATGGGAAGGTATTTAAAGTAGGATGACTATTTCGGTTTCGAATACTATAGCACTTAGAGACCTTACACTGTCTATCCCATAATTTTTATTTTTAACGTAAAAATGTTGCGTTAAAGTATAAGTGAATTCACGCCGTTGCACATGCCCCGTTGCATTTAGTGAGTATCTGCGTCCTCGCTTTTGGGGTGTACAAGAACCTTCTGAAGTTAATGGGTATCTAAACTATTATCCTTTGAAAAAAAAACTAAACCTCTTCGTTTATAGAACAATCATCCTGAGCTAATGCTTCCTATTTTATAAAAAAATATAGAAGTAGATTAAACAAACTTTTTCTAATTCGCTTGTTTGTAAATCTTAGGTTAATCTTTTCACTAAAACCATTTACTATTTAACTTTTAGATAAAATTCAGTTAATACAATTGGATCAAATAAGCTTTTCTTTTGTCTTGAAATAGAATTTTAACTTCCTAAAGGCCCTATTATAAGACACATTTTTTTGAATTAGCCCAAATTTAAAGCCCGTTTCTGTTGCACCAGAAACGGGTCATTAAAATTAAAACTACAGTACAAATCCATAGTTCTAAACTGATGAAAAACAAATTACTCCATTTTTTCGAATTGCATGCCCTTGTGCCTAAATTTTTGGTCACTATTACTTTATTACTCTACTCCTCAAACTACCTTAATGCAGCTAGTACACCTTTAAATCTAAGCACCGAACAGCAAAAACTTACAGGAACGGTTCTTGACAATACAGGAATGCCTTTGCCAGGCGCTTCTATTATGGAAGTAAATACGACAAATGGAGCCTCCTCTGATTTTGATGGTAATTTTGAGCTTAATGTATCTCAATTACCTGCGATTATTAAAATATCATATATAGGCTTTACAACTCAGGAAATCACAATTGAATCTTTAGCGCCAATCCAAGTTCAATTACAAACAGATAATAATGCGCTTGATGAAGTGGTTGTAGTTGGTTACGGAGAAACCAGCCGTGAAAAACTTTCTACAGCAGTTAGTACGGTCAACACTGAAAATCTAGAACAACGTCCCGTTGCGGATGTCACATCAAGTCTTCAAGGTCTGAGTCCTGGACTTAATGTCACTCAAAATACCGGTAAAATAGGTGCAGAACCTCGTATTAACATTAGAGGTTTCACCTCTATTAACGGGGGAACACCGCTGATCCTTATTGATGGTATAGAAGGAAGCTTGAGTAACCTCAATCCAAATGATGTACAATCAATCAGTGTTTTAAAAGATGCCGGAGCGGCAGCGATCTATGGAGCCCGAGGTTCCTTTGGTGTTGTCTTAGTAACCACTAAAAACGCTGATAAAGGAAATGTACAAGTAAACCTGGGAGTGACCACAGCGATCAACTCTCCTACAATGAATACCGATTTTCTTACAGACCCTTTTAAAGCGGTTTCAATTGTAGACGAAGCTTTTAGAAATAACAGTGGAGCGTCTTATACCGGTTATACTGAAGAAGATATGCAGGCTCTTTATGAAGTTTCACAAGATCCTTCCCTAGCACGTGTAATTATTGACCAGCGTAACGGTCGAGATCAATATGTGCACTACGGACATACAGATTGGTGGAATACCTTTTTTAGAAAGACCTATCCGACACAAATTTATAACGCTTCCGTTTCCGGGGGTTCTGAAAAAATAAAAGCCTATTTCTCCTATCGTAATTTTCAATCTAAAGGAATTCTCAAAGTTCAAGACGACAGTTACGATAAATACAATTTACGTGGCAAAGTAGATATTCAAGCAACAGACTGGTTATCGTTTTCAAACAATATGCAGTATAACAGTTCTGAAGACTTGGAGCATAGTGGAAGTCAATATGGAAACTACAGCAATCTTTGGGGTAGTTTAATATGGGTACACGCACTCCCATCTTATGTCCCTGTTAATCCGGACGGAGGTGCTTTATGGCGTACCGAACTGAATAATTACACAATTGGTGATGGTGTTTATGCCGGATTACTACAAGGCACTACAAAACAACAAACCAATAATAATGAGTTTAGTAATATAGCTTCGGTTGAACTGAAGCCTGTAAATGGAGTGACCCTGAATGGTAACTATGCGATAAGACGTAATGAGTATAGTAGATTTCAACGTTCCACCCGTATCCCCTATTCCATCTATCCCGAGCAATTGGATCTCATGGGTAATGATTACCTTAATGAATATCGTACCGAAAGTAAGTATGACGCATTGAACATCTACGGAGAATATAAAGGCTATTTCGCAGATCATACCCTCAAAGCTACTATTGGTTTTAACCAAGAAACTTTTATCACTAAAAGTATCAATGCCAGTAAACAGAACTTGATTTCTAATGACCTGAATTCCTTAGGCCTTGCAACTTCAAACCCTACTGCCTCCGGTAGCGCTTCAGAATGGGCGCTTCAAGGTTTATTTTACAGATTATCGTATGATTATAAAGATAAATACGTAGCTGAGTTTAATGGTAGGTATGATGCAACTTCTCGGTTTCCATCTGCATATCGCTGGGGCTTTTTCCCTTCATTTTCCGGTGCGTGGCTCGTTAATAAAGAGCAATTCTTTGAGGATGCTACCGGTGAAACCTTTGACCTCTTAAAATTCCGTGCCTCATATGGTTCATTAGGAAATCAAAATATTAGTAATTATGCCTATTTCCCGACTTTACCTAATGGCTTGTATGACTATGTACTCAATGGAAGTCGTTTAAATTATATAGAATCCCCAGCCTTAAACCCTACTGAGATCACTTGGGAAAAAGTAAGCACGCTTGATTTTGGAGTTGATGTAGGTTTATTAAACAATCACTTATCTGCTTCTTTCGACTGGTTTCAAAGAGATACCGAAGGTATGCTTTCGCCAGGGGCTACACTACCAGGTGTGTTAGGAACTGCTTCTCCCTTAGAAAATGCCGCAGATTTAAGAACTAAAGGTTTTGAATTGTCTGTGAGTTATAACGACTATTTTGAACTCGCTGAAGATACATTCAATTGGTCTGTTACCGCGAACCTCTCCAACTCTAAAACTAAAATAACCGACTTTGATAATCCAAACCGGAGTCTAGTAGACTTTTATGAAGGTATGACCATTGGTGAACTTTGGGGATATCGTATCGATGGTCTTTTTCAAACTGAAGAAGAGATTGCCAATCACGCGGATCAAAGTTTTGTTTCAAATAGAATCACATCCGGAGGCGGATTAAAGCCAGGCGACGTAAAATATCGAGACCTTGATGGTGATGGCTATATAGGAGAAGGTGAAAATACGGTGGACAACCCCGGGGATCGTGAAATCATCGGAAATTCTGCACCGCAATATTTATACAGCTTTTTAGCAAATGCGAATTGGAAAGGTTTTGATTTTTCGGTGTTCTTTCAAGGCGTAGGTAAACAAGACTGGTATCCGAATTCAGACTCTCGTATGTTCTGGGGTCCCTACAACAGACCCTATAATTCTTTTATTAGAAAAGATATGGTAGACGATATGTGGACCCCAGAAAACACTGACGCGTATTATCCTCGAAATTACGGATATATCGCCTTGGGTGGTTCTTTAGAAAAAGTAAATGATCGCTATCTGCAAAGCGTAGCCTACCTGAGGCTTAAAAATTTAACCTTAGGCTATACGCTTCCTGACGGTATTATATCGAAAACCTCAGCAACAAAATTGCGTATCTACTTCAGTGGTGAAAATCTACTGACCTTTTCTAAGTTGACCGATTATATCGATCCAGAAGCAGCAAGTGCTTCTGTTAATTTAAACAGTCCATCTACCTCTGCAAATCGCGGAACCGCACAAACCAACCCATTTTCAGAAACCTATTCTTTAGGCTTATCTCTTAAATTTTAAAAAACATCCATATGAAAGTTAAACATATACTTGCCGGTTTGCTTGTTGCAACCAGCATCAGTTCGTGCAGTGATGATTTTTTAGACAAGCAACCGCTATCTGAAATTACTGCAGAAACCTTTTTCAATACCGCTAGTGACCTTCAACTGTATACCAACGGGTTTTACCGGATGTGGCCAAGCACTTCGATTTATAACGGAGAAGCTAGTACCGACAATATTATACAAACGGAACTGAGTGAAGAAATGAGAGGCGCACGGCTCGTACCTACAACCGGAGGCGGTTGGAATTGGGAATATTTGCGGGATATTAATTTTTTCCTGCAAGAATATGAGAAGTCTGATGATGAAGCAGCAAAAGCCCATTACGGAGGTGTGGCTCGCTTTTTTAGAGCGCGGTTTTATTTTGATAAGTTTCAGCGCTTTGGTGCTTTACCTTGGTATGATGCTCCTATAGATCCAGACGATACAGAAGCGCTTACCAAACCTAGAGATTCAAGACAGTATGTTGTTGATAAAATGCTCGAAGATCTGGACTGGGCTATTGAAAACCTCAATGAAGAGCAAAATACTTATGAGGTTACCAAATACACGGCCTTGGCGTTAAAATCAAGGATTGGGCTTTATGAGGGTACTTACGAAAAATACAGAGGGATTGAAGGTTATGAAAAATACCTCCAAGCTTCTGTTGCGGCATCAACAGCATTGATTGAGGATTCTCCTTATCAGATTTACAGTACGGGTAATCCGGAACAGGATTATCTAGAGCTTTTTAATTCGCATGATGCTAATGAAACCGAAGTGATCTTAGCACGCGCCTATTCTGAAGATTTGAATATTGGTCATAATGTAAACTACTATACCACGACAAGTTCTTATGGTCGTCCAGGTATGCCGAAAGATCTTGTCAATAGCTATCTGAATGCTGATGGAACACGATTTACAGATGCAGTTGGATATAATCAACTATCCTTTACGGAAGAAATACAAAATCGAGATCCTCGTTTGGCACAGACGATTCGCACTCCCGGATATACGCGTAAAGGGCAAAGTATTGAACTAGCTCCTAATCTTGGCGCTACCGTAACTGGTTATCAAATTATAAAGTACGTGACCGAGCCTGTGTATGACACCAATGGTCAGTCTATTACTGATCTTTCGATTTATCGTTTTGGAGAAGTGCTTCTAAATTATGCAGAAGCCAAAGCCGAATTAGGAACACTATCACAAGAAGATTTAAACAGCTCCATCAATTCCTTAAGACAACGTGTAGGGATGCCTGATTTAATTATAGATACTGCGAACGCGGCACCCGATTCATTTATGGCTGCTCAGTATCCTGGTGTGACTGGTGCAAATGCTGGTGTAATTTTAGAAATAAGACGGGAGCGCCGTATTGAATTGTATATGGAAAACTTCAGGTGGGATGATGTGGTTCGCTGGAAAGCAGGTCAAACGCTAACCCAACCTATTCGAGGCCTTTATTTTTCCGGAGCCGGTGAGTATGACCTTACCGGAGACGGCAGTATCAATGTAGTGCTGTATGAAGGGGAACGTCCCTCAAATCCAGTTAGTGGTGTTCAATATTATAAATTGGGCTCAGATTTTACCTTAGATGCCAATGGCTTAATTGATCCACATCCTGATTTCAATGACAGAAGCTTTGATGAAAATAAAGATTATCTATATCCGATACCCCGTATAGAACTGCAACTCAACCCTAATCTTGAACAAAATCCTGGTTGGAAGTAATGAAAAAAATAAGCTTTATGGTATTTGCACTGCTGGTTATCAGCAGTGCATTTGCTCAGGAAGAAAAAAAAGAACTCCTTATATGCTCCTTTAATGTGCGATACAACAGTGCTGATGATGGAATTAACATTTGGGAAAATCGTAAAGATTGGCTTACCCACAGCATTCGGTTTTATCAAACAGACCTGATCGGTACTCAAGAAGTCACACATACTCAACTTTTGGATATGCAAGAGCTGCTTCCTAATTATACCTATGTAGGTATAGGTCGCGAAGGGCATACCCAAGGAGAATACTCCGCGATTTTCTATAAAAAAGATCGTTTTGAAGTGGTGGATAGTAATACTTTTTGGCTTTCGGAAACTCCAGAAGTAGTCGCTTCCAAAGGTTGGGATGCAGCCTTACCCCGTATTGTAACTTGGGCATTATTTAAGGATAAAAACTCTGGGATTACATTTTATCATTTCAATACGCATTTTGATCACCGGGGTAAACAAGCACGAATTGAAAGTGCGGCCTTACTTGCTGAAAAAATAAATGAAATTGCCGGTGCATCAGCAGTTTTACTAACTGGTGATTTAAACAGTTCACCAAATAGTGAAGTTATTGATACACTATTGAAAAATGGATTGAAGGATCCGTATCTTAATCTGGATTCGGACAAGGTATATGGTCCTGAATATAGCGCTAATGGATGGGATGCAGCAGGCAGAACCGCAGATAGTAGAATAGATTACGTATTTTACAAAGGAGCGGTGCAACCTTCAACTTTACAAATTTTAGATGGTCAACGCGGACAACGTTATATATCAGATCATTTTCCCGTAATTGCTAAAGTTGAACTTTCAGATAATTAGTAGCTTAACATTATGAACGAATACAAAGCCGTGAATCAAAAATTGACAAAAGGTATTATCTTGATTATAATCCTTTTTTTATCAAGTAATCCTATGCTCTCACAAAAAGCGTTAACCGTTAATTTCGAGAATGCTTCACATGAGCTGAAGGTTTTAAGCTATAATATTCATCACGCGAATCCGCCTATGCACAAGGATCGTATAGATCTGTCAGCTATCATTCAAGTAATCAAAGATAGAAATGCAGATCTGGTTGCCTTACAGGAAATAGACTCCAATACCGATCGTTCAGGTTTAGGAAACCAAGCCCAGCAGATTGGTGACGCATTAGGTATGCAAGTATTTTTTGGTAAGGCTATAGATTTTCAAAACGGAGCCTATGGCGTTGCAATTCTTTCTCGATTTCCTATTATAGAATCTAAGGTCTATAAACTCCCCTCAAATTCTGAAACCCAAGGAGAACCTCGAGTTTTAGCCATGTCTATGATACAGTTATCCGATGCTCATTCCATCTGGTTTGCAAGTACACATTTAGATTCTCAAAAGGAGGATACCAACCGGATCTTACAAATAGAAGAACTCTTAAATATCACGAAGGATATAAATCTACCTGTACTGGTAGCAGGAGATTTTAATGCTGTCGCAAACAGTCCGGTAATTGATTCTTTGGATAACCTATTTACAAGAAGCTGTACATCATGCCCACCTACAATACCGGTACAAAACCCCACTAAGGCTATTGATTTTATAGCTTTTAAACCGCAGTCTTTTTTCAAGATAAAAAGCCATGACGTCATTGATGAAAAACATGCTTCAGATCATCTACCTGTGTTAGCTACTTTTCAATGGTAGTTTGTAATAACTTAAGCTTTAAAGTTCGCTCACGCCCGTTGTATATGCCCTGTGACATATAGTGAGCGTAAACCTCACCCTACGGGTATACAAGTACCCTCGACCCTATTAAGGATTATTTTATTGTTCATTCAGAGTGTCGTTTATTGTTCTTTCATCAGCTTGGCTTTGTTTCTTGAGTTGATTAATAAGCAAGCTCACGCATTGTATGTACTCCGTCGCACTTAGTGAGTATCTGTAATCTCACTTTACGGGTGTACAAGCACCCTCTTTTTAGTTTAGACTTTTGAGTTAGGAGTTCAGCGTTTTTTATTTTTTAGATCGCCATTTGTCTTAAAAGTCAGATGTCACGCGTTGTATGTGCCCCAGAGCACTTGGTGAGTATCGATGATCTCACTTTATGGGTGTACAAGCACCCCCTCAATTAGTTTAAAATTCCAAATTATTAAATTCAAAGTCCATTTTTACCGCCTAGTATTAATATACGATGAGCTCGCGCGTTGTATGTGCCCGTTGCACTTAGTGAGTAGCTATGATCTCACCTTATGGGTGTACAAGCACCCGCTTATTCAGTTCAAATTTATCCTACGACCAATTCAATCCCAGCCTTTTCCGCTTTGTATTTGATTTTCGTCATGAGTTCGTAATAATTCCAGTTTCTAAGTACAAAATCGTTTTCCTGTGCGGCTTCTATTTTAGCTTCCTGATTCAGCAGTATCAAGGTACCGGCTTGATGCTTGACGCAAAAATCTATGAGTTTACGACTATACACGTGCAGGCGCTGATTGACGTAATTGGTTTCCTTTTTCTTAAACTTTTCAACGGCTTTAAGCTTGCGCTTGCGCCCGTGGCCACCCCGGGAATGTACCGATCCGGCTATCGCCCGTTTACGGGCGGCCTGTATCGCCAGTCTCCGGTATAAAAACTCTTCTTTCGTTCCAATAGTCATTCGATTACTACCAACCTTGACGGTAATGGGATATTCTAATGATAAAGAAGCCTCGGCAACCAAATTGGGCTTTAAGGCGTGTTGTTCCTGCTCGATATCAAAGACTGCCAGCCAGAAGATCTTGCCGTCTTTTAATTTGATCTGAGAGGTGCGTAAGCGCGTTTCCCCTTTAAGTACCCGGTGCAACAATACGCGCTTATCGGAGAAGTCCCTGCCCAAATAGGTGCAAAAGGGAATTTTAAACAGCCGAAAGCAAAAACACTTACGCTCTTCATCATATTTAAAGCAACACATACTATAAGGACCAAAGGGAAATCCATTATCTCTTTTAAAATTTTGAAGAGAACGCTCCCCGCTCCAGTACTCCGGTGCATTCTTTTTAAATGTACTTTCTAAATTCCGGTTTAAACTCGATAAGATTTCGGTTGGGATTTTACCCTTAAACCGATCTGAGATCACGCGATAGGTGGTGTTGATACGCGAACGGTTCAGAATGCCGTTTTCGTCTTTCTTTTGATCTGCTAGTTTATACTGAATGTCCTCGGTCAAGTAAAAGAATTCCTTGATCATTTCCTGCACATAGAGGTGCGAGACGATGATATTGGAAGCCTTAAAACAACAGTATTGCCAGTCGTAAAGTTTGGCCATAGCCGCTTTACGCTCCTCATAATTGGGCAGGTCTATGTTGAGTTGAATCTTGCGGGTAAGGCTGAGGGTTTTGGTTTTCATCTTAAGCGGATTGTAAGTGTTCGTGCTGTTGTAACAGCTTATAAGCCGTCGTAAAGGCGCGGTGTACTTCCTTTTGAGTGAGTTGGAGTTCGGCTGCGATCTGAGCAAAGGAATACTGCTGTTCGCAGCGCAAGGTCAATACCCGGGTTTCCTGCTCGGTCAGCTCCTGGGGTGGATTGGAAGCTTCTGAAACCGAACTTTCCTCATCCACCAGACACTCCTGCTGCAGGATGTTTTTGAGCTGCTGTATAGCATTTTTCATCAGGTTGCTGGCTTCCTTAATACTGATACCCATGTGCTCCGCAATGGTTTTGTATTTAAAGCCGTGCTGCATACCCAGTTCAATAAGGCGTTTGGACTGCGTTCCGAGCAAGGGCAATATAGCGACTACCTGCTCGTATTCTTTTTGGCTGCTTTGCTGATCTTCCATATGCGTATCGACTGCTTCAGGATCATAGCCCCACCTATAGTCCTGATAATTGGGAATTGTATCATAGGAGTAGATACTGCGTTGAAACTGATTCCCCGGTCTTACGTAAAACCACTTGCATTCGTTGGAAATGACCGCATAGAGGAAATTGACCAAATGCTGAGGCGACTCGATATCGTCGCGTTTGTACCAGAGCCTTAAAAAGGCGTCCTGTACGAGTGTTTCTACCACGAACACATCTTTGATCAACGTCCTACCCATCCAGTAGATGGGGCGGTAATAGTGTTTGTATAGGCCATTAAATGCCAGACTGCAGCCCGATTTAAAGGACTCAAAATGTATTTCACTGGGATAATGCTTCATAACTGTACCCGTTTTTGTTTATTCTACATAGTTTTAAATTAAGGGTGTACTGATCTTAAGCAGGTGTATGATTATACCAGCCCAAGAGCACATTTTGAAATTAGGGTATAGTTGCGAGGCTTCGCTAAGGAAGAAACAAAGCTTGAATGTTGAGATGTGCTTAGAAAAAGAAAAAGGCGCAGGTCTCAACTTATCGAACAGAGGTACTGGTATACCGTGCAACAATAAGCGAGAGCCCACGCCCGGGTCGTGAGCATCCCTGCTTATCCTCTCGTTGCTAAAAATTACCAGTTTTCTGTTCGAGATTCAAAGCGAATGCTTCTAATATTTTACTTAAAGAAGTTTCGCAAATATATAATTATGAGTCAAATATAGTAAAATAATCTTTATCTCGTTCGATCGAACGAGAAAATTCTTTATGTTTATAATTCCTTTGCTCGTATGGATAAGGATATTAATTCAGCTATATGTGAGTTTATAACAAAAGAATGGATAGATCCCTTTCTTTCCAAAGGTGGAACTCAAGTTGAATTTGCAGATCATCACAATATCTTAGAAAGTACTGTTCGCAAAATAAAAAGCAAGTCTAATTATCGTATCCCAGTAGAAACGTTATTCAAAATTTGTAAAGAAAAACGTTTAGATATCTCAGATTTCTTCAAAGCGGTAGAAAAAATGTTTCCCAATCTAAAAAGTCATAATTAAGTCAAAACAATATTAATTTCTTTTATCCTTAGTAATCAAATATTTCATATAACTCTACTATGTTGATCTGTTTAGTATTTGTGTAATTACAATGATAGTGAGTGACAGCAGTTGCTATGTGGACACTAGGTTATTATTTTTTTGAATCCCCTTTTATAACATATATTAAGTAGAAAGCAGTAAATGAACCTGGAATAGCAATATACCATGGTAATAAACCCACTATCCAAGTATACTGCAATAGTAATAATGACAATGCATAACCCGCACCATCACCAGAGCCTTTGTTTGCTAAATTGTTAAACCACGTAACTAATACTGAAGAAAAGGCAAATGTATTTAAGAAAAATAGTATTCTATAGAATATATCAATAGGTCCCACTAATGGCCATTCTTCAATAAATAAGAGAAAGATACTCAGAGCAAATAATGTCAAGAATAAAAGACCAGATGCTCTTTTTACCCGTTGTTTACGTGCCTCACTAAGGTTACTATCTTTATAAATATATGTAAGGTTAATATTTAATATTTTACTAAATGGAATACCTAATGCAGTACCTGGTATATCAACTAATTCTACTCCATTATTTTCTTTATTATTTCGAAAACGCTGTGCTTCTTTAAGAAATATAATATCAAGTTGGTTTGTAGCACTATCTATGAAATAGTCTAAAACGAAGCCTTTATATAATTTGGTTTCTGAGTCACTAATTTGAACTAAAACATCAACTTGAGATGCCCAAAACTTTTTAATTGATTGTCTATTAAAAGATGGGGCTCTTCCTTGTAAATAATAGTACCAGTAGTTATTAAATCTTAAAAAATTAAACATCCTATCAAATCCAAAGAATAGAACAATCTGACGAAGCAATTTGGCTAATAAAAAACAGTATATATAAAAAACTAAAAGACCGATGATAAATGTTGGATATACATCGGTCAAAGTTTCTTTAGACGGGAATTTGTTATCAGCTATTTGATTGAAAATAGATTGAAGATGTGAATAATTAAACTCTGTAAGTATTTTAAGCTTAAAGAAATCATCTATAAAATAGAGAATAATTACTGCACTAATTAAGGTAATTACACTGCTAAAGATTGTCCAAGCAATACGTTCAACTAAATTACCTTGTGAAAATTGTTTGTTGTGATCTCCTGAAAAGTATATTCTTCGAAAAATTAAACCTGGAAGAATAAAAACAGCAATATAAAATATTGTACTAAAAGCAATATTTAATTCCATATTGCTAAAGCTTAATCTATGCTAAGAGTAATGGTTTCTTCATTACTTAATTCTATTTCTAGAGCTTTTAAATCACTGTTCTTCATTTTATCAATAGCAGCAAAAATTCTTTTACGATCTGCTGTATTCTCCAAAAGCTTTTCAGCCTCTGGATCTATAATCGGATCATTATTGAATAGGTTTGTATTAAAACTATCAATAGCAAGATTTCTTATCTCTATTAATTTTTTAAGACCATATACCCATCTATTTGTTGTGTTCTCATTTATAGTACTAGACATATTAATAAAAATTTTGGGTTAATATTGATTCTTACTTATTGTATATGTGTGTCATAGATGTAACACAACTGTGACAAATTAAATACATTAAACTGTAAATATGCGTCTACTTAGTCATAAAAATGTAAAAAAGCTTACATATATGCATTTAATCGATAAAAAAGCCCCGCGGGTAGCGAGGATTTAAAGCTAAATTGTAATTGATATTCTATTCATTATCTTTTATAAAATAGATCTTTAAAACTCTATTAATTTCATCATTAAATTTTATCATATTCCTCAAATCTGTAATAACATAATCTTTAGAGAGGTGAATAATCGCATAGTATAACATTAAACTTTCCTTATCTATGGTCTCCAAATCAGGTTTTGTATTTATCAGATTATTTAGACGATCGTTTCTCTCAACCTTTAAATCCTCTAATTTATTTTCTAGTTTTTTCAGATTCTCTATGGTTATCCAAGGTCCATTTATAATTTGGTTATTTAAATTGATTAATTCTTTCATTAAATCATCTAGTTGCATTAAATCTTGATAAAATATCCCCTCTTTCATATCACTTATTTTTTGCTAATATATAAAAAGCCCCGCGGATGGCGAGGCTTAGCTCAGTAGTGTGATTTTTTAATGGGAAAGAAAGTCCCACATTTTATTAATAATCTTTTTATTCTCTGCGGCCTCGATGCGCTCCTCTTCTTCTGGAGTGATCTGGGCTTCTAGTAACCAACGGTCATAGGCGTTTGCATTAAGTAGGGATAGTTTTGAATTAGGCATTTAATACCTCCTTACCTAAATTTTGAGTTTAGTAAAGAACTGCATATTCTCTTCATGAGCAGCCATAAAACTGGTACGTACCTCGTGATCGTTTGCGAGATCGCTACGTAAAAAAGCCTCAAATAAAGTTTTGTGATACTCGCGCCAAAACTTGACGCCACCGCTATCTAAACGGATTAAATCTTTTAGAGCAGTTATAACCTGCTCATTGTTTTCTGTTTGTGATGTGTTATTGGACATAGCTTTATATTTAAATGCCCGCCATGACTGTCCAATAACATATCAATGAATATAGTACCACCGGATTGATTACCGGTGAGCCAATGGCCGGATTTGTTAAACTATTTCTTTGAAGTAATCATATTAATGTACATTTCATAGATATACAAAATTTCTAAATCAAAATACTGGGTAAAAATAAAGCCCTGTTGTGAGCAGGGCAATAGTATAATTGTACAAGTTGTAAATGTTGTTTTACCAATCATCTTTAGGTTTCTGACCCAAGAGCATTTTTTTAATGGTAAATAATTAGCCATTGAAATAATTCTCAATATCAGACTTAGATTCTTCTAGTCTGATCTCTCCTTTTTTATTGTAAATGGGATACCCCTGCCATATGCTACCAGAAAAAAATAAAGGGCGGCCGCCATTCTGTGCAGTCATTTTCAAATCTGTAATTTCAAAACGGACCCGACCACTTTTAAATCTCATTTCAATAAAGTACCTGCATCTATTGGTAATTTAATCCCGGCATTATTTGCCGTAGTTAGATTAAGCTTAAAAGTTTCGATCTTCAGATATTCTCCTTCGACTTTACCTTTATAAACTTCTTCAGGATCACGGTAATTCATTTCAACATACTTTACAGCGCGATTGTAAAATTCTTTAGCGTTAACCGTATCTGCCTCGATGACTAAAAAATCACCGTATTCATCAAATTCTAATCCATCTGGTGTCACTTTAATTTGAGCAAAGCACGCTGTGGTAAACAGTAAAAAGTAGAGTATTTTTTTTTTATAAGTTGATAATTAAACGGTTTTATAGGTTTTGAAATTTTTAAGAAATTCTAATCTATGTTTCTTTTTCTCTAAAGTTCCAAAACTCCTTTGTTGCAATTCACTAAAGCAAATTAAATCTACGTTTATTGCAGTCCCAGACATGCAAACAATTAACATCCCCTTACCTCCTCCAGCATCTGAATAATCTACATCAACTCCAATAATAGCATTACCTCCTAATTCATAGGTTTCATGTCTTATTTGAGCCATACATAGCTCCTCACCCGCTTTTAATTTGGCATTATGTCGAGATGATTGTTGTCCAAAAAAATCTGTGAAACTTGATGTGAATTCAGTTAATGCACCAGTTCCAGTTGTTGATTGCCCGGTAACCATTTGTAATATTCTATATTTCCAACATGGTAAATTCTGTATGGTTAAAATGGGAATGTTTTTAATTAGTTCCCTCAATTCTGATTTTAAAAGTTCAACCTCTTGCTTAAGCTTTTCTACTGATTGTTGATATAATGCTAGAGAACATTTTTCACAGTATCCTTTCTTTTTCTCTATTGAATATTCGTTTATAAGGTCCCTTTCATTATTCGTCAAAAGTTTGTTATTAGAATAGAAAGCTTTTTTTCTTAAATCTGCTTGGCAATTGGGGCATTCTGTAATTTCAGACATTATAATAATCGATTAGTGAGGTTCTAAAATAGCTAAAACTAAATAACTGTAAATGAGTAAATCTATACTGAAAATAGGGAATAAAGTAGTTTCATATTAATTGTTTAAAAAATGATCTTCATTTTGAAATAAAAACCTTCCAAAATGCTTTGTTAAATCCCTATTAGGATTACCAAATTGGTAAAATTTCATGTTTCCTAAAATTCCGAATTCCCCTGTTTGTATTTGAGTTCGTGAAAAGTTTTTTCTTATAAATCTAGGTAAACCCGTAAAAGCATCTATATAACTTATCTCTAAAAGCCAACTTAAATCTTGGCTATCAAATGGTTTATCCATTTTAAAATTAATTAAATGGGTCGATCTATTTAAATTTTTAGAGCCTTCGATATAACTTATAGAATAGGTGTTATATATATTAAAATTTTCTTCAAAAATATTATTATATGAATCAACAAACCGAACAGATTTAAGAACACATTTTATATCATATAATGGTCTAATCGACAAGTTTTTAATTTTGATCATCAGTACGTTACCAATTTCATCATCCTGGTTTACACCTATGACATTTGATATCTTAATTTTAGTGGTTTTGTAACGATCTGTGTACTTAGTGTAAAGATAAGAGGCTAAAAAACCGGAAATCAAACCAATTACAATATTGTTCAGAATGCTAATAAGTAGGGTAGAATTTTTAAGAATAAAGCATTTTAAATAACATATAATTTCTTCCATCGACATTTAATTAAAATACTAAAGTAAACAAATCTATCAACTTGAAAATGAGGAAATCTGTACTAAAAGAAGGAGAATAATGCGTATGGAGGTAAAAGACCATAAGAAGCCCCAATAGGGTGAGGCTTAAAAAAAGGGGTTAACCTAGACATGAACATATATATTTAAACAGACAAGCAAGGCTAAACAAGAAACTTATAAAGCTCCTACCCTATCAAAAATCACAACGCAGAAGGGCGTGTGCAAACACAAAAAGAAGCTCTAAAATCAAAGATCAAATCAGTATTGAGCAAAGACCCTTACACATTGAAAACAGGCAGGAAATAGGTAACTGGGAAGGTGATTTAGTGACTGGAAAAGGTCAGAAAAGTGCTATAGGAACCATCGTAGAAAGAAAATCAAGATATACCTGCATTGTAAAATTAAAAGATCGTAAATCAGCTATTGTAAGAAAGCAATTTGTAAAAGAATTCAAAGCTTTTGATAACCAGCTTACAAAGACCCTAACCTATGATAATGGTCTAGAAATAACCCTGCAAGGTACCATTACTAAACAGACTGGAATGCCTGTTTACTTTGCTCATCCTTAAGCCAAGTGGGAACGAGGAACAAACGAGAATACTAATGGCCTAATCAGAAGGTATTTTTCTAAAGGAACTGTTTTTCTAAGGTATCAGAACAACAACTCAAAAGAATCCAGATAGCACTTCATAACAGACCCAGAAAGATATCAAATTTCATTTTTTGCAATTTATTTGCATATTTTCATTTTTGTTATATCTTTGCACTAACAAAAACAAATAGAAATGATAATAGAATTTAGTGTAGAAAATTTCTTGTCTTTTAAAGATCTGACTACTCTCTCAATGGTAAAAGCCAAATCATTTAAAGAACATAACGAAACACATACTTTTCAAATAGATTCTAAATTAAGTTTACTTAAATCTGCAATTATTTATGGAAATAATGCTAGTGGAAAAAGTAACTTATTGGAAGCTATGGGATTTATGAAAGGAACAGTAATAAATTCTTTTCGTGATGCACTTATGGACAATAATGAAAGAAAATTTCCATTAGAAAAATTTATTTTAAGTTCTAAAAGCGAAAATGAATCCAGTTATTTCGAAATAGTATTTATTAATAACAATGTAAAATATAGATATGGATTTGAAATAGACGACAATAAAATTATTGCTGAATGGCTGTTTCATACAACTTCAAAAGAGGTTTATCTTTTTAAAAGAGATTTACAAGATATTAAAATAAACAAATCATCCTTTGAAGAAGCGTTAGGTAAAGAGACAGATGTAAAGGAAAATGTTTTATTTCTTTCGCTGTTAGCTACTTTAGGAAAAGAAACTTCATCTAGTATAGTTGAATGGTTTAAGAAATTTAATTTTGTTAATGGTATTCACGACAGAGGACATAAAAGGTATACAATAGATAAATTAAAATCGGACAAAAACTTTTTTAATTGGGTTCTTCACTTCATCAAATATCTAGAAATTTCAAGTTTATCAACAACTGAAGAAGATGTAAACGATATAGATTTGGAAGTTCTAAAGCAAAAAGAAAAGGACGAAGAAATAATAAATCTTTTAACTAGCATCCACAAAATACAATCTAAACAACCAAAGAGAGATCAACTTATTACTTATCATAGAAAATATGATGAAAACAATATTTTAGTTGATACTGTTCCGTTCAATTTTGATAAACAAGAATCAGAAGGAACAAAAAAACTATTGTATTTATTAGGACCTTGGTTCGATACATTACAAAATGGCAAAGTGCTTTTAGTTGATGAACTAGATTCAAGACTTCACAGCCATTTGACTTTGAGATTAATTGACTTTTTTCACAAGTTCAACACAAATCACGCTCAATTAATATGTGCTGTTCACGACATTTCACTTTTAAATAAAGAAACCTTTAGAAGAGACCAAATATGGTTTGTGGAGAAAAATCAATTTGGTGCATCTGAATTAGTTTCTTTAGGAGATTTTAAAACAGATAAAGTCCGTAATAAGTCTGCATTTGACAAAAATTACCTAGACGGCAAATATGGTGCTATCCCTTACTTTGACATTGATGAAAAATTAAATCAATTGCTTTATGGGAAAGGGAAATAAATTCAAATCAAGAAGTAAAGCTTCATTAAATAGGAAATCAAAAACACTAGAAACGAGAGACAATAAGAGGGAAACTTTTATTGTTTTAAGTTTTAGAGATTTCGACATTAATCAAGGTCAAGACTTTGAAGAATGGGAAGAAGCAAAACTTCTCGCTTTAATGATAAATAAATTGAGAGCTATCTGCCAAATCACGATGGCTCAAGCAACTGCTCAACAAATTATTAAACCATATACAAAAGTAGATTTTCCGCCAGAATCTGCTTTCACACATCCAAAGCACGTTCTACCCGACGTAACTTGGTGTACAATGCATATTCAAGGTAAGGAGTGTATAATTGGACATATTGAGGATAATATATTTCATATTGTGTTTTTAGATAAAGAACACGAATTTTGGAAAACGAAAAAAAAGAATACGTAGAAAAAACGAATGCCCAACAAAAAAACCGTTGCACAAGTCTAAAATTCTAAGAAAAAAGGGGGCTCCTAATTTTTAGGAACAGGTAATTTGTTGTTTTCTAATTGTATGGTATTATTGAAAACTACTATTAACTTGAAATTTGATTAAAAAAGAGGTTGTGCAACAGCCACAATGGCTATAAGTAATTGATTGTTATCGCCTCTTCTGAAAATCCTCGCGGATTTTCAGTTCGGTGTGTGCTTGCTAAGTTAAGTGCCAAACCACGCAACTACTCATAGCCGGAGACGTTGCCAGTAATCTAATAAAACCACCCAAAGTATGCCAAAAAGAGACCCTGAACTTACAGCAAGAAACAAATTAATTAAAGGGCTATCAGCGGAAATTAAAATTTTACTGCCAGATGTTTTGCACAAAACGAAATTTGATAACGTACATTCTCTAAATGGTAAAATCGGAGGAAAATTTGACCAATTTATCGATATAAAGAATGAACTAATTACTTCATCCGACCATTTTATAAGTTTATGGCTTCAAGGATATAAAGACGACTTGAAAAATCGTGGGTCTTATGCTGGAAATTCCAATTTATATGAAACATACCAACTTCTTCAAAAACATACAGTTTTCAAAGACTATCTATTCCTTTTTTTAAAGAGAGTTTATTTGAGAAACTTTGATGCTCTGTCGAAAAAAAGACCGACTATTGAAGATGCAGAAATATATATTGGTCAAAATAATGCTAACTATGGTGTATTAATTACACCAAGATTTGTAAATGGCGGATTTTGGGAAAACGATAAGAGCGAAATAAGGCATTTCAAAAACCAATATTGGTCAATTGGTCATATTTTGGAAACTGGTTTTGTAATACCAGGAAAAAATGACCGAATTACATTTAGAGATGTTACTGACTATCTGAACTTTTTTGTTAATGTCATAGTAAGAAATTCGGGTTCTAAATATGAAATGGAAATAGCTGAAATGTATCGGGATTATGTCTTAAATCATAGCAGACCTGAAAATATTCCCCTATTAATACCTGAATATCGTTATGAAGGTATTGACGTGGTGCATAAGTATCGTTTGGACTTTACTATAATTGAGCCAAATGACTTGAATAAAGTCGGATTTGAATTGTCACCGTGGTCAACACACGGACATTTGAAAGGAACTAAAGGAATGACTCAAAAAGCAATTAACGAAAAAGCAAGTCAGAACTTTAACAAAGAAATGAAGAAGCATAAATCCTATTTCAAAAAACACGGAATCTTTACTTTAATCTACACCGATGATGATTTAAAAGACACGTCTGAAATTTTTGAGGATATGAAAAAATACTTAGAGCCTAAGACTTCAAGTCAACAATTGAAAATTCATATATTTGATGACTTTTTTACGAATGACGTTACGAAATACACTACTGGCAACAAAGATGTATATATAAAATAGCGCGAGCATTTGTAAACACAGAGGTTCAGGTGCTTTTTCGAGATCGCCAAATTTTTAAATTTGGACATATTTACAAAGAAAAATAAACATAGAAATTTAAAAATTCGGCTTGTGTTAATCCGAAAGGTAACAGCTTATTTTCAGCGCGACTTACCTTACACAAACAAGTTGGGAGTAATTTGAAAAAACAAAATGTCAAAAGCATCAGAAAGAAATAAAAAAAGAAAAAAAGGTAAAGAAATATTACAAAGTATAAGTGACAATCCTTCTGAATATCTTATCATTCATTATTCTTGCGAAAGCTTTTTCAATTTGCCTCAAGGAAATACTTCAAGAATTACATCAATTGCAGTTCGTTCGGTAAAAAATGCCCAATCGCATTCCTTTTCTATTCATAAAATTGCTGAACTGACAGGTATACTTCCTAATCAAATTGATAAAAATTATAATGACTTAGAAAAAAAAATGTTAGATGAATATTTTGATTTTGTGAGAAAGTATCCAGAACATAAATGGATTCATATCAATATGAGAAATATTAATTTCGGATTCGAAGCAATAAAACATAGATACAGAGTACTCGGAGGTGAACCAGTATCTATAAATGATAACCTGAAAATTGATTTAGCGCGACTACTAATTGATATTTATGGAAAACAATATTCTCCACATCCACGAATGGAATCTCTTTATAAATTAAATAAAATTACAATGGCGAGTTTTTTAAAAGGTGAAGAAGAAGCGGCGGCTTTTAACAATGGAGAATACGTTTCCTTACATCAGTCGACATTAAGGAAAGTTGATAATATGCATAATGTAATCTCACTTTCAGTAGAAAATGATTTGAAGACTAAAAGCACAATTTTTCAAGTGTATGGTATTACTCCTGCTGGATTATTTTATGCTGCTAAAGAAAATTGGATAGTTGCAACATTAATGTTTATCGCAGCTACGTTTATCGCAGCAATAATTAGCATTGGAATTAAGAATTTCAGTTGATAATGATGTAATAAACTACCCCCAATAGAGTAGACGGATCCGCCCCTAAATAGGAACGGACTGCGCCTCTCACACCACAGCACGTACGTGTCTCGTATACGGCGGTTCGTTAAATCAAAACTATACTTTAAGCTAGTACTCCAGCATTCCTGTTTTTACATAAAGCGACCTCATAAATCAAATGATAATTTGTTGGACTGTATTAATTTAAAATACCTTCTATATCTATTTCAACCGAATATCTTCCCAATTCATATACAAGCTGAAACGTAGTTTTACATTGGAATCTTTTACGTAATTCCTGAAGCTTTTTATCAATACTACTCTCTGAATTAGGCTTTTGACCAAAATGCTGTAAAAGCTTTCTCACCTGCCTAACAGTAGCTCCTTGTGCCAAGCCGCTAATTATATAAGTTTCATAATCCGTAAGTGTTTTCATAATCACCTTCTGCTTTCAAAGTTGAATTCAAACCGCTAAAACAATTTGATTGAAATCGTCTAAATTGATTTATAACTAAATTAAATATAAGCTATTCCAAACTTAGATTACTATCGGAATGTTCCTGTCAAAAATTCACAACATTATCTAATGCATCATCTACATCATCTTGCATAAAATTAGACTGATACATAATTGTTGTAGTCACTGATGAATGCCGGTATAATTTCTGCAACATTTGAATGGGGATTTTACTTCCAGAAATGTTACCGAAACTGTGACGAGCGATATGCATACTCAGACTTTTAGAAATTCCTAGATGCTCGGCAATCTTTTTTAAATGACGATTGAAGGTGCGGGTGACCGTTTTAATTCGTGTACGGAGAATTTTAGCATCTTTAGGATCTACAAAACGTAACTCCTGAAATAAAAAATCATCCTCAGCCAAACCTTTATAATATTCTAGTATAGGTTTTGCCTTCTCAGGGATTTTCAGAGATACTAACTTTTGGTTTTTTCCCATACGGTAGCGTAACCTATTATCTATAAAATCAGACCACTTCAATTGCAATACATCCCCTACTCGTATTCCGGCGAAGTAAAAACTGATTAACCATATATTCAATGCGTGTTGTTGGGATGAAGTTAAGTCTTTAGCGTTTTCTAAAAGTTTCACTTCTTCAACGTTGAGACCTATTTTATCTGACTCAAGGAATTTAATGGTATATCCACCTCTCCCAAATGGATAATGATTGCGTTCTGCCCACTTCTCCCCTATTGCAATATTATAAATGGTTCTTATGGCAATCATATAGTTTACTGTAGTGCGATGTGCTAAACCAATCTCATTTTTCAGATAGGCTTCAAAACGTTTTAAAAGGTCTACAGTTATTTCATTGAAATGTAATTTGTCTGATTTAGCAAAAGCTTTAAACTTTTCCATTCTACTTTTTACCACATCTCGTTGATGAAACTGCCCCCGCTCTTCAAGCCGTCGCAACTGAATCTTTACCGCACTAAAAAAATCAAACCGATCCTTTTTCACAATATTGGTTTTAATAGTTGAGACAGATTGGTATTCTTTCTCGGACTCTGCATTTAAGAGCCGCTTATTTGCTTCACTCAACTTTGATAGAATAAGCTGGTTAATGTAAATCGCATCAGGATGTGACTTCCTTACTAAACCCTTTTTGGCGTTCCATTGCATTTTATCTATATATTGACCTATAAAAATGAAAGAAGTTTTTCTGTCTTTTGTAATTCTGATGGCGATTGGGTACAACAATCTAGCATTTGGTTTGTTTCTAAGTACTGTTTGAATAGAAGCCATAATCTAAAAATTAGACCATTAAATTACTAAATTTTAGGTACAACATAGGTACAACAAATTGCCATTTTCCTTGATATCAAATGATATTATGTAAAATAGAATTTTATTTAACTAATTGATTTTGAGTGTTTTTGATGTAATTTATAGTGCGATTTTGAATTTTCATAACCCGGAGGTCGGGGGATCGTGCCCCCCTCTCGCTACTAAAGGCTTCGCAGCAATGTGAAGCCTTTTTTATTTTTAATTATGTCTGCACACGTTGTCTATATTTTATATTCTAAAGAGTTTAAGAAAAACTACACTGGAGTTACTACAGATCTAATATCTAGATTTAAATCGCATAATGAATTAGCAAATAAGGGATGGACTAAAGCCTACAGACCGTGGATGGTTATTCATATAGAGGTTTTTAATTCTAAAAAAGAAGCACTTAAAATGGAAAAATTCTTTAAATCTGGGCAAGGTCGTGTTGCGAAAGCTAAAATTATAGATACTTTTTTGAACAAATAGTTTGGAGGTATCATATCCGCCAGAGGCGGACAGGGGATCGTGCCCCCCTCTCGCTACTAAAGGCTTCGCAGCAATGTGAAGCCTTTTTTATTTTTAATTATGTCTGAACACGTTGTCTATATTTTATATTCTAAAGAGTTTAAGAAAAACTACACTGGAGTTACTACAGATCTAATATCTAGATTTAAATCGCATAATGAATTAGCAAATAAGGGATGGACAAAAGCCTACAGACCGTGGATGGTTATTCATATAGAGGTTTTTAATTCTAAAAAAAAGCACTTAAAAGGGAAAAATTCTTTAAATCTGGGCAAGGTCGTGTTGCAAAAGCTAAAATTATAGATACTTTTTTAAACAAATAGTTAGGAGGTTTCATATCCGCCAGAGGCGGACGGGGGATCGTGCCCCCCTCTCGCTACTAAAGGCTTCGCAGCAATGTGAAGCCTTTTTTATTTTTAATTATGTCTGAACACGTTGTCTATGTTTTATATTCTAAAGAGTTTAAGAAAAACTACACTGGAGATACTACAGATCTAATATCTAGATTTAAATCGCATAATGAATTAGCAAACAAGGGATGGACTAAAGCCTGCAGACCGTGGATGGTTATTCATATAGAGGTTTTTAATTCTAAAAAAGAAGCACTTAAAATGGAAAAATTCTTTAAATCTGGGCAAGGTCGTGTTGAAAAAGCTATAGCTTAATGTTTTTTTCAATAATCGTGTTTTAAATATGAATTGATTTTAATTGTTTCCGCAGAAATTAATTAACCTTAATTTTGAAAATTGAACACTATCTGAAAAATTTATGGTCTTTGGCAATTGTCTGAAAACCTGCTATCCTCCTATTTTCAATATTTACAGTATGACTGAATTCTGGACAAACCATAAAGAAGCTATTATCTATGCTGCCATTGTTATAACCATTGTATTAATACTTCGGTTTTTAACTAAAAAACTACACCACTGGTTAGAAAAGCGTACACAAATTAAATATCCTAATGACGCACCTTCCAATATTCATCTTGCCCAAAAAATTCTCAACGCTCTTTGGTTAGTTTTAGGAATTATGGCGCTGGGGTTTATATTTATTGATGAAGAACAATATAAAACCGCCAGAGAAAACTTCTACATCGTTCTCTATTTAGGCATTGTAGCTGTTTTAACACTCTTCGCCGCATCGCTTGTGCAAACGTGGTTTAAAAGAAGTATTAAACACAGAGTTGCTAATAATGAAGATACCACCAGTTATAAATTTTTACGATACATAGCGATTTTTGCTGTTTATTTTCTAGGTGGTATACTTATGCTTATAGCATTTAAATCTATGCGTAGCTTCGCAGCTACCGCCTTAGGTGGTGCCGGTATCGTTGCTGTAGTGGCAGGTGTAGCATCACAAGAAGCATTGTCTAACCTCGTAGGCGGTCTTTTTATTATATTTTTTAAACCATTTAAACTTGGCGATATAATTAAAGTTGATGAATCTATGGTGGGTACAGTTACAGATATTACACTTAGACATACGATCATACGCAATTATGAAAATAAAATGATTGTAATACCCAATGCTATTATTAATAAGGAAAAACTTATTAATTATGACTTAGGTACTCATATTTGTTGCCAATGGATAGAGGTTGGCATCTCATATGATAGTGATATTGATCTTGCCAAACGTATTATGCGCGAAGAGTGCGAAGACCATCCTAATTTAATTGATCACCGTAGCGAACTCGAGAAATATAATGAAGAAAATAAAGTTGTTGTTCGTGTTATAGCTTTGGGTGACTCTTCTGTTACAATACGTGCCTGGGCCTGGGCCAGTAATTATAATCAGGCATTTTCTATGAAATGTGATTTGTATGAAAGCATTAAAAAACGATTTGACAAGGAAGGTATAGAAATCCCATTTCCTCACAGAACTCTTATTTTTAAAGAAAACTAATTAGAAGTACTTAAAGCTAAAGCTCAAAATACAAACCAGGTTAGCGTAGAAAAGGAAGAACCAGATGCTTAAAATTCAAAATTAAAACCCTTTTCTAATAAACTTTGGTAGGTGTCGGGATTAAATTGATATAGCTTAGCCGCTCGATGAGAAACATCTTTCTCCTTTTCATTTAGCGGAGTTAACAAATTCATCTTTAATATTTTTCTTCTAAAATTAGGCTTATCCATTTCTTTACCTAAAATTTGCTCATACAGATGCATTAATTGCAATAAGGTAAATTTCTGCGGAAGTAAATTAAATCCTATTGGCTCTTGACGTATTCTACGACGTAGTCTTTTTAAACCTGTTTCTAGAATTTGAGCGTGGTCAAATATTAAATCTTCTACTTGAGATACTTTAAACCACGCTACATTTACTGCTGTAAATCCCGGCTTAAGATCATAATCTTCTTCTTTTATTAATGCATAATATCCTATAGTAATAACCCGAGATAATGGAAAACGATCAGGATCTCCAAAAGCTTTAAGCTGCTCTAAATAAACATCTTCAATACCGGTAAGCTCGAGCAAAAGTCTATTTGCAGCGGCATCAATACTTTCATTCTCATAAATCCAACCCCCGGGAAGCGCCCATTTATTTTTATTTATACCTTCTGCATGCTGAACAAGAAGTACCTCAAGAGAGCCTTCTTTTAAACCAAATATTACACAATCTATAGTTATGCTGTCTAATATGATAGCTTTTGGCTCATTGTGATCACTACTCATTAACTTATAATGTATATATATTAGTTCGAATTTTTTACGGCTCTAAATTATAAAAATTATGTGGAATAGATTTTTATGTATATACTTGTAGTCAAATAAACTATAAGAGTGGTTTTTTACATTTTTAATCCATTAATTGCACACACATGTATTTTTTAGGAATAGATTTAGGAAGTTCATCAATTAAACTTGCTGTTCTAGATGGGAATACCGGCAAAGCAATTGCAAATGCAACGGTGCCAGACAAAGAGATGCAAATGCTTGCTCCTAAACAAGGCTGGGCAGAGCAAGACCCAGAACTCTGGTGGAAGTATATTTGCAACGGCATTAAACAGCTTAAATCTGGAGGGGTAGATCTTAAAACTATTAAGGCTATAGGCATTTCCTATCAAATGCACGGTCTAGTGCTTACAGATCGTAATCTTAATGTTTTACGCCCTTCTATAATATGGTGCGATAGCAGAGCAGCTCCCTTAGGCGATAACATATACAAAGAAAAAGGTTCTGCTTTTTTTCAGGATAAGATATTAGGTAGTCCTGGTAATTTTACTGCTTCAAAACTTAAATGGATTCAGGAAAATGAGCCTCATCTTTTTGAACAGGCAGCTCATATGATGCTTCCTGGAGATTTCATAGCTGCTAAATTTTCGGGCGTAGCCCAGACAAGTAAATCTGGTCTTTCTGAAGCTGCCCTGTGGAATTTTAAAAAAGGGGAACTTGCAACAGATGTTTTAGATGCCATGGGATTACCCGTACATCTTATTCCTGAGATTGTATCTAATTTTGAAAATCAAGCAACAATACTCCCTAAAATAGCACAGGAGTTAGGACTGGCAGAGGATGTGCAAATAACTTATAGAGCAGGTGATCAACCTAACAATGCACTTTCATTAAATGTTAATGAACCTGGAGAGATTGCGACAACCGCAGGAACTTCAGCGGTAATTTATTCGGTTAGTGATACAAACGCTTTTGATAAAAATAACCGCGTAAACACATTTTTACATGTTAATGATACTGAAGTACAAAAACGCAATGGTATCCTGTTGTGTATAAATGGCTCTGGTATTTTATACCAATGGCTGCGTAAAATTATCTCTGGAGGTTCAGAACATTTAATCTCTTATGATTTTTTAAATGAACAAGCTTCAAAAGTGACTGCGGGAAGTGATGGTCTTCGGTTTTACCCATTCGGAAACGGTGTGGAACGCATTTTTAATAACAAAGAAGCAACATCAGGATTACAAAACCTTAACTTCAATAGGCATGAAACCTCACATCTTGTGCGATCTGCATGTGAAGGAATTGTTTTTGCGATGAATTACGGTTTTGAAATTATGCAGGAAATAGGTGCCGGCGGTAATCTGGTTAAAGCCACTCAGGCTAACTTGTTTTTAAGTCCTGTCTTTAGAGAGATTTTTGTAAATACAACACAAACCAGTTTAGAGCTTTATGAGACTAATGGCGCCGAAGGTGCTGCCAGAGGTGCCGCTTATGGTTTTGGTCACTATAAAACACTAAGCGAGGCAAATGAAAGTCTAAAACGAATTAAAACCATAGAGCCCACTGCAGCTTTAAGTTCAACCTATGCAGAATGGTATGCCCTATGGAAAAATAATATTCAAATAAATAATTAATTATGAGCACGTATTTTAAAGACGTTAGTAAAATTCAGTTTGAAGGAAAAGGAAGCGACAACCCTCTGGCCTTTAAATATTATGATGAAAACAAAGTAGTAGCCGGTAAAACGTTAAAAGAGCATATGCGCTTTGCAATGGCCTATTGGCATACTTTAAATAATAGAGGTAGTGATCCTTTTGGAGCACCTACTGAAACATTTGAATGGGACAAAAATTCAGATCCTGTAGCACGTGCAAAAGATAAAATGGATGCTGCTTTTGAATTTATGACAAAGTTAGGACTTCCTTACTATTGCTTTCATGACATAGATGTGGTTGATGAGGCCCCTACTCTTGGAGAATTTGAAAACAGAATGCGCACTCTGGTAGATTATGCAAAAATCAAACAAAAAGATAGTGGCATAGAACTTTTATGGGGTACATCTAATCTCTTTAGCAATCCGCGTTACATGAACGGTGCAGCTACTAATCCTAATTTTGATGTATTAGCTTACGCGGGGGCTCAGCTTAAAATTGCATTAGATGCAACAATAGAACTAGGTGGTTCTAATTATGTGTTTTGGGGTGGTCGAGAAGGCTATATGAGTTTATTAAATACAGATATGAACCGTGAGCTTGATCACCTGGGTCAGTTTTTAAATATGTGTAAGGATTACGGTCGCAAACAAGGGTTTACCGGTAATTTCTTGATTGAACCAAAACCTATGGAACCCACCAAACATCAATATGATTTTGATGCAGCAACTACTTTAGGTTTTATCAATAAATATGGCTTACAAAACGATTTTAAATTGAATCTTGAAGTAAACCATGCTACACTGGCGAGTCATACTTTTGAGCACGAATTACAAGTTGCAGTAGATGCAGGTATGTTAGGAAGCATTGATGCAAACCGTGGGGATTATCAAAACGGATGGGACACAGACCAGTTTCCTATTAATGTTTTTGAAATCACACAGTCTATGCTGGTTATCTTAGAAGGTGGTGGTATACAAGGCGGCGGTATTAATTTTGACGCTAAAGTACGTAGAAACTCTACAGATCTTAATGACAAATTTATCGCACACATCGCCGGTATGGATACGTTTGCACGTGGGTTAATAGCAGCAGATCACATCTTAGAGAATACAAATTATAAAGCATTGCGTAAAACACGTTATGAATCATTTGATTCTGGAAATGGTGCTGCTTTTGAAAAAGGTACACTTTCTCTAGAACAACTAAGTGATATAGGGAGAAGCAATGGTGAACCTAAATCGTTTAGCGGCCAGCAAGAATTGTATGAGCAGCTTGTTGCTAATTCATTTTAAAAAAGTTTATTTAATATAGCAAAGGCATCCTTAGGGATGCCTTTTTTTTGTTCATAAATCACATTCAATTGATACTCAAAGAACTTTTAATAATTTTTAATAATAAAAAAAGATAGGATTAATAAATTCACTTTATTAGTCATAAGGATACATTAATCGGTTTAGTTGTAATTAACATTTAATTAACTGAATATCAACTCTCTTATTTTACTATAACGTTGTTTTTATAGGTAAGTCTATCGTAATTTTAAACCGTAATTACGAACAGGATTAAAATTTACAGTAATGAAAGCAACGTTTAAAATTATCGAAAGCAATATCGAATGCACGCAAGAGGTTATTAAACAGTGCTTAAACCGAATTATGGAAGTGCGTGTTTTAGAAGTTAATCTAAACAAGAACACCATATCTGTAGATTATTTTAAACCTAGTGTTTATGAGCGTATCAAAAAAGAACTTTACTGTTTGGGACTTTCTGTTGGTGAATTGGTAATCCTTCCTGATTTTAATAACTAATCTATCAATCGCAATTTCTATTCTACTACAAATCAAGAAACTGATTTTACAATTTCAAATTGAGATTTTCAGGCTTTAATGCTATTCTTGCCCTAATTTGAGCGTTTCTTTTAATTGGATTTTATTTAAAATTTTGAAGTCCTAGAGCATTTTTTTTGATGCAATTCAATTGATAGCCTTTATTAATTAAATGTCTATTATTTAAACTATTAATGCATTTCTCATAATTCTTTTTTCAACTTTAGACTATAAATAATATTAGTAATTCTTGACATTAGCTGATAGGAAATGTATCTTTCGAGTTCAACCAACCAATTTGATCTTTTAGAAATATGCTAAATCTAATCCGTACAGACTCAAAAAATGCTGATTTCTTAAAATTGATAAAAGAACTCGATGAAACCCTCAAACTTACTGATGGCGATGATCACGCATTTTATAATCAATTTAATTCTTTAGAACGTATCAATAATGTTATTGTAGCTTATGAAAGTGGAATCGCTGTGGGGTGCGGAGCATTCAGAGAATATGGCCCTAAGAGTTTAGAAATAAAAAGAATGTATACTAAACCGCTGTATAGAAAACGAGGGTACGCCAGTTTAATACTGGAAGCTTTAGAAAACTGGGGAGCAGAATTAGGCTACACAAAATGTATTTTAGAGACAGGTATCTTTCAACCTCCGGCAATTGCTCTTTATAAAAGAAGACACTATGATATTATCCCTAATTACGGGCAATACAGCGGCGTAGGCGGGAGTATGTGTTTTATTAAATATCTGGCTGGTGCTTAGTTTCGCCTAGATTACGCGCGATATATCTACCTCAACCTTTAATTTACTTTTACCGCTACCATAAACCACACCTTTTAAAGGTGGTACATCATAATAATCTCTTCCCCATCCTACAACAAGATGTTGATCGCCGGGAATTTGATTATTTGTAGGGTCAAAATCTACCCATCCAAAACCCGGAATAAAAATTGAAAACCAGGCGTGGCTCGCGTCTGCTCCTACTAATTTTTGCTGCCCCGGAGGCGGTAAGGTTTCTATATAACCACTTACATAGCGTGCAGGCAATCCTATAGATCGTATACAGGCAATTGCTATCTGTGCAAAATCCTGACAAACCCCTTTACGATTCTTCATCACTTCATTTATAGGTGTGCTCACACTCGTAAAACCCGAGACAAAATCAAAATCTATATAAATACGCTGCATTAACTCTTCTGCTGCTTCAAATACAGAGCGACCGGGTTTAAAGCTTTCTTTAGCATAATTAAGAATAGACTCATCTGTCTTTTTAATGAAAATAGATTCGAGAACAAATTGCTTTGCTTCTAAAATATCTGGTTCAGTTTTGCTAAGTAATGATAAAGCTTGTTCTAAGGTTACTTTAGAACAGGCATCAGATCTAAAGTCATTTTTAAATTGCTCATACTCCCTGCGTATTTTACTCACAGTAGTAACTTTTAACTGCCTATGCTCTTTCTGAATTGAAAAACGGGTTATATAATTTCCGAAGAAATCAACACGTTCAGAAATCTCATCTGCTTCAGGGCTTATATGTATTTTGTATTCTAATAACTCCTGACCTAGAGAACGTCTCGATTTTAATACTGCTATATTATGGCAATAACTTACCGGTGCGTCGTAATCGTATTTAGTTGTATGTGAGATTGAATAGAGCATTATAACGGGAAGTTTTGGTCGACTAATTGACTCTGCTTATAGGTATGATTAAAATAGGTATTTGATATAGCTTGTGATGTTTGAAAAAGCAAATCACTTAGTTTTTCTAATAATTTATCTAAGTCCTCCCTAATTAAACTATCCTCACTATTTATTTTAGCAAGAGATTCTGAACTTGCTAAACGCAGACTGGCAAAAGCTTCAAAGACATATTTCTCATAATTCATCAACACATCAGATTTTATTGAATGTGGTAATCTGGCGATATCTTTTTGAAGACGACCTAACTGAAATGCAAGCGATCTTGGGTAATGCAAATCCATAAGTAGTAAGCTTATTACAGGTTCTATACGTATATAGGAACGGTAACTATACCGGTAAATATTTAAACTCTCATGACTACTTAACAAAGATTCTAAAACTTCATATTCTGTTTGTCCCGGTTGTTTAATCACAAGCAAAGACCGGCACTTGGTAATAGTAAGCATACTTTGTTCTAGTTGTAAACCTATAAAATAAAGCAGCAATCCTTGATCTACCATTATACTTTCTTCGATAAGCCCCATAAAGGCTATGAGTCGTGTTATAAGCTGATTAAGTGCTCTAATTAACTTTGTTATAGTGAGGTCTTTTTCATTTTCGAGATTGCGCCATATCTTCTGTATATTTTCAAAAACCCGCCACATATCACTACTCCATAAATTACGAATTGAGTAATAGGAATTGCTAAACATACTCATTGTATTAGCAAGACTTCCTACTCGATTCCGATTGAGTACAACAGATACTATTTCTTCAAGTGGATTTTCAAGAGCAGATTTACCATTTGCACTGTCTTCCATAAAACCAGGAAACGTTCCCGTCATTTGGGTTACGGCTTTATAAAGTGTATCTAATTTAACAGCTCCTACCTGTTGATGACTCGCTTCAGTAGAGTTCATTTGTTTGAGTACCATTCTTAGAAAACGAGCATTTACTAAAGTACGTCCCACATATCTTCCTGCCCAGTATAAATTTTCAGCAGTTAAACTTGGTAAATCATCAAGGCCACTTACAGAAACTGCAGATTTTCTATTCCAATTAAAACTAGGTTGCTCTTCGTTCTTATGATTTCCTATAATCCAAAAATCTTTACTGGTACCACCCCGCTGATTAGAAACTCTTAGGTTATCCCGTTCTGAAGCTACACGCACGAGACCACCGGGCATTACATTGTAGCCGTTTTTACCGGCCATTGTAAACGTACGCGCAACCATATTGCGCGGCTCAAAATTTCCTTTACTAAAATTAGGGGTTGTAGAAAAGCTAATGTGCTCCTGAGCTACAAAATGATAAGGTTTCTTTTCTATCTCTTTTCTTAGCGCTTCTAATTCCTTTTCTGAAAGCAGTTCGCCAAAATGAATGTGTTCTCTATTGGTGCGATCTATAGGTTTGATCACCAGCTTTGAGAGATTCTCAAGTACATATTTTCGTTCTTTTTCCTGACCACACCACCAGGATGCAATTTGCGGAAGATGCAATTCTTCTTTCAGAAAAAACCTGCTTATAGCCGGCATAAAAGGGATTAAGCCTGGGTTTTCTAAGATACCACTGCCTATCGGGTTTACTATGGAGACATTCTGGCGTCTTACCACATCAAGCAAACCGGCTACGCCCAGATGTGAATCTTCTCGCAATTCTAGAGGATCTGTAAATACATCATCTACCCTACGCAATACGACGTGCACGCGTTTTAAACCCTTTAAAGATTTCATATATAAATGACCATCTCTAACAACCAGGTCATTTCCCTGAACCAGTGGATACCCCAAAAAAGACGCTAAATAAGCGTGCTCAAAGTACGTCTCATTATGTGATCCCGGCGTTAAAATAACAATATTGGGATTTTCAATTTTCTCAGGAGAAGCTTCTACTAGTAACTCATTAAATTCTTTAAAAAATTCTGAGAGTCGCTTAATATTCATATCTGCAAAGATATCTGCAAAGACACGATTAGCAGTAGATCTGTTTTCTAAAGCATAACCCATACCTGAAGGCGCCTGCGACCGGTCATTTACAACCCACATTCTGCCATCACTCCCACGCGCCAAATCTGCAGCATATAAAAGCAAATGTCTGTCTATCTTGTAATGTATTTTATCGCATTGTCTTAAAAATCCGCGATGCCCATAAATCACTTCGTGGGGTACAATACCTTCTTTAATTAATTTACGCTCCCCATAAACATCTTTAAGAACCTTGTCTAATAGGTCTGCACGTTGTTTGAGTCCTTTTTCAATTTGCTGCCACTCTTTAATATCTAATAAAAATGGAACTACATTTAAATTCCAGGGTCTATTGAGACCGTTAGGATCATTATAGACATTATAGGTAACACCATTTTCTTCAAGAAGCCAATTAATATCGTTCTGACGCTGAGTTAAGCCCTCGACACCTATTTGTTTAAAATTTTCTAAAAGCGTATTCCAATCCCCTTTAACGCTAAGATCTGGTTTAAACATCTCATCGTAGGTATTGTCTGTAAAATACTTAGTAAACCAAGCGTTTGTAGCCACGGTCATATGTAGGGTATAAAATTATTTCTTTCGTAAATCCAGTAAATGTGGGAATTCTGGGTTGACAGGAATTTCTTTAAAATTAAATGTTTTTTCTGAATGTGTTGATTTTAAACTGCGTTTCACAGCACCGCTATTAGGCTCTGTTTCAGAAGGATCTATTGTTCCCTGTGTATGTCCCATTTCCCAGAATCTGTTTATACGGCGTGACTCTGCTTCTAAACTGTTAATAGGATAGGTTTCATAACTTCTTCCACCGGGATGTGATACAAAATAAGTGCAGCCACCTATAGAACGCTTATTCCATAAATCAACTACATCAAAAACTAATGGCGTATCTACACCTATAGTTGGGTGCAAAGCAGACCAGGGATCCCAGGCTTTATAACGAACACCGGCTACATACTCACCTTTAACATCGGTGCTGCTCAATTGAACTTTTACACCGTTACAGGTAACTACATACCGCTCATCGTTAAAGTTTGATATTTTTATTTGAACACGCTCGAGTGATGAGTCTACATAACGCGCGGTACCACCGCCCGTCATTTCTTCCCCAAGAACATTCCATGGTTCGATTGCGGCGCGCAGTTCTACCTGCATATCTTTAATTTTAATCAATCCATAAAGTGGAAAACGAAACTCAAAAAACGGATCGAACCAATCTAATTCAAATGGATAACCGGCAGCATTTAACTGACTTACAATATCCTTAATATCTTCTTTGACATAATGCTCCATCAAGAATTTATCGTGCAGTTGCGTTCCCCAGCGCACAAGTTTATGCTTGTAAGGCTCTTTCCAAAACCAGGAAACCAGTGTACGTACAAGTAGCATTTGCATTAAACTCATTTGAGGATGCGGTGGCATATCAAAAGCACGAAGTTCTAAAATACCCAATCTGCCCGATGAAGAATCTGGCGAATACAACTTATCTATACAAAATTCTGCACGGTGCGTATTTCCTGTAATATCTGTCAATAAATGCCTAAATAAGCGATCTGTTAACCAAAACGGAACTTCTTCTCCTTCAGGAATCTGCGAAAATGCTATTTCTAACTCATATAAATTTTCGGCTCTACCCTCATCTATACGCGGTGCCTGGCTGGTTGAACCTATAAAACCACCTGAGAATAAATATGATAATCCCGGGTGATGTTGCCAAAAGGTTAATAAACTACGCAGCATATCTGGTCTGCGCAATAACGGACTATCTGAAGGTGTTGTACCTCCTAAAGTAACGTGATTACCACCACCAGTGCCGGTATGTTTACCATCTAACATAAATTTCTCGGTACCCAAGCGACTCTTTTTCGCTTCCTCATACAGTGTTAAAGTTGTATTTGTAAGCTCACCCCATGTCTTTGATGGGTGTACATTTACTTCGATTACACCGGGATCTGGTGTAACTTTTAATACTTCTAAACGAATATCACGTGGAGGCTCATAGCCTTCCATTAAAACAGGAACATCCAGTTTTTTTGCGGTAGCTTCTATCGAAGCGATAAGATCTAAAAAGGTCTCTGCATCGTCAAGCGGCGGAAGAAAAAGATATAAGCGTTTTTCTCTTACCTCAGCACAAATAGCAGTACGTGCAAAAGGATTCTTTTCTTTTTTATCTGCGTTATAATCTACTTTTTTTCCTTTTTTCGCTTTCGCGGAAGCTAAACGTTGCTCAAGAGCTTCGCCGTATTTACCAAAAGGTTTTCGTTTATCAAATAAATCTGGCTCTGAGATATCTTGAGAAGCTACCTCCGGATTTTCAATTAATGAGTTTAAAGGAAGTCTATAACCCACAGGTGAATTTCCCGGAATTAGGAATAAATTTTTTCTTCTAAATTCCCATGCATTCGTAACCCATTTCCCGCGTATGTTAGCAAGAGGCATCACATGGCCTATTTTCTTATCAAGACCTTGTTCTAATATTTTATTAAGACGATTACGTACCGATGTTGCAGTATCATCCCCTTTTAAGGGATCTACATCTACAGGTAATCTCCCTTCCTCCCACATAAAATAAAATACATCTTCGTAGGCCGGCATAATGTATTCTAATCGAACGCCTAGATTTATTGCCAATTCCTGCAAAAAGGTTTTACTTATTACCTCTGGTAATTCATATTCTTTTGTAAAGGAAGCCATAAGGCGTTCTTCTTTCCAGACGGGTAAACCATCTTTACGCCAATGCATACCTATTGCCCAACGTGGAATGGGTTCGCCGGGATACCATTTTCCCTGAGCGTGATGAAACATACCGCCGGGTGCAAATTTGTGTAATAACCGGTTTGATAAGCCCTCAGATAGTTTGCGTTTTTCAGGGCCATCTGCTGCAGTATTCCACTGCTCAGACTCCATATCATCTATAGAAACAAATGTAGGTTCGCCACCCATGGTAAGACGTACATCATTTTCTTGTAATTCATTCTCAACCTCAAACCCCAGATTGTAAATCGCTTTCCATTGGCTTTCGGTATATGGTTTTGTTACGCGCGGAGATTCAAAAATTCGGGTAACAGAATTATCAAATTCAAATTCGGTTTCTGCAGGATCTGAAAAACCCACCACCGGTGCGGCACTTTCAAATGAGGGTGTACACGCTAACGGAATATGCCCTTCACTAGCTAATAATCCTGATGTTGCATCAAGACCTATCCAGCCTGCACCCGGCACATAAACTTCTGCCCAGGCATGCAAATCTGTAAAATCTTCTTCTGGACCAGACGGGCCGTCAAGCGATTTTTCGTCAGACTTTAACTGTACAAGATATCCTGACACAAAACGTGCTGCCATACCTAGATGGCGCAAACTCTGCACAAGTAGCCACGCAAAGTCACGACAACTACCTAATTTTTTTTCGAGTGTTTCCTCACAGGTTTGAACACCAGGCTCCATACGCACGGTATAGTTCAGGTATTCATTAATATGCCTGTTAATACCTATTAGAAAATAAATTGTAAGTTGTTTTGAAGTATCTATCGTCTTTAAAAATTCTGCTAATAGCGGGCCTTTATCTGTTACTTCAAGATAAGGTAGTAACTCTTTCTTTAAGGATTCTGAATATTGAAACGGAAAATCTTCGACAGATTCTTCAACAAAAAAATCAAACGGATTAATCGTTTTTAAATCAGCCAAAATTTCAACTTCTATTGATAATTCATCTGTTTTTTCAGGAAAAACAACTCGTGCCAAATAGTTTCCAAAGGGATCCTGCTGCCAGTTAAAAAAATGATTTTCAGGCTTTATTTTTAAAGAATATGCTTCTATAGGTGTTCTGCTATGAGGTGCAGGTCGTAATCTAAATATGTGCGGTGATAGCGCTATACGCTTGTCATATTTATATTTGGTTTTATGAGAAATAACGACTTTTAACGCCATACACAGCTGTTTTTATAAATTATAATATACCTTCCTATATAAACTAATCTGTACTAAATATAGCACACCCTGTAGTTAATTGAGCAGGATGTGATAAAAAGTATAATTCTAAAATCAATTTTTAGCGAATTGATAAAAAACGACTTACAGACTTTATAATAAACAATTTTATAAGCTGAAATCTTAAAAAACCGCTTTGTTTTAAGTCTTACAACAATCGGGAATGCTCTCGCAAGATTGAAGTTATTAATTCTATTTTTTTAAAAATTCAATAAACCTCTTGTGCATTTCGGTTGTATAATCGTAATGCGTAACGATGCGTAATTTACCTTTACCTAAGGCACTTATATAAATCTGGGCAGCTTTTAGTTTTTCAATAAATTGTAATTCGTCAACTTCTGCTTTTAAGTTAAAAATCAAAATATTTGTTTCTACCGGCTCTACGTGAGCCACATCTGGATGCTGCATTAATGCTACAGAAAGCTCCTGAGCTTTTTTATGATCTTCATCCATACGTTGCCAATTATGCTCTAAAGCATAAAGACCGGCAGCAGCTGCAAAACCTACCTGCCGCATACCACCTCCTAACACTTTACGCACGCGCATTGCCTTGTCCATATATTTTTGTTTACCTACCAGAACAGATCCCATAGGTGCTCCCAGACCTTTTGATAAACAAACAGAAATTGTGTCAAACGCAGCACCATAATCTTTAGGAGACTCATCGGTTACGACAAGGGCATTCCATAAACGGGCTCCATCAAGATGCAGGCCTAGACCATGGTCATCGCACACTTTACGTATTTTTAGTATTTCTCTAAAATCATAACAGGCGCCACCTCCCATATTTGTAGTATTCTCAAGACATACGAGTGAAGTTAACGGACTATGATAAAAATCTGGCGGATTTATACTTTCTTCAACCTGATCTGCAGTAATCATTCCTCTATGACCATCTAGTAATCTACACGATACCCCGCTGTTAAAAGAAACACCACCGCCTTCATAATTGTAAACGTGTGCATATTTATCTGCGATAAGCTGTTCACCCGGCTGCGTATGTATTTTAATCGCTGCCTGGTTCGTCATACTTCCGGTAGGGAAATACAGGGCACTATCCATCCCAAAAAGCTCTGCTATATGAGCTTCAAGTTTATTTACACTAGGATCTTCTTTATATACATCATCACCTACTTCTGCATGCATCATAGCCTCCAGCATACCTTGCGAAGGTTTAGTTAAGGTGTCGCTACGCAAATCTATTCTCATTGTATTCTTATTTAGGTTGTCTAATCTGTTTATCTAAGATGCTCACCACCGTCTACGGGAATTACAGCTCCATTAATCCAGTTTGCTTCTGGTTTAATTAATAAGTAAACTACATTGGCTACATCTTCAGGGGTTGTTAATCGCTTTTGAGGATTGCGGGCAAGCGCTTGTTCTATTAAAATTTCACTTCCGGGAATTAATTGTAAACTTTCGGTGTTTGTAACACCTGCCTGTATGCAATTTGCGGTGATTTGTAAGGGTGCAAATTCATAAGCCAAACTGCGCACAATAGCCTCTAAAGCCGCTTTAGCCATAGAGACTGCGGCGTAATTAGGTAGCGGTTTTGTACTTCCCTCACTTGTAAATGTAAGTATTGATGCATTTTTTTCAAAGAGGTTTGCTTTCGCGAAAGCATTTGCCCAGTCGTATAAGCTCACCGCCATTGCCTCTGCGGTGAGCATAAAATCGTTACCCGTAAGAGTCGCTGCGGAAGAATCTGAACTATAAATAGGTTTCAAATTACCTTTTGCAATACTATGTAATAAGAGCTTAAGCCTTGCTTGCTTTTCAGTAAAAAAAGTAATGAGTTCGGCTCTGGTTTGTTCGTGCAGGGCGTCTTTGTTAAAACTTATAACTTGAATACCAGTTTCGCGTAGGATATCACATTCGACTTCAAATTCTGCTAATTTACTACGTCTGGTTCTGTGTACAATACAGATATTAAGGCCGTGCTGTGCTAGTTTTTTTGCCGATGCAAAACCTAAACCACTACTTCCGCCTAATATAAGAGCCCAGGAATTAGATCCCGGAGCTGCATTAAATTCAAAATTTACCATTCTAATAAGATACGTTGTGCAGAAAATCCCGGACCAAAACTAAGCATTAAGCCGTAATCACCTTCAGGAATTTTTCTAGTTAAAAAGCGCTCTAAAACATACAACACTGTTACGCTACTCATATTGCCATACAAACGTAAAACTTCTTTAGTATCATCAATATTTTTACCCATCTCGCCAAATAATCCTTCAACTGTCTGAACTATTTTTTTTCCACCGGGGTGGAATATCAAATGATTAATCTGCTCAATCGTAAGATTATTAGTTTCTAAAAACGGATTTATAATTGCCGGGAAATGACTTGCTATGGTTTCAGGAACGCTTTGATCTAAAATCATTTTAAGCCCGGTATTAGTAAGTTTAAAGCCCATCATATGTTCTGCTTCATAAAAATGATACATACCGGTCGCTTTAATTTTAGGCCCCTCATCTTCTTCTTTTGAAGATAATAAAATACAAGCGCCACCATCTCCAAAAATTGCTGCGCTCACCACATTTGCCATAGAATAATCATCAAGCTGAAAGGTAGCCGTAGGACTCTCTACCGCAATTACTGCAGCGCGTTTCCCCGGATTTGCTTTTAAAAAATCAGTTGCGTACAAAATGCCAGAAATGCCGGCTGCGCAACCCATTTCGGTTACTGGAAGTCTGGTGATATCCTGGCGTAGCTTTAATGTATTAATTAAATATGCATCTAATGAGGGTATCATAATGCCTGTACAGCTCACCGTAATGATGTAGTCGAGACTTTGAGCATCCCAGCCTGTTTTTTCTAAAGCCTCAGTAAGGGCAGTTTCCCCAAGCTTAATGACCTCCCGAACATAAATATCATTTTTTTCTTCAAAAGAAGATGCTGTAAATACTTCTTCAGGAGCCATTATACTGTAACGTTTATCTACTGCAGCATTACTAAATATCTTTTTTACCTTGCGGCGAAAACGCTCCTCCTGCCCTTCTAACCAAATGTCTAAAAGTGGCATGATATCATGAGTTTCCCTATGATATTGTGGGATCGCTTTTCCTACGGCGGCTATTTTTACTTCTGTTTTTCTAAAATCCATAAATATCTAAAAGCCCAGCGCCATTTTAATTGAAATGAACTCACGGGAAGCTTATTTGTAAACATTAATAATTCGTTCTTTTTAAATGCGCGCTCAATAGATATCAGTCCATCGTGTCGAGCTATATGTGTTTTCATAAACACCTTGCTAAAACCTTTAAAAAGTGTGTGTGCAATTTTGCTGCGTTGCAAGTCATTTATAACAACACCCAGTTTTGAAAGTGCTAAAAACTGCTGCATAAATACAAGTATCTCTTCATTTGTAAAGTGATGCATCGTTAAAACCGACACCACAATATCGCATTGAAAAGATGCACGATCTAGTGTCAATATATCCTGCTTTTTAAAACTAATCTCAGGGTAATCTTTAGATTTCTCTTTAGCGAGGTTGATGCTTTTCTCATTTAAATCTAGACCCAGCAATTCTACGTTTACATTTTGTCTGTGGGCATAGCTTGCTATTGTGCGCAACATCTCCCCATCACCACAACCTAAATCAACAATTTTATAAGAGTCTTGGGGAAATTTCCTAAAAAAATAATTAAGCCCATCAATTGTAATTTGTTGACCGCCGAGCCATTTATTAACTAAAGTCACATCTTTTAAAGCAGCTTTAAGCGTCACCTCATCTAATGACGGGTCATCCATTAATTCTGGAGTAAGTTTTCTACTTTTCAAAAGCTTGCCGGTTTACCGTGGGTTGATTTTATAATTTGTTTCATTAAAAATGGAAATTTACGCATCGCCTGTAGACTATAGTGTGTAGCGGTCTCATTTTGCAATAAACCCTGTAAAATTCTACCAGTTTTTAATCTAGAATTGAATTCCTTATTCCACCGTGTAGTGTACGTATGCTCTAGTTGAGATCTGCTCCAATCTGATATAACCAATTCTTGAATACATGTGGCTAAAATTTGTGCGCCAGTTATTGCCATTGCCATACCGTTGCCACAAAGCGGATGAATAAGTCCTGCACTATCACCGCACATAAGCACGTGGTCTTCTACCGTATTTTTAGATTGAAAAGAAATCTGACTAATGCTCAAAGGTTTATCAAATACAGGCGCTGCACTCGCAAAAAAGGATTTTAGTCTAGGATTTTGCTCGAGAACATTTCTTTGAAAACCTTCAAGATTTCCTGATGCTTTAAATGCATCTAAATGAGTTAGGTAACACACATTCACCTTATCATTTTCAACCTTGGAAATTCCGCAGTATCCACCCTTAAAATTATGAAGACTTACCGTGTCCTCTGTAACCGGAGCTAGATAATGAGCTTTTACTCCCAACCAGGGTGTTTTGGTTTTGATAAAATTCCGCGAAAGCGAAATATCTAAATTTGAACGTTTCCCAAATGAACCTATAACAAAGTCTGCATGGTAAACTGCTCCCGAGAGCACCTGTAATTCAAAAGAATCTTCTTTAAAAAAAACTGATTCTACTTGTGCACGAACGAGCTTTGCACCTGCCTTTTTAACTTCTGCAGCGAGATTAAAATCTAAAGTATACCGGCTAATTCCAAAACCACCTAGCGGAAGCTGAGTTTGAATAGGCTGCCCGGTAGTTGTTGTAAATTCAAAATTTGATATGGCAATAGCGCCCCATTTAAAAGGATCTATACCTAAAGAATGCCAGTATGGAAGAATCTCATTAGAGATATATTCTCCGCAAACTTTATGTCTGGGATAGCTTTCTTTTTCAAAAAGTTGAATATAGAAACCTGCTTTACAAAGGTGCAAAGCAGCTGTTAGACCCGCGAGCCCACCGCCTATGATGGCTATTTTAATCGGTTTTTTCAAAGCAGTATCAAGATACTCATTCTAGTTCATAAAAAAACCTCATTGCAATTTAAAATCGCAATGAGGTTTTTAATATTTAGCTTACGTAAAAACGTAAGAACAATTTCTTTTATTGACCTTCGCCAGCTTCTTTTTTAGCTTCGTTCACCATTTCCTGATTAGGAACAATTGCTAAAGTTACACGACGGTTTTTAGAACGTCCTTCTGCTGTGTTGTTATCATATTTAGGTTGCTCCTCACCGTACCATTGGGTGGTAAATCTACCCGCACTTATACCTTGAGAAGTTAAATAATTAGTAACTGCCTGAGCTCTGTTTTTAGACAATGTCATATTGTAATCTGCAGCACCACTACTATCTGTATGACCTACTACGAGAACATTAGTTTGTGGATATTCTTTCATTACTTTAGAAAGACCATTTAAAGTTTGTTGAGAAGCAGCATTGATATCATACTTTGCAGTTGCAAAATAAACCCCACTATTTTCATCAAAGTTTACGATAATACCATCGTCAACACGCTCTACCTGTGCTCCAGGAATCTCTTCTTCAATACGTTTTGCCTGGTTATCCATACGTTTTCCAAGTACATTACCAGCAGCACCACCTACAACACCACCTATAACGGCACCTAGTGCACCACCGTCACCTTTAGTACCTACGTTATTACCGATTACAGCGCCTATGATTGCACCACCGGCTGCTCCAATAGCAGTACCTTTTTGTTGATTATTTGCATTTTTAGTGGCTTCACAGCCTGTAAGCATTGTAATAGCAATTGCTAAAACAGAAACATTTCTTAATATAGATTTCATATTTGTAGTATTAATAGTTAGCATAAAAATAATGCTTTCAGTATAAGTTAAAGCACTTATAGAGAAAGCATTATTTAAATATTTTTGTTATTCAGAAATTTTAGAAAAATTCATCACGATAGTAAATGGTTTCCCATCTACCTGTACAGTTTGCGTAAATGTAAGTTGGTTTTCTGATAGATAATTAATATTTAATCTAAAACCAGCATTGTTCATTGTAGATTTCATTTTAGCATCTGTAGGTTTCAGTAAGATATCATAAGAGGTTGAACCTTCTTGCTGATCTGGAATACTCCAAACAAAATATCGTTGACCATCAGAACATTTACTACCATTAATCTCGTAGTTACCAAAATTATTGTTAGGAATAAATCTCCATGTACTTCCTACGAAGCATTCTGAGGATGCATCACCAAATAAGGTAACATCATAAATGCCAGTGGCATTGTTATAATTAATATTATCAAGATTCCAATAACCCTTTAAGGTTTTTCTAGACTCTTTTACAACTTTACTAGTACCGCAAGAAGCCAGAACCAGACAAACTAAAACTAAAGTGATTACTTTTTTCATAATTGAATAAGCGTTTATATTATTTAAATAATCTTGATAAAAGACTAATTAAGAATAATACGATAAAAATGAAGAATAAAATTTTGGCAATGCTTTCAGCACCAGATGCGATTCCACCAAATCCGAAGATTGCTGCAATAATTGCAATAACGATAAAGATAACTGTCCAACGTAACATAATTTTTGATTTTTTGGTTAGTAATGATTCAAAAGTAGTGTTAGCTTAGATTGTAGTTTTATTTATTAATAGTGTTTAACTACACGCTGTTAAAATGAGTTAACAAAAACAAATAAGATTTTAGAAATCAATAAAATTTTAACATTAGAAAGCCATAATTTCCGCGATAGCTGAAGTAATTCTATTTTTAGGAAGGTATAAATCTTCAAGTACAGCTGCAAAAGGAATTGGCATATCTAAACTACTCAAACGCTTTACGGGGGCATCTAAATAAACAAATAGCTCTTCTCCTATTTTTGCCGATATATCTGCCATCAAGGTACCAAATGATGAATCTTCAGAAATTAATAAAACCTTTCCTGTTTTTTTAACCGACTCTGAAATCGTGTCAAAATCTAAGGGAACGAGTGTTCTTAAGTCAATTAAATCTACAGACCACTCGTTTTCTGTTTCTAAAGCTTCAAGTGCCCAGTGTATGGCAGCGCCATAAGCAACCAGGGTAAGCTGATGCCCGGTAGTTACAAGGGCCGCTTTGCCTAGCTCTAAATTATAATAAGCTGTAGGTACTTCTTGTCTTATAGTTCTATAAAGCGCTTTATGCTCAAAAAATAACACAGGATTAGGATCTTCTATTGATGAAGCAAGCAGTCCCTTTGCGTCATAAGGAAATGCAGGATAGACTACCTTTAATCCGGGAGTGTGAGTAAACCAGGCTTCGTTAGTCTGACTGTGAAATGGTCCTGCGCCTACTCCTGCACCACAAGGCATACGTATAACTACGTCTGCAGTCTGCCCCCATCTATAATGAGATTTAGCTAGATAATTAACTATTGGATTAAAACCGCTGCTTACAAAATCTGCAAATTGCATCTCGACAACAGCCTTAAAATTATTAATAGCTAAACCCATAGCTACCTCAACGATTGCAGATTCGCAAATGGGTGTATTGCGTACGCGTTCTCTGCCATATTTAGTGACAAAACCTTCAGTAACCTTAAATGCACCACCATATTCTGCAATGTCCTGCCCCATTATAATGAGGTTCTCGTTCTTTTGCATACTTAAATCTAAGGCTTGTGTAACTGCATCTATAAGCCGAATAGCCTCAGTTTCCATTTTCTCAGAAGTTACAGCCTTAAAATTTGAATGGGCATAAACGTCATTAAGTTCGTTTTCTTCCGAAGAACTAATATCGTCCTCAGCAAAAGTTTTAGAAAGAGCCTGTTCAATTTCAGTTATAATTTCTGATCTAAATGCCACATCATCTTTTAAAGAGATTATGTTTTCCGCCAACAAAAACGATTTAAAATTCTCAACAGGATCAAGAGCGGCCCAATGCTTTAGTAAATCGTCTGGGACATATTTAATCCCACTGGCTTCTTCGTGCCCGCGCATTCTAAAGGTTTTAAACTCTATTAAAACAGGTCTTGGGTTAGTGCGCATTGAGGCAACCACACTGCGTATACGATCGTAAACTTCTATAATATTGTTACCATCTATTATATGGCTCTCCATACCATATCCAATTGCGCGATCTGCCAGATGCTCACATCTGTATTGCTCGCTTGTGGGAGTTGATAAGCCATAGCCATTATTTTCTATACAGAATAGAACTGGCAAATCCCAGATAGAAGCAACATTAAGCGCTTCGTGAAAATCTCCTTCACTAGTACCTCCCTCACCCGTAAAAACGGCTGTCACCTTCTGTTCTGAACGTAATTTATGTGCTAATGCAATACCATCTGCAACACCTAATTGGGGTCCCAGATGAGAGATCATACCTATTATCTTGTATTCTTGAGTGCCAAAGTGAAAACTGCGATCCCGTCCTTTTGTAAAACCATTAGCCTTACCCTGCCACTGACTAAACAAACGATCTAAAGGAATATTTCTACCTGTAAACACACCCAGATTACGGTGCATCGGTAAAATATATTCATCAGTATCTAAAGCAGCTGTAACTCCCACAGCAATAGCCTCCTGCCCTATTCCGCTAAACCATTTTGAAATTTTCCCCTGTCGTAACAAGACAAGCATCTTTTCTTCGATAAGCCTGGGTTTAATTATTGATTTATAAAGACTTACAAGCGTAGTATCATTTAGTAAACCACGTTTAAAATTCAACATTTTAGAAGCATTAATGTCAGATATCATAATTGAGTTTGATTATCTAAAAGTAATTAATATCCCGATTATTTTTTGACATTATCAATCAAAGCCCATTTATTTAAGTTTAGTTTAAAATATTTGCAACCCGAAAATCTTATATTTGAAAGTCAAATTTTTTATTGAATCACAATTTGTTATGAATAATATCCCGAGTGTAGACTTAGCAGACTTTCTTAGTGAAGACAAAGATCGAAAGTTAAAATTTGTAAATGAAATAGGGACGGCCTATGAAGAAATAGGCTTTGTATCTCTTAAAAACCATTTCTTAAATGATGCGTTAGTAGACGACCTATACAATGATGTAAAGTCATTTTTTGATCTTCCGGAAGAAACTAAGCAAGGTTATGAGATAGAAGGTTTAGGTGGTCAACGTGGTTATATTTCTTTTGGTAAAGAACACGCTAAAGGCAAAAAAGAAGGTGATTTGAAGGAATTTTGGCATTTTGGCCAGGAACCAGATGCAGACGCTAATCTTATTGAAGAATATCCTGAAAATGTACAGGTCAAAGAATTAAAAACATTTAATAAAACGGGTATGCAAGCCTATAAAATGCTTGAAAAAACCGGAATATATGTTTTACGAGCTCTTGCATTGTACCTTGAGTTAGATGAGTTTTATTTTGACCATTGGGCGAAAAATGGTAACAGTATTTTAAGGCCCATACATTATCCACCTATTACAGAGGAACCAAAAGGAGCTGTGCGAGCAGGCGCGCACGGAGATATCAATCTAATAACACTGTTAATGGGAGCTTCTGCAGGAGGATTGCAAGTACTACGTAAAGATGGAGCATGGATAGATGCTATACCTAATGAGGATGAACTTGTAATTAATGTAGGAGACATGTTAGAACGACTAACTAACAATAAGCTAAGATCTACAATACACCGGGTTATAAATCCGCCTAAAGAACAATGGGATACTCCAAGATATTCTATACCATTCTTTATGCATCCGCGTAGTGAGATGCCCCTTAATTGCTTAGAAGAATGTATAAGTGAGGAGCACCCTAAAGCTTTTGAAGATATTACTGCAGGTGAATTTTTACATCAGCGCCTAGTTGAGATAGGATTGATTAAAAAATAATTTATGGATCTTTCTGACCAATTAAAAAATTTATTTCCCGATCACAAACCAGAACCTTCAGCAGATACAGAGGATGTAAACGACCTCGGCATCTGGATGCAGGATGACCCGTTGTTGTGTAAATATGAAAAACGTAAAGGAAAACCTATTACCATTATAGAAGGCTACACCGGTGCAGATAGTGACTTCAAAATTTTAGCTAAAGAATTAAAAACAATGCTGGGTGTAGGGGGTAGTTTTAAAAAAGAAAAAATAATAATTCAAGGAGATTACCGTGATAAAATAATGTCATTCTTAAAAGATAAAGGCTTTAAAACAAAACGGGTAGGAGGTTAATTGCTAAGCTATGGGAAATTCTATATTGCATATCACAAACGGTGATAGTCTTACTTCACGTCTTGAAAATTTAAATCTTAAAGGAGATATTATCGTTTGGCGCGAAATGCTTTGTGAAGGTCCTACGCCGGTAATTGTAGGCTCTAAGGAGTTTATAGAACAACGCAAAGAGTTTCTAAAAAAGCAATATCATATTGATAATGTAGATTATGAGAATAAGTTTGTTAGCGAACTTAATAAACTTGCCGTAATAAATAATTACGATAAAATTGTACTCTGGTTTGAATTTGATCTTTTTTGTCATGTTAATATGCTTGCTGCATTAAGCTACCTTATTCAAAATAAAAAAACAGCTCCTATATATATGGTGTGTAGCGGTTGGGTTAAAGGTCTTGCTCAACTTAAAGGCTTATCAGAGTTAAACGATGAGCAATTAGCTATGCATTATGACAATAAGCTAAAACTTTCAACTGAAGATTTAGAACTAGCTCACCACATCTGGAAACTCTATTGTGATGAAAAACCCATAGAACTTAAAGCTGAAATAAGTAAAAAATCAAATTTCAACTATCTATCAAGCTGCATACGCGCGCACATAGAGCGCTTTCCTAATATCAATACCGGACTCAATACACTTGAGACAAATATTCTTAAACTTATAGACCTTCACGAGATCACTTCAGAACATCAATTATGTGGCTATGCGCTAAATTATCAAGGGTATTACGGGTATGGCGACACTCAAATCATTAGTATGATCAAAAATTTAAGACCCTTCTTTATGCTTAAAGAAGGTGTTTTGATGCTGACAGAAAAAGGACTTCAAGTTTTGCAAGGCTCAGAAGACTTTTATAATGTATTAAAAACTGATATGCAGTTTGGCGGTACAGCTAAATATAAGTATCGCTATGACCCTGCAAATCATAAATTAATTAAACACAGTGAGAATGCAACTCCCACACTCTGAATTAATTCTTAATGCTGACGGAAGCATATACCATCTTAATCTTTTACCCGGCGAAATAGCAGATACAATCATCACTGTAGGAGACCCTGATCGTGTAGAAACGGTGACCCAATTTTTTGATTCCATAGAACTTACAAGGCATAAACGAGAATTTAAAACGCAAACCGGCTATTTTAAAGGAAAGCGTATCACCGTTATCTCTACAGGAATTGGTACAGACAATATTGATATTGTACTAAACGAACTTGATGCTCTTGTAAATATTGATCTTAAAACGCGCCAAATAAAAGAGAAGCATACCGCTTTAAACATCATACGTCTGGGAACCAGCGGAGCTATACAAAAGCACATTCCTGTAGATTCTATATTGATTAGCGAGAAAGCTTTGGGGTTTGACGGTTTAATTCATTATTACGACTCCGCTAATCTAAGAGATCGTGATATTGAAGATGCATTTGTAACGCATACCTCGTGGAGTTCAGAAAAAAGTAAACCATACTGTGTTAACGGTAATAAAACTTTGATTAATCACTTTTCTAATCCTAAAATTTTTAAGGGAATTACAGCTACAAATATAGGCTTTTACGGTCCTCAAGGTAGGACGCTCAGACTTGCTTTAGCAGATTCAGAACTCAATTCGAAAATTGAAAATTTTGAGTTTAAAACTGAAACGATTACAAATCTAGAGATGGAAACTTCTGGTATTTATGCATTGAGTGCGCTATTAGGACATCGAGCGATTTCTATTAATGCGATTATGGCAAATCGTATTATGGGTACCTTTAGTGAAAATGGTACTAATACTATCGAAGCAATGATAAGCAGCGCCCTTGAACGTATAGCAGTACTATAATTTTCTTTTAACAAAAGCTTAATTCAGACAGCAGAAGCCTTTCGTATTTTTGAAAAAAAATAAACGAATACATGGATTCAGAACTAGCTGACAACTTAAAACATAGAGATTTAAACTGGCTCAGCTTTAATGCTCGCGTATTACAGGAAGCACAGGATAAACGTTTTAATCCGCTGTTTGAACGTATGAAGTTTTTAGCTATTTATTCTTCAAATCTTGATGAATACTTTAGAGTACGCGTGAGTCAACTACGGCAAATTAAACGTGTTGAAAAAAGTATCAGAAAAAAATTAGCACTTAGACCTAACAAAACAGTTAAAGAGATAATTGCTAAGGTTAAAGAACAGCAAGAAGTTTTTGGATCTATTTTTAATGATGAGATTAAACCGGAGCTTGCTGCAAATAATATTGTTCTTATTGCTTCAGAAGACTACACTCCTATTCAGAAAAAGGTTGCAAATATCTGGTATGTATCCCATTTAAAGAATACGATTAAACCCATACTCTTTGATCCCGTTAAAGACAAAGAGATTTTTCTTGAAAATCAAAACCTCTATTTCTGTGTTACTTTTTCAGACTCTAAAAAAATAGGTTTTATAAAAATTCCTACAGACATTAACGATCGTTTTATTGAATTAGGCAAACATAAAGGTATCTACTACATTACCTTTCTAGATGATATTATAAGACATGAAATTACATCAATATTTAATTCAGAATCAATAGACGGTGTTTTTGAAATTAAGCTTTCACGAGATGCAGAGCTTTATATAGATGATGAATTAGAAGGGATACTGGCAGAACGCATTTATAAATCTCTAGAGCAGCGACAAGAAGGGCAACCTACACGCCTGCTTTACGACGCGAGTATGCCAAAACCAATTGCTAAAAAACTTCGGAAACTTTTGAAGCTGGGGAAAATAGATATGATGCCGGGAGGTCGTTATCATAATTTTAATGACTTCTTTAAATTTCCAGATCCAACTGAAAATGCTGATTTACATTATGATAAAAAGCCTGTAATTAAGCTAAAGGCTTTAGAAAAGGCTACAGATTATTTTGAAGCTATACGCGCTAAAGATCATTTGCTTCATTTCCCATTCATGAGCTTTGGCTACGTAGAACGCTTTGTAGAACAGGCTGCCTCAGACGACGCAGTTACGCATATCAAAATCTCTCTTTATAGGGTTGCAGATGAGTCTGTTCTTACCACATCTCTACTTAAAGCTATTGAAAACGGAAAACAGGTTACCATATTTATAGAGGCAAAAGCACGTTTTGACGAAGAAAACAACATTACCTGGGGTCGAAAATTTGAGGAAAAAGGAGCACGAGTAATTTATAGCTACCCACGAATAAAGGTGCATTCTAAAATTTTAATGGTAATTAGAACAGAAGATAATAAAGCTAAACGGTACGCCTATATAGGCACAGGAAACTTTAATGGTGAAACTTCTAAGATTTACTGCGATCACGGTTTATTTACCGCTAACAATAAAATCACTAAAGAGTTAAGTAGGGTTTTTGAAGTTCTTGAAGGAAAATTAATAATCCCAAGGAATAAGCATTTACTTATATCTCCATTTACCACAAGACGCACTTTTGAAAAATTAATTCATTCAGAAATTGAAGCAGCTCAAGCCGGAAAAACGGCAAAAATAACTGCTAAGATGAATAGTCTTGAGGATAAAGATATGATAGAGTTATTATACAAGGCCAGTCAGGCAGGTGTGCAGATACGACTTATCGTAAGAGGATTTACCAGTTTAATTCCCGGAGTAAAAGGTTTAAGTGAAAATATATTTATCACTTCCATTATAGACCGGTATCTCGAGCACGGTCGTATATATCTATTTCACAATAATGGTGATGAACAAATGTATATAGGCTCTGCAGACTGGATGACGCGTAACCTTGATCGAAGAATAGAAGTACTTACCCCTATCTACGATAAAGAACTATTTACTGAATTAAAAGATATTTTTACATTACAGTTAAATGATAATTGTAAAGCGAGAATACAGGACGTAAACGAGCAGAATCTATATGTAGAGCGCGTAGAAGGTGAGCCTCAAATACGTTCTCAATATGCAATTTATGATTACTTAAAAAATAAAAACTAAGCAGATGAATACCTTAAAAGTGGGTGGCGTTCCAGAACATTTTAATTTACCTATACATCTATGTATTGAAGAGGGTCTGTTTGCAGATGCCGGGATAGCTGTTGAGTGGGTTGAATATGCCGGTGGTACAGGCGCAATGAATGCTGCACTACGAGCAGGTGACATTGATGTTGCAATTATACTTACCGAAGGTGTCGTTAAAGATATCGCTGCAGGTAATCCTTCAAGAATTATTCAAAACTATGTTTCTAGTTCCTTAATTTGGGGAGTTCATGTTGCTGATGGAAGTAAATTTAAGACTATAGATGATTTAAAAGATACAAGACCTGCCATAAGTAGATTCGGTTCAGGTTCTCATGTTATGGCTTTTATACAAGCTAAACAATTAGGTTGGGAAAGTTCTGCTATTAATTGTGTAGTAGTTAATAATCTTGATACTGCTGCAGAATGTCTAACTAAGGGTGACGCAGATTATTTTATGTGGGAACATTTCACTACTAAACCTTTAGTAGATTCGGGTGTATTTAGAAGGGTAAGTGACTTTCCCACTCCCTGGTCTAGTTTTGTAATTGCGGCAACTACAGATGCTATTAAAACTAAAAAAAATACTCTTGAGGTATTTTTAGAAGTGCTAAATAACAAAACAGTATTATTTAAAGAAATACCAGAAATTGAAGAGCTTCTAGCCAAACGTTATAATCAAAAACTTGAAGATATAAAAGTCTGGATTTCAAAAACTAATTGGTCACAATCACAAATTGAAACCAATGAACTTGAAAATGTACAAGTACATCTTAAAGGTCTCAATATGATCGACAAAGAGCAGGACGTTAATTTTTATTTAACTATCAATTAATGAAAGTTTTACAGTGCAAAGATTTCGTAAGTTAAAAAAAAGGTCAATCTTTGCGGAATATTAATATATTACTTTAAACATTACAATTATGGTTACTTTTCTAATCGTTTTAGGATGTTTACTTGTCATTAATTTAATCCTTTTTAAATTTAGTGTAGCAGGTGGTCCTAAAGTAGAGAAATCGCAGAAGCGTGTAGCCCCTAAACAAACAACCTTGAATCAGCGGGTAGTTTTTGAACGAGCTTCATAAATTACTTCTGATGATATCTCAAATCAAACCCTTTCATAAAAGGCTCAATCTAACCAATTGAGCCTTTTTTATTTTAGTGCATTACCAGTTTATTTGAGACTTGTCATTTTCTTTCAAATAGTCATTTGTTTTACTAAAGTGACGATTGCCAAACCAAAACCCCCGGTTTGCACTCAAGGGAGAAGGATGCCCACTTTCTAAAACTAAATGTTTGCTCGTATCAATTTTTTTAGCCTTTTTTCTTGCATAACCACCCCAAAGTAGAAAAACAATTCCCTGCCGCTGCTGGGACAACACAGAGATTACGTGATCTGTAAATGTTTCCCATCCTTGCTTTTGATGTGAACCTGCCAAATGTGCTCTAACAGTCAATGTTGCATTTAAAAGTAAAACGCCTTGTTTTGCCCATCGTTCTAGATTTCCGCTTTGCGGAATGGGATTGTTGAGATCTGTAGCTATTTCTTTAAATATATTAATTAACGAAGGCGGTACGGCAATCCCTTCCGGTACCGAAAAACACAAACCGTGTGCCTGGCCCACACCGTGATAGGGATCCTGGCCCAGTATGACTACCTTTACTTCTTCAAAAGGACAAAGATCAAAAGCTTTAAAAATGGCTGCTCCGGGAGGATAACATTTGTGCTGGCCGTATTCCTGCTTCACAAAATCTATTAACGATTTGAAATACGTTTTTTCAAATTCTGGGTTGAGTACAGCTTTCCAGCTGGGGTGTATGTCAACGTTCATGAATATCTTAAATTTGTAAGTCTAGTGTAATTTTAGTGAATAATTATAGACTGATTCCCTATAAAATTCAGTGTTGTTCATTTAAATTAAATTTCAAAAAAAACTAAGTTATTTTCGGCCTTAAAATAGGCATTGCTATGATAAAAATCCACCCTAAAACACTTGCTGATTTAGAATTTCATACCGTTTGTGCTCAGGTAAGTGAGTTGTGCGTTACAGATAAAGGTAAACTTAAGGCACTTAAGTTAATACCACAAAGAAGCTTTAAGAAGACAATTTTTGCACTTAATCAAACACAGGAGTATATAAGTTCTGATACTCACGAGACGCCTATACCTAATCACGGTTTTGATGCACTTGACCACGAACTCAAAATGCTGGGTATTGAAGATACCACACTTGAAGTGGGTAGTTTTAGAAAAATAGGAAGTTTATCTGAGACGGCTAATACCCATTTAAGATACTTTAGAAAATTTCAGTCCTACTACCCTACACTTTTTAAAACCGTTGAGGATACCGAGTACACTACAGCTTTAACCGATGAGATTAATACAATTGTAGATCGCTTTGGTGAGATTAAAGATGATGCATCACCGTTACTTTTAAATACCAGAAGATCTATTAATATAGTTAAAGGAAAAATCAATAGTAGTTTTGCTTCGGCATTATCACAATATGCATCATACGGATATCTTGATGAGATCCGTGAATCTATTGTCGATAACGTACGTGTACTTGCGGTAACAGCTATGCACAGACGTAAAGTTAAAGGTTCTATTCTGGGAAATTCAAAAACCGGAAGCATTGTTTACATTCAGCCTGAAGCGACTCAAAATCACCAGCGCGAACTTAACAACCTGCAGTACGATGAGCAGGAAGAGGTAAAGCGCATTTTGAAAGGATTAACAGATTATGTAAGGCCATTTAGTCCGCTACTAGATGATTATCAAAAACTGTTAAGCACAATAGATGTGATTTCGGCGAAAGCTAAATACGCAAAAAAACTTGATGGAGTCTTACCAAAAATCACACAAGACCGTGAGCTGCAAATTAAAGATGCTTATCACCCATTACTTCTAATAAATAATAAGAAACGAGGTCAAAAAACCTTTCCGCAGGATATAACATTAGATCAGGCAAACCGCATAATTGTTATAAGTGGTCCTAACGCAGGTGGTAAAAGTATCACACTTAAAACGGTTGGACTGTTACAAATTATGCTGCAAAGCGGGTTGTTAATTCCAGTTCATGAATATTCAAGATTCTGCCTTTTTGAAAAGATTCTTACAGATATAGGTGACAATCAAAGCATAGAAAACCATTTAAGTACCTATAGCTACAGATTAAAAAATATGAACTATTTTCTGAAAAAGTGTGACGAGAATACACTTTTTCTTATTGATGAATTTGGTACCGGTAGTGATCCTGAATTAGGTGGTGCTTTAGCCGAAACCTTCTTAGAAGTATTTTATGAGCGCGGTAGTTATGGTATTATTACAACGCATTATGCAAATTTAAAAATGATGGCTAATGAGACTGAAGCAATCACAAATGCAAATATGCTTTTTGACTCGAGATCTTTAGAGCCACTATATAAATTGCACGTTGGTGAAGCCGGCAGTTCATTTACATTTGAGGTTGCACAAAAAAATGGCATCCCCTATTCCCTTATTAACAGGTCAAAAAAGAAAGTTGAGCGCGGCAAAATACGTTTTGACAAGAGTATTGCAGATTTACAGAAAGAGCGCAGCAAACTTGCTAAAACCACAACATCTTTAAAAACTAAAGAGCAGGAAGCGGCAAAAGAAAAGCAAGAACTTTCTAAAATAAATACAAAAATTCAGGAAAAATTAGAAAGCTATCAGGAGCTTTACGACAGTAATCAGCGTTTAATATACCTTGGCCAAAAATTAAACGACCTCAGCGATAAGTTTTATACAAACAAGAATAAAAAAGCGCTTATTGATGAGTTGTTTAAGGTTGTACAGATCGAAAACTCAAAACGAGCCAAGCAATCTGCAAAAGAAAAACGCGCACAGAAGGCTCGTGAAGATCTCATAAAACAAGAAGCTGAGAAAAAAGTCGAAGTTATACGCGAAAAGAAAAAAGAACAAAAGCAGAAAGAAATTCAAATAGAAAAAGAGCAACCCAAGGTTACTTTAAAAGTAGGCGACCGCGTGCGATTACCAGATGGCAGAGCGGTAGGCACAATTCATAACATAGAAAAAGGCAAAGCAATAGTAGATTATGGGATGTTTACTACAAATGTAGATGTAGAAACACTTGAACTTGTACAACGCGCAAAACAGTAGATGGACTCTAAAATAATTCTTTTTGACGGGGTTTGTAACTTATGTAATGGGGCGATCAATTTTATTATAAAGCAAGATTCAAAAGCTGTTTTTAAATTTGCTTCACTACAGAGTGAAACAGGTATGCGGCTTTTAAAAAAGCACAAAATTGATCCTCAAAAAACAGATTCTATAATTCTCGTAGAAGAAGATAAAGTTTCTGTAAAATCAACTGCGGCACTGCGTATATCTCGATTTTTAGATAAAGGATACCCATTGCTGTATGGCTTTATGATTATTCCCGGCTTTATTAGAAATTACGTTTATGATTTTATTGCCCGCAACAGATATAAGTGGTTTGGCAAAAAAGAAAGCTGTATGATTCCTACACCAGAACTTAAATCGCGTTTCTTAGAATAATAATTTGTTATCTGTTTAAAAACGTGCTTTTTAATCTAAACTTTTCCTTTATTTTTAAGGAAAATATATTCTATATGAAAGTTATAATTACAATTTTTTTCTGCCTCTTTTTTTGTAATTGGAGTTCTTTTGCTACAGATAAGCCTATCTTAAAGCAAACTTCTAAGATTGAAAAGGTAACGGTTTTTTTACAGGGAGCTACTATAGAACGGTCTGCTTCGGTGGTTATTAAACCCGGAGTAAATGAGTTGGTTTTCAATAATCTTTCTCCAGACATTTTGGAAAACAGTATTCAGTTAAGAGGTCTTGAGGATGCCAGTATTCTTTCAATCGCCTTTGATCTTGATTACCTGGAGAAGAAGGCTGCTTCGGCAGAATATGAAGGTTTAAAATCTGAATTAGACAAATTGCTTTTCAGTAAAAGCTCCATTCAAAATAAAATTGAAGGCTTTAACAGAGAGCTAAACTTGCTATCTCAAAATCAGCGAATCAACAGTGACAATACAGATCTTTCTATAGAAAAAGTAAAGCAAATAAGCACATATTATCGGGAACGCAGCACCGAAATTCAAAATACCATCTACACGCTAACCCGGGAGCTTCAGGATTTAACTCAAAGAATAGATGACTACCGTCAGCAAATGTCAAAACTTGATGATTCTCGTAAAGAAACACGTGGAGAGATTACCATCAAGCTTCAAAGTGAAACCTCTAAAACTTTAAACTTAGCGTTATCCTATATCATTCAAAATGCAGGATGGTTTCCTCTTTACGATATACGTGCTGCAAATACTTCAAGCCCCATACAGCTAAATTACAAGGCCAGTATTTATCAACAAAGTGGTATCGACTGGGAAGATGTTAAACTTGTGCTGTCTACAGGTGATCCCAATACCAATAATTTTAAACCCAATCTGGAAACCAAATACCTCAACTTTGTAAGCGCTAATTACCGTAGCACAGGTGCTATAAATCGAAGCAACCTTAAATATAACCCTACCATTCGCAGTGTTTCTGGTATATTAAGTGATAATTCGGGCGCACCACTACCCGGCGTTAATGTTATTCAAACAGGCACATCAAATGGCACAACTACAGACTTTGACGGCAAATACAGATTAACGATACAACCTAATGGCGGCCAGCAACTAAGCTTCTCCTCTCTAGGTTTTAGAGATGAATCTTTACCGGTTTATGCCTCAATGATGAATGTGCAGCTTGAAGAAGACAGTCAATCACTTGATGAAGTTGTAGTGGTAGGTTATGGAGGTGATGATGTTTCTCGTGCATTAAGCGGAAAGGCAACCGGAATTACTATTAGAGGAAACAGCTCACTTGCTCCAGAAAAATCATACAGTGAAAATGTTGAAACTAAACAAGAGAGCTTAACAAATACGCGTTTTGAAATCAAAAAGCGTTATACAATAGTTTCTAATACAGATATAACCACCATTGAAATTGATACGTTTGAGTTACCCGCAAACTACCAACACTATGCAGCTCCAGAACTTAACGAAAATGTTTTTTTAACGGCTACGGTAACAAATTGGGAAGGTTTTGACTTACTACAAGGTGAGGCCAATATTTATTTTGAAGGAAGTTATGCGGGAAAGACAGCTATAAATCCGCTGGCAACTACAGACAGTTTGGAAATCTCACTAGGAATAGACCCTAATATTATCGTGAAGCGTGAGAAAAAGGACAATTTTAAAAGTAAGTCACTTTTAGGAGGTAATCGCGTTATAGCTAAGGCGTTTGAAATTTCGGTACGTAATACTAAAAGCTCTCAAATTAATTTACTGCTAGAAGACCGTATTCCTGTTTCTCAAAATAAAGATATAAAAATATCAGATCAATCCTTTGGTGACGCAAAATATGATGAGAAAACCGGTATTCTCAAATGGAATCTAGAACTTGCTTCTAAAGCTTCTTCTACTAAAAACTTTAGTTATGAAGTGCGTTATCCTAAAGGATATACTATAAACCTATAACTATTAAATTTGAGACCAAAACATATAATATTTGATGTTAATGAGACCTTATTAGATCTTAAACCCCTGGCAAGACGTATTAACGCCTCTCTAAGTAGTGATCTTGCTTTTGACATTTGGTTTAGTGCTCTTTTGCATTATTCATTAGTAGAAGCTGTAACCGGTCATCATGAGGACTTCAGCAAAATAGTTAAGGCAACATTTGAAATGACTGCCGCTAAATTCAGAAAAGTAATTCCTGAAGAAGAAATTAAAAGTATTTTGGGAATGATAAAAACTACAGCCACACGCAGATGTCCTTGAAGCGCTTACAAAGCTAAAAGAAGAAGGTTTTACGCTTGTGGCTCTCACCAATGGCAATTCTACTGTTGCTAAAGAACAAATGGCAACTGCAGAACTCGAGCATCTTTTTAATAATATATATAGTGTAGACGAAGCGCAGGCTTTTAAACCGCATCCTAAGCCCTATCAATATGTACTTAATAAAATGAAAGCAAAACCTGAGGAGACACTTTTAGTTGCTGCCCACGGCTGGGACATTATAGGTGCACAGCGTACCGGTATGCAAACAGCATTTATAGCTCGCGATGGTAAGTTCAAATATCCGCTAGCTGAGAATCCTAATTATGATTGTAAAAATTTATTAGCTTTAGTTGAATATTTGACCTAAATTAATTTGACCAATGGAATTAGCGATTCCTGCTGCCCAAATAAAATCTGAGTATTGATTACCAGCACCTACTAACTGTAGTGAAAAACCTATTTCTGGAGCAATGGTTTCATCTAAAGGTAACTGAATAGATGTCATACCATTTGCCGGTCCTGCCGTCGCAGTTATGACACCTTCATAACTTAAAAATTGAATAACACCTCCTAAAGGGTCTACCAGAGCTATTCCTTCAATATCATTTTGTAACGGTATATTAATATTTAAAGTACCCAAACCTGCTTGCTGGTCTGGAATACTACCGGTAATGTTAGAAGTGCTAATTACGGCTCCATTTGCGCCATTGTAGTGCACAATAGAATAACCCGTGAGATCTACTCCTGCAGAACCTGCAATTTCAACACGCTCATCAATATCTCCCCCTATGTTATCATAGTGTATCTCATTAATCCACACTTTAATATCATCATCTATTACCATTAGTAAAAAGCTAGAATTTATACCTATGGTAGGCGCTCCAGAACCTCCACTTACGTTAGTTATGCTAAAGTTTATAACCTCATTACCTTCTACAAGATCATCATTAGTAATTCTAAAAATCGAAGATGCATTAAAAACTGAAGTCGCTGCAGGAATTGTTACTACTTGTGCTAAAGATTCATCTAAATCATTATAGGCAGAGGCCGAAATGGTAATATTTATAGGCGCGGTAAGTGATGGGTTAGTAATATTAAATTCTAAATCAATAGCACCCGAATTTTCAATTTGATCTCTACTCGTAGAAGTAAATGCTACTTCTGTAGGTTGAATCGAATTTTGTAAAAGATGCACATTTTCCCAGAAAACACCATTCCACACCTGCAAACCATAGATAGAAGCCACAGGATCACTTACGAAAATAAGCAAACCAAGGTCACTTTCATCAGCTCGTATTAAATCGCGTTGAACGACTGTAACTCGGGGTGGCATAAAACCTTTATAGCTTCCATCTGAAGACAAACTACTTACTTCAAGCATTGCTGATGCACTAGGATTTGTGGTACCAATCCCCACTTGTGCATTTACAACATACGTTCCGATAAAAAATAAAAATAAAATTCTTCTCATACTTACTCATTTAGATCGGCAAATGGTAAGTTAAGTGGTTGTATAGGGAAACCGTTTAATAGATTGGGATTCCTAAAATAAACTTATTTATTTAATAAACAAAACGTAAGTGTCTTATTTTTAGTCTTTTAATGATTATTCTTCAATATCAAAAGCTTCATCAGGCTTTTTATGAGGATTGTAGTTAAACAGACCTTCCCCTTTTGCGATCACTGAAGAGACCGTTGCATCACCCGTAACGTTAACTACAGTTCTACACATATCTAGTATACGATCTACAGGAAAAATAATACCTATCCACGCTGGGTTTAAACCTACAGATTCTAAAACTATAATTAGCATTACCAGACCTGCGCTGGGTACCGCCGCAGAACCTATTGATGCAAGTGTAGCGGTCAACACTATAGTAAGCTGCTGCCCTAAAGTTAAATCTATCATATGAAGTTGAGCTAGAAACACTACTGCCACAGCCTGATAAAGACAGGTACCATCCATATTAACGGTCGCACCTATAGGCAGTACAAAACTGGTTACTTTTTTATCAACTCCCAGATTATCCTCTACACACTCCATAGTTACGGGAAGCGTTGCTGCACTACTCGATGTAGAGAATGCCAGTGTTTGTGCAGGTCCCATAGCTTTAAAAAATCCGAAATAAGAAACCTTTCTAACAAATATTTTAAATATAAGTGGGTAGATCACAAAGATCATAAGTGCTAAACCAAGTACTACGGTTAATGAATACCAGCTCAATCCTTTAAAAATCTCAACAACTTTACCTATATCATTACCCGCCATCTGACTCACAACACCTGCCAGTAAAGCGAAAACAAAAAATGGCGCTGCCTGCATAGTCAAGTCTACCATTTTTAAAAATATTTCCATAATCCCATCTACAGCACGCGTAACCGGAGCTGACTTTTTAGGATCTATAAATAACATACTTACTCCAAAAAATAAACCGAAGAAAATAACCTGTAACATTAATCCATTATCCGCAAGAGAATTAAAAAAGTTATCGGGTACAATATCTACAAGGGGTTGAAGCGGACCTGCATTTTTAGTAGCATCTGCAGTTTTCATTTTATCATCTACTGCAGCATCTTTAAGTTGGCTATGTGATAAATTTGAAATCTCTCTAGCACGTTCCATAAACTCAGGATCCTGCAAGTAATTAACTCCGTCTTTAATGACGTAACCTTCATCTGCAGCCCAAATCTCATAACTAATACGGTTATCGATACGGCTCTGCTCATCAACAAGCTTACCGGGTTCTATTACATTAACAAGAAGCAGACCTAAACTTACGGCTAACACGGTAGTAATTAAGTAAGCGAGAAGGGTCTTCCCACCCATTCTTCCTAGACTAGCAGGATCTCCTAAATTTGCTACACCGCTTATTATTGAAAAAAGCACAAGAGGAACAGCAATTAACTTTAAAAGGTTAATGAAGATTTTTCCAAAGGGAGCGATCCAGTCTATGGTAAACTGGCTCCATCCCATTTGACTCGAGATTAAAGCCCAGATAATACCCAGGACAAGACCAATAATAATCTTCCAATGCAATGCTAAGTTTTTCATATAAAAATAGAGGTGTTTTTTCCTTGTTGGGAAAGATAAACAAATTCAACAGAATTTAAATCTGAAGTAAGCGCTTATGCCAGCCTATCATCCCAAAAATAATCTTCAATATGAGCTAATTTGACTTTTGAGGCAAAAGCAGGATGTGAGGTGTTTAAAAGATAGTTGTATTCTTGAGGAATAACAGCTGAAGGAACACGTAAAGCCAGACTATTTTGTGCGCGATACCAGGATGAACCTAGATTTTGTAAAACTGGATAAGCGAAAATTCCGTGCCAATTTAAAGGAAGTCGTTCTTTATCTAAAAAATCTATAAGTGAACTGTCATCTGATAGAGAAAGTATCATAACCTTAAACTTTACATCAGGCTCAATAGAACGATAATTTACAATAAGCTCTAGGGTCGCCAGAGCTCGGCTAGATGAAGAATACAGAATTTGCTCACCGGCTTTATTCCACCTTGCGGCAGCACCAGAAGCAGTAAGTATATTGGCGTATTTTTCTGTTGCAATACGGTAAAGCTCCATATTAATAATTAAGCATTATCTCCATATTGCATCCCGGTGAGGCGATTGTCTATAAACTTTGTGCCACTATAAGTATTCAAAAATACCGCAGGAGCCTTTTTATCAAAGAAAAAATTAGGACTTTTTAACCACTCTGAAAATTTTTCAAATGAGCCAAAAACCATTTTACCGTGATTGAATAGCGCCATTAAGAGGACGATTTTTTCTTGCACATGTTCCTTAATAACACTGTTGTTATTTTTATAATTGCGAAGAGTTTTTACATTAATATTTAACCAATCAGCAAGTGTAGCTTCATTAAAAAAAGAACGCTCCCGCAAGGCATCTAAAGTTGCTAAATTAACCTCTGTATTGTCTAAGTAATACATAACCGCAGCTTCATTGACCTCATTAATATCCTGATCTATTTTTGAATAACTCATAATTATGACCTTTAACTATTATTATTCAAATTTAGGTAAAATTACCTAAGCAAAAAAGTATTTTTTCCTTATTCTGCACATAAAAAAACCTGAACATATATTCAGGTTTTTTATGCTTTATCAAGTTATTCTTAAATTTTAGAAGCTTTATTAATTAAAAAGAAATCGGCTAATACCAGAGCCGCCATTGCTTCAACTATAGGTACTGCCCTGGGCACTACACAAGGATCGTGGCGTCCCTTACCTTGCATTTCTGCGTCATTACCATCTTTGTCAATTGTAGGTTGTGTTTGCATTATGGTTGCTACAGGTTTAAACGCTACTCTGAAATAGATATCCATACCGTTGCTTATACCCCCTTGTATACCTCCACTCAGGTTTGTTTTGGTGCTTCCGTCTGCGTTAAATAAATCATTATGTTCACTTCCTTTCATAGAAGCTCCGTGAAAACCGCTACCATACTCAAAACCTTTAACTGCATTTATAGAAAGCATTGCTTTACCTAGCTCAGCATGTAACTTATCAAATACAGGTTCGCCCAGTCCTACCGGTACATTTTGTATAACACACATTACGGTACCACCTATAGTGTTTCCTTCTTTGCGTATTTCTTTTATTCTATCAATCATTTTTTCGGCGAATGCCTGATCTGGGCAACGTACATCGTTAGATTCTATTAAAGAAAAATCAAGCTCCTGATACGGGGTTGTCATATGTATCTCGCCTACCGAGTCTACAAATGCATTTATTTTCACATCTTTTAAAACTTGCTTGGCTATGGCCCCTGCCGCAACACGACTTGCTGTTTCCCGTGCAGAAGAACGGCCACCACCTCTGTAATCACGTACCCCATATTTTTGATCATAAGTATAATCTGCATGAGAAGGGCGGTAGGTGTCTTTTATATGGCTGTAGTCGTGAGACTTTTGATTGGTATTTACAATATTGAAGCCTATAGGCGTGCCGGTAGTCTTACCTTCAAAAATACCAGAGAAAAACTGAACGGTATCAGGCTCTTTACGTTGGGTTACAATTTTAGATTGACCAGGCTTGCGACGCTCCATATCGCGGTAAACAGCATCTAAGTCTAATTCTATTCCTGCGGGACAACCGTCTATAATTCCACCTATAGCTTCACCATGTGATTCTCCAAAAGTTGTTAGCGTAAATAGTTTACCAAATGTATTACCTGCCATATCATAAATTTAAATGGCGAAATTAAAATGTTTTAGCCAAAAACTAGCGGGATAAGGCATCTAATTAAGCACTTAAATACTAATTCTAAAAAATAATTTAATATTCACGTAAAACTGTAGTAACACCCGTGGCTTTTATTTGTTTAAAATAACAGTTTTTGAAACGTAACGTTGAACTTGTAGTACTTTCTGATGTACATCTAGGCACCTATGGATCTCACGCTAAAGAACTCGTGAATTACCTGCAAAGTGTTAAACCACAAACGCTGGTTCTTAACGGGGATATTATAGATATCTGGCAATTTAGAAAACGCTACTTCCCAAAATCGCATTTACAGGTGATTAAAAAAATAATTTCACTTGCTGCTAAGGGAACAGAAGTATTTTACATCACCGGGAATCACGATGAAAAATTACGCAAGTTTAGCCCTGTGAATCTGGGGAATATTTCAATAGTAGATAAACTAGTTTTAGATCTTGACGGTCGCAAAGCCTGGATTTTTCACGGGGATGTTTTTGATGCCTCTATACAACATACAAAATGGATTGCGAAGTTAGGTGGCTGGGGCTATGACTTTCTCATAGTTTTTAACCGCTTCATAAACTGGTGGCTTACAAAACTTGGTAAACCAAAATATTCTCTTTCTAAAAAAATTAAAAACAGTGTTAAGAAAGCGGTAAGCTTTGTATCAAATTTTGAAGAAACCGCTGCACAACTCGCTATTGAAAATGACTTCGATTACGTGATTTGCGGTCATATACATCAACCACAAATACGCAAAGTTTTCTATAAAGAAAAAAACTGTATTTATCTAAACAGTGGAGACTGGATTGAGCATCTTACCGCGTTAGAATATGACAATGGTGTATGGTCTTTAATGGAATACGAAAAGCAAAATGTACCAGTAACCGCAGACGATGATTCGGTGAATACAGAAATTGATCCCGTTGCTCTTTTGGCTTCGATAAAGATGTTCAGTTAATAAACTATTAGATTTTTTAAAACTACCTCTAGTCTATTCTAAAATCTTCAATTTTGCAAAACGCAACAACAACTTCTTGATACCACCAGTTTGAAAACGTATTTCTGCTTTTTGATCCTGTCCTATTCCTTCAATTCCTAATACTTCTCCGTGACCAAAACGGTTGTGTTCTACTCTACTTCCTGCTTTTAAATTTCCATTTAAATCATCTGTTTTAAAAGATGGTGTACTCGTACTTTCAGGTCTTAATTTTCTTAATTTCTGTAATTGTCCCGGTGTAGGTTTTCCTACGGTGGGTGCGCTTCCGGCAACCGGTTTTTTAAGTCGTAACTTAGTTTTATCTGGTTCCCCAAAAATATCTATATCTACAAGGGGCTTATACCTGTAAGATTCCATAGGCGTTTGTATATCAAGAAATGAGTCATCAATCTCTTCAATAAAACGACTGGGTTCTGCGTCTATCAATTTTCCCCAGCGATAACGCGATTCGGTATATGTTAAATAAGCTTGATGCTCTGCACGCGTTAAGGCAACATAAAATAATCTACGCTCCTCTTCAAGCTCGCTACGGGTATTCATACTCATTCCGCTAGGGAATAAATCTTCTTCCATACCTACCACAAAAACATACGGGAATTCTAGTCCTTTTGCCAAGTGAATCGTCATTAAAGACACCCGATCTACATCATCTACCTCCTTATCAAGATCTGTGGCAAGGGCTACATCTTCTAAAAATTCGGCGAGTGAACCGGTCGCATCTACGATTTCTTTCTGGCCTTCAACAAAATCACGAATACCGTTTAACAGCTCTTCAATATTTTCGATACGTGCAATACCTTCAGGCGTGCCATCTTTCTTTAGTTCCTGAAGCAATCCTGTTTTACGGGCTACTTCTTCAGCAGTAACAAAAGCATCGGCGTTTTCAGCAGTAATCTGAAAACTCTTAATCATATTGACGAAGTTGTAGAGCTTATTTTTTGTACTATTATTAATTTGTATTTCAAGGTGCTGAATATTCTCCATCACCTCAAAAATTGATTTATTATACGTCTTTGCAGCGATTACCAGACGGTCTATGGTGGTTGCGCCTATACCTCGTGCAGGGAAGTTAATTATACGCTTTAAACCTTCTTCATCATTGGGGTTTGTTAATACTCGTAAATACGCTAAAACATCTTTAATCTCTTTACGCTGGTAGAACGATAATCCCCCGAAAATACGATACGGTATTTCCCGTTTACGCAAAGCGTCTTCCATCGCACGAGATTGCGCATTAGTTCTATATAAAATAGCAAAATCACTGTGCTTGAGCTGCTTGTTCATCTTTTGCTCAAATATGGTACTTGCTACATAACGCCCTTCTTCACCATCTGTTAATGAGCGGTGCACAATTATTTTGGGTCCGTCGTCATTTGCCGTCCAGACAATTTTATCAAGCTTGGTTTTGTTATGTTCAATAACAGAGTTTGCTGCTTCTACAATATTCTTTGTAGAACGGTAATTTTGCTCCAGACGATAGACTTTTACATCATCATAATCTTTCTGGTAGTTTAATATGTTATTAATATTTGCACCCCGGAAGGCGTAAATACTTTGTGAATCATCTCCCACCACACAAATGTTCTGATAGCGGTCTGCCAGGGCTTTTACAATTAAATATTGTGAGTGGTTTGTATCCTGGTACTCATCTACAAGAATGTATTGAAAACGTTTCTGATACTTGGCTAGTACTTCTGGAAAACGTGCGAGCAATTCATTTGTGCGCAGCAGTAAATCATCAAAATCCATTGCGCCTGCTTTAAAACAACGATCTACGTACTCTTTGTAAATCTCACCTATACGTGGCTTTTTTGCCATCGCATCAGCTTCCATCAATTCTGGATTTTGAAAGTAGGCCTTTACGGTTATCAAACTGTTTTTAAAGGAAGAGATACGACTGTGTACCTGCTTGTATTTATAAATATCTTTATCAAGTCCCATTTCTTTAATAATAGCAGAAATAAGACGTTGAGAATCCTGACTATCATAAATCGTGAAATTGGGAGGAAACCCCAGGTGATGCCCTTCAATACGTAGGATTTTAGCAAATACAGAGTGAAAGGTACCCATCCATAGATTTTTTGCTTCACTATTGCCCACAATCGTACCTATACGCGTTTTCATCTCGCGAGCGGCCTTATTAGTAAACGTTAGAGATAATATATTAAATGCGTCTACCCCTTGTTGCATCAGGTATGCGATACGCATTGTAAGTACACGCGTTTTACCAGAGCCTGCACCGGCAATCACCATCATCGCCCCGTCTTTTTGTAATACCGGTGCACGTTGTGCGTCATTTAATCCTTCTAAAAGTGCCTCCAAAACAATTGATTTTTTAAGAAGTGAAAATTAAGGAATCTTAGCTTTTTACCCGAGCCATAATGCATATAGTTATTAAAAAAAGTGTCTGATTAAAAACAGAAGATTTCTATACCGGGTTATTGTATGGCAAAACGAAATCGATACGTGGGATGCAATCGTTAATGAATTTTAAATATCTTTAAGCTATAATTATCTGCTATGCATTTTAAATTTGCTTTTGCTCTTTTTATTTTTATAAGTGCTTTTTCTCAAAATTTAAGAGCGCAAGAAAAAATCACCGGTCCATTAATCAATGACTTTGGAGCAACTTACACCGTTTCTAAACTTGATATTCCGATAGATGTTTCTCAAACCTATAAAGTTGTGTTTGATATCTCGAAGTCTCCAGAAAACCCTTCAGAACTTAACCCTTATTTTAATACTGTAGCCCGTTTTTTAAATATGAACCACGCTGCAGGTGTACCACAAAATCAGTTAAAACCTGTACTTGTGATTCATGGTAGTGCTGCTTTTAGCCTACTCAATAACGAATTTCACAAAGAAAAATATGGTGTTGATAATCCCAATATCGAACTCTTAGAACAATTATATAAGTTAAATATTCCTGTGGTGCTATGTGGACAAACTGCTGGGGCTCGTGATATAACTTCAGAAAAAAGGTGGCAACATACGCAACTCGCATTATCTGCAATGAATGCACTTATCTATTATCAAAATCTCGATTACGCTTTAATTTCATTTTAAAAAATCTATATGAAAAAACTAAACATTCTTTTCCTCAGCATTGGTTTAACCGCATTTGCGCAATCTCCAGATGCTTCGATAATGAAGGCTGCAGAATCTATTGAAGATAAAGTAATTAACTGGCGCCACGATATTCACGAGCATCCAGAATTGAGCAATCAAGAGTTTGAGACAGCTGCAAAAATTGCAGAACATTTAAAATCGCTGGGTATTGAGGTTCAAACAGAAATCGCAAAAACAGGCGTCGTAGGTATTTTAAAAGGAAAAAAACCGGGTAAGGTAGTTGCCTTACGTGCAGATATAGACGCCTTGCCTGTAACAGAACGTAATGATTTACCCTTTAAAAGTAATGTTACTGCAAATTTTCTAGGCACAGAAACCGGGGTAATGCACGCCTGTGGTCACGATACACATGTTGCTATTTTAATGGGTGTTGCAGAAATATTATCTCAACATAAAGATAAGATTAACGGTACCGTAAAATTTATTTTTCAACCTGCTGAAGAAGGACCACCACCGGGAGAAGAAGGTGGTGCTTCTTTAATGATAAAGGAAGGGGTTCTCAAAAATCCTGATGTAGATGCGATTTTTGGCCTACACATAAATAGTGCAACACCTGTGGGTCAAATTAATTACAAACCGGGAGGTATTATGGCCGCTGTAGAACGCTTTGTCGTAAAAGTAAATGGTAAACAAACTCATGGCTCACAGCCCTGGGGAGGTGTAGATCCTATTTATATTTCATCACAAATTATAGACGGTTTTCAATCTATAATAAGTAGAGAGTCAAATTTATTAGTAGAGCCTGCAGTAATAACGGTTGGTAAAATAACCTCAGGAGTACGATTTAATATTATTCCGGAAAGTGCAGAGCTTATAGGTACGGTACGCACGCTTGATCCTAATATGCGTGAACTTATAATTCGTAGAATGACAGAAATGACTGAAGGTCTTGCAAAAGCCTACGGCGGAAGTGCGACCATAGAATTTCAATCAAATACTGCAATCACCTATAATGATGAGGCACTTACAGAACAAATGCTCCCTACGCTCCAAAAAGTTGCAGGAGCAGATAAGGTAAATCTTGTAAAAGCTACCACAGGCGGCGAAGATTTTAGTTATTTTCAGGAAGAAGTGCCGGGCTTATACTTTTTTCTGGGTGGGATGACACCGGGTAATAAAGAAGCATACCCGCATCATACACCAGATTTTCAAATTGACGACGCAGGTATGCTACTTGGAGTTAAAGTTATGAGCCAGTTGACGCTAGATTATCTCAATAAAAAATAGCTTCTACCTCTTAAACTAATTGTAAAAACTAACCCGCAGGTACAGCTACCTGTGGGTTTGTTTGTTTAGTGAATTATTTAGACTAACATAAAGAATAGCTTTAAATCTTCAGGATTTATTTAAAGTGATTTTCTAGACCTGAAGTATCTAAGCCGTTGTTTTCTATGCTAAAATTTTACAAACGCCTCCTAAAAAAGTCTGTAAATCTGTAAGTTTGAAGACTGTAATGAATACCTATCTATGAGTGAAGTCCTTTCTTTTTTGTCTAGTATTCCGTGGTGGATCTGGCTTATCGTATTTTTAGTTGTTATCGCCGTTCGGGATATTTTTTTCAATAAAAAACACATCATAACGCACAACTTTCCTATTGTAGGTCATATGCGGTATATGCTTGAGAGTATTGGCCCAGAATTACGCCAATATATAGTAGCAAGCAATCGTGAAGAACTTCCTTTTAATCGTATAGAACGCGGCTGGATTTATGCTTCAGCAAAAAATGAAAATAACTATGAAGGTTTTGGTACAGATCAAAATATTTACGAAGCCAATTACATTTTTATAAACAATGCGATGATGGGTTTTAAAGCCCCTTTAGATCATCCCAATTCAAAAAACCCGTATTTTTTACCTTGTGCAAAAGTAATGGGGCTTCATAATAAACGCCGAAAACCTTACAGACCTGGCTCTGCGATTAATGTCTCGGCAATGAGTTTTGGATCGCTTTCTGCCCGAGCTATAGAATCTCTTAATAAAGGTTGTAAACTGGCGCACGCTTATCACAATACAGGCGAAGGCGGTCTCTCACCCTATCATAAACAGGGAGCAGATGTTGTATTTCAAATAGGAACCGGTTATTTTGGAGTACGTGATGAAGCCGGAAATTTTTCTATGGAAAAATTAATTGCATTAGTTGAAGCAAACCCAGAAGTCAAAGCGATTGAAGTAAAATTATCACAAGGTGCAAAACCCGGGAAAGGTGGCGTTTTACCAGCGTCAAAAATCACTCAGGAAATTTCTGAAATACGTCACGTACCTATGGGTAAAGACGTTATTTCCCCAGCTACCCATTCTGCATTTGAAGGGGTTGAGGGCTTATTAAAATTTGTTGAAGATATTGCAAATGCTACCGGGCTTCCTGTAGGAATCAAGGCCGCAATAGGAAAACTTCAGGACTGGGAAAAACTGGCTCAACTTATGGTAAAATCTGGTAAAGGTCCAGATTTTATTCAGGTAGATGGTGGCGAAGGTGGTACCGGTGCAGCACCTCCTAGTTTTGCAGATCACGTTTCACTTCCTTTTGTATATGCATTTAGCGACCTTTATAAGATATTTAAAAAACACCATTTAACAGAGCGTATTGTTTTTATAGGCAGTGGTAAATTAGGGCTACCCGCAAAGGGCGCGATGGCTTTTGCAATGGGCGTTGATGTTATTAACGTTGCACGTGAGGCTATGCTTTCAATAGGTTGTATTCAAGCAAAAGCCTGTCATAACAACACCTGTCCCAGCGGTGTTGCTACGCAAAATAAATGGCTACAATCTGGTATTAATATTGAAGACAAAGCTGTACGTACCAATTTCTATTTTAAAAATTTCAGGAAGGAATTAATAGAAATTACCCACGCCTGTGGCTACGAGCATCCTTGTCAATTAACTACAGAAGATGTTGATTTGAGCCTGGGCGATAAAAACTTAACACAGACGCTGGCTGCGTGTTTTAGTTATCATAAAGTAGAAGTTCCTTTTAACGGAATGAATGAAATTCTAGATTGTGAATATTTAGGTGGCAATTATGATAAAGAAACTGCAGGCAGAAAAATTCAAGTAGATACTAAAAAAGAAGTACGTTATTAGATTATGGATGATATTTTAAATTTTTTAATACCGGTATTGCCGGCACTGGTAGTAGGTGGCTTAGCGTATTATTTTTTTGATGGTTTTCTTACAAATGAAGATAGACGCAGACGTTTTTTATTACATAAAGAATTACAAACCGAAACTCTCCCTTTACGCCTACAGGCTTATGAGCGATTAACCTTATTTTTAGAACGTTCAAATCCGCTTCAGTTATTACTGCGTGTTCAACCTAATTCTTCAGATAAGAAAATTTATGTAGAATCTGTGATCGCACAAGTACAACAAGAATTTGAGCATAATTTATCACAGCAGATTTATATGTCTGATGAATGCTGGAATGTAATTAAATCTTCAAAAAATACGTTAATTGCACAATTACGTAAACACGTTTTAGACACCAATTTAGCAGACGCTAATGCCTTACGCGAGAAGATGATGTCAAATTTTTCAGAAGCAGAAAATCCAATAACCGTTGCGCTTATTTACTTAAAAACCGAAGTGCAGGAACTTTTAAACTAAATAGGTTTTTATCTTTTATATTTTAAGAGACTGTAATTGTGAGGTCTATAGCGTGCTTTATTTAAGTTTAAGACTACTATTACAGGCTAATTTATAAATTAGCGATGTTCAACTGTATTAATTACATCTTACTAATTTATGATATACTATTTTTGAATTTATGAAAATCATCAAATCTCTTAGTCTATCTTTTTTTCTGGTCTTGTTAATCTGTTCGTGTGAGCAACAGAAAGAAATGAGTTCTATAAATCCTATCAACTGGAAAAAAAGGAGTGCAACAATACCTGTAGATGATTCATTAACAGAAGCACGTACCTATCTAGGCATCTATTCTGAGATTTACAGTACTTCAGAACACAATACGCACGATCTTACCGTTACCGTAAGTATGCGTAATACCAGTGATAAAGATTCTATATACCTTACAAAAGCAGCATATTACAGTACGTCTGGCGAACTTATACGCACGTATTTTGACTACCCCATATTCATTAAACCCTTAGAAACTGTAGATATCATTATCGAAGAATCTGATGACACCGGTGGTACTGGAGCAAATTTTATCTTTGACTGGCTTAATAATAATGCACTTACAGATCCTATTTTTGAAGCTATTATGATTTCAACTCGAGGTCAGCAAGGGCTATCATTTACGACTCAAGGTAAACGCATAAAATAAGATTATAAAAAACCTTACTTCAATCTTAATTTAAGTATTTACAACCAGGATTTAAACGCTAACGCTTAATTTCTATTTTTACAACCTAAAATCCCTACACGTGAATATCACCATTGAGAATATTGTTTTAATAGGTTCGTTGCTGCTCTTCATAAGTATTGTAGTAGGTAAAACGTCTTATAGATTTGGAGTCCCTACCTTGTTATTGTTTTTGGGTATAGGAATGGCTGCCGGCTCAGACGGTATAGGAGGTATTATATTTGACGATATGGAGATCGCTCAGTTTATAGGTATTGTATCTCTGAACTTCATCTTATTTTCAGGGGGCTTAGATACACACTGGTCAAGCGTTAAACCTATTTTACGTCAGGGATTATTACTTTCTACCCTTGGTGTTCTTTTAACAGCCGTTACACTCGGAGTGTTTGTTTTTTATCTAACCGATTTTACCATTTACGAAAGTCTACTTCTAGGTTCTATAGTATCGTCTACAGATGCCGCAGCGGTATTTTCAATACTTAGGTCAAAAAGTCTTGCGTTAAAAACCAATCTAAGGCCTACGCTAGAATTAGAAAGCGGAAGTAATGACCCTATGGCATACGTACTTACCATTGCTTTTCTGACGCTTGTAATCAATCAGGATCAAGGCTTATTTTCGGTAATACCTTTGCTACTACAACAAATGATCGTGGGTGGGATTGCCGGTTTTGTTTTTGGTAAACTCAGTAAATTAATTATTAATAAAATAGAATTAGGTTTTGAAGGTTTATACCCGGTTCTGGTAATCGCCTTGATGTTTATAACCTTTTCTGCTACAGAATCTATAGGAGGCAACGGTTTTTTAGCAATATATATCTGTTCAGTATATCTGGGAAATCAAGATTTAATACATAAGCAAACCATTCTTAAAATGTTTGACGGGCTCGCCTGGCTTATGCAGATTGTACTGTTTCTAACTTTGGGATTGCTGGTTTTCCCTACAGAGATTGTTCCTTTCTTTGGTATAGGTATCGTGGTCTCACTATTTTTAATCTTTATAGCACGCCCGGTTGGGGTTTTTATAAGTCTGGCATTTTTTAAAATGAAAATGAGAAGACGATTGTATATTTCGTGGGTAGGTCTACGCGGTGCAGCGCCTATTGTATTTGCCACTTACCCGCTTCTTGCAGGTATCGAGAAAGCCAATATGATCTTTAACATTGTTTTCTTTATCTCGGTAACTTCAGTACTTATACAAGGTACTTCTCTTTCTATTGTGGCCAAATGGTTGGGTGTCGCGCTGCCCGAAGCAAAAGATTCAAAAGCAGATGTTGCCCGTTTTATTTCTGAAATACCAAAAACGGCAATGAAAGAAATTGTGATTACGCCGCAATGTTATGCCGTAGATAAAAAAATTGTAGAATTAGGGTTTCCTAAAACTGCAATTATTGCCATGATAAAGCGCAATGACAAGTTTTTAACTCCTAAAGGTTCTACTGTTATTAATAAACATGATACGCTGGTGGTATTATCTGAAAACGAAGAAGGTATTGAAGAAGTAGAGGTCTGTTTAAATAGATAAATTTTACAGTATTCAGCGCTTTTTTCAAAAAGCAGAAAATAATCTAATAACGAGTACGCAACCTCTCTCTAGTTTCTGCATCTGCTTAAAAATCATCAATGAAATCAAAACTAATTTTACTTGTTACGGTAGCATTTCTTGCATTGCAATGTTCAACAACTAAAGACACAGAAGATCAAGATTGTGAGAGTACCGCAGAAACCGTCGTTATTGATGTTAAAGGAAGTACAGAAACTGAAGTCAACAAAGACTTAATCCTAGAAGTCTTCTTTCCGGTTTCTAATGGCTGTGGCTTATTTAATGAATTTAAAGAAACCATAGATGGAAAAATAATAACCGTAAGTGTTGAAGCAATTTACAAAGGTTGTATTTGCACGATGGATGTACCTACACGGGTAGCCTTATATACCTTTACACCTACTGAAGCCGGCGTTTACACACTGCGTTTTAAAAGCACGACAGATACATTTATCGAAAAAACAATAACAGTTAATTAACCGGCTTAATCTGATTCTGAGATTGCCCTAAGCTTATTGTCCTGGGCTTGTTTTGCCTTATCTGCAGCATATTCCCATCCTTGTTGCCACCAGCTGGTCATTAACTTTTTATTAAAAATAAGACTGTTTTCGGTAAGTTTTGAGGGTGTGTAATATAAGTTAAGGGGGACATCTTTATTTATTGCGGCCAGCTTACCCACAATCACATCGTGATATTCTACCTGATCCATTAAAAAACCAAATAAATTTACCATTAGCGAAAACGGGTTTTTACCCAAAACCTTATTATACTCCATATTCTCTGACTCAAGAATTATGGCATCAACTTCGGTAGCACCACGACGTATCGCTTCCCGTATAGGTACAATACAGCCAAAACCCCCATCTGCATACTCATAGCCATTTTTATTAACCAGACTCATAAAAGGCACGTAGTTGCAACTAATCCAGATCCACTCACAGAAATCATTATATTCCCAATTGCGAATAGATTTATATTCTACAGTATTTTTAGACAAGTTAGACACAGTAACCACCACATCTGCAGCAGTTTTTTTTATATGTTCAAACTCACTTCGGGAAAGATTTTTTTTAATATTCTTGAGTAAATTTTTGCTTTCGCCAAAGGTGCGTTTCCTACGCATAAATTGCCAGACGGTGTTCCAGTAATTAATAGACACATATTCCCGGTCGCCTTTAGATTTAATATTGAACGGGTTTACATTAAAAATGGTGTTCTGGTTTACGTTTGTATAAACCTCATACGCACGCTGAATGTTATTATTAGCAAGTTGTGAGATCAAAAGGCTTCCGGTAGAAGTACCTAAAAAAAGATCATATTTATGACCTAACTCTTCCATAAGGTATTGAGCCACGCCACCGGCATAAGCACCTTTACTACCCCCACCAGAAATTACCAAAGCTCTCATTAAGTCAATTTTTCAGCTAAAAATTTCTGTTGTTTTTCCTCTTTTAACTTTAGTTTTTGCAACTCTTTTTTCCACTCAGGATCTTTTATAAGCATATCTAAAATCCCGCGGCAAGACTCAGAAAATCTCCAGTTGATATGAAAACAGCCATCAATTAAATTCTCTAAACTTTTAGGCTCAAACAACTGTAACTGATACAATTTTTGAAATGCATTTTTTCGCGTAGCATATGAATATCTACTGCCTGTAAAACGGGTTAGTCTAAAAAAGTGGTCGCGTATATAAGCCTCTTCATAATCTAAAGTAGAAATTGCAAGTGCAAGCCAGGTGATTTCAATATTATGATCTGAAAAGCCTTGTATGCCCTTCATCTGGTTTAAATATTTATGACGATCTGAAGGGAACGAAGTCCATAAATTAAGTAATGCCTGCTCACGGGTTATGTAAGAATCGTCGTTAAGTAGGCGCTCATAGTTTGTTTTCATTTCTGCAGGTACTTTCTGTACCGTTAGCGCAATCGCCTGGCGTACCCAGGGATTATTAGTGTAGAACGCACGTTCGTAAATACGGGAAGCCGCCCCGGGAGAAACCTCAGAAAGCTGGTAAATTGCCTCTTGTCCTGTGTACTCATCAGGTAAAGCCAATAAATCTAAAAGTTTGTTTTGCTTTTGACTAAACGGAACGTTGCGCAATGCGACAACACGCATATACTTTTGGATTATCGGTGACTTTTTTAGTACCTCTAAAGCAGCTTTATCCTGAAATGCAGTTTGCTGCAACCAGTCTTTTTCAAAATCAATTAAATCTTCGCCGCTTGCAATACGCATTTCTTTGAGGAAATCTTCAGTAGTAACGTTTTTAAATTTATGGGTATTGAGATAGCTTTTTATTCCAGCTTTAAATGCCTCATCTCCTATTTTTTCGTGCAACATATGTAATGCCCAGGCTCCTTTTTGATAAAATGTGAGAGAACTTGCTTTAGGGTCAAGTAATCGTTCTCCTTTACCCTTATCACTTAGCGCCTTTAATTCTTCGGCAGATTGATACAGTTTCCAATAAAAATAATCATCCCCAAATACTTTCCGCTCTGCGAGCAAGGCATAATAGGTCGCAAAACCTTCTTGCAGCCAATGATGTGTTCCCGAAGTTTCGGTCACATAATCTCCAAACCACTGGTGTGCAAGCTCGTGTGCATTAACACTTACATAATTGCGATCTATAAAACCATTACGATCTACAACAAATTGATCGCTAAAGATGGTAGCCGTCGTATTTTCCATACCGGCATACAAAAAGTCTTTAACGGGAATTTGTCTATATACAGGCCACGGAAACTTAACACCTATTTCTTCTTCTAAGTAATTAAAAATCTCCTTGCTATACTTGTAGGTCGTTAAAACCTTTAGAGAATCTGAGGGATAATAGTACAACTCCATAGGAATACCGGAGTCTGAAACATATTTTATCTTTTTATAATCTCCAAGAACAACAGCAACAAGATAGCTAGACATAGGCTCTGTCATCTCATAATGCCAAATAAACTTGTCACCCTTTTCTTCTTTCTCAACCAGAACACCATTAGAAACAACTTCCTGCCCGGGATATGCAATAATAGATAGGTCAAATTCTATCTTATCATTCATATCATCTATACTAGGTAACCAGTTAGAAGTGTATTTGCCCTGCCCCTGCGTCCAGATTTGCTGAAAACCACCATTATTTACAAAGTACAGTGCCTTGTCTGGCTTTGCGGTATACTTTAAAACCAATGAGTACGTCTCTCCTTTAGTAAAGCTTCGGGTAAAGATCATACGCCCATCATCTGTATGGGTACTTATTAACTTACCGTTTAATGTAGAAGCATATTTAGTAATGTTTTTCGCATTGAGATATACAAAGTCTGCATCTTCAAGCATAGTGAATTTAATTTCCATATCGCCGGTAACGGTACCGTTTGCAAAATCAAAATCAAGGAGTGCGTAAATACGTTCAAAGTCAACCGTCTCGGTCTGTTGGCTATAGATTACACTTGTTAAGCAAGCGAAAAAAACCGTAAAAATCAATTTCATAAAGTCATACTATCTAAGAACCTGCCAAATTAAGGATTTGATTTTAAAACCGCTCCTTTAAAAACAAAGTAATTAGCCTGATTAGAGGCCACAGCCTTTTAAAAATTATTATCACCAACTTTAAAACACATCCCCATGCTTTTTAACCTCGTTTATCTTGTAAAACCCAAATAAAATAATTGGGTTTTATATCTTCGTTCTTATGAACTCTAGCAAGCTTCAAACTCCTATAGATTACCTTAAGGGCGTAGGTCCCAACAGGGCGACGTTGCTGCGTTCTGAATTAGGCATACACACCTATCAGGATTTTTTGAATCTGTTTCCCAATCGCTATATTGATAAAACTCAATACTATACCATTACGCAATTACAACCTACCAGTGCAGATGTGCAGATAATAGGAAAGATCACACATTTAAAAAGTGCGGGAGAAGGAAGATCAAAAAGACTGGTTGCAACGTTTAAAGATCAAACGGGATCAATGGAGCTGGTCTGGTTTAGGGGTGTAAAATGGATTAGAGAGAGTTTAAAAATCAATATTCCGTATGTGATCTTCGGAAAAGTACAGCGTTTTGGAAGCTCCTATTCTATTGCACATCCTGATTTAGAATTATTAGAGGAACATGAAAAAAGTTTGCGGGTCGCTATGCAACCTGTTTACCCTTCTACCGAAAAATTAACCAACAGAGGCATCACAAACCGAGTGGTAAATGTTCTTATGCAAACGCTGTTTCAGGAAGTGCAGCAAGATATTGAAGAATCGCTGTCAAGATCGATACTCGATACGCTGAAGCTTATGCCTAAAAAAGCGGCATTCTTAAATATTCATTTTCCGCAAAGTCAGGAAAATCTTGCAAAGGCACAGTTTCGGTTAAAATTTGAAGAACTCTTTTATATTCAGTTACAGCTTTTAGTCAAAAACAAGCTGCACAAACAGAAAATTAAAGGTTATCCTTTTGAGCAAATAGGTGCCAATTTTACCACTTTTTATAACAATCATTTACCCTTTGATCTTACGGGAGCTCAAAAACGCGTAGTTAAAGAAATACGAAATGATCTGGGAAAACCCGCTCAAATGAATCGCCTGTTACAAGGAGATGTAGGAAGTGGCAAAACCATTGTCGCTTTATTAACTATGTTAATAGCTATAGACAATGGGTTTCAAGCCTGTTTGATGGCTCCTACAGAAATACTATCTATACAGCATTATCAGGGACTTACCGAGCTCTGCGAGGGTCTCGATATAAATATCGCTTTGCTTACCGGCTCTTCACGTACTAAAGTTCGAAGAGAAATTCACGAGAATCTTGAAAATGGCTCGCTTCATATTTTAATAGGAACGCACGCGCTTTTAGAAGACAAAGTAAAATTTAAAAATCTGGGATTGGCTGTTATTGATGAGCAGCATCGCTTTGGTGTGGCTCAACGCAGTAAACTTTGGCATAAAAATGAGCTACCACCGCACATTCTTATAATGACCGCTACACCTATTCCACGTACGTTGGCAATGAGTGTTTACGGTGACCTAGATGTTTCGGTGATAGACGAGTTGCCGCCCGGAAGAAAAGCAATTAAAACGGTACATAGATATGACAACAACCGTCTTAAAGTTTTCGGTTTTATAAGAGATGAGATAAAGAAAGGAAGACAGATTTATATTGTTTACCCCTTAATTCAGGAAAGCGAAGCACTCGACTACAAAGATTTAATGGATGGTTACGAGAGCATAAGTCGCGAATTCCCAATGCCAGACTATCAAATATCAATCGTGCACGGCCAGATGAAACCTGCCGACAAAGATTATGAAATGAACCGCTTTGTAAATGGCGAGACGCAAATTATGGTTGCCACTACCGTTATTGAGGTAGGTGTTAATGTTCCTAATGCCTCTGTTATGATTATAGAAAGTGCAGAGCGCTTTGGCCTATCTCAACTGCATCAGTTGCGCGGTCGTGTAGGTCGTGGAGCAGACCAGAGCTACTGTATTTTAATGACGGGGCACAAGTTGTCTGAAGACAGCAAAACCCGATTACAGACTATGACCAGTACTAATGATGGTTTTGAGATTGCCGAAGTAGATTTAAAACTTAGAGGTCCCGGTGATATCATGGGAACTCAGCAAAGTGGTGTGCTCAACTTAAAAATTGCTGATATTATAAAAGATAACGAGATTATGAAAATCTCCAGAAGTTATGCCTCTGCCCTGCTTAATGAAGATCCGCAACTTCTTAAAGAAGAAAATCAACCCATACGCCAGATGTATGCGCAGTTGATGAAGTTTAAAAATATATGGAATTATATTTCCTAGTTTTCAGATTTACATTCTACTCTAAAAGATAAATCACAAGCTCTCTTTTAATAAACACAACCTTTTTTCTATTAAAGACAGTCGCTATACGAGTGTTTTTATTTGAAATTAAAAAGGAAGTAACGTACTCGGTATTAAACCCAACTTAGTGCGCAAAAAAACAGCGTAAATGTTATATTTGCCCTTTCAAAATTTAGGGGAATGCAAATAAGCTACAACTGGTTAAAACAGTTTATTAATATTGATTGGGAAGCAGAGAAAACCGGCAATTTACTTACAGATCTAGGTCTTGAAGTAGAAGGTATTAATAAGTTTCAAAGTGTAAAAGGAGGTCTACAAGGGATTGTGGTAGGTCACGTACTTACCTGTGTAAAACATCCTAATGCAGATCGATTAAAAATCACAACCGTAGACCTTGGGGAAGGCGAACCGGTACAAATTGTATGTGGTGCTCCCAATGTTGATGCCGGCCAGAAAGTACCGGTGGCTACTGTAGGTACAACACTTTATGATGAAAAAGGCGAAGCCTGGAAAATCAAAAAAGGTAAAATACGAGGCGAGGTAAGTAATGGGATGATTTGCGCTGAAGATGAACTAGGTCTAGGTAAAAGTCACGATGGGATTCTAATTCTCGACAGTGATTTGAAACCAGGAACACTCTTGTCTGAAGTTTATGATATTGAAGATGATGAAGTTTTTGAAATAGGCTTAACTCCTAATCGTGCAGATGCGATGAGTCACATGGGTACTGCCCGTGATTTACGCGCAGGCTTAATACAAATGGGCGTTAACAGCGAATTTATAACCCCATCTACAAGTGCATTTCGTATAGATAACCGCACTCAAAAAATCAGTGTTCAGGTTTTAAATCAAGAGCGCGCACCGCGGTATTGTGGGATTACTATAAGTGGCCTTATTGTTAAAGATTCTCCGGCATGGTTACAAAACCGACTAAAAGCCATAGGTCTTACGCCTAAAAATAATGTTGTAGACGTTACTAATTACGTCTTACACGAACTGGGGCAACCCCTACATGCCTTTGACCTTTCTAAAATTAGCGGAAAGCAAATAAATGTAAAAACCGTTGCTGCAGGTACAAAGTTTACTACACTTGACGGTATAGAGCGCGATCTTCATGAAGAAGATTTAATGATTTGTGATTCTGAAAAGCCTTTGTGTATTGCGGGTGTTTTTGGGGGCGAAAATAGCGGTGTGACTGAAGATACTACAGCTATTTTCTTAGAAAGTGCTTTCTTTAATCCAGTAAGTGTGCGTAAAAGTGCAAAACGCCACGGGTTAAATACAGATGCCTCTTTTAGATTTGAGCGCGGTATAGATCCTAATTTGACCGAATATGCCCTAATACGAGCGGTTTTACTAATTCAGGAGACCGCTGGCGGTGAAGTTACCAGTGACGTGATAGACATCTACCCTAAGAAAATTGAAGATCATCAGGTATTTTTAAATTTTGAGCGTGCCGAAAAATTGATTGGTGAAGAAATCCCAAAGGAAACCATAAAATCTATTTTATCGTCGCTTGATATTAAAATAAACAACATTACCGAATCTGGTATTGGTATGACCATACCTGCCTATCGCAATGATGTAACCCGTGAAGTAGATGTCGTTGAAGAAATTTTGCGCGTTTATGGCTACAATAAAATAAAATTTAAAGCAAAACTGAATGCTTCTGTATCTAAAAGTAGTCGCTTTGCAGATCATAAAATTCAACAGGTTACCGGTAATTTATTAGCAGCTCAAGGCTTTAATGAAATGCTAAATAACTCTTTGACTAATCCCGAATACGCCGTTTTAAATGATGCATTTAAAGCAGATTATAGTGTAAAGATGCTCAACCCCCTAAGTACAGATCTTTCGGTAATGCGCCAATCTTTATTATTTTCTGGTCTTGAAGTTTTAGCTTTTAACACAAACAGACGTCAGCCAGATTTAAAACTTTTTGAATTCGGAAAAAGTTACCATAACTATCCCGGCGGAAGAGAAGAGCACAAACATCTAACCTTATTCTTAAGCGGAAATGTAAATGCTGAAAGCTGGAATGCTCCTCAAAAACCGGCAAGCTTCTTTAACCTAAAAGGGATAGTAGAAACCGTATTAGGTCGTTTAGGCTTAACTGATTGGTCTGTAAAGCCCGTAAAAAACGCACAATTTTCTGAAGGTTTAAATTATACCATACAAAAAAAGGAGGTTGTTAATTTTGGAGTTGTTGTAAAATCAATACGCAATCATTTTGATTTAGATCAGGAAATTTTATTTGCTGATTTCAACTGGGATGTTATTCTAGACCTTATACAAGAAAACAAAATTAGCTTTAAGCCTATACCAAAAAATCCCGCTGTACGTCGTGATTTTGCCTTGTTATTAGATAAAGAGACACTTTTTGATGAGATCTATCAAGAGGCTTATGCTGTTGAGAAAAACATACTAAAACAGGTTTCTCTTTTTGATGTTTATGAAGGTTCTAATCTTCCCGAAGGCAAAAAAAGTTATGCTGTGAGCTTCACCTTACAAGACGAAAATAAAACACTTACAGACAAAGAAATAGATAAAATTATGCATAAACTGCAGCAGCGTTTTGAACAACGTTTAAATGCATCGCTGCGTTAATACTTTAGCATTTGTCGTGTTGTAAATTAGTAGCTTATTAGTTAACTTTAAATGCTAAAAAAAAAGAAAAATGCTACTAAAAAAAACTAATATTCACGACAAGTTGTTGCGTGAACAGTTTAAAAAAACGAACGAAGACTCTGTTATAAATTGGGTAAACCAATTTTTAAAAAAGACACCGTCTCCAAATGAACGTATCTTAGAAAATCTAGCTAGTGACTCGATTGAAGATACTAATGAATTTGACTTTGATCTTTTAGACTCTAAGCGCATATTTCACGAAAAAAGTATTCAAAAAATCTGTATTGATTACAGACTTCGGTTTTTAGATTCACGGTTTTTTAAAGGTGCATTCCCACAGGAAGCACTTACTGAAATTGCTAATTTAGAACAAACGCATAATCTCTCATTAAGCGGTTTTAAAATAATGGCACCTTCAAAAATGTTTGTTTTAAACAAAACAGACGACCCGCTATTATTTGCACCTATGGGTAATGGGTATTATTACTTAATTCATAAATGGGGAAATGATTTACACCCCTTGAGAAAACTTTTAATGTGGCCATTCAAGAATTTTGAAAATTTAATATTCACCATTCTACTTTCAAGTGTAATAGCCACTATGCTAGTACCTGACGGTCTTTTTACCCGTGAGCAATCTTTTAGCCAGGATGTCATGGTATTCTTTTTTATGTTTAAATCAATTGCCGCAGTGGTTTTATTTTATGGCTTTGCACTAGGTAAAAATTTTAATAATGCCATTTGGAAATGCAAATTTGATAAAGCTATATGATTAAAGAATCTAATTACGAGCGCGTTTATACTGGATCTGAAATTAATGGAAAGTTTATTCAGAATTACTTAGAAGAAGCCGGTATTCACAGTGTTGTACGTAATGATGGCGAAAGTGCAATTCGCGCTGGTTTTGGTACTAATTATATTAATCAAACCCTGGTTTTTGTTGAAAAAGAAAATCTTGTAAAGGCCAAACATCTTGTAGAAAAGGCATTTGTAAATTCTGAAATCTCAGATACAGATTTTGAAGAACAAGCGACCCAAAGTAGTATTGAGGATGAAGAATTTGTCACAGATACAAATTCAACTCTTATTCAAAAAGAAGAAAAACCAAAACGATCTATGCTTAATCTCGCATTAAACGCCGGTTTATTGCTTTACTCATTGTATCGTTTATACCCGCTTACTCAGGGAGAAACATTGCCTACATTTAGAATTGTACTTAGCGGTTTTATTGCTGTTTTTTGCGCATACACCTTATTTAAGCACTTTAAGAACTAGTTTTTAAAAATAACACTCCATTACTCAATCATTTTGAAAAAGTAATGGAGTGTTTTATGCCTTATCGTTAAATTTTAGTGCCTGGCGCAACCTATTTCATTATTGTTCATCTATAGATTAACAAACAATCTTAAACAAACAACTAATGAAATTTTCACATTTTTTACTCCTTTCGCTTTTCGCACTTAACATTGCGTGCACAAGCTCAGATGACAATTATCAACCTGTTTTAAGCTCTTTTGAAGTATCAAATCTGGTTAGCATTCCCGAATCGAGCTCAACGTATAATCTAAACGATACACTTTACGTAGATCTCAATGTGCCATTATCTATAACCACAAATGCAAATGAAACTGTAAGTCTTACAGAACTGGTACCTAATGCTCAATTTGCAGAATTTTATTTATTTAGATACAAAAAAACTGATACGTTGCGCAAAACTCCTATACCTTTTAAAACTACAGATGTCTTTATTAGTAAAGGCACTGGCAGATTAGCTGCAGATGGCATTGCTCTTACAGCAACTAAAGACACTACAGCTTACAAAGTACGTTTAGGTATAAAATTGAATACGGCAGGAGAATTTTTCTTTGGCCCTTACAATCAAACTACAGTAGATGCGTTTTATACCGTTTTACAAGATGCCAAGACCTTAGATATCGTGGAATTAAAAACCTCTATATCAGGACAAAATCCCGGAAACCGATTTAGTTTTGAAGTTCTTGCTGAAGAATAAAGCAACGAATTAAACTAGAAAAGCCTTAGTTAATAAATTAACTAAGGCTTTTTTTATATCTAAAATTTATGATACTATACGTTTAACGAATACATTTGTTGACGTTGCTCTTTAATTTTAGGATCATTCATATACTCATCAAAACTTAAATAACGGTCGATACCACCGTTAGGAGTAAGTTCTAAGATACGATTACCTACCGTTTGTGCAAACTCATGGTCACTAGTAGTTAGTAAAATTGTGCCTTTAAAGTTTTTAAGACTATTGTTTATAGCCGTAATAGACTCTAGATCTAAATGGTTTGTAGGCTCATCAAACATAAGAACGTTTGCACGTTGCATCATCATTCTGCTTAACATACAGCGTACTTTTTCTCCTCCGGAAAGCACATTAGAAGTTTTAAGCGCCTCTTCTCCAGAAAAAATCATCTTCCCTAAGAAACCTCTTAAAAATACTTCTTCACGCTCCTGCTCTGTTTTTGCATACTGACGTAACCAATCTACTAAGGTTAAATCATTTTCAAAATACTCTTGATTATCAACAGGCAAATAGGATTGATTTGTTGTAACACCCCACTCATATTTACCTTCTAATGCATTTTGTTTTCCATTTAAGATCTCATAAAAAGCAGTAGTAGCACGGCTGTCTTTAGAATAGACAACTAGCTTATCACCTTTTGCAAGATTGAGATTTATGTTTTTGAATAAAATCTCTCCATCTATAGAAGAAGCTAATTTTTCAATATTTAAAATCTGATCTCCTGCTTCACGCTCGCGTTCAAATATAATAGCAGGATATCTTCGGCTTGAAGGTCTAATGTCATTTACATTAAGCTTTTCAATCATTTTCTTACGAGATGTTGCTTGTTTACTCTTTGCAACGTTCGCGCTAAAACGACGTATAAACTCTTCAAGTTCTTTTTTCTTCTCTTCAGACTTCTTGTTTTGTTGCGCACGTTGACGCGCTGCTAACTGTGAAGACTCATACCAGAATGTATAGTTTCCGCTAAAGTGAGAAATTTTTCCGAAGTCAATATCTGATATATGTGTACAAACTGCGTCTAAAAAGTGACGGTCGTGAGATACCACAATCACACAATTCTCATAATTAGCCAAAAAGTTTTCTAACCAGTTAATGGTCTCATAATCTAAATCGTTTGTTGGCTCATCCATTATCAAAACATCTGGATTACCAAACAAAGCCTGTGCTAAAAGCACACGTACTTTTTGTTTACTATCAAGATCTTTGACCAGATTGTAATGTAAATCTTCAGAAATACCTAAACTAGATAAAAGAGCAGCTGCATCACTGTCTGCATTCCAGCCATTCATCTCTTCAAATTTCACTTGTAATTCTCCTATACGGTCTGCATTCTCGTCTGTGTAGTCTGCATAAAGTGCATCCATCTCAGACTTTATTTTATATAGTGGCTTATTACCTTTAAGAACGGTATCTAAAACAGTATAGTCGTCAAAAGCATAGTGATCCTGCTCAAGTACAGACATACGCTTACCCGCCTCCAAATGTACGTTACCGCTCGTAGCGTCATCTTTACCCGATATAATTTTTAAAAATGTAGATTTTCCTGCTCCGTTAGCTCCTATAATTCCATAACAGTTTCCTTGTGTAAATGATACATTCACCTCATCAAAGAGAACTCTTTTACCGAATTGAACAGATAAATTTGATACTGATAACATAGCTTAAACCCTAATTTTTTAATGATTTGCAAAAGTACAGCTTATAACCTAAAACAAGAAATATTAACTTTTATAATATATGTTTTAACTTCTAATTAACAGGACTCTTCAACCTTCAAAGTTACATTTGATGTCTTATTTAAAATTTCTCCTATAGACTAAAAATTACCTATGAGCTTTAAGCTAATCCTAGCGTCGTTCTCAATTGCATTATTATTGGGATGTTCTTCAGACACTAAATACTCAAAATCTGGCACTTACATAGGTGGGGAAATCGTAAACCCTACTTCAAATTATATCATTTTAAAGAAAGATGATTTGCTAATAGATACTATTGCGCTTGATCAAAACAACAGATTTTCTTACAAATTAAAATCTGTTAAAAAAGGGCTATATAACATCTTTCATAATGAGCAACAACTTATTTATCTAGAACCCGGCGATAGTCTACTCCTACGTGTAAATACTTTTGAATTTGATGAGACCTTGACCTTTGGAGGTTATGGTGAAGCTGAAAATAATTTATTAATTCATTTTTTTCTTAGAAACGAAGATGAAAATGATTTGATGATTCGTGGTGATGTGTATCAAACAGATCCTGAAACCTTCAATCAAAATATTTTAAAACTGAAGCAAGAGCGGGAACAGCTTTTGGCTAATTTTATAGAGAAGAACAAAGTAAGTTCAGAATTTATTAAAATCGCTGAAGCTATTATTAAATACGATTTCTGCGCTCGCAAAGAAGTTTATCCTACCTCTCATTTTGGAGATGATCGCCTAAAATATATGGACTCTCTGGCGACAAGTTTTTACGACTGCAGAAAAGAAGTAGATTTTAATGATGCTTCGCTATTAAGTTTATTTTCATATCAGCGCTTTTTAATCAATTATTTCAATCAGGCTGCATATAGACAATACTATAAAACGGAACCTTATAACCCGCAATCGTTTACGCACAACTTGCATAAATTACGTCTCATAGAGACTAAAGTAAAAGATGAGCAGGTAGAGAGTTTTTTATTAACTCGTACTATAAAAAATTATTTAGCTAACAGTAATGATAAAAAAGGTGGCGAGACACTTTATGATATGTATATGCAGCGTATCGCATCTGACGATAATAAAGCAGAAATTAAAGCGCTGTATGAGGCAAATAAAAATATCGAAACTGGCAAACGTATCCCCGAAGAATGGGTCATTAACTCAAAACAAGATACTATTAGCCTAAGAAGCCTTATTAAGAAACCTACTTTCATTTTTTTCTGGTCTAATACAAAGAAATCGCAGGCTAAACGATCACAAGCTTTGGCAAAATCACTTATTCAAAAATATCCTGAATACACATATTTAGCCATTAATGTAAACGATAATTATCATGATTGGATAGACACTTCAAAACGTTATGATTTTGATTTGACTAAACAAATACAATTTGCAGATCGCTATAAGGAAATAGCAGATGATTTAGCGATTAATTCGCTTCTTAAAACTTTTATATTAGACCGAAAGGGTTTTATTATAAACGCACACGCCAACTTATACAGTTCTAATTTTGAAAATGAACTTTTAGAAGGTCTCAACAAATAAAAAAAATCAGGATTTAAAATAAATATCTTAACAAAAAAATCCTGCTCGATGAGCAGGATTTTTTTGATTAAATTAGAAACTATATTCCTAATTTCCTTTATTATAATCTGCTAAAAATTTCTCTAAACCACTATCAGTAAGTGGGTGTTTCAGCAATCCTTCAATTGCAGAAAGAGGTCCTGTCATTACATCAGATCCTAATTTAGCACAATCAATAACGTGCATTGTGTGACGTACAGAAGCTGCTAAAATTTGAGTTTCAAAAGCATAGTTATCATAGACCAAACGTATATCTGCTATTAATCCTAAACCATCTGTAGATATATCGTCTAAACGACCTATAAACGGAGACACATACGTTGCTCCTGCTTTTGCAGCCAATAATGCCTGACCCACAGAAAATACAAGTGTACAGTTTGTACGTATTCCTTTATCGCTAAAATATTTTAAAGCCTTAACACCATCCTTAATCATAGGAATCTTTACAACGATTTGCTCGTGCAAAGCGGCTAACTCTTCACCTTCTTTAATCATACCTTCAAGATCTGTTGAGATCACTTCGGCACTTACATCACCATCAACAAGGTTACATATATCTACATAATGCTTTAAAATATTATCTCTACCCTTAATGCCTTCTTTAGCCATCAATGATGGGTTTGTAGTTACACCGTCAAGAACTCCTAATTCCTGGGCTTCCTTAATCTGATCAAGGTTTGCTGTATCAATAAAAAATTTCATGTAAAGATTTTTGAATTATCAATTAGTTTCAACTTCAAATTTAAGCAATTAAAACGTCATTCATTGTAAAGAAAAGTTATTATACAGAGCGCTTTAAGCACTTAAACTATATTAACCCCCATCTTAAAGTTTATAGTGATTGAGAAGCAATCGCTCATAGATTTTACCGGGTAAAATACCTTTTAAAAACACCGAAAACTTTTGCATAAATGCACCTACTTTATAGTTTACATCAGGATCTGGACTATTTATAATTTTATATATAGCTTCTCCCATTAGTTGAGGATTCATTCCTTGATCAACGTGTTCATCCATCAATGAAAGTGACTTTCCGTAGTTCTCTGCATAGGCAGATTCTGTAGATAAAGGTGCATGATATCTTCCGGAAGCGATATTAGTAGCAAAATCGCCCGGAGCTACGTTACATAGTTTTATATTAAACTCTTTCAGCTCCATACGCAGGGCTTCAGTTGTTAAACCTAATGCACCTTTTGTAGCAGAATATGCGCTTCGGTATGGCAAACCCATAAAACCGGCAATTGAGGTCACGTTTAGTATAAGACCAGACCTGTTTGCACGCATAGACGGCAAAACTTCTTTAATGAGCGCGAGAGGCCCAAAGTAATTGGTTTCAAAAATAGATTTAAGTTCTTCTTCGGGAATTTCTTCTAATGGGCCGGTAATACCCTTGCCTGCATTATTAATGAGAACATCTATACGCCCTTCTTTTTCAAGGATATAAGCGACCGCATTTTTAATTGTGGCACGATTTGTAACATCAAGAGCAACAAAATGAACTCCGTTTTCTACTGGCTGTTTAGGAGACCTGCTGGTACCGTAAACTGTATATCCTTTAGTAACGAGATAATGTGCTGTAGATTTTCCAATTCCGGAAGAGGCTCCTGTGATCAGGACAACTTGAGACATAGTAAAATTTTAGAGCGGGGAAAATACGTAAATATAAGGCATAAAAAAAGGCAAGCTACCTACATCACACCGCTACGACCATCTACCCTTGCTGCGTTCCCGCCCTGGGGGAGTTCGACAGGAGCTGGTTGTGTAGGACTTGCCAGCTGCAAATATACAGTAATAGTGTAGCAAACCAAACGTTTTTTAAACTGAATTTATTGATTTAACTTGGTCTCAAAATTTAAGTCCTTATGCGCATTTATAACCTTCTCGTTATCTTTGTTTTATCTGCTATCGTTACTTCTTGCGGTAACGGAAAAGATATTAGTAAAAGTTTTTCTATAGCATTAGATAAACCTGCTCAAACCCTAATTAATGGCGAATCACTAAATATCAGCCTCAAATCTAAAGGGGATATAGAGATCGATTCGGTCACTTATTACTTAGATGATTTTAAACTGGGACATAAAAAGGATAACTCACCACTTCAAACTGAAGTTAAAAGTTCTAAACTAGGCACTAAAGAGCTAAAGGCCGAAATTTTTGTAGGAGGTAAATCTGCGATTATCAACACAACGCTGACCTTTGTTTCTAGCCAAACTCCGTCTTTATATACCTATGAGATTATAAATACCTATCCTCATAACACAGAGTCTTACACACAGGGTTTAGAATTTCATAATGATACTCTATATGAGAGTGTGGGTGAGTATGGGCATTCTGCCTTACTAAAAACAGATTTAGCTACAGGTGCAATTCTAAATCGAATAGATCTTGATAAGTCTTTTTTCGCAGAAGGCTTGACTATTATAAACTCTAAAATCATACAACTTACCTGGCAATCTAATCAGGGTTTTATTTACGACCTCAATACCTTTAAAAAGGAAGGTACTTTTCAATATTCAAAAAGTAAAGAAGGCTGGGGTCTTTGTAATGACGGTCAAAAGATCTATAAATCTGACGGTACCGAAAAAATATGGATTCTAGATTCTAAAACGCTTGCCGAACAGGATTATATACAAGTTGTAGATTCTAAAAAGTTACGTTCTAAGTTTAATGAATTAGAATGGGTTGATGGTAAAATTTACGCAAACAGCTATCAATTTGACAGTATCTCGATTATAAACCCAGAGACGGGTGCTATTGAAGGTGTTGTTGATTTACGTCCTCTAAAAAAAGAGATTAAAACCATAAAAGATACCGGTAATGAAGTACTTAATGGAATAGCTTACAATCAAAATACTAATAAACTATACGTTACAGGTAAACATTGGGACAAGCTCTTTGAGATACGCATACTTAAGAAATAAGTAGGGCCTTGAAAAAACACATTCATTTTTTAGTCGTTTTTCTTACGTTAATTCTTGTAAGTTCTTGCCGAGAAGATTTTGAAGCCACTCTAAGTGATGGAGGGTTAGAATTTTCTAAGGACACGCTATTTCTAGACACTGTTTTTTCAAATATATCAAGTAGCACATATAGATTTAAGGTCTTTAACAGGTCTGCAAACCTCATTACAATTCCACAAGTAGGTTTGGCAAAAGGAGAAAATTCTGCTTACCGCTTAAACATAGATGGTCGTGCGGGTAAAACGTTTCAAAATGTTGAACTCCTACCTAAAGACAGCATATTTATTTTTGTTGAGATCACAGCAGATGCAGCACTTCAGAATACAAATCAGATCTTATACACAGATCAGATACATTTTGACAGCGGTGCTAATTTGCAAAAGGTAGAATTAGTAACACTGCTACAAGATGCCGTTTTTTTATTTCCGAATCGTAACGCTCAGGGCATAAAAGAAACTCTCAATCTGGGAACAAACGCTGAAGGAGAACCTGTAGAAATTGAAGGATTTATTTTAAATGATGAGCAGCTCACCTTCACCAATGAAAAACCCTATGTGATTTACGGCTACGCCGGAATTGCAGAAGGAAAAATCCTTACCATTAATGCTGGAGCGCGTTTACATTTTCATCAAAACAGTGGTATTATACTCGCAAATAATGCACGTCTGGAAGCAAATGGATTGCTAAGTGAAGATCAGACCATATTGGAAAATGAAATCATTCTCGAGGGTGATCGCCTAGAACCTCAATTTGCGAATGTACCCGGGCAGTGGGGAACAATCTGGTTTACACCTGGCAGTACCGGTAATTTAAATTACACCACTATAAAGAATAATACTTTTGGGCTTTTAGCAGAGGGGCCTTCTGCAACGACAACCGCAGCGGTTACACTCTCTAATACTCAAATTTATAATACAGCACTCGTAGGTCTATATGGGTTGAACGGATCTGTTTTAGGTGAAAATTTGGTAGTAGGCAACTCCGGGATTTCTAATCTATGGTTGCGAATGGGTGGCGACTACACATTTGTGCATAGTACCTTTGCAAACTACTGGACGCAGAGTTTTAGAAATACGCCTGCAGTACAAATTGATAATTTTTTAGAAACGGAAGCCGAGCTACAAACTGCTGATCTTACTAAAGCCTATTTTACAAACTGCATAATTTACGGCAATAAATCTGAAGAATTAAGTCTTAGCCGGGTGATTGCAGCGGGATTCAATTTTAAATTTGAGAATTGTTTAATTCGGTTTGATGATCAATTTAATGATTTTGCAGATGTAGCCGAATACGATTTTACAAATGAAACTTTCTATAAAGATATCTTGCGCAGTGAAAATCCACTTTATAAAAACACCTTACGCAACGATTACCGAATAGACCTTACCTCGCCTGCAAAAAATATTGGCAACCCCCAAGCCTCGCAACAAGTTCCTCTAGATATCTTAGGGATTTCCCGGGCAGCAAGCAGCGATGTTGGTGCCTACCAAAGCACTACTTTTGAATAAATTTATATGATGAGAAAGAATAGCATAACCAATATTTCAGCTTCACTCCTACTCCTTCTCTTTTTAGGTATACTTCAAAAGGTAATTGCAATGAGTCCTCCTGAGTTAAAAGCTACTGGAGATCAGGAATATTGCCCGCTATCAAGTATCCCTATAGTAACAAATTTCTCGTTAACAAACACTTCCGGCGATGTAGTGCGTGCAGTGTATATTCAAATTTCATCGGGATATCAACGTGGAAGTGACTTTCTAGAACTTCCTCCAAATCCTAACCTCTCAACTAATTTTGATATTGCTACCGGAAAACTTACTCTTGCTTTTAATCCCGCTGTTACTACATCAGAAATCGAAGATGCAGTTAGGGCGGTAACCTATAGAAGTACCTTTGCCACCGTATCTGGTGAACGCATATTTTCAATTACTATAGGTCAGGCAAATTACCTCCCATCTACTGGCCATTATTATATGTTTATACCCTCAAATTTAATCACGTGGCAAGATGCACGTGTTGCGGCAGAAAATTCTAGATATTATGGCTTACAAGGATACCTCGCAACTTTAACCTCTAGGGAAGAAGCTATTCTTTGTGGAGAACAATCGCAAGGCTCTGGGTGGATAGGTGGCACAGATGAACAAACCGAGGGCGTGTGGAAATGGGTTACCGGTCCCGAAGCCGCAAATGGCGGACTAATATTTTGGAATGGTAAAGCAGATGGTAATACTCCTAATTTTGCTTTCTGGAATACAAATGAACCCAACGACGCTAATGGCGGTGAAGATTATGCGCATATCACAGCTCCTAACATAGGCACTCCCGGTGCCTGGAATGACTTGCGCACTACAGGAGAACAAAATCCTGATTATCAAGCAAAAGGATACATTGTAGAATATGGCGGAATGCCGGGAGATCCTAAACTAAATATTGCCGTTGACACACGTATTTTTATTCCGGAGATCACCGCCACAACAGGAGATACGGGTTGTGGTCCGGGAGTAGTTAATTTGAGTGCAACATCAAATGGCACAACACTTAACTGGTACACCGCTGCCTCAGGAGGCACTCCCGTTTTTACTGGTGATACCTATACTCCAACAATTACGTCGACTCAGGATTTTTATGTTGCAGCAGAAGCTGCGGGTTGCCTAAGGGGTAAACGAACTTCAGTACGCGCGGTTATGCTAGATGATGTAGTAGCCGCAAATCAAATTACATTCACAAATTGTGATGAAGATGGTACTCCTGATGGTTTTACGAACTTTAATCTGGAGGAAGCAATCCCGTTTATAACTTCAGACTTAAATACCACAGTTACATTCTACAGCAATTCGGCTGATGCAGATTTAGATTCAAATTCTATTCGAGCAAGACCTTATAATAATAGAAACGGTCAGACCGTTTTTGCGCGTACCACCGCAGCAAGCGGCTGCTACAAAGTAACTCGTATTGATCTGGCGGTTTCTGTAACAAGCCTACCTACAGGATATGAAGAACAACTAGACACTTGTGATACTGATGGTATTGTAGATGGTTTAGCAACTTTTGACCTTACTCAGGCGACAAACCGAATTAGTACGCAGTTTCCAACAGGAAGAAATTTTGTAGTTAGCTATTTTAGGACCGAAGAAGATGCGCTACTCGAACAAAATGAAATTTTACCTCAAGATGCCTATAGAAACGAAATCCCAGGTCAGCAGGTTTTGTTTACTCGTATAGAAGATGATACGCAAGGATCTTGTTATGCTATTGGTCTTTATGTAAGGCTAAATGTAAATCCCATCCCTGTATTTGAGTTAGCAGATTTAGGAAGCATATGCGTAACCGATCCTAATTTTACACTGCAAACAATAAATGCACAGGGCATTTATACTTATGAATGGCGCGATCAAAATAATGTGGTTTTAGGCACTAATCCTGATTTAGTAATAACCGCACCTGGAAGGTATACAGTAACCGCTAAAACAGCTTCTGGTTGTCATTCTGAAGTTAAAGAAATTACAGTCATAGCTTCTGAAGCAGCAACATTAACCAGAGATAATATCGCAGTTACAACTTTAAACGGGCAGACTAGTTTAAGTATTGTAAACGTATCTGCCCTAGGAGCCGGTGACTATGAGTATACCTTAGATGAAGCTTTAGGACCCTATCAAGATTCTCCTGTTTTTGAGCAGGTTTCTCCGGGTTTAAGAACACTTTATATTCGTGATAAAAACGGATGTGGTATAACTAGTATTCAGATTCCTGTACTGGGATTTGCAAAATTCTTCACCCCTAACAATGACGGCTATCACGATACATGGACTCCGCTAGGCCTTAGCGAAACTGAATATAATGCAGTAACTATATATATCTATGATCGTTTCGGTAAACTTTTAAAATCAATTTATGGTTTTGATAATGGCTGGGATGGTACCACGCGTGGAGTTGCATTGCCTTCAAGCGATTATTGGTACACAGTTACACTTACAGATATTAACGGGGTTATTTCAGAATTTAAAGGTCATATGACACTTAAAAGATAGTTTCCTGTTCTACAAAATCTTTAAGAAACTAATAGTCAAGAATTCTACAATTCATTGATGAAAAAAGATGGAAATAATCTGACAGATAGATTTTAAGTGTTAATTTTTTCTTAATTTTTAAGTTTCAGATTTTTGAAACTTTGCGGTTCTCTTCTTTAAACATTTGGTTTTACACTTGTAAAAAGCTTTTATTGATTTTTAAGCTAATTTTTAACAAAATAAGTGTTAAATCAACAATCAAATTCTAAGCTTAACTACATAAAATACGCTCTGAAAAACACCCTTTTAGACTAAAATATTCATTCTTTAGATTAACTACACACTTATCGTTATTTGTAAATCGCTAAGTATCAATTAATCTATTTTTGAGGCTATCTGAGTCAATAATGCAACAGTTTCTAATACAAAGTGTAGCATAATTTACCTTTTAAAAAACATTTAAAAATAGATCCCTATAAAGAAAAAATTACGCCTTGATGAAAAAATCGGTATTTATTCTTTTATTGCTAATTGTACAATTAGTAACTGCTCAAAAATCTAGTCATATGGATGGGCAGGTAAATATTTCATTAGAAAATGAAACCATAGACGGTGTTTACACACTCACCAATTTACCTGTAAATACGCAGACCCTTTCCTTTAAACTTAATGAACACATTAAAGTAAAAACTATTGAGCTTGATGGTGATCGTATCGCGTCGAGCAAAGTGCCACAAAACTGCGAAGACTGTCTCATATATACTGTAATTGTAGGCTGCGAGGTAGTAATTACACCACAATCTCAATTGAGGATTACTACCGAGGGGAAATTTAAAAAAATTGATGATTCTAAAGACATTAAGAAATATAAAGGTGAGTTAGTTTACTCCAATGGTGTTTTGCGTGCAGGAGAAAATAACAAATGGTATCCTGAGGTTATGAAGCGTAATAGTAATTCTGCAAAATATCTTGACCCCTTTAATTATACCTATGCCATTACTGCTAACTGTGACGATTGTGAAAATCTTTATATAGGTAAAGGTGAACCCAAACCAAGCGGATCTACATTTGAAAACAAGCAGGTTGAAGGCGGAATAATTTTACTAGCCGGAAATTTAGATTTTCAGAAGGGTAAATATGCAAATTACATAAACGTAGATGCACAGGATATCCCTAAACTTGAAGAGCGCTTTGCGAAGACTCGTGGCTTTTTAGAAGATATTACTAAGGTAAATGATCCTGATGGTAAAATTGTTTACGCGCAGGTTTCTTCTCCTATCTACGGAAGCGAAAGTGTTTACAACACCATTTTAAATACAACAAAAAACGTAAACCCTAACAAGATAGATATTACTATTGAAGAAGATGAAGCCTACTACTTTTTAGCAAATGCATTTAAGCCGGAAGATAAACTGGACAAAATGCTGCTGCAATCTTTAGCTAAGTATGTTAAGCTAAAATATATTGAAGAAAGTAACCCACAACATTATGCCACTGTGTCTACCTATGTTCAAGGTCAGGCCGTTGATATAGATAAACGAAAATCAGGATTAAACGATCAACCACAACTACAAGCCCTATTAATTACACCAGAACAGTTTCTTGATATGGAAAACGAATTGGGTAAAGAAAAAATGGCTGCCTTTATTCAGGATGTATTTAAAAATTTACGTTCGGGTAAAAAAAGTATGCAGGTACTTGTAGACAGTATGAATGCTATTGAAAACCGTACAGACTATCTTGACAAAATGGAACGCGACTTTTTAACACAATTCGAAATGCGTGCCGTAGCGCCTGAAGGTATCGAAGTATTAACTGGTCTTGAATAGACACTAAAATTTTATGAAAATTGTAAAAAGCACTCAGCACTTATGTTTGAGTGCTTTTTGACATTTAACGATATTCAAATTTTTATTTAAAGTTTCTTCTACTTATCCTTAAGTGAGGTTTAAATACTTTAATGGAGTTCTTATCTTTAAATCATTTGAATTCAAAACTGAAGTCTTTTGGCTAAAACAACCTATACCCACAAAATCCCTGTAAAGGCGCTCATCTTTGATATGGATGGAACGATGATCGACAACATGATGATTCATCACCGTGCCTGGCAAAAAAAACTTAAAGATTTAGGTTTAGAAATGTCACTAGAGGAAGTGAAGCGAGATATTCACGGGGTTAATAACGAGATTATACGCAGACTATTTGGTAATCGCTTTTCAGAAAAAGAAATCGCACAAATTGCGTGGGATAAGGAAGCCGCATACCGGGAGATTTATGCTGATGATATAAAGATGTTACCCGGTTTACAGGAATTTTTAGATACTGCAAAGGCATTAAAAATACCTATGGGAATAGGTACAGCAGCACCTAAAGAAAATGCAGAATTTGCAATTGAAGCTTTATCACTACAACCCTATTTTAAAACTGTTGTTCACAGTGATATGGTACAACGTGGCAAGCCAGACCCACAGGTATTTGAGATGGTTGCAGAGCATCTTACTATTAAACTTTCAGAGAGTCTCATTTTTGAAGACAGTCCTACCGGGGCAAAAGCTGCCGCAAATGGTAATTCAAAATCAATTATTTTGACCACTACACATTCAGAATCAGAATTTTCTACCATACCAGCCATTCAGCATTTTATGCCTGATTATACTCATATTAAGCTTTCTAAGGGAATTAGAGATTTATTCTATATTGAATACTAAAAAGTTGATTTAGATTGTTAGAATTAAGCTAAAATTTAACAATGTAGTTAATTCACATACAGCAAAAGTGTATTTTTAAAATCTTTAAAATCAAAATCCTTTATGAAAAAAATAATGTGGATGACCGGTGTATTGGCAAGTGTATTGCTCGTTAAATGCGGTCCAAAAATGAATGAAAATACAAAAGGCACCTCTTCTGAAACTTCTATGAGCGATGTTGATCCTATGCCATTTGCAAATAGCATCACAGCAGACGAACTTAAAGAAATGCTTTATGTGTACGCTTCAGATGAGTTTGAAGGTCGCAATACCGGTGAGCCAGGTCAGAAAAAGGCGGTAGCCTATTTAAAAGAATATTATGAAAATCAAGAAATAGCGTCAGCTTTAGATAGCACCTATTTTCAAACAGTACCTGAAAGTTTTTTTAGAGCCGGCAGTGGCATAAAAGCTTCAGAAAACGTAGTTGCTTATATAAAAGGAAGTACTAAGCCAGATGAGTATATAATAATTTCGGCACACTTAGACCACGTAGGCGTAAGCGATACCGGTGAGGTTTTTAATGGTGCAGATGATGATGGTTCTGGTACAGTAGGACTTTTAGAAATCGCCGAAGCCTTTAATGAAGCTGTAAAAGCAGGATATACTCCACAACGCTCAATTGTATTTTTACATGTTACTGCAGAAGAGAAAGGCTTATACGGTTCTCGTTATTATGCAGAAAACCCAATATTCCCTATTGCTAATACGGTAGCAGATCTCAATATAGATATGATAGGCCGTGTTGACGATGCACACAAAGACAACGAGAATTACATTTATTTAATAGGTTCAGATAAATTGAGTACTGAGCTAGACAGCATTTCTACTGCTGTAAATAACAAGTATATGAATATTGATCTTGATTACACCTATAATGATGAAAACGACCCTAATCGTTTTTACTATCGTTCAGATCATTACAATTTCGCTAAACAAGGTGTACCTATAATTTTCTATTTTAATGGGGTTCACGCAGATTACCATAAAGTATCTGATACGCCAGATAAAATTAACTACCCTATGCTTGCAAAAAGAAGTCAGTTGGTATTTTTAACCGCCTGGGAACTTGCCAATCGTGCCGACCGTATTGTGGTTGATAAAAAATAATCTTTGCGCTACGCGAAAACTTCAAAGCTCCTTAACTTTTTAAGGAGCTTTTTTTATTTACAAATAACTGGTAAGACTGTACCGTGTCTAGAATTTACACATCCTTTAACACTACCCGTTTAGAGAGCTACTTACTTTTGTCACTTAAAGCCAACTTTAATCATTATGAGTACCGAAACGACAAAAACACAAAATGTATTTAGAATACTTTTGGGAAGTTTAATGACACTTGCGGGTGTGGGCCATCTTACTTTTCAGCGAGATGAATTTCAGGCTCAAGTGCCTAATTGGCTACCCACAGATCCTGCATTTATAGACTTTGTAGTATTGGCTTCCGGGGTGGTAGAAATACTTTTTGGTCTGTCGATGATTTTCTTAGTGAGGTATAAAGTCAAAGTAGGACTGGCTTTGGCGCTCTTTTACGTCTTAATATTTCCCGGTAATATCTCACAATATACAAATGGCATAGATGCTTTTGGACTTGATACAGACGGCAAACGCCTTATGCGTTTGTTTTTTCAACCGGTACTAATTCTTTGGGCACTGTGGTCTACAGGTGCACTAAAGTTTTTATTAAAAAAAGGAACTAAGTAGTCTCAATAACTGTTTTGCTTGATCAAATATCAATAGAGTTAGGATATCAACTACAAATCTAGAAAATTAAGACACGTTCTTTAAAGTTTACTTTCCACTCCTAAAATTCCCTATAATAATTTCAACAGATAGATATATGAATCAAATTTAAATCTATATTTAATCCCTATAAACCCTATAGGAATTATAGATATTAATTTGTAATGATAAATAGTAAAATCTGTTTTTTTACGTACAGCTTTTTGCTGGCATTTAGCACGTTTCTAAATGCACAGAAAACGATAGATCATCAGCAGCTGCTCTGGACCGGCTATTCTTTAAAATTAAAAATTAATGAATCCTACCAGCTACGGCAAGAAATAGAAGAGCGCACTTATTGGTTTCCGTGGAGACAGCACCAGTTTATAGCACGTACTATGGCAGAACGCAAACTTTCAAAAGGGTGGAGTGCTGCTGCAGGTTTAGCCTATTTAGAACAAACTTCACCTCAAGATCCCACAATTAAATCATACACTACGACCGCCGAATTAAGACCGCTCGCAGAGCTCGCTTATGCTCAGGAGTTGGGTGCAAAACTATCTTTAAATCATCGTTATTGGGGCGAATTTCGGTTTTTTGAACAACCCGATGGTTCTTTTGACTTCGGTAATATACGGGCCAGATATAAGCTAGAACTGCGCTATGCTCCCACTGCGCAACTCACCTTTAAAGCCTTTGATGAAATTCACTTAAATATAGGTAATAGCATCGTTCAAAATGTTTTTGATCAAAATCGATATGGCTCAAGCGCCCAATATATGTTTATTGAAAATCTAGGCATAGAACTGGGCTATTTTAACTGGTTTCAGCAACGGGCTTCGGGTACAGATTTTTACAACCGCAACATCATACGCCTCACCATTCATCATAAATTAAAGCTCAAGAGTTAATATGTCTAATCTGGTTCACATACTTACCATTCCCTTTTTACTGGCGATGTTTCTGGCTATCAATATGGGCGGTAGCGGTACAGCTCCGGCTTTTTCTGCAGCCTACGGTGCAAACGTCATAAAACGTTCTATAATACCGGGATTATTTGGTATAATGGTTATAACTGGTGCACTTCTTGCCGGTAAGGAAGTATCACTAACACTGGGTAACGGCTTGCTTGAGCAAAGTTATTTTACGCCGTTTAATACGGCCGTAATTTTATTTTCGGTAGGCTTATCGATTTTTATATCTAATCTATTAGGTGTACCACAATCTACGAGTCAGGCAACGGTGCTTTCAATAGCCGGTGCAGCCACCGCACTTGACGGTTTAAATACATATAAGCTTTTTTATGAGGTTATTCCGGCCTGGATTATTCTACCACTTGTTGCATTTCTTATAATGCTCATCCTTTCAAAATATATTTTTCCACAGTTAAAAAAACGAGTAGTTACAGCAAACTATACGCATTTAGGAAAGCATAAAGCTTTAAAGGTTATGCTTATTATATCTTCACTTTATGTGGCCTTTTCTATAGGTGCAAATAATGTTGCTAATGCTGCAGCTCCTATTGCTTCTCTTACGGCTAACGAAATTGGTGAAGAGGCCATTCAAAACTTTTTACCTATCATTATTCTTTCGGTATTAATTGTTGCGCCTTGTTTTGCAATAGGTAGTTCATTACTAGGCCATAAAGCCACAGAAAAAACCGGGAAAGGTATTGTAGAAGTAAGTCCGTTTTACGCTACAATAATTGCCATGCTCGTTGCCAGTTTATTACTAACAGCATCTGTTACAAAGGGGATCCCTACCTCACTCGTTCAACTTAACGGTGCTGCATTTATCGCCTTAAGCATTAGTAAAAATGGCTTTAAAGAGACCTTTAAAAACAAAACGGTAAAACGCTTTTTTACGGTTTGGAGTATCGCTCCTATATTTGCTTTTATTTTAACTTACCTCCTTATCACCTACATCTAGACACAAAAACTTTATACCTACTGCGGAATAGAAAAACAGTTCAATATAATTTTCTACATTTAAGGTGAAGTTTTCAGTATTCAAAACTTCTATTAGGAGTCAAGTCCAATTATTGAAACTTCACTACGTAATTGCACCACATGGAAAACTGGATTGAAGAAGAACTTGTTTTAAAAAGTGATACGGTTAAATTAATTCCGTTAGAGAAAACACACCGCGATGGACTTCTAAAAGCGGCTTCAGACGGAAAATTGTGGGAGTTATGGTATACTTCTGTCCCTTCGGCAGCTAATATAGATGCTTACATTGAAACTGCGCTAAATCAAAAAGCACAAGGTCTTGAATATCCATTTACGGTATTTGATGTAAATACAGATACTATCATAGGCTGCACCCGTTTTTACACCTTACAGCCCGAACATCGCCGACTTGAAATAGGGTATACCTGGTATGCCCAAAGTTATCAGCGTACCGGCGTAAATACGCATTGTAAATATCTATTATTGCAGTATGCTTTTGAACAATTAAACTGCATTGCTGTACAAATAGTGACCAACTGGTTTAATTTAAAATCACGGGAAGCTATTGCGCGATTAGGAGCTAAGCAAGATGGTATTTTACGCAATCATCGCATAAACCGTGACGGAAGTTTCCGGGATACTGTAGTATTTTCTATTACAGAAACCGAATGGATGAGTGTCAAGAAAACTCTAAACTATAAAATGGCATATTATTCTTAATTTAATGTAACAGCTAAAATTGCAGCTCTACAAACAATTAATAAAAGCTTTTGTCACATCACGCTTAAAAACTACTTATTCGCTCAAATTCCTTAAATTAAGTTTTATTACCACAAGACTTTCCTCAGAAAAACATCCTGAATCCTAGGTTTTATACAAAATTTAACGCCTACAACGCTAGATTTTACGAGGTATCTAATATTTTTAAAGGGTGTATTAAAATAAGGATTTAGAATGCATACAAAATGCTATTCAAAACTTCTGTTGATTTTGTAAATCACCTGTTTCTTCCCCATTTCAAAATACATATAATCAAAAAAAAAAAAAAGAACTATGAAAGACATTAGTAATCCTGAAGGTCTCGAGCAATGCCCATTTCGCGGTACACGTGTAGGAGGCGCTTTAGGAACAGCACCACAAATTGATGACTGGTGGCCTAACCGCTTGCAAGTAGAATTATTACATCAGGAACAACCTGTTTCAAATCCGTTAAGCAATGAGAGCTACAAAGAAGCATTTAATAAGATAGACTTACAACAGCTTAAGGCAGATATTAAAGAGCTCCTGGTCACTTCTAAAGATTGGTGGCCTGCAGACTACAACAATTACGGTCCGCAGATGATACGCATGGCATGGCACTCTGCCGGTACCTACCGTATTGCAGACGGTCGTGGTGGTGCAGCCCAAGCGATGCAACGCTTTGCTCCTATTAGCTCCTGGTGGGATAACGGAAATATAGATAAGTCCCGTCGTCTTATCTGGCCTATAAAAAAGAAATATGGGGCAGCAATTTCCTGGGCAGACCTAATTGTATTAACGGGTAATTGTGCCTTAGAAATTATGAACTTCCCAACCTTTGGCTTTGCTGGCGGTCGTCGCGATGCCTGGGAACCCGATCGCAGTACCTATTGGGGACCAGAATTTTGGGATGGTAAGCGAGTAAATGAAGTTCCTAAAAGCACAGATCATTTAGGTCATCCTGATGAGATGGTAAGTGAAAAATTACGTTGGGTAGGTGGTCCTAAAGATGCATATCACGATTTAGAGAATCCGTTAGCGGCAACGCACTCTAACTTAATTTATGTAAATCCTGAAGGGCCGGGCGGAAATATGGATCCTATGGATTCTGCGCGTAACATTCGTGAGTCGTTTAAACGCATGGCGATGAATGATGAAGAAACGGTAGCTTTAATTGCCGGTGGGCACGCTTTTGGTAAAAGTCATGGCGCAGTACCTGCAGATAAAATAGGCGCAGCTCCAGAAGCAGCACCTTTACATCAGCAAGGTTTTGGATGGCACAACCCTGTAGGTAATGGTAACGGTGCCGATACTTCTACAAATGGTATTGAGGGATCGTGGACACCCAACCCTACAAACTGGGACAACACGTACCTTACTAATCTCTTTGCTTTTGAATGGAAGCAAGTAAAAAGCCCTGCAGGCGCAGGACAATGGACACCTATAGACCCAAATGCTCCCAAGACACCAGATGCCCATATACCCGGCAAGATTAACGATTTAATGATGATGACGTCTGATATCGCATTAAAAGTAGACCCTGCTTATCGTGAGGTTTGTGAAAAGTTTTTGAATGACTTTGACTATTTTACAAATGCTTTTTCTAAAGCCTGGTATAAATTAACGCACCGTGATATGGGACCAAAAGACCGTTATTTAGGTCCTGAAGTTCCTGAGCAGGATATGATCTGGCAAGATCCTACCCCAAAACGTGATTATGACCTTATTGATGCTGCTGATGTTGCGACATTAAAGCAAGCTATTTTAAATAGCGGTCTTAGCATCTCGGCATTAGTAAATGCTGCGTGGTCTTCTGCTGCAATTTATCGCCATAGTGATAAACGTGGAGGCGCAAACGGTGCTCGTATTGCTTTAGAACCTCAGAATAATTGGGACCTTAATCGACCCGAAGAACTTAATCTGGTTTTAAACACGTTAAAAGACATAAAAGCCAACTTTAAAAATACGCAGAGCGGAAACAAACAAGTTTCTCTTGCAGATTTAGTAGTTCTGGGTGGTTGTGTTGCTGTTAAAAAAGCTGCGCAGGATGCTGGTTTTGAAGTAGACGTTCCTTTTACTGCCGGTCGTACCGATGCAACACCAGAACAAACTGATGTAGAAAGCTTTGAATGGTTAAAACCTGTTTCTGACGGTTTTAAAAATTATCATAATGACAAGGTAGGTTATAAAGTGGAAGCCGAACGTATTTTCTTAGATCGTGCTCAACTTCTATCTTTATCTGCGCCAGAATGGACCGTACTTGTAGGTGGACTGCGTGTTTTAGATCAGAATTTTGATTATTCTAAGCACGGGGTATTTACAGAGCGTCCCGGCCAATTGACTAATGATTTCTTTCAGGTGCTTACCAGTATGGAATATGAGTGGAAACCTCAAAATCAGGAAGAAACTTTATTTAATGTAAACGACCGCACTACCGGAATGACTAAATACACCGCAACCCGCTGCGATTTAATATTTGGTTCTAATCCGCAACTGCGTAACCTGGCTGAAGTTTACGCTGCAGATGATTCACAAGAGCGTTTTGTACACGACTTTATAGCTGCCTGGGATAAAGTGATGATGCTAGACCGTTATGACGTTAAAGACGAGTAGAAATTAGACGTTAGAATATATAATATGCCCGATTGCTGCAAAAGCTCTCGGGCATTTTTTATGGGGTTTATGTAAAAAAAAAGCAGAATTATTTATTTAAATAAGTTCAATTTTAAACGGAATTTCAACGGATATTTAGATTGAAAATAACTTGATTTATTAAGATTTGAATAATTATATTCGTTAGTAATCAATCAACTAACAATGAATAAAAAATCAAATAATTATTGCACCGCAGCAGCACTATTCTTTACTCTTTTTTGCAGTATGCAATTGCTTTCACAAAAACAAGGAAGATTTCTGGATGTCTCTATAGGATTAGGCATAACTGCCCCAATGGACGAAAGTGAAACCGGCAATGAAGATTTTATAAGTACCGGGTTTTATGCACAGGGAGAATATGTAATGGGTCTTAAAACCTGGTTTAGTTTACGCCCCTATGCCGGGTTAATTTTGACCTCAGATAGAAATAGCTCTGAATATGCAGATGCACCTAATTATGAAGTAACCTCAAATGCTTTTTTGCTGGGTGGTAAAGCGCGCTTAGTTGCACCCATCCCGTGGGTTGCGCCTTACGTCGAGTTAGGTGTGGGACTTTCTGCTGGATCGTTTAAAACCTTGACTCCGTTTACCACTCTTGATAAAAAGGGTGTTTTTGTACACATCCCGGTTACTCTGGGTGTCGCTCTGGGTCCTCAAAATAATGTAGATCTCGAGTTTACCTACTACTTCCACCCTGCTTTAGAACAATTCTCAGGTGCAGCCGCTGTTGGGCTTACGATACCTGTAAATTGGTAAATTCTAATTTGTTTGATTATAGATAAGCGTAAAAGAAGCCTTTTATATATATATATTTAGAGACTAGTATTAAAATAGATATAACACAACTTGTTGTGTTAGTCGCACGTTGCCAGTAATTAGAAGAACAACAAGTAATTAAAGAAACAATATGACAGAAAAAGTAAATCGGATAAATAGTCCATTAACCATAATAGCCATATTCGCTGCATTGGCGGAGGTTAACGCTACAATTGCAATCGGATTAATAGACGATAACCTGCATTATATTTTTATTTGGTTCGTTATTGGTTTTCCTACCCTTTTAGTATTATTATTTTTTATTACATTAAATTACAACACTAAAGTTATGTATTCGCCAAGTGATTTTAGAGAAGATAAAAACTTTATTGATTCGCTCTATGGTCAACGAACTGATAAAAACTTGCTTGAGGAATCATTCGAAGACAATTCTCAATCGATTGAAGAAATTGAAACGAAGTTAATTAAATCAATTAATGAGAAAATAGAACAAGTTTCTGAAGGAAACTTAACAAAAGAAGACTTAACCTCATTATTAGAATCTCAAAAATCGGAGATAAGGAATGTCACTAATGACTTTTCTAATGAAATTATTTACCCACACGCATTGAGAAAAGAATTTGCGAAATGGGTTTCGTTTCCGGCATATTTACCTATTTTATATGCAATCATAAAAGAAAATGCTAAATCTATTTCAGCTCTTCGGAAAGTAGAAAATAAATACAATCTCTCAGGTCGTTGGTATATTGGTGGAATAAATGGCCTTAAAAGTATTATTGATAAAAATGAAGATAAAATATCAATTAAAGAGGAACTCATTGAACCATTAACTAAATGGATTGAAATGAATGAATCTACAATCTTAGAAATTATTGATGTTTTCGGTTTGAAAAATGATCCAGATAATGAAGACGATAATTCTAGTAAAAGTATTCAAGCAAAATCTAGATATAAAACTCAAAAACTTCAATTTTAATAACTACTGGCAACACCGTATATAAAAAATTGCTGGTGTTATGCTAAAACAAAGGTCGTTGCACGTTTGCTATATCTGATTTTCCTTCGGAAAATCCTCGCAAACAAACACGCAACTTTCCATATACAAACACGTTAGCGGAAATTTAAAAAAAGCAGATGAAACAAGAACTAATTAATAATAAAGTATTCTGTGAAAACATAAAATCGCTCATAAAACTTTCCGAAGATTCATTAAATTTAATTGAAAAGCAAAATTCAGAATTTCACTATAAACTAACTAAAGGAGAAACTGACGAAAATTGGCTAGACGAAAGTGCTCATCTTGCAAATTCCGATTGGATACTATTAAATTCAATATTTATAAGTATGTTTTCTCATTTTGAATTCAGATTATTTCGTTTGTGTAAAATTCTTGAAAAAGAATCAGTTAGCCAAATAAAAATTGAACATTTAAGTGGTTCAGGAATAACGAAGTTTTATAATTATTTGAGTTTAGTCGCTAATATAAAATCTGCTAACAAAAATGCAACTTACTATAATGAAATACAGAAGTTTCAAAAAATTAGGAATCTAATAACGCACAATGGAGGAATGCTTTTGACTGATAGAAAGAAAGATATTACTAAAGAGGACAATTACAAATTCTTAAAAGAACATAAAGTGGTAGTTGCCGGAAGTTTGGGAATTATAAGAATAACAAAGACTAATTTTCTCATATATTTTGCCAATTTGATTTTTAAAATTATTAATGAGATAACAGAAGATATTAATATAAACTTCCGCTAACACACGATACAAGCAATTTGGGCATTAGGCTTAATGGAAAAATTAGTTTGTATTTGGAAGAATTAGGCAAATCTGAATTCAAAATTCCGCACCATTTATTGCTATACGAGACCGTTATACACAATTTGAGAAGAACCGTAAAAATATCGACAATAATTACATTTCTAATTTTAAATTCTTGCAATCTGAAAAAATCAGACACTGATAAATTCAAGAATTTAAAAAAAGAAAACGATTCTATATATTACAAATATGAAAGTGAAACAATCGACAAAATCAGATATGAGTTTTTTATTGATAAAAATGGAGAGTTTAAAATAAAAGATGAATCAGGAGAAATACAATTCTCACAAGTTGAAAATATAACGGATTTTGAAATAAAAGACTTTGATCTAGATGGATATAAAGATGTAATTATTATTCATCCATCTAATAGAGTTTTGGAAACTTTATTAATTTACAATTCCAGTTTACAAAAATTTATTCTTATTGATAACTTCACTAATTATCCTAGCTCTAAAAAAATCGAAACCAGTAGATTTTATTATTCTTATCAAGGAGCTGGCTGTGCCCAAAATGATTGGATCAGTCACTTGTATTTTATAGATAACTATAAAATCATTGATAAAGGATTGATTGTCGGGTATGGATGCTTAAAAAATGAGAAAAACGGAATTTATATTTACAAGATTGCAGAAAAAGATACGACCCTGATAAAATATATAAAGAACGAAAATGGATTTGGACAAGAAAAATTTGATTTAATAGATAATTATTGGAGTAATAATCTCGAAAAGTTTAATTAAAAAAACTGTGTACAACACCGGTATCCGTTGCACAAGCCTCTAATTCTCAGAAAATCTCTTTTATTTAAAACGCTTATCTTGATAGCTATCGGGTTTTACACCTGGTGATCCTTTACTAAAATACCTATCTCCAAAAAATCTTAAAAATTAATCAGAATAAAAACCCTCTTCGCTCTTTTACTTCTAAAAGCAACTCTTGCTGCTGCACAAACAGCAACAGCTAATGAATCCCGGTTTTACACAGATTACATTTACAGCACGCATTTAAAAGAATACCGCAAACACAACGTGTATCTACCCAAAGATTTTGATCCTGTACAAAACTATCCGATTATTTATGCCACAGATGGCAGTAGAAAAACGGAAGGCAGTTTCTTTAAAAAGACTTTAGATTCTTTAATACAAAATAACATCATAAAACCGGTGCTTTATGTAGGAAGTCATTCTAACAGTAAGATCGCAGACAGCACCAGTAGGACTACGGGAGATGGTTCAAAGTTCTATATGCAGTTCCGTAATTTTGAATATGTAGATAACAAACCGAGCCGCATTCAGGATTCTATGGTAGTTGACCGGTTTCCCAATCATATGCTTTATTTTACCGAAGAACTCATCCCAACAGTAGAAAAAGAATTTAATCAAAAACTCACCAAAGAAGACCGCTATTTTTATGGGGTTTCAAACGGCGCAGGCTTCGGAATGAGTATGCTAAATATGCATCCTGATCTTGTAGGCACGTATCTGTGTTTTTCGACATTTGGCGGTGCAATTCGACGTTCTGAATGGAAAAAAGACGTTTCTTATCCCGATTTATTTTTGATCTATGGCAGTGAAGAATTTGAATTTCTTAAAAAAGACGCCGAATTCTTAAAATCTAAATACAACGAACTTAACGGGGATGCCGAAATCCGGGAGTTTGATGGCGGTCACGATTATAAAGTCTGGAATCGCGAGTTTACTAATACCATAAGCGAGCTGCTAAAAAAGGAGTAAAATCAAATTCTCAACCGATCCCTTTCCTTCAAAACCTATACAAACGAAAAAATCCCTGCATTTCTGCAAGGATTTTTACTTCCGGGTGGAAGATCGGTCTCGAACCGACGACCTCCTGAACCACAATCAGGCGCTCTAACCAACTGAGCTACAACCACCATTTAAAAAACATAATTCGCTAGCGATTTATGCGGGTGCAAATGTAAAGCAAATACCTATTATGAGCAATACATTATAATAAAAATTTTAAATCAAATCAAAAATTGAGTCTACAGCTGCGTAACGTTCTACTGTAAAGCCCTCTGCATACTCAGTTCCTATTAATCTTCCCAGATCTTGCGCACGGTATCGTATGCTTTCCTGAAAATTCTTACTGCTTATCGGCGTATTGTCTTCTCCTGCCTTAGGATCGTAAAACTGTGACCCATACGCCATCACAGATTGCATCTTAATATCTATAAACCCGGTAATATCTACAACAATGTCGGGTTTTAAGTTTTTCCACTGAATGTAATGATACACATGTTTGGGTCTCCATGCCTCCTGTAGCTGCCCGTCCTTATGAGTTTCAATTTTTTTAAGTCCACTTAAAAAACACGCATCACTAGTGAGTTTACTGCCTTTACCGTGATCGATATGACGGTCGTCTATAGCATTGCATAATACAATTTCGGGTTTGTACTTGCGTATAATTTCAATGATGCGCAGTTGTGATTCTTTATCATTTACAAAAAAACCGTCTGCTAATCCTATGTTTTCGCGTACGCTTAAACCTAAAATTGCTGCTGCAGCTGCCGCCTCCTGATCACGTATTTCTGCAGAACCACGCGTTCCAAGTTCGCCTCTGGTTAAATCTAAAACGCCACATTTTTTACCGCGACTTATTTCTTTTGCCAGTACGCCCGCACAGGATAATTCTACATCATCGGGGTGAGCGCCAATAGCTAATATATCTAATTTCAATACGTTGTCTTTTTATAAGGTAATTAAGTCGTAAAAACCTATTTAAACTAACTCGGGGCTTTAGTTGTTTAGAGTTAGTCGTTCACTATTTAGCGTAGCTATTTAGTTTACAATATTACTTTTAAACCTACTGTCTCAACTTTTATCAATGACACTTGACTCAAAATATAATCTTTGACGTTAAACCTATTAATAAAAGTGCAAAACAGTTAAATACTAAAATTCAAACTATCCTTAACTACTTTTTCTAATGCTTGTTCTAAATCTGCGATTAGATCTTCTTTGTCTTCTATACCTACCGAAAACCGTAACAAACCATCGTTGATTCCCTGATGCTTGCGCTCTTCGGCACTCAATAAAGCGTGTGAAGTTTGTGTAGGCGATAAAATAGTAGACTCTACCCCGGCAAGACTCATCGAGGGTTTAATAAGTTTTAATTCCTTTAGAAAGGCAGCTGTATCTAGTTCTTCAGACAATTCAAAAGAGAGCATTCCACCAAAACCGCTCATCTGTGATTTTGCCAACTCATAGTCTGGATGCGACTTTAAACCCGGATAATAAACAGCCTGTATTTCCTCTTTTTCATCTAACCATTTCGCTAGCTTCTTCGCATTTTTATTCTGTTGCTTAACTCGTAATACCAGAGTTTTTAAACTGCGTTCAAGCATCCACACGCTAAAGTCACTCAAGCTGCCACCCAGATTTTTGGCTTTATGCCAGATCTGCTCCATATGTGCATTGGATGCAGCTACCGCGCCCGCAAGAATATCACTGTGACCGCCCATATATTTAGTAGCACTGTGTAAAATAATATCTATACCGTATTGTGCTGGATTTTGATTTACCGGTGAAGCAAATGTGTTATCAATCATAGTTACAATACCTTTAGCCTTTGCAACCTCTGCAATCATTTGCATATCGGTAATGGTCATTAATGGGTTTGAAGGCGTCTCAATATATAAGACCTTAGTATTTGCCTGTATGGCTTTTTCAAAATCTTCACGAGCCAAACCATCTGTAAAGGTGTATTCAATACCCATTTTTGAAAACTCTTCTTCTACCAGATTAAAGGTTCCGCCGTAGAGTGTTTTTTGTAAAACTATATGATCGCCGACATTTAAAAACGCTAATAAAGCCGTGCTTACCGCCGCCATACCACTACCAAAAATCATCCCGGCTTCTGTGCCTTCTAAAGCAGCTATTTTTTTGCCCAACATTTCCTGATTAGGCGTATTGAAATAACGCGGATAGCGCTTTACCGCAACATCTTCATAAGCATAGGAAGTTGACATATATATAGGCGAAATAGCCCCTTTGAACTGGGTATCTTCCACTTCACCCACGTGGGTACAAATTGTATTTTTTCCGAATTTAGGATTGGTCATGGAACTTATTTTTAATGAGCAACTAATTTACAAAAAGCAGCAGTAAAATGACGTTAAGGCTTAATAAAATGGAAGCCAAAGGCTTAAAATAAATACACAATCTGTTTTACCTTTACCGTTCACTTTAAGATGATTCTTTTGATTTTTGACACTTACAAACCGCAATATGCTACTGCTTTTGAAGCCCTTAATCTCAACTGGCTTGAGCAGTTTTTTGTAGTAGAACCTCACGACAAAGAGGTTTTAAGCGACCCTTCAAAATTTATTATACAAACCGGTGGCGATATTCTGGTTGCTAAGCACGAAGATAAGGTTGTGGGCGTCGTAGCATTAATGCCCGATGAAAACGGCCTATTTGAACTTACAAAAATGGCTGTAGATGCTCAGTTACGCGGTCAAAAAATAGGACAACAATTGTTACAATTTACCCTTGATTTTGCGCGTAAAAAAGGATTAGAAACCCTTATACTCTACTCTAACCGCAAACTGGAAAATGCAATTTACCTGTATCGTAAATTCGGTTTTATGGAGATTCCTTTAGAACAACCCAATCCTTATTTACGGGCAGATATAAAAATGCAAATCAAGCTTTAAGCTTTACAATTTCTTTAGTACGTTTTCATTATTTTTCTTAGTTTCTTTGTCCTTCTAAAACTAAAAAAAAATGAAAATGAGAACATTAGTACTAACAGTGTTAACAGCTACGCTTCTATTCAGCTGTAAAAATGAAAATAAATCAGAATCTTCTTCAGAACTTGAAGAGACTGCAATGGTTTCAGACTCAACTGTAGTAGAAGCAACATTTAACATCACTCCTATTGAACACGCAACCGCAGTTTTTGATTTTGGCGATGCGGTATTTTACATCGACCCTGTAGGTGGTGCGTCAGCTTTTGAAGGTCAGCCAAAACCTAATGTAATTCTCGTTACAGATATTCACGGAGATCACTTAAATGAAGAAACTTTAAATGCGGTAGCAGATTCTGCAACCACGATTTTTGCTCCTCAAGCCGTTGTAGATGCTTTAAAAACAGATCTTAAAAACAAAGTAACGGTTATTGCAAATGATGAAGTTAAAGCCTGGGATGGTTATGAGCTTACTGCAATACCTATGTACAACCTTAGAGAGGAAGCAAAACAATTTCATACTAAAGGTCGTGGTAATGGTTATGTGATCGAAAAAGATGGGATGCGTGTGTATTTTTCTGGCGATACAGAAGATATTCCCGAGATGCGCAATCTTAAAGATATTGACAAAGCCTTTGTATGTATGAATTTACCATATACAATGACTGTAGATCGTGCTGCAGATGGTGTGATTGCTTTCGCTCCTAAAGAAGTGTACCCTTATCATTTTAGAGGTCAGGACGGCTTAAGTGATACCGATAAATTTAAGAGCTTAGTAAATGCTGCAGGCATTGATACCGAAGTTATTCTGCTAGACTGGTACCCAAACAAAGCAGAATAATCAATTTTAACGCTTAAAAATCCCGATACTTTTGTATTGGGATTTTTTTTGCTTTTTACTCAAAGTATACAATAGACTCGAGAAATACATTAATTTTAGATTTCGCTTAAGCGGAAAGTCAACACTAATTTACATCTGTTTATGAAATCTATAGTACTTGCTCTAAGTCTGTTCAGCATTATTTCCTGTAAAAACACCGAAACAAAAACCGAAACATCAATGACCCAATCTACAGCAAACGAAGAAGAAATTACCTCGTTTTACATAGGCACCTATACAGATGGAGCAAGTAAAGGTATTTACAAATTAGCATTAAAAGAAGACGGGAGCTTTACAGAACCGGTTCTTGCTGCTGAAGTATCAAATCCTTCATTTATAAGCTTCAATAAAAACAAAAATGTATTGCTCGCTGTTAATGAAAACGATCCCGGTACGATTGAATCCTTTCAGGTTAAAGCCGATACGCTATTGCAATTAAATCAAAGTCAAACCGGCGGAGCGCACCCGTGTTTTGTAGTTACAAATGATCAGGATTATGTTTTGGTTGCTAATTACACAGGCGGTAATGTAGGATTACTGAAACTGAAGGAAGACGGTAGTTTAAGCGAGTTACTAGATGTACAGCAACACGAAGGCAAAGGCACCACAGATCGTCAGGAAGGCCCGCACGCGCATTCTGCCTGGTTTAATCCTGATGGTAGCGGCATTATTTCGGTAGATTTAGGAACTAACCAGTTGTGGTTTTCTTCAATCAATATCGAAACTAATAAACTGCAACCTGCAACCATTCAGAAACTGGACTTTAAAGAAGGAGCAGGTCCGCGTCATTTAGTTTTTCATCCAACAAAAAACTTCGTTTACGTGTTGAACGAACTCAACAACACGGTAAGTCAGATTGAAACCCTAAACGGAAATTACAGTATTGTCAGCTCGACTTCAATCCTTCCGGAAGATTTTACCGACTTTTCTAAAGCGGCAGACATTCACATATCTCAGGATGGTAAGTTTGTCTATGCTTCTAATCGCGGTCACGACAGCATTTCTATTTTAGAGGTTAAGGAAGATGGAAGCTTAAAACTTGTGGCTAACGAGCCTACTAAAGGTAAAGATCCGCGTAATTTTCAAATCACTCCAGATGAGAAATACATAATAGTAGCCAATCAAAACGGTAATAATCTGGTTTCTTACAAACGAGATTCTATAACCGGTCTGTTAACCTATGTTGCTCAGGTAACCGCTCCTGCTCCAGTTTGTATATTGTTTGAGTAATTGAGCAAAAAGAATATAAATTATAAGAATTTAATACTTTAGGCTATACATAAACACCCAACTATTTCAATACAATTTATGAAAAAACTATTCTTATTTCTACTCGTCAGCTACTCCTTTAATTTATGTGCTCAAACAAATAATCTTGACGGAATGTGTTTTAAGGTTTTAAAAAAAGACACTTACAATCATTGTTTACAAAGCGGGTCTGACGCTGCCATACATTTGTTTGATGTACTTCCTAAAATTAGAGATTACAAATATACAGGCGATGCTAATTATAATAATTCTAATAACAGCAACACTATATTTTATCCTTCTTATCAAAATACCGCACAAAAATATGAGCTCAAACAATATATAAAAGTAGACCAGGGTAATTCTGAAATGATTGTTACTATCACAGATTTAGATCTTGCAGATATTAAAGGTAAACAAGAATTTACAGAATCTATTGAGGGTATGAAGAAGCGTTTTAAGGAACGTGGTATTGAGATACCTGCTGAAATGGAAAATGTTTCTTATACCGCTAACAGGTTGCAATTAATAAATAGTTTTAAAACGATGTTTAACGTGGCTAAACAGTTGAATATAGATTATTTACCTGCGGAAGGTGTGGGAATGATGACCGTGAATTTAGACAACTTTGAAAATGCTTATGTGGTATATAAAGACTTAGAAAAAGAAGCAAATTTTAGTGCTTCTTATGCTGATAGGTATCTGTTTACAATTCAAATTAAAAATGTAAATAAATATAATTCCTGCAATACATTAATGGCATATTTATCTCCATATCTCGCAGAAGTAGCATTAGGATCACTAGATCGGAATATTTATTTTAAGTAATCTCAATTATTTTATATACGTATTGTGGTCGCATTAAAATGACAAAAAAAAGCACCCTTCTGAAAAAATCAGAAGGGTGCTTTTTTTGTTAGATGTTATTAGAATCTACTTTACTTTTTTACCACCTAACCAGGTTTGATTCACTTTTAGATTGGGAATTAAATCTTCTTCAACAGTCATAATATCTTCATCCATTAAAATAAAATCTGCAAACTTCCCCACTTCAATACTTCCTTTTTCAGCTTCTTCAAAATTAGAAAATGCAGCCCAAACGGTCATTCCACGTAAAGTTTCTTCACGGGTTAAGGCATCTTTCATTTGAAAACCGTTCTCGGGAAATTGCTTTAAATCTTTACGGGCAACCGCTGCGTAAAATGTATAAAACGGACTCACCTGCTCTACCGGAAAATCGGTTCCCAGAGCGATAACACCAGATTCTTCGAGTAATCGCTTGTATGCATATGCCCCTTTCATTCTGCGTTCCCCTAAACGATCTTTTGCCCAGTACATATCACTGGTAGCGTGTGTAGGTTGTACAGAAGGTAAAATATTATCGTCAAAGTAATCAAAGTCTTCCTGTGAGATAATTTGCGCGTGTTCAATCTTCCAGCGCTTGTCTGACTGCCCTTTTAAAGCTTCGGTATATGCATTTAATATAACAGTATTTGCAGAATCACCTATAGCATGCGTATTCATCTGAAAGTTTGTCTTAGCCAGTTTTTGAGCCAGATTATACATACTGTCAACGGGAGTTACTAAAGCTCCATAATGCCCATCACGATCTGCGTAAGGTGCTCTCAACGCTGCGCCACGGGAACCTAAAGCCCCGTCACCATACACTTTTACAGAACGTACATTCATCTTATCGGTTTTTAGAATACCGCGTTTTAAGAAGTAGTCAACGTCTGCAGGTGTATTGCTTATCATCGCATACATACGCATATCTAAGCCTCCCGCTTGTTGTAAGCTGTCTATAAGCAGAATCGTATTGCGATCTAAACCGGCATCATTAACCGTTGTAAGACCATAATCAAAACAGTATTGCTGCGCATCTTGCAATGCTTTCACTTTTTGATCGCGGGTCATTTGCGGCATAATAGCCGTAATCAGATCCATAGGATTATCAATGAGTATACCGGTAAGGTCCTTACCGTCTCGCATAATCTCACCACCTTTAGTCTGTGTTGTTGCATCTATTTGCGCCAGGTCTAAAGCTTTTTGATTTACTAACAAAGCGTGACCATCTATACGCTGCAACGCAACCGGCGTATCAGGAAAAAGTGAATCTAATTTTTTCTTATTCGGAAACTCTTTTTGTTCCCAGTCGTTTTGATCCCAACCTCTTCCGTAGATAAATTCTGAAGGATTTTCTTTTTGAAAAGCAACAACTCGCGCCACCACCTCATCAAAACTTGTGGTACCTACTAGATCTACATTCTGCAGTGATTGACCAAATCTATAAAAATGGCAATGAGCATCTATAAGACCCGGAAGAATGGTTTTTCCCTGAGCATCAAGAACCTCATTTGCAGAGTATTTTGCCTGCAAAGAATCTGATAATCCTATTGCAACAAACTTGCCATCTCGTACGGCAAAAGCTTCTGCCTTTGAAAATTGAGCATCTACAGTATAAATATTTGCATTAATTACGAGAAGATCTACACTCTCTTTTTCGGTTTTTTTATCCTGGCAACCTACCACTACAAAGAGACTTAAGAGTCCCAACAAAGCAAAACGCATATTTATTTTTTTTTACGAAAGTACAAATTAAGCATGTATCTCCTAAAACAAAAAACTCCCGAAATTCGGGAGTTTTTAAAGATTTTATTTTACTAAAAATTACCAGTCAAAACGGTAAGTCGCCCCTGCCATCCCCTGTAATCCCTGTACCGGATAATTAATATAGCGCTGGTAATTATTGCCTAACGCATTATTTACGCGTGCAAAAAACGAAAGTTGATCATTAAAGCGGTATCCTACATGTGCATTTGCATCAAAAAAACTTTCTAAGGTAACTTTTATAGGGTTTGTACTTATCGCTGTTGTTTCCACATCTGTCTGATCAAAACGTTCCCCTACATAAAATAAGGTTATTCCCGCAAACCAGTTTTTATCGATCTGATAGTCTGCAAAGAAAGAGGCTTTAAAGTCTGGCAAATTCCATGCTTCTTCTTCTAGCTCTGTTTCATAACTAAATAACTCTCCATTAACACGCATTTTTAAATTGCTGTTTACGTCAAAGTTTAATTCTCCAAAAAGGGAAAGCGTACGCAAATCATCATTTACTACTCCAAAGGAGTTTCCAAATTGATAGCCTGCTGCACCCATTGCATCTGCGCTCCCCACAGTTCTCGCATTATTTTTAAACAATAAGCGGTTATCTTGAGACAAATAGCTTGCGCGCAGGTTGTAGCTCATCGCACTGCTTAATTTACCTTTTATACCACCGTACAAATCAAATTTCTGATCTGTAGGAGAAATGGTATTTAATGTTGGTGATACAAACGGATTTTCTGAAGCTAACTCCTGATAAGTGTTTTGTTTTAAGTCACCTTCTAAACCTCCATAAATAATAAAATACTCATCTACCAGACGGTAAGATGCTCTAACGCTAGGATATACTTTAAGGTCTGCTTTAGAAGCATCAGGATTAAAATCTGCAGCCACATTCACCCCTAAATCAAGCGTTAAGTCTTCTTTTAAAATTTGAATACTTGGGTTTCCGCTTACAATTAAATGCGTATAATCTGTTTTCGTAATACCCGAATCTTCATTTTCAAAACTTCCGTTTACATAATCAAGTTTAAGGTCTAAGCTTAATTTTTGCTTAGCGATAGGCACCATAAATTCTGGTGCAACTACTGCTCGTATTTCGCTAGATTTAAATGAGTCTCCAAAATATCCTATGCTTGCTGTTGCTCCTTCAAAAAAGCCTTCATTAAATTCTATAGCTCCACTTAAACCGGCATTGTAAAAACTATGGGTAGGATCTATATTTTGTACGATTGTTTGATTTTGTGCCACTTGCGGATCTAAACCGTACCAGTTATATAATTTGTGCCCCAGGTCTAAATCTGTACGCCAGTTGAAATTGTTATTACGCGAGCTGTAATTCAAATTTAAATCGGTATCATAAAACTTATCGTCGAGTACCACACCCTCAATACCACCTTGCGATGAATTGTGATTTAAATAAATACCGAAATTAGAATTTCGGTCTATTTCAAAATTGGTGTACAATTCTGCCAAAGCACTGGTGTAGGTGCCAAAACCTAAAGTCACATAATTATCATACAACTTTACAGGCTTAGCCTTTTTTACCGCTGCTGCTTTACCTTTTGCAGGTGCAAAAGTAGAGGCTACCGGTACACTAAAGATCCCGTAAGTTACCTTCTTCTTAGCCGTATTCACCGAATCGTTTAAAGCCGGAGTTGCTTTTACCTTAAAGGCATCACCTATCTCAGGAGTATAAGGCTTAACTACATTTACAACTTCAGTTCCTAAATTATCTTTATCCTGTGCCTGTGCATAACTTGCTGCTACCAGTATAAAGCTTAAAGTGAAAATTGATTTTATATTTTTAATCATTGTTTGATTGTTCTAATTAAGTTGTTTCAACAGATTTTTAAGCAATGCTGAATTTTAATTTTCTCCTAAAGATGAATTCGTTTTAGACTCTGCTGCTTTGATGCGCTTTAGTTCTTGTTTCGCCTCTGCAACTACCTCAGGATAATCTGTAAAGTTTGTAATTACACTGTCTAAAATGTAAGTCGCCTGGTATGCATCTCCTAACTCGTAAAAGTTTTTAGCCATTAACACCAGACCTTTTGCACCATACTCTTTGTAACCGCTGTAATCTTTAGCCAGTTTCTGAACCTGTACATTAGAGCCCTTGAAGTCAGCTTTTTTGTTTTTAAAGAATGCATCGTAATACAAAGCTTCTGCAGCTAATTCTCCTGTTGCAATTTTTAAAACCTGTGCATACGCTTCTGCCGCTCGACTTTCATTATTCGTTTTCATCGCACTACGGGCAATGATTACCTGAGCATCACTTTTTACCTTATTATCAATTTTAGCATTTGCTAAAACCTTCTCTGCATAAGAAACAGATTGCACGTAATCTTTAAGTTCGTAATGTGACTTCATCAAGTTACTCTGTGCAAAAATGGTATTCTGTGGTATATCAGACTCATTCTCTAAACGCTGAAGCACAGGTACAGCAGCGGCGTAGTTACGCTCACTCAAATAAACCTGCCCTAAACGTGCTAACGCCTGCTCTGTAAACTCGCTACGCTCTTTATCAATAACATACTTGTAATGCGGGATTGTTTTCGCAAACTCCTCTTTACCAAAGTACAACTGCCCCAGGTAAAAGTGTGCTTCCATAGCACGTTGTCCGTTAGGATACTCTCTTAGATATTTTTCAAAATTCTGAATAGCAACAGGATTGTTACTATTTACAAATTGTTTTTCCGCGGAAGAAAAAGCAGCATCATCTAATTCTGAATCTTCTACAGAAATATAATCAAGACCATTTGCCCAACGACCGTACTCTTCTACCTGCCCGTTGTCTATATAAATCAACTTTGCAGAAGCAACTGCCTGAACCCCTTCTGGAGTTCCCGGAAAATCCTGAGCTACTTTTTTAAACAGTGCTAAAGCCTGCGGACTGCGACCGGTATTATCGTAAATAAGTGCCTTTTTAAGCTGCGCTTTTGCAGCAAACTTACTTTTTGGTATTTCGCGTACCAGACGATCATAGGCTTCAATACCTTTATCGTTATTACCGGTAGCTACATAAGTGTTACCCAATTCATATAAAGCATCATCGCGGTAGCTCGATTTTGGAAACTGAGCTGTAAAACTGTTTAACGCCTCAATCTTTTGAGGATTACGATCTACAAAACCATAACTAATTGCTTTTTGAAAGGTTGCATAATCGCGATCACCTCCCGGCATCTCTATTGCTGCATTGTAAGCTTCCATAGCCGGCCAGTATTTACTGCTTATAAAGTAACTATCTCCCAGACGCATAAACGCATCTACTTTACGCACATTGTCTGAAGCGCCAGACTTGCTATAACTTTCAAAATATTTGATTGCCTGATCGTAGTTTTTCTTTTTGAAGTATGCATAACCTAAGTTGTAACCCAGGTCTTTATATTCTGGCAACGTACTCGCCGCATTGCTTTGCTCAAACTGCTTAAACGTTAGTAGTGCATCGTCTATGTTATTAAGCGTGTACTCACTTTCTGCTTTCCAGTATAATGCGCGTGCTGTAAAATTAGCAGTACGCGGGTCTTTAAGTGACTTTTCAAAATTTGCAATGGCTTCACTGTAGTTTCCGTCATTGTATAATTCGATTCCTCGGTAGAATGCTACTTTTTGGTAGGCTTCCTTGTCTTGAAAATTTCTATTATTTTCAATCAGCGCCATAGCACCTTCATAATTTTTAGAAGTAATGTAAGAATCAATTAGAAGCGTTTCTAAGGTTTGACGCTCTGTTGTATTAGGGTAGGCTTCTAAGTAATTTCCTATTGCCTGCGGTGCCGGCTCATATGCATTACCTATCTCGTAACTTAACTTAGCATAGTTTAAACCACTATCTTCTTTAATCTTTGGCACAAAATCCATTTGATACGCATTACGAAACGCATTAAGCGCTTCCTGCTTGCGGTCTGTTTGTAAATAGGCATCGGCAAGATGGTAATACGCATTTTGAGCCACACTGTTTTTACCGTCTACAATCTTATTGAATTCCCCTATTGCGCTTTCAAAATCGCCTTGTTTGTAATAGGCATAACCTAACTGGTAGTAGTCTGTGTTAGACCAGCGACCGCGTTTACCTTTATATTCTTTTAAATAAGGAAGTGCTTCTGAAAAATTACCCAAATTAAAATAACTCTCTCCTATTATTTTATTTAATTCTGAAGCATCTAAGCGGGTTGCGCCAGGCAATTGCTCTTTAGCCAATTGTATAGCCTCCTCAAAATTTCCTTTTTTAAAGTTTAAATCGGCTTTAAAGTAACTCAGATCTTCCCGAACGCCTTCTTCTGCTTCTACTTCTTCAAAAAGTTGACTTGCTTCTTCGTAATCATCATTTTCATAAGCCATAAACCCTTCATAATATTTGGCTTGCGGACCGTATTTTTCTGAGTTGCGTACGCGTCTAAAATATTCTTTAGCCTCTTCAGGACTGTTAGTTTTTAAATGAACGTAGCCCATATTAAAGTTAAAACGCTCTAGTTCTAAATAACTCAAGCGGTCTAAATCTACCTGCTCATACCAGCGTTTTGATGCTGCGTATTTACCGTTTTCAAAATAATATTCTGCTACATCGTAGTACGCCGCATTTCGTTTTGTGCTTGTGGGGTAGGTTTCTACAAACTTTTCCATAGAAGCATCTGCACCACTTTGATTGAGTCGTACTGCAGCATTAGCGATATAATACGCACAATCTCCTTCTATCGTAGGGTCTGTAGTTTCCTGCTTAATTTCTCCAAAAAGAGCCTGAGCAGCCAGATATTGTTTACTGTTGTATAAGGTAAGTGCCTTATTGTATTTTGCAAGCTCATTTGTAAAAGCCTCAGACTGCTGTGCAGTAACTACGGGCAACGTAACCAGCGTTATTAGTGCCAGAAGTACATATTTCTTCATCATAAAAATGGTTGTGTTTAAATTCAATTAGTAGCGATTCTTCAGCGTTAGCTAAACTAAATGACTACTACCAGTAACGCTACAAAACTAGGATAATTATATCTAGAGTGCAGTTCTTCAAAAGAACTTTAAACGCTTATTTTAAACGAGTTTTCAACAACGCTTTGACGTGAGGAGCCTGTAATCAAATCAAATAGTTATTGTACTTTTGATTTCGGTTTTAAAATAGCAGTATATAAATCGTATGATGAATACTACTTTAAAACTGAATTGAATCAGCCAACTAATATCTGTAGATTTTTAGCAGTTAATCACCACACTGAGTGGGTTTTATTTATTTTATTTTATGTCAACACCGGTTCTGCAACTTAAAAATGCATCTATTTTTCAGCGTGAAAGCCTTATTCTTTCAGATATAAGTCTTTCTATAAATAAAGGTGAGTTTGTATATCTCATAGGTAAAACCGGAAGTGGTAAGAGTAGTTTTATGAAAACGCTTTATGGTGATTTGCCCTTGCAACAAGGTGAAGGCACTATTGTAGATTTTGATTTAGTGACCTTAAAAGAGAAGCAAATTCCTTTTTTACGCCGAAAACTTGGCGTTGTCTTTCAGGATTTTAAATTACTAAATGATCGTACCGTAAAAGAAAATCTCAAGTTTGTTTTAAAAGCAACCGGCTGGAAAATTCAGGCAGACATGGATACTAAGATTGATGAAGTCTTAGACAAGGTAGGTATGAAAACCAAAGGCTTTAAATACCCTTATCAGCTTTCTGGCGGTGAGCAACAACGTGTAGCAATTGCCCGTGCTTTGCTCAACGACCCTGAGCTTATTTTAGCAGATGAGCCTACCGGAAATCTTGACCCGCAAACTTCTGTAGAGGTTATGGGCGTGCTTCAAGAAATCAACAAAAATGGCAATACTATTTTAATGGCTACTCACGATTATGCATTGCTTTTAAAATACCCTTCAAAAACTCTTAAATGCGACGGAAATAAAATCTTTGAAGTCGTACAAAAGACCATTTAAGTTTAACTTGTAGGTATGTTATCTATTCTCATACCGGTTTTTAATACTGATGTTTCAGAATTGGTTTTCAGCATTCGCACTATGGCTGAAACCTTAAATCTCGTATACGAAATACGGTTGGCAGACGATGCATCTACAGATTTTCAGACACGATCTAAAAATCAGTTTTTAATAGGTCTTCAACATTGTACCTATACGCAGTTTGAAACCAATAGAGGTAGAACCGCTACCAGCCAATTTCTTGCAGAAGAGGCGCGCTATGATTGGCTTCTTTTTTTAGATGCAGATGTAATGCCGGTTAACTCAGATTTTCTTGAGCAAATAGTTTTAAATATGCAACGTGCTCAGGTTATTTTTGGAGGTATCGCATACTCAAAAGAATTTCCTGAAAACAACAAAATGCTGCGTTGGGTTTATGGTAAAAACCGCGAAAGCCGGTTAAAAAAAGAACGTGAATTCAATCCTTACAAATCTATCACCGCAGCGGGGTTAGCCATCACTAAAAGTCTTTATCTGGAGTTGAATATGCCTCTTACAAATTTGTATGGGTTAGACATTTACCTAACCTACAGATTAAAAAAACTTAAGGCAGTTGTTTTGCATCTTGAAAATCCGGTGATGCATTTAGGACTTGAAGATTCTGAATCATATCTTCAAAAAACCTATGAAGGTTTGCAAACTTTAGTCTATTTGCAGCGTCACGACCTTATTGCAGAAGATTACAGACCCTTACAGCAAATCGCACTCAAAATGCAAAAAACAGGTGTTGCTAATGGCTATATAAAATTGTTCCATCGCATTCAAAAGAAGGTGATAAAAAACTTACTTTCTTCAAAACCCTCGTTAAAACTATTTGATGCCTATCGTTTGTATTATTTTCTTAAAATCCTGAAAGAAGATGCCTAAAATTACTGTCGTCATACCGCTATATAACAAGGCAAATTTCATTAAAGAAACCTTACAATCTGTGTATGCTCAAAACTTTACAGATTATGAAGTAGTGGTTATTAATGACGGGAGTACCGATGGAAGTGAACATCACGTATTAAGTCTTAAAAATGAAAAAACTAAACTTATAAATCAAGCTAATAACGGACTCTCAAATGCCCGAAACACGGGAATAGAACACGCCTTAGGTAGTGTAATTTGCCTTATAGATGCAGATGATATATGGCTTCCCAATCATCTTCAAAAGATTGCAAATCTTATTGATTCCTACCCTGAAGCTCAGCTTTACGGCACTGCTTACAGTGAATTATTGCCTAACGGATTACTCATAAAACCAAAAACAAACACAGGCTTTAAAACAACTACTCTTCTCATTGAAGATTTTTTTATAACAAGTGCACAACAGCCGTTTATTACTCCCAGTAGTTTCGGTTTTAAAAAAGAAATCATTCGCACTATTGGCGGCTTTGATCCAACAATAACCTACGCTGAGGATACCGATTTTTTTATACGTGCAAACCTCAATTATAAATTGGCTTTTGACGCTACTACGACCTGCCACTATAGATACGAAAGTGAAAATCAAATTACGCGCAGCAAACTGAGTTTTAAAAAACAACCTGATTATGCCAAATACCTTTTAGAAAACGCAGGTAATTACTCCTTAAAGAGGTTTATTAATCTCAACTATTATTACCTCTGTAATTCTTATAAGGCAGAACGCGCTACTGAAGCCTTCATAGCAATGAGAAAAAATGTAGATACCAACTTTTTAAATAACAAGCAGCGTTTTTTATTAAACGCACCTCCAGCAATGCTCAACAGCATACGCTATTTTAAACAGAAAATGCTTTTTAAAGGAAAGCGACTTACGAGTTTTTAAATGCGACAAAATCTTCAAAGTCACGAATATAATCGTCTTCTTTAAAAGCGTCTTCTGCTGCAACCAGGCAAATACCAGCACTTGAAAAATTATCAAGCTCACGCCAATATCCATTAGGTATCAACAAGCCTTCATTAGGTTTATTTAAGGTAAAAACCTCCTGTCCGATTCCTGTTTTTATAAGCACATCAAAACTTCCTGATAATGCAATTAGAAATTCACTCTGTTTTCGATGTGCATGGCCGCCACGCGAAGCGCCACTAGGCACATCATATAAATAGTAAACCCTTTTAAATTTAAAAGGGAGCGAATCTTGTTCTATTACCGAAAGATTTCCTCGTTGATCCTCTATCTTAGGTAATGCTATGCGTCTGGGAATATTCATAAATGCGTTCCAAATAATTTTGCCAGTCTGTACTAATTACTGAAGTGTCAAATTTACGAATACTAGCTCGGGCAGCAGCTTTAAATTTAAGTCTAAGTTCGGTGTTTAAGGCTAATTCATTCATGGCCTTAGTTAAGCCTTTAAAATCTTGATACGGTACGAGAATGCCGTTACTGCCGTCTAAAATTTCTGCAGGACCGGTAGGGCTGTTGGTCGCTATTACTGAAGTTTGACACGCCAGACTTTCAAGAATAACTCTGGGAAATCCCTCGTAGTTACTACACATTACCGAAAAAAGCGCATTGGCCACATAATTTTCAGGATTGTCGACAAAGCCTTTAAAATGTACACGATGTTGTAAATGTTTCCTTGCCACCAGTGCTTTTAAAGTTTCAAGCATTTCACCCTGTCCCAGAATCAACAAATCTATATTATGTTCGGGCAATATACTTTCTGCATACGCTTCAATTAATTTATCAAATTGCTTAACACCCCGTTCTAATCTTCCCGAAGCAATGATATATGTATTTTGAATTCCATCTGGTAAATCATAATAATCTGCGTATGATGCTAACGAAATAGAATTGGGTATAACTTCAATATGTTGAAGCTTGTAGCATTTTTCTAGCTCTAATCTGGTTGAATGACTGAGTACATTTATAAAGCTATTCTTAAAAAACCATTTGTTGAGCGTTTTATTTTTTGGAAAGTAATACGCTATATGTGAACTGCGCACCATATAAACCGGAAGACTCGTTTTGTAAAAAAACTTTCTAATTACAATTTCCTTAATAATAGAACTACGCATTCTAAAATCAAGCACCACCTGAATCTGATTCTGTTTCAGGTAGTTTTTAAAATAGAGGAACCTTTTTAATTTATTAAAGGGATCATTACGGGTATTCTTCAATAACCCAAGATTTAGCAACTTCCCCTTGTAGGCATACCCCACGGCGTCTGTAATTGTGCAAAGGTGCACCTCATAGCCCAAATCTGTAAGCTCTATTGATAGTAAAGCTGCAGATCGCTCTGCACCACCTCCCGCTAGCGACTCGGTTAGAATACCTATATTTTTAAGATTTGATCTCAGAGAATGTGTATCTTTTCAGGCTAAAAGTAACGCAAATTATGAGAATTCTGCTGGTAGGTGAATACAGCAATCTGCACAACAGTCTAAAAGCCGGACTGGAAAATTTAGGTCACACCGTAACTTTAATGAGTACGGGGGATGCTTTTAAAGACTACCCTTCAGACGTAAAACTAAAAGCAAAGCGTATAACCGGTTACTCGCTGTTAAACTTTTATCGAAAAGCCCTGTACCGACTCACAAAATTTGATATTGCTACGCTTGAAATTGGTTACCGAGCATTAGATTATCTGGTAGATCAAAAACCTTATGATGTTATTCAGCTTATTAATGAATACCCCTTAAAAACTCCTTATTTTATAGAACGTAGAATCATAGAACAGCTGCGGCAATTAACTCCTAAATTAGTTATTCTGGCCTGTGGCGATGATTTAATTTATTTAAGCAACCTTAATAAACTGAAGCATCATCCTATTTTACAACATCCTGAAATTGAGTTTCCGTATAGTGAGCAGTATATTTCTTTAAGTCATAAAAAATACCACGACTTCATATTTAAATTAAAGGACCTCATTATAAGTACAGATTTTGATTACCATCCTGCTTATACAAATGTGGATGATTATTATGGTCTTATTCCCAATCCTATTCATTTAGAAAAACTCGTTGCGCTACCACTTCCTAAACCAAATCCTATTGTGATTTTTCACGGCATCAATCAGGTAAATTATTATAAAAAAGGAAACAACTATTTTGAAGCAGCACTTGAAATTATTCAGAATAAATATCCCAATCGTGTTCAGGTAGTTTCAGTTTCTAATATTCCGTACGCCGAATATATAAACGCATACGATAATGCACATATCATTTTAGATCAGACCTACGCCGAAGATCAAGGTTACAATGCTCTAGAAGCGATGGCAAAAGGCAAAGTAGTGTTTACCGGTGCCGGTGAGCTTTTTACAAAACACTACAAGCTTGCTAAAAATAGTGTGGCTATACATACTATACCTGACGCTGAAATAATCGCTGATGATTTGGAGCAACTCATTTTAAATCCTTCTCTCATCACTGAAATAGGCTTGAATGCCCGAAAGTTTATAGAAGAATATCACGATAGTACTGCTATAGCAAAACAATACATTAAAGCCTGGGAAACGGCTAAACCCAAAACTGACGCAGTTTCCGCTTGATTGGCATTTCAAAATAGCGATACGAGAACCAACTTACTACAAGTATTAGTATAAAACACAGGCTTATCAATAGCCATATATTTATTCCCAATTGGTAATGATTTACAAAACGATAGGCATAACGTATAATTAGCTGATGCCAGAGGTAAAACCCAAAACTGAGTTCTCCTAAAAGTAGCATCACCCTATTAGTTAAAAGACGCGATATATATCCTTTTTGAACTGCAAAAACACCAATAAAAACTGTCATAGGAATCCAATAATAGATTGAATACCGCAACACTTTAGGAAACAATGGTGCCCCCCAGTAAAATCCTATAAGCAGTAAACACGCAACTATTTCGTAAAATGTGAATCTGGGTTCGTATTTTTTAAATACTACATTTTTTAATAATTGAAAGAGTACCATTCCCAATACAAAATCTGCTAAACGCAAAAACGGATTCACATAAAAAAACCAGTGCTGCCAGGCTTCGGGTACAATTTGCATTAAGCCAAAAATACCCAGCATAACTAAAATAGAACTTCCCAGTAATGCTTTCGCGGAAGCTTTGTACAGCCCTTTAATAAGTATTGGAAAGAGCGTATAAAAGAAAAACAAATCTGATATACTCCACGCCAAACCGTTAAAAGAAAAATAATAATCTGCTACAGGAATAAAACTTTGAAGCATAAAAATACTGCTCACCAATTTTAAAATTTCCTCAATAGGCTCAAGCGCAAATGCATCAATTGTAAGAGGAATTGCAACCAGCAGTGTGAGAATATACAAAGGATATAATCTACTAAATCGAAGTTTTAGAAATGCACGTGTAGTAAACCGCTGTTGCACAAATCGCTCTTGATAAACATACGAGAGTATAAAACCGCTGAGACTGTAAAAAAAGGCGTGACCTATAGCATCTTGTAAAATACCTATATGATGTAAAAACACCATAAAAGCAAACACAAAACGCAATGAAGCCAGTGATTTAATCATAATCTACCGAATAAGGATTTGTAAAATACCCCAACCATAACCAGCAAATACAAGGCATAACTTAATAAATGTCCCATTGCTGCACCTATAAAGCCATAAGCATCTATAAAAATCCGGCTAGATAAGTAGATTATTGATAAGGATAGTATTTGAGTACCTATAAATAACCAAAACTTATTTTTTGCTACTAATTGATATGCAATTACCAGGCTAGCCACCCTAAAAAAATCTCCTGCAAGTTGCCATATAAAAATAGATCGCATCTCTAAGAATGAGGCATTAAATACAATCTTTATAATGTATGATTTCAACAAAAAAATAAGAATTAAACCAACTCCAAAAAATGGCAAAATGGTTTTATAAAAATTTAAAACTTCTGTTCTAAATTCCTTTTTTGAGGCAACCGCAGAGAGCTTAGGTAAAAAATAAAGCGTCATCAATGTGGTGGCAAACATCATATAATATTCAGAAAGGCGCAGCATCGCATCCCAGTAACCGGCATTTACAATTCCGTCAGTTTTAATAATATGTTTACGAATCGCTATATAAACCCAGGGTGATGCAATTGCAGAAAAAAGAGTCATCCCGCCATAAGAAGCTAACTTTTTTACGATTTCAATATCTATGCGCTCTCCTACCATTTGTAAAAAATAATGCCGCTTGTTCAACAGAAAAACACCTGTTATCACAAAAGCCATTACTCCTGAAATTACTAAGGCCAGTAAAGCTCCAAAAAGATTGAAGTAAATAATTAATAAGGCGGAAACGACCACACCCAGAACATTAGTGGCTACATTAATTTGAATGACTTTTTTATAAGCTCCCATCCCATTAATAACGTTTACCAGTAATGCATTAAGAGTAAATAGAGGCAATACAAAACCTGTAATTTTAATTATAGATGCATAGTCATGTACGCCATTAAACACAAAATAATTTATAGGATTTGAGAATACTACTAAGATACAACCTACTACTATCGAGCATCCTAATCCTATTTTTAGAGCAGTCGCTACTAAACGATTAAATCTATATTTCTCTGTTTTATATTCAGCAGTATATTTAATGACCCCGTTACTAATTCCCAACTGACTTACGCTCTGTACCGAGCTTAAAAAGTTACGCAAATCCCCAAGAATTGCCATTCCCGAAGCGCCCAGATAAAACGCAATTAATTTTGAAGTGATTAACCCGCAAACCACACGCACAAAAATACCTATGGCATTAAACAAACTTACTTTAAGCAGTATATTTTGTGCGATAAGCAGTCGTAAATACTTAAGCATTATACGCGTTTAAAACTGCTATTATGATTGTAATTTCAGATTCGGTAAGTGTTGTATTTAAAGGGATGCTTACACTCTCGTTTGCTAAAGTTTCCGTTATGGGAAAGCTGAGTGAATTGTAGTCTTTTAAAGCCGCCTGCCTATACGGCGGTATAGGATAATGAAGTGCAAAACCAACTTCACAAGATTCTAAATACATTAAAAAATGTGATCTGTTTTTAACCCGAACTACGTAAACATAAAAAACATGATTTTCAGATAAATCCCAAAGCGGAAGTTTTATATGTTCATTATTAATTTCTGCAGCATAGCGCGCGGCAATTGATCTGCGCTGGGTATTTTGTGCATCTAAATCGTTTAGCTTCTCACTTAAAAATATAGCTTGTAACGGATCTAGACGCGAATTAAAACCTGTATACTCATTTTCATAGGCTGAACTTCTACCGTAGTTTCTTAGTTTTTTTATAATCTCTGCAAGGGTTGCATCTGAAGTTGTGATCAAACCTGCATCGCCTAATGCTCCCAGGTTTTTTGTAGGATAGCAACTAAAGGCCGCCGCAACACCAAAACTTCCGGATTTACAACCATTTAATTTAGCTCCATGAGCCTGGCTAGCATCTTCAATCAGCAGTAAATTGTGCTTTTTAGTATAAGCGGAAATTGCTTCAACTGCTCCTAATTGCCCATATAGATGTGTGATTAAAACCGCTTTTACAGATGCATCAGGCACGCCTATTTTCTGTAAATCAATATTAAAAAACTGTTCTTCAACTTCAACAAACAAAGGCTTTAACCCGGCACTTAAAACCGCAATAACAGTAGCGATATACGAGTTTGCAGCGACTATAACGCTGTCTCCAATATTTAGTTTTCCTTGTAGCTTTAAGCCTTCAAAAATAAGCCGAAGTGAATCAAAACCATTTCCTGTCCCGATGCAATGAGATGTGTTACAGTACTTTGCAAATTCCAGTTCAAATTGAGAAACAGCACCTCCTAAAATAAAAGTACCATCCTGTAAAAAATCATCAAACCGTTTCTTAAAAGACGCTGTATAGGGCGCATTAACTTTCTGAAGATCTAAAAACGGAATCATAGTACAACATCATTAAGGAGGGTATGATTTGCTGTAGCGACGCTATAGGTGCGCTGAACGCGAGTTCGGGCACCGAAACCTTCTTTCCAGAATTGGAGTCCGCCATTGAGCTTCTTACCGGCTTCTTCGTTTGAAGTTCCAAAATCAAAATAATACTTTTCTTTACTATATTTTGAAATTAAATAATCAAAAAGCAAATCTAAACTTCCCAGTTGCTGCCGGTCTTCATTTGCCGAAATGTATTGAACGTGTGCTACTGTAGGCGTTTCGAAAATAGTAGCGCCCGCTACGCAGGTTTCTTCTGCATCAAGCACATTAAACTGACGTATATTGTATGGAAATTTTTCGGCAAGCATACTAATCTCCGTTAAGCTATGAACAGGTATAGTGTCGTGTCGTAACTGCAGGTTTGGGATAAGAATGGTATTCCAAAAAGATGTAAAATCTTTAGTCTCTACGAGTTCTAAACCGTTATTTTTTGCTTTCCGTATTCCGTCTTTACGCGAGCTGTGCAGTGGGATGCGGTTGTGTAAATCAATTACGGAAGCTGCTTCGGTTTTAACGAGTGTTGCATCCGTTAGAAATAGCAAATAATCGAGTTCATCTCCCGGTAATTCCTGATAAAATTGCGGTAACACTTTAATTTCAAGTGTTAGTATTCCGCTTTGCGAAAGAAATTGAAGTAATTGTTTAAAAACTTCTAAGACAGTCTGCAGGCGTATTTCGGCATCAAGCACAAGACCACCATAAGTTAAACCTTGATGGGAATAGACTTTGTTCCCGTCTCTATTTGCAGGAAGCACCGCAAGCACCTGATCGCCTTCAAAAACCATCAAACTGTAATCTTCAAACCGATCGTTATGATACTCCATAAAATCACGCTGAAATAAGAATGAAGTATTTTTAGAACCTTTGTAGGTTCCGTTTAACGAAGCTACAAAGCGATCCCAACGGGATTTGTATGCTGTAGTATATTTTAAAATTTTGAAAGTTGACAAACGTGCGGTTTTAGAACAGGGTAAATTACAAAAAATTGATTTGAGCAACAGCAATCAAAGTTTAGGATTAATTCTAGAAACATGCTAAACTAAAAAAGCACTTCTGGGTTAGAAGTGCTTTTTTAATCGTGTTAATAGCTATTAGTTCTACTCACTAACTTTTATAGCATATTGCTCAACAGAAGTTATAAAATAGTTACCATCACCTATAGACCCTTTATTTGTAATCTCTAAATAGTCTTCACCGGTGTAACCTGTATCTGCAAGATATTTTATCGTAAAAGCATCTATAAATACTTTTCCGTGTTTTGGTTCTACCGAAACTTCACGACCACCCTCAACAGGCGCAGTTTCTCTAGATGCTATAAGTAAGGTATCATTAACCTTTACTTGCAGTTCTGCGGTAGTAGTAGGGAAATCCTGATCATCTTTAGAACAACTACCGGCAAATAGTATTGCCATTAAAACCATTACCAACTTAAATCTAATTAACATACGAACTGTTTTAGCGTTATATAAAATAGATGTAAAATAATAAAAAGGGTTGCGTCAAATTAAAAAAGAATGCAAAAAAAAAGCACTTCCTTGCGGAAATGCTTTTTGTTATAACTTAAAACGTAAGATTAAATCTTGTTACGTTTACGATCATTTTCATTTAACCATACCTTACGCAAACGCAGGTGGTTAGGTGTTACCTCAACATACTCATCTTTCTGAATGTACTCTAATGCTTCTTCTAATGAGAATTTGATTGCAGGTACAATCTTCGCTTTATCATCTGCACCAGATGAACGTACGTTAGACTGCTTCTTCGCTTTGGTAATGTTAATATTCATATCATCCTGACGTGAGTTTTCACCAATTACCTGACCTTCATAAATATCTTCACCCGGAGATACGAAGAACTTACCACGATCCTGTAATTTATCAATAGAATACGGTATTGCATTTCCGTTTTCCATAGAAACTAAAGAACCACTAATACGTCCTGGAATAGTACCTTTAAAAGGCTGATACTCTTTAAAACGGTGTGCCATAATAGCCTCACCTGCAGTAGCTGTAAGCAATTGGTTACGTAAGCCAATGATACCACGTGATGGGATCATAAACTGGCATATCATACGCTCACCTTTAGCTTCCATACTTAGCATCTCACCTTTACGCATAGAAACCATCTCAACAGCTTTACCAGAAACACTCTCTGGTAAGTCGATTGTTAATTCTTCTATAGGCTCACATTTAACACCATCAATTTCTTTAATGATTACCTGTGGCTGACCTATTTGAAGTTCGTAACCTTCGCGACGCATAGTCTCGATTAATACAGAAAGGTGTAATACCCCACGACCAAAAACCATAAACTTATCTGCACTACCGGTTTCTTCAACACGAAGCGCTAAGTTTTTCTCAAGCTCTTTCCATAAACGGTCTTTAATATGACGTGAAGTCACAAATTTACCGTCTTTACCAAAGAAAGGAGAATCGTTAATAGTGAAAAGCATACTCATTGTAGGCTCATCAATAGCGATAGTTTTCAAAGCTTCAGGATTTTCAAAATCTGCGATAGTATCACCTATCTCAAATCCTTCAATACCTACAAGTGCACAAATATCACCCGGAAGAACTTCAGGAACTTTTAGACGTCCTAAACCTTCAAAGGTGTGTAATTCTTTAATTTTTACTTTTTTAACGGTACCGTCACGCTTCACTAAAGATACTTGCATACCTTCTTTAAGAATCCCTCTTTGTAAACGACCTATCGCAATACGACCGGTAAAAGAAGAGAAGTCTAATGATGTAATAAGCATTTGTACTGTACCTTCTTCAATTTTTGGTGCAGGAATGTGCTCCATAACCATATCAAGAAGGGGCTCTATATTTTCGGTTTGATTTTCCCAATGATCACTCATCCAGTTGTTCTTAGCAGAACCGTAAACGGTAGGGAAATCTAGCTGCCATTCTTCGGCACCTAATTCAAACATTAAGTCAAAAACTTTCTCGTGAACTTCTTCTGGAGTACAGTTTTCTTTATCTACTTTATTGATTACCACGCAAGGCTTAAGACCTAAGTCTATCGCTTTTTGAAGTACAAAACGGGTTTGTGGCATTGGTCCTTCAAAAGCATCAACTAATAAAAGTACACCATCAGCCATGTTTAATACACGCTCTACCTCTCCACCAAAATCGGCGTGACCAGGAGTATCAATAATGTTGATTTTTGTACCCTTATACATTACTGAAACGTTCTTTGACGTAATAGTAATACCGCGTTCGCGCTCTAAGTCATTGTTATCCAGGATAAGATCTCCCGTGTTTTCGTTTTCACGAAACAATTGACAATGGTACATGATTTTGTCGACCAACGTAGTTTTACCGTGGTCAACGTGAGCGATAATCGCAATGTTTTTAATTTCCATAAGATGCCCTTATTTTAAGGGCGCAAAGATATGGTTAATTAATGGATTTTTAAGCACTTATTTTTAATTATAATCTGGGCGGCTTGCTGCTTATTAAAAAACTTCTAAAAAATTGAAAATCAGTCACAAGCAGCAACCGGGCTATTCGCTATATCTTTTTTGCTAATAACTTTACGGAATACGCCAAAAGGCGTAGAAAGTCTCTCGTTCACAAAAAAGGATACCGCTGCTATCCCTGCCGCGGGTTAATAAGTAATGCTATAAGTATCTATATTAGCGTTTATGTGGTTGCTGTTAAAAGTCAACCGTAAATTAGAATTTTTGCTTCTGATTTATTCCCATACGTAATTTGTAGCTGGTAGTTGTCATCAACGATAGGTTCTCGACTGCGCTCAAACTGACAATCCGTGTAACTTGCTATTTTCCACTTTTTACTTTTTACTTTTTGCTTTTTACCTTTTAACACTTACCTAGAAAACGCTGCCATAAAACTGACAAACTTTTTACTTTTTCTGGTGGAACCCCGGAATCTTTAAAAAATAACCTTTTTAAAAATCCTTGAATTTTTCAACCTTAAACTTTGAATTCAGCATACTGCCCACTAAGACTGCCGACTGATACTAAATTTTTCCGGCCCCTGAGTGCCGCGAGCCAAGAAACGGTGCATTTAAGGTGCTACTTTCTACTTTATACTTTTAACCTTTAACTTCTAACTTTTTCCTATTTCCAATGCCTTATCTTTACTGCCTTAAAACCTAAGCGATGAAACTCACAAATATTCCTAAAATAAAACATACAGATTCTAACAACTTCTTCTTACTCGCAGGACCTTGTGCTATAGAAGGCGAAGAAATGGCATTACGCATTGCTGAAAAAATTGTTGGAATCACTGATAAATTGAATATTCCTTACGTTTTTAAAGGAAGTTTTAAAAAAGCAAATCGCAGCCGTCTTGATAGTTTTACAGGAATTGGAGACGAGAAAGCATTAAAGATTCTACGCAAAGTTTCTGAAACTTTTGACGTACCTACCGTAACTGATATTCACGTAAATGAAGATGCCGCTATGGCTGCTGCTTATGTAGATGTTTTACAAATACCTGCGTTTCTGGTACGTCAAACCGATCTTGTTGTGGCTGCCGCCGAAACCGGTAAAGTTGTCAACCTTAAAAAAGGACAATTTATGAGTCCGGAATCTATGCAACACGCCGTAACCAAAGTAACCGAAACCGGCAATGAAAATGTATGGATTACCGATCGTGGGACGATGTTTGGCTATCAAGATATGATTGTAGATTTTAGAGGCATCCCAACCATGCGTCAATATGCACCTACCGTACTTGATGTAACCCACAGTTTACAACAACCCAATCAAACCAGTGGCGTAACCGGTGGTCGTCCTGCACTTATAGGCACTATGGCAAAAGCAGGTATTGCGGCAGGTGTAGATGGTCTGTTTATAGAAACGCACTTTGATCCTAAAAATGCAAAGAGTGACGGAGCCAATATGCTTGATTTAAGTTTGCTAGAAGATTTATTAACCAAGCTGGTAGCAATACGTAAAGTAGTTGCCGAGTAAAATAAAAATTATAGAAGTAAAAAATCCGTGTAGAAAATTCATTCTACACGGATTTTTTATTTTTATCTTCATTATATTCTATAAGTTAAGAATCCACTTTAATAAATCTTCCTGATCTACAATAGACCAACTGTGCGGATGTCTAGTACCGTCTGCCCTATATCCCTTATCTTTAGTACTAATAAACTCAACGTGTTTGTAATCCTGACTCATCAAAAACTGAGACATTCTTTCTAAATGAAACGCATTCATTTGCTCATACTCAACACCCATATTTTGTTTCCACCAGGTTTTATCTGGCTCCGTGTACAAACGGATTTTAGTATTCTTTAAAGCTTTAAGGTTTTGGAAGTTTTCGGTTTCATAAACAAACGAACTGTGCTTTTCATAAGGAGTGATTTCAACATCCGGATCTCCTAATTGGGTATTAAAGAATTGAAGTATAAATGTACTTTCCCCAGCGTCGGCGGGTGAAAAATTACGCTCCACATTTTGTTTGGCAATACGATACATTGCTGCAAGATCTATTGGAGAGTCAACTGCAAAAACACCAACCGGCTTGATGTCGTACGCTACATTTTCAGTCAAATAATTACTAATTAAAAGAGCCATTGCCCCGCCACTAGATAAACCGCCTATGTAAATGGCATCCTTGGGAAGATCATTTGAGGATATCAATGTCTGTAACATTGCAGCCAATTGAGTTTTCTCTTCATCTTGTAAAATGATTTTTCTATTGTAATTTAAATAGAATACTGCTACATTTTTTGAAATAGCTAAATCCGTTATTGGAAACTCGTTTTCAATACCCACTCCATCTTCACCAAATCCACCAAAAAGTATTAATATGGCATCGGTTTTTGATGGCTTGTACAATATATAATTTTCAGTGTTAAACGTTTCTGGTTCCTGTGCTATAACTATACCTGTGCATATAATAAAACATGTCAGCATTAGACTTTTCAAAATTCTTCTCATTTTATTCTTTTTATCTTGTTTTATTGATCAATCAGTTTTGTCTTGAGATTTTAAACTCAATTTATAGGCTTCTAAATCCTATTTCATATCAAAATTGATAAGATGAGGGAAAAATAGAAAAAGACCCGGTATATAGATTACTTCGTTTATTAAAATACTACTTATTTTTAACCAAGAACAAGTTTATCAATAACTAAGAAACCTAATTAAATTAGTTTTTAACTATAAATATTAGGACTTCAAATAAGAAATATATTTCAGTTGAGTCAGGTTTTTATATTAAAAGCTCTTTCATTTGCTCTAAAAATCCAATTGCAATTTCTGCATCTAGTTCTTCTAGATTTTGATAGCGCAGCGAACGTAGATTTTTCCGGCCTTCTCCTGCTGTAAGCCTTGTATTAGAATCTTTGAGTAAAATACCTTTAGGGAAACTAAGCTCGACAAAAGTTTTTCTAAAATTTAGAAAACAAAACATCCTACCATTCAAATAATAAAAAGGCAAATGCCATTTATACAATAGTACTGCCTGGGGCACGGCATATTTAATTAGCACCTGCAATTCGATTAAAATACTTCGATACGGTTCGGGTTTCGTAAAAATATAGTCTTCTGCAGGATTCATTAAAAATACTGTAAATCAAAAGGTTTTCATAAAGTTAAGCCTGTCACCCTTAAAAAAATACTAATTGACATACTAAAATTTAATAAAGCGTAAAATTCCGCTTAGTTTTCCAAATTAACCCTACTAACAACGACAATGCATAAAATTTTAAAGCTTCCTAACCACTTTAAAATAGTTATTCTTTTAATGGCACCTCTGGGTTGTTTCAGTCAGGAGGATGAGAAACCCAGGCTTGAGTTAGGCGGTGCACTGCGATTTAATTATGTGTATTCTTCCTGGAAAGAAGAACAAAAAACCAGAGGAGGTGAATTAGGGTATGACATGTTTAGAATTAATGCGAAAGCTTCCTATAAAAACATCTTTTTAAATGCCGAATATCGCTTTTACTCCGATGCCTTTGGTGGAAGTTTTTTAAAGCAAGGTTGGGTAGGATATCGCTTTAATGAAAAAAATGAGCTGCACGCCGGCCTAGTCTATGTTCCTTTTGGTATTAAGCAATACAATTCACATAATTGGTTTTTCAATATTACCTATTACGTAGGTCTCGAAGATGATCACGATATGGGATTAAAATATGTGCATACAGACGATGACTGGGAATATGCTTTTGCTTTTTTGAAAAATGCCGAAGAATTAAATTTTGGCGGAGATGTAGAAAACAGCTCGAGCAGATATTCGTATGATGTTGTGGGTCGCAACAAAGAAACTAATCAATTTAATGGAAAGGTCGTACGAAAATTGGGTGATAAGGCTGCGCATAGAATAGGTTTTTCAGGACAGTATGGGAGTCTGTACAATATAGACACAGATAAAAACGGAAGTCACTATGCCCTTGCTCTGCACTACGAGGTAGATTGGGAAAACTGGAACTTAAAAACAGAAGCTATAACCGTTTCTCATGCTCCAAAAAATGCCCCGGGTGAATCTCATAAAACCATTATGATGGGAGCTTACGGTACCCCGTATGCCATTGCCAGCGATTTTAATATGTACACCGCAGCTATCTCTAAAAAAGTTAAAGTGAACTGGGGACCTATTTCACAAATTGAATTGTATAACGATTTTGGTTATATGCAGAAAAAAGAACAGGAGTTTACAGATTCTTTTCAAAATGTCACCGGAGTTCTGGTTACTGCAGGGTCTGTTTATACCTATATAGATTATGCCGCAGGATATAATCATTCCTGGCTAGGCGGAAACTTTGTAGATGATTTTGCAGTAGGTAATCCCGATGCAAAATGGGAAGCTCGGTTTAATATAAATGTTGGTTACTACTTTTAATGAAATAAAAAATTATGGCAAAAAAAATTACACGCAGTGACGAAAGGAAATCCATCTTTGGCTTACAGGTCAACGGACCCGTATTTTTTACTTCGGCAATAATTATTGTAATAAGTATTACACTTACGATCCTATTTGAGGAAAAAGCGCAGAAAATATTTAGTGATATACAGCATGCGGTAGCAGAAAAAGCAGATTGGTTTTTCATACTATGCATCAATCTGTTTTTGATTTTTCTGATTTATCTCGCTCTAAGTAAATATGGGAAACTAAGAATAGGTGGTCAAAAAGCAAAACCCGAATTTAAAACCATATCCTGGTTTGCTATGTTGTTTAGCGCAGGTATGGGTATAGGATTACTGTTTTTTGGCGTTGCAGAACCTGTAACTCATTTAACAACCCCGCCTACCGCAGCTCCTAATACGGTAGCCGCAGCGCAGGAAGCGATGAATTTCACCTTTTTACACTGGGGGTTTCACGCCTGGGGTGTTTATGCGCTGGTAGGATTAGCCTTATCCTACTTTACCTATTCCCGTGGCTTACCCCTTACCATCAGGTCTGTTTTTTATCCTTTTTTAGGAGATAAAATACACGGAAAGATTGGAGATGCTATTGATATTTTTGCAGTTCTAGCAACTCTTTTTGGACTGGCGACCTCACTAGGCTTTGGTGTCCAGCAAATTGCCAGTGGTTTGAATCATGTTTTTGGTGTTTCCGATGGTACACTTACTCAGGTGTTATTAATCGCCGGTATAACATTAATAGCAACCACCTCTGTGGTTCTGGGAGTTGATAAAGGCGTGCGTATTTTGAGTGAATGGAATATGCGTATTGCGGTTGTATTGCTCTTACTTGCTTTAATTCTGGGTCCTACCCTCTTTATCTTCCGCTCTTTTGTTGAGAATACAGGAAGCTATCTCTTTAATTTCATCAAAATTTCTACCTGGAGTGAGACTTTTGAAGGTTCATCCTGGCAAAATAACTGGACCGTTTTTTACTGGGGCTGGTGGATAGGCTGGTCTCCTTTTGTGGGTATGTTTATTGCCCGTATTTCAAAAGGTAGAACCATTAGAGAGTTTATTTTGGGCGTGTTATTAGTACCTTCTTTAGTTACCTTTTTCTGGATGTCAACTTTTGGTAGTGTTGCTATTCAACAGGCACTAGGTGGTAATACAGCAATAGTATCAGCGGTACAGGATGATGTTGCTACGGCGCTTTTTGTCTTTTTTGAAGACTACCCACTCTCAATGGTTATAAACGTTGTTGCGGTTATTCTTATAGCAGGCTTCTTCATAACCTCATCAGATTCTGGCTCTCTTGTTGTAGATAGTTTAACTACCGGAGGGAAAATTGAAGCTCCGGTAGGTCAGCGCATCTTTTGGGCAATTACCGAAGGTACCGTTGCTGCTGTACTTTTAATTGGCGGTGGCCTCGAGGCATTACAGACCGCAACCATTGTCACCGGTTTACCCTTTGCTATTATTTTATTGATTATGTGCTATTCCCTCTACATAGGACTGCGGGAAGATTATCAAAAATTAGAAAAAAAGAAATCAGAAAAGCAGATGGACGATTATGAAGATGTTGTCAAAGAAATTGTCGCACGTAGAAAAAAAGCCGAATAAAAATGGAAAAAGTAAAAAACATACTTGTTGCATTAGACCTGTCTTCAATAGATAAATATCTAATTAAATACAGCTCGTTTCTCGCCGAAAAGTTAGCGGTAGAAAACGTTTATTTTGTTCATAACATTAAGAAATACGAGATTTCAGACCTGTTTGAAGAAGAGTTGCAAAAAGTGAACCTTGACCAACTCATAGGCGATGAACTTAATGAACAGATTGAAAATACATTTACTGCTAATGTAAATTGGGAAGTCCTTATTTCTGAAGACTCTAACACCGAATCTCTCATACATTATATCACCAATAAATATCAGATTAATCTTGTTGTAGTAGGTAACAAGCCTGCAAAAGATGGTACAGGAGTGGTAACTTCAAAATTACTGAGATTATTAAAATGCAGTATACTTACCGTACCTAAAACAGCCGAGTTGCACTTAGATACAGTTTGGGTAGGTACAGACTTTTCGAGCCCATCCCGAAAATCATTTTTCTTTGCAGAAGAACTGCGCAACACAACAGCTGTACAATTAAATGCACTTCATATTTATCATATTCCTATTCAGTTTTCTCAATATGTTGTACGTGATAATGCACTGGTAAAAGTAGAAACGCACCTCAGACAGAAATCTGCTAAATTTTTTAAAAAACTAGCGGTAACTCCTCCTGATACTAACGAATTTCTCTTTGCAAAAGACAAAAGCATCGGTCAGAAATTTTTAATGGAGATCGAAAAACGCAAACCTCATTTAGTGATTCTTTCAGACAAAGGTGGCAGCAATATTTCTACGCTGCTAATAGGAAGTCTTACTGAAGAGCTTTTTAATGAAAGCCTTAGCTCCCCGTTACTGGTTGTGAGGTAATTTCTGAATGTGAGCAAAAACTAAAAGCTTCACCTTTTGGTGAGGCTTTTTTTATTTTTGGTTTGTACAAAATTTTAGTTTTACTTTGCAATTCAAAGTACTTTTGTATGGAAACAAAAAACTATCTCAAAGATATTAGCGACATCAAAAATATGATGAGTCGCTCATCTCGATTTATTTCACTTAGCGGACTCTCCGGAATTCTAGCAGGCATTTACGCACTTATTGGCGCAATAGCTGCCTATTTTCAGATTCAAAAGTTTGAAGACTTAAGCTATACAGAAACTCAGTACATCTCAGATGACACCTATACCACCCTCTTTTTCAATTTAATTGGCATCGCTCTTCTAGTACTTTTTGCAGCCATAGTGACTGGTTTAGTACTCACCTTACGCAAAGCAAAAAAACAGAATGAAAAAATCTGGAATCCTATTTCAAAACGCTTATTGGCAAATTTTGCGATTCCGCTTATTACTGGTGGTCTATTTTGTATAGTCCTTATTCAATATAATATTGCCGGGCTGGTTGCTCCTGCAACACTTTTATTTTATGGTCTTGCCCTGGTGAATGCCAGTAAATTTACCATTGGTGATATTAAATACTTGGGCATAGTCAATATAATAATTGGTCTTATTGCAACACAATTTATAGGATACGGATTGTATTTTTGGGCATTGGGCTTTGGTGTGCTTCATATTATTTATGGAGCTATATTGTACAACAAATACGACCGCTAGTACCCTCGCCTATTCGCTCTCTAGAGACTGAAAATTTAAACCAGATAACAGATTCAATACCTTGAAAAACATCATTCAACATATAAATAAGGCTTTTGATCACCGCATTAGACTGGGGATTATGAGCATTCTTATGGTTAATGATTTTGCCGATTTTAATATGCTGAAAGAATTGCTGGGCGCGACAGACGGCAACATCGCCAGTCATACTAAAGCATTAGAAAAAGAAGCGTACATCAAAGTTGAAAAATCATTCATTAACCGAAAGCCTAATACCCGTTATATCGCTACTTCTTTAGGTAAAGATGCGTTTACAAAACATATTGAGGCTCTAGAAAAACTGATAAACCCATAATACTAAAATCTATTTTTTTATTTATCCACTTTGTATTTCAAAGTACTTTACTAAATGAATTCTCATTTACTAATAAATAGTAACCACTTTTTAAAATTCTTAATATGAGCACGCAAGAACCACAGCAGCACAACAAGATTATCTATTGGGTTAAAAACTCAATCACTGCACGTATGTTTATGGTAGGTTTTCTTACCCTTATTCTCCTAATTCCGCTATTTTTTGTGCAAAATCTTATTGAAGAACGCGCCTTTCGGCAGCAGGAAGTTGTAAGCGAAATCAATGAAAAATGGGGAGATGAAGTTTTGATTTACGGACCTATTTTTAAAATCCCGTATAAAACCTACCACGAGAAAGCCATTACGAATAAACAAACTAGAGAAGTTTTAACTGAAGTTGTAGAAGAAATTAAATACGCATATTTCTTTCCCGAAAAATTAAATATAACCTCAACAGTCAACCCCGAAATTAAAAACCGAAGCATTTACAAAACCACGGTGTTTAGTTCACAAACCCTATTAAACGGAACGTTTGCCGTCCCAGACTTCTCTGATGTGTCACTTCAACCCGAAGATATTCTGTGGGATAAAGCGCGCGTAATTTTAAAGACCTCTAATTTAAAGGGAGTAAGCGCCGAAGTAAAGATTAAACTTAATGAACATAGTTATCCTTTTTCTTCAAAATACGATACAAATGAAAATCCCAGGACTAATGGGTTGAATATGCATTTAATGGAAAGCAAACCTATTGAAGTTGCTCAACTTCCGAAGGAAAAGGCAGTTGCATTTAGCATAAATTTAGAAGTAAACGGTAGCGAACAAATACGTTTTGTGCCCATAGGCAAAACCACCGAAGCTCAAATTACTTCCAATTGGGAAACAAACAATTTTACGGGTAACTATCTTCCCTATAATCAAGACAAGCTTACTGAAACCGGCTTTGATGCGCGCTGGAACGTATTGGATATTAACCGCCCCTTCTCGCAACAATTCTTTGACCGTTTACCTGATTTGAATGCGTATGCTTTTGGTGTAAATTTTATGATTCCGGTAGATGAGTATCAAAAAAGTGAACGAACTGCCAAATACGGTTTTCTGGTTATTGGGCTCACCTTTCTTATTTTCTTTTTAATACAGACGTTAAGTAAAATACCTATTCATCCGTTTCAGTACCTGATGATAGGTATTTCACTAATTATGTTTTACACGCTACTCATTTCTATTTCTGAGCACAGCAGTTACTTCAACGCCTATTTTGTTTCCGGTTGTTCTGTGGTTATTTTGATCACCTTATACTCTAGAAGTATTCTCAAAAACGTAAAGTTTCCTTTATTTATTGGTGCTTCACTAACCCTATTGTACAGCTTCATATATGTCATTATTCAGCTTGAAAATTATGCACTGCTCGTAGGAAGCATTGGGTTATTTATCATTCTTGCAGTCGTGATGTACGCTTCGCGGAAAATTGACTGGAACTCTTAAATAATGCTAAAAAATAGAAGCCGGCTTGCTCCAGAGCAAGGCTGGCTTTTAAAAAAATTAATTTAATGAAAACAGTATTTCTTCAAAACTATCAACACTTAAAAAGGCTGACTTTTGCCGCTGCTGTTTGTGCTCTTTTGATAATGACACGCATCAAAATAACCCACAGTTTATTTGGCTTATTTCTAATTTGGAATCTTTTTTTAGCACTTGTTCCGCTAGGTATCACGTGGACGATGCTGTATTACAAATCACTGCTTCAAAAGCCTATTTTATTAAGCCTGTTAACGTTTATCTGGGTTTTGTTTTTGCCCAATGCGCCCTACATATTTACAGATTTTGTTCACTTAAAAATGAATACTACCGGTCAATATCTATTTGATTTTATACTCATTTTGGCATTTTCTAGTTTAGCATTATATGCAGGATTAGTTTCGGTGGTGGCAATGCAAAAAATATGGAAACCAAAAATAAACAGCGTAATGTTACAGATGCTTACATTTATAATATTTTGCCTGTGTGGTTATGGCCTATATCTGGGTAGAGTACTTCGCTATAATTCGTGGGATGTACTTACTAACCCGCTCGCCTTGCTACACGATGTATGGTATTTTGTAATAAACCCTTTTGAAAATTGGCCTATTTTAGTTGTTAGCGCTAGTTTAGGGCTACTGCTAACATTAATCTATACCGTTCTTAAATCTCTTAAACTATTAAATACAGATGAAACTAATCCGTAATTCTCGTCTCGCCTATCTGCTGGGATTTGTGTTTATTTTGATTCTAGAAATTGCCATCGCTACCTTTCTTAAAACCGGATTTGTACGGGCAAATCTGGGAGATTTCTTAGTTGTGATTTTGGTGTATTGTCTATTAATGACTGCATCAAAGGTTTCCGTTAAAAACGGATTGATCATCACCCTGGTTTTTTCCTTTATAATAGAATTTCTTCAGATTATAAATCTCACACAATTCTTTCCTATAGCTTATAAGAAATGGGCCGCTTTAATATTTGGCAGTCATTTCTCATGGTTAGATATATTGATGTATACTCTAGGAATTTTAACAATTTGGGGTATAGAATATGCACAATCTTCCCGACCTAATTCCCAAAAGCTTCCGAAGAGAAAATAGCTTATCTGTGATTGAGTAGGCGATACAAGGATTTTATAAGTTCGCTAAAAGGTTTCTCGACTGCGCTCAAAATGATCTTATTGAGCAGATACTAATTACTTCGTTTTTCGTTTTTCGTTTTTCCCTTTTCCTTTTTCCCTTTCGTTTTTCCCTTTTCCCCTTTCGTATTTCGTTTTTCGTTTTATTCTTTACCGTCTACATAATCCTGCAGGTAGCTAAAACGTTTTGTTAGTTTACCATTTTGTGTCATACGGGCGCGTTGTAGAATACCATCTTTATCCTTATCAAAAAATGCCGGCAGTACGTGTTCTATAAACATCTCACCAAAACCTTCACTGGCATCCTTTGGCAATTCGCAGGGTAAATTATCTACTGCCATTACCGTTATTGCACCTTCAGCATCCATTGCTACTTCAGTTTCAGTCTTTGCGTCATAACCATAAAAAGGATCTGCAATGGTAGAGGCGCGCAGCGTAGAGGCTACAGGGCCATCTACATCACACGAAATATCGGCAATGACTTCTATCTTAAAATTTTCGGCTTTAGCATCTTCCCGGGTAAATAAATATGGAGCTCCATCACCATAAAAATGCCCCGCTATAAAGAGCTGTGTTACTTCCGCGAAGCGCATAAAATTAGATTCATAACCTGAGGGGTCTTTAAAGAATTCAGCATTACTGGCAGCTGAACCATCTTTTTTTCTCGTGTAATCTTTTATGCCCAGCTGCACATAAACCGCTTGCTTAAATGTTTTTGTGAGATACTCTGTTACCGAAACTTTTTTAATACCCATTGTATTTAAAATTTCGGCGGCTCCGGTCGCTACTTTTCCGGTTCCGGTAAGGACTATTTTTAAAGCGGGTAGCTCAATTTTAGCCAATTGACCGTGCAATGCATCTATATCTGTCAATATTGATGCCGGTGGCAAATCATATAACTTATGTTTTAAACCGTAGGCTCTAAAACCATTGTAAGCACCTACCAGGCCTGCATATCTTCCGAAGCCTATTAAGCGTAAACCGCGCTTATTTGTGATTACTTCGTGATCATAAAGTTCAATATTTTTATCTAAAACAGCTTTTAATAAGGCTCTGTTATACGGTTGTTTTTTAATGGTATGGCTAAAGAAAAAGTACTTCTTATTAGGTATCAAATCCTCAATGCGCACCTCTTTAACACCTAGCATTACATCAGCTGCAGACACGTCACGCAAAACCTCAAATTCGGCCTTCTCATAGGCTACATCAGGAAAAACCCGTACAGACGAAGATTCTACTATAAACCGGGCTTTAGGATATCGCTCCTGAGCGTCAGTCATAGAAGTAGGTGACAATACTGCTCTGTGATCTGGTGGTGTTTTTCCTTCTTTAAGTAATGCAAATGTAATGTGGGTCATGTATTGAGATTTTAAGTCTGTAATTTACAATTTTAATAGATTTATGCACAGGTATGCTAACCTCCGGCGGGTTAAGTTTTAATAGTTTATTGAGATAAAAGTGTTAACATTCTGCGTATTTTTGAGAAAATAAAAAATTATGAAATTTAAACTACTTGTTCTTGCTGTAACTACAATTTTAACCTCGTGTAATGCGCAGAACAAAATTAAAGGAGATAAAGATGTAATGTCTATTGTGGGAAAACTGGAGTCTGGTATTAACACGGTAGAGATAGGTGAAGGTATTGAGTTAGAATTGGCACAATCGCCTAACAACAGTTACATTTTAACTACAGATCGTAATCTAGTAAGTGTAATTGATTTTAAAGTAACAGACAGCGTTTTGGTTATAAAACCTAATATGCGCATTACTAATGCTAAGGAGTTGAAAGTTTATTTAAAGCTAGATAATCCGCAACATATTATTCTTAAGAAGGATGCCGAATTTAAGTCTCCCGGGCTTCTTGAAGTTTCTGATTTTACGTTAACCGCATACGATGCTTCAAGGTTTGAATTTAAACTGAATAGCGATAAAACCATGTTTAACCTTATGGGGAATGCTGGTGGTGATTGCAGATTAAATGCTAAAAATTTCACCTTAAAAATGACCGATCGTACCGATCTTAAAGGAGATTATAATACTACCGAAAGTACTTTTACACTTGATGAAAACGCAGAGTTTTCGCCAAGAGGAAAAACAAATACGCTGCAATTAACCTCATCAGGAAAATCAAATTACAAAGGTGCTCGATTTGAATCTAAAGACGGGTACGTGACTTTAAGTGGTCGCACGGCAACTGAAGTGTATGCAGCCAATAACTTGAAAGTATATGCACAGGATAAGGCTTCTGTAAAGGTATATGGTAAAGGAGATATCAAGACCGAAGCATTAAAAGACGATGCTTCTATAGAAAAGAAATAAAACAATAATCCTTGATAGTTTGAATGCCGAAGAACTTTAGTATCTTTGCAGCCCTCAAATTATCGAGGATATTTTAGAAACGGGGTCGATTTGGTTTTGACAGCGGGTCTAATTGAGTAGTAAGCACGCCGAGCGCTGGGACACAAGCTCGTAAATCTCATGTTTCACACTTTTTAAACGGCGAGAATAACTACGCCATGGCTGCATAATCCGAATCACAGTAGGATTTACTTAATCTCATACAAGGTATGAGACCATGATACCTCTGAAAAGCCCTGGTTTACGGCGTTTCGCTTAGAGGTACCGAAAAAGTAAACATAGCTATCGCAGGGTCTTGATGTGGTAGTGAAGCTTAATCGAGAATAAGGTATTGCTTGGTAGTTGCCGACCGGGTTGTATTCGAAAAACAATTGGCAAATAAGCGCGTAGAAAGCTATTGAGTTGCCTGTTTGCACGGCGGTTCGAACCCGCCCGACTCCACAATCTTAAAATCCCTAAGCCTTTCGGCTCAGGGATTTTTTGTTATCTGTTAAAAGTTAATTGAAACGATCTGTCTCTAATAAACCTGATTTAGAATTTACAGTACTTGAGTCAATTTATTGAACGGTCTGCGACCCTGGCCCGCCCGACTCCACAATCTTAAAATCCCTAAGCCTTTTGGCTCAGGGATTTTTTTTTATCTGTTAAAAGTTAATTGAAACGATCTGTCTCTAATAAACCTGATTTAGAATTTACAGTACTTGAGTCAATTTGTTGAACGGTCTGTGACCCTGGCCCGCCCGACTCCACAATCTTAAAATCCCTAAGCCTTTTTGCTTAGGGATTTTTTGTTATCTGTTAAATGTTAATATTAATGATTAAAGTGAGAGCTTAGAGGTAAGCGGTAAAAAGTAGAAACCGGAAATCGGAAAACAGAAAACCATATACAAACGGAAAACAGCAAAAGGAAACCAAGAATCCAAGAACTCAAAACGGCAAAAAGATTCTGTACATTTAAATACCAAACAACATACCTTATGACCATACTCTACCTTCACGGACTCGAAAGCAAACTCAGTGCTGCTAAAAAGGCTATTCTTGAACAGTACGCGACTGTTATAGCGCCAGATTTAGACTATAAAAATAATCCTGATGCAGTACAGCAGATCTACGAAATCTATAAAACGGAGGCTATTGATTACGTTATGGGCAGCAGTATGGGCGGTTTTGCAGCATACCACCTGGGGCTGGCTTTCAACAAGCCTGTTTTACTGTTTAATCCTGCTTTAGTAAAGCGCTCTGTTGTTCAAAATATCCCGGACTTTAAAGCTCCGAGTTCCGGATTTGGGCAGGTGGTTTTAGGCGGTAAAGACACTGTTGTCGATCCCAGCGACACATTAAGCTTTTTAGGAGACCAACTTAAACGGGGTTTTGATTACCATGTGCATCTGCGTGCTGAAATGAGTCATCGTACACCAAAAGATATTTTTGAGGAGGAAGTAGGGTTGTTTTTTGAGTTGCAGGGGATAGTGAGATAAGGCTATAAAAAAACCCATCTGGAAAAGAGGTGGGTTTAGGTTCATTAGCAGATTTTAAAGATTAGGTCGACTGTGATCTATAATTCGCTTCATCGTATCAAATATTCCTTGATAAAAAGATTCATCTTTAGCCGTTAAACGATACAATTCCATATCCTGCTTGCGCTGTTTATTTAAAACATCCTTAAACATTCTATGAAGTGCAAGTTCCTTGTTTTGGGTATCTGGATTATTTAGATATTTTAATTCATAATCAGGATGAGCTTCTATACTTTTGGATAGCGTTAAAAGTTTGATTCTTTGTTCATCTGGAGTACTATCCCACCCTTGAAACCAGCGTTCATTAAATGATTTAATAATCTCATTTAACTCGTCTTTTTCTTCGGTACTGCCGTGAGCTCCCCTCGGAGTCGCTTTTTGAGGATCTAACTCAGATTCCCCGTCATCTAAAACAATAGCCTCATTCACTTTTGTGCGCTCCAGACCGTAGGTAGAAAGATCAACAGATTCTAGCAACTCATCTATTGCCTCGCCATCTGGATCTTTTACGATTAGTTTTGGTATTAAAAACTTTAGAAACCAAAACAATTTTTCCCAGACTAGCATTTCGTATGGCATTATAGCTGCCATCTGACCGTAAATTTTTACGAATTGTTTCGCCTTAATTTTAAAATCGGCTTTGGCATTATCTTCAAGATCAAGTTCTACATTGAAGCGGTTTGCAGCAGTATCTATAATGGGACTCAATTGTTGAGCATCTACCTTATCAAAATACTTTTCAACAAAATCTTCTACCTCAGTCCATTCATAAACGCCCACTTCATCCAATGCGTCTTTCAACTCATGGAGTACGTTCACATCTGTAGCTTTACTTAATGTTGTAGATGTGTAAAAAGGCTCAAAGGATTCTTGAATATCATCTACCTTATTGAAAAAATCAAGTACAAACAAGTCCTCTGTTTTTTTACCGTATTTAGATGCCGAACGATTAAGACGACTCAGTGCCTGTACCGCAAGAACGCCTTGTAGTTTTTTATCTACATACATCGTAGCCAGTTTAGGTTGATCAAAACCGGTAAGGTATTTATTGGCTACAACCAGCATTTTATAGGCATCGGTATCAAATTGATCTTTGGTTTCAGAATCGGCAAAACCGTTGAGATCTGCTTCTGTATATTCAATGCCGTCTACCTTCTTTTTACCGGAAAATGCCACTATAATTTGAAAAGGATTTCCTTTACTTTCCAGATAGGTATTAATTGCCTGATAATACCGTATAGCCGATTCTATACTTTGAGTAACAACCAGCGCTTTTGCCTTCCCCTTCAGCTTTTTTGTATTAACCACTTTTGTTATAAAGTGCTCCATCATCAGTTCTGCTTTAGTCGCTATGGTACGTTTATCTTTTTCCACAAAGGCTCTAAGCTTCTTCTGCGCTTTTGCTGTATCAAACAACGGATTGTCTTCAATAGACTTTTCAATCTCGTAATAACTCTTATAGGTGGTATAATTAGCAAGTACATCAAGAATAAAACCTTCTTCAATGGCTTGTTTCATCGAGTACAGGTGAAAGGGTTTAAACCTGCCGTCTTCCTGTTTGGTGCCAAAACGTTCTAAGGTTGCATTTTTAGGAGTTGCGGTAAAAGCAAAATAAGAGGCGTTGCCTTTCATCTTACGCGCTTTCATCGCTTTTAAGATTTTGTCCTGCCCGTCTTCTTCATCCTCGTCAGTTTCTGCCATTCCCATTGCCTGATTCATCTTACCGGCGGTGGTACCTCCCTGCGAACTATGGGCTTCATCAATAATAACTGCAAACCTGCGGTCACTAAGATCGGATATCCCATCTATAATAAATGGAAATTTCTGAATCGTGGTAATGATGATTTTTTTGCCCTGTTCCAGACTGTCTTTCAATTCCTGAGAAGAACGGGCAGGTGCCAGGATGTTCTTTACTTCGGAAAACTCGCGGATGTTATCGCGTAACTGCTTATCGAGAATACGGCGGTCTGTGACCACAATTACCGAATCAAAGAGCGGATGCTCCAGACTTTTTGCTCCGGGTACTGCTGCTGTTGCAGGATAGGTTTCTATTAGCTGATAGGCCGCCCAAGTGATCGAATTGGATTTACCGGAACCTGCCGAGTGTTGTATTAAATAGGTTTGACCAACTCCTTTATGAGATACGTCATCAATCAATTTACGCACAACATCCAACTGATGATACCTTGGGAAAAATAAAGTACGTGTTGCCAGCTTGTCAGTAGATTTCCCATCAAAACGCACAAAATGCTGAATGATATTGACCAGACTTTTAGGCTGAAAAACTTCTTCCCACAAATAGGCAGTTTTATGCCCAAACGGATTCACGGGATTCCCTTTACCGCTATTGTTGCCTTTGTTAAACGGAAGGAAAAAACTACTTGCCCCAGTAAGTTTAGTGGTCATAAACACGTCATCGGTATCTACTGCAAAATGCACCAGACAACGCCCAAAGTTTAACAACGGTTGTCTAAAGTCCCGGTCGTATTTGTATTGTTTAACCCCGTGAGTAGCGGCATTCTGTCCCGTCCAGTGATTTTTAAGTTCTAAGGTGGCAATAGGCAACCCATTTATAAACACAACCATATCGATCTCTTCTCTAAGATTCTCTGGATTGTAGCGTACCTGACGGGAAATGCTAAAACGGTTTTTATTAAAATTATCTTGTATGGTCTTGCTGCTACTGGCTAGTGGTAACTGATATAACAGCGTAAGATGTGCATCTTCTACCTCAAGCCCTTTGCGCATAAGACGTAATAGGCCGTATTTTTTAACCATACGGTCATAACGCTCAAGGATTTTTAACTGCCAGTCTGAGGCACGTTTGAGTTTATCGAGTTCGTCTTGCTGCGTGTTCTCGAGAAACTCCCAAAAAAAGTGCTTATCTAGTGAATAGCGTGCATCAAAATCTGTTGCATCACCAATTACAAAAGTTCCCGGAGTATGATAGCCCGCCTGCGCCTCCCGAACACTGGTGCCGTCTTCTTTTAAACGCTCTAGTGTTGTGCCGGTAAGCGTTTGTTCTATCGCTGCCTCAAGGGCTTGTTCATTGGTTTTAGACTGCATGTTCTTTTAATATTATTTTCACCCTATATTTTAAAGGCTTTAGTTTACCTAGATTCTTAATATCCTTAATGACGAATATTTTAGAATTTTTATTCACTAACCAAATCTCATATTTTTGTGCATTAGTATAACCAAATTCTCTTTCAGATTCTGATATGTCAAAAGAAAATCCATTGTAGTACTTACTTTCTACGTACTTCAACTCATCACCTTTGTTATCAAAGTATTTAATGTCATAGTGTGCACTTTCATTTGTTTTTGCTATAAGTTCTACTTTAGAGTATAAATCGGGTTTACTAAGCAAATAATTTTTGACTACTTCCTCAACACTATTTCCTAATTTTTTCTTTTCATTGTCTGATAGCGTAGTATTTGAACCATTAGCTCCTCCTAACCAAAATCCATCATTCACTCCTATATTATTGTCAAATACGTTTTCAACTTCAAAATCCTCCACTAGTTCTGGTTCACTACTTTGATTTAAATTAAATTGAAGTTCTTTATTTTCAATACTTTGAGTTTTCTTTTCGGATAGTTTTTTCTTTATGAAATCTATATTATTTTCAAAATAACTTAGACTATTTAATAACTTGTCTTTTCGAATATGAAGTTTCTCATCTTCACTAAATTCTTCATTATTTTTATTCTCAACCAAATCATAATCTTGAAATTTATCATCATCAAATTCAAATTCAACAAATGCTAATTTGTTATTTAAAAGTTTCAGAATTTCAATTTTAAAATCATAGATGTTTTTGTTTTGATTTAAACTAAAATCACTAATTAAAGTTTCAATTTGGTGTAAATACTCTATAAAGTAGGCTTGTTCCTCTCGTGAAGTTCGAGATAAATAATACCAAACCTGATTTTTCACTTTTTTCTTATGCTTCTCATAAAATGAAGAAAGCTCTTTTGTATATAAGGAATCAAAAGAGAGCTTGTAATCTGTAACGTTATTATACTTCTTTAAATCGACATTTAATTTATTGAAACACCACCTGATTTTTGCGAGTTCCTCTAAATTACCATCAGAATTGAATAACATCCTTCGATCCATTTCAGGAAAATATGTCATAATATATTGCTCTATATTATTTTCATTGAAATCTACGGGAACTTCAATACCCTTAATTTTAAAGAGTGATTTCCAAATGGACAACCTTACGCTTATTTCTCCCAACAAAAGTTTTGCTTCATCCAAAATCCCATCTGCTAATTCATTTTTCAAATCATATACATTATCATCTTGTGATTGCATGATAATAGCCTCAAAGATTTTCTTTTCATCAAACGTGTCAAAAACTTTTAAAAAAACGTCTGATAAATTATCTCTAAAAAGTTTTTTCTGCCTTAATTCAACTACATCTGAGTTATGGGGTATATTAAAATAAAAAGTATCATCGTTAAATATGTAGTTGTAGGGTTCGATGTTAAATATCTCATCATTAATACTACACACTAATTTTTCGCAACATTCTATTTTTAGCTTATTTAATAATTGAACCTGGCCATTTTTTACGTCTTCTCTTGTGATTTTATCTAATCTAAAAGCTAAGATGAAAGGTTTAATCTCTTTAATGAATTTTTTAAAATCATTAGTAATTAAATCGTTTACCTTTTTCTCATTAATTCTTAGATCTAGAGTGTTTAAATCTTTGAGACCGAACATTTGTATTGCTCGTGAAGCTCCTGATCTAGAGGGATAGTAAAAGATTGGGAATTTTCTTGTGAGCGTGTCCGGTAATTGTATCCGATCACTAAAATAAACTTGGCCAGCCTCTTTAACGACAATATCATCACCTTCTCTAGCGTATAAATCTACGCCCAATATCTGTTCATTATTTTCCTTAAAATGCCCAACAAGATTTTTGTAAAATACCTGTGAGCCATTTTTATTTTGCCTTTCAGCAAGCTCTTGCGTTTTTATTTTTAAATAATTAATATCTAAATCATTAAAATCCCTTTTTGCTCCAAAAAAAGTGAGAATTTTATCTACCTCTGTTTTATCTAAATCATTATTAATCTTGAATAAATAATCATAATCAATTTTGAACGGATTAAACCACTCTTGTTTTTTACTCGTTATTAGATAATTGGTGATATTGAAGTGATTAGATATCTTGAAATAGATATAATTTTCAAACGGTCTAATATCCTTTTTTGTTCCACGAAAGGTATATTGTAGCGTTTCATTAATAGCAGAATATTTTTCAGTATAATTCTTAAAAAGAAACTTTAATTTATCATCAATTATAAGCCAACTAATAAGATGATTTATACCTACAGATTCAGTATTCAGAATTTTCTCAAAATTCTTGATGGTATATAGATTATAATTTGTTATTGATGCATTATGTACTTTTGCGGAATATTGTAAAAAATTAGGTTCAATGTTGGAATTAATTTTTTCAATTATAGAAATAGGGTTAACACCAAGCCATCTCAAAAATCTTTCAACCTGACCAATATCCTCATTTTGTAAACCAAATTTAGAGAGTTTAGCAATTACATCTGAGCTTTCATACAAATTCCCGAAAATTTGGTTTGAAATCCTGCCAATTTCAAACTCGTCTGATAAGGCAAGTCCTTTAGTGTTTTTAAGCTGATTATCTTCAGTCAAACAAGGTATTATTGCATCATAGTCTAATACTTGACTATCACCTCTTAATTTATAATTGTAATATAGTTTTTGATAAAACTCTTTTATGACATCATCTTTTTTAAACTCATTATTTTTAAGGTAATTGTCAGTTTCACTTATTATTTTTTTTATTACTGTTTGTGGTTCAAAAGAATGAACATCTGAAATGACTTCTAACTTATCTTTTAAGCTTCTAGATTTGTACGGTGCTGATTGCAATTTTAGCTGTACTATTAAAGCTTGGTATAAATTAGAATTTAAAAATCGTATACTTGAATAGCTAGGTACCTGTAAGCCTTTATTTTCTGATGTCTTATCTGTGTAAACAAAATCATCTGCTTCTATTAATTGAAGTTTCTCATCAATTAACACCTTAAACTTTTCTCTAGGGTAAATTTCTAATAGTAAGCTTATAAATAATGCTCTTTGATTTATTGTCAAATTAACAGCTAAACTTTCAATTATGGCCTTATAATTATTGGGCCTATCTATGTATTGATTTGGAGTAATTTTAAGATCACAGAATACCATCTGCTCACCATAAATATGTTCCAATTGATTATCTGAGATAAATGCCGCAATTCGATTTCCTAAATTTTTAGCCACCAATGACGTGACATATAGACCAGATAGAATTGGATATACTTCAAATTTATTCCAATGTTTGGTAATTAAGTTTAAATACGGTTCGTAAATATTATTACCTTGACGATTAATAGATTGATAAGGTAACCAAGACTTAAAATGTTTCTGTTTTAAATCTTCAACTAATTCTTGATGAAGTAGAAATAACTTTTCTAATACAAAAGGATTTACCCTGGACTTTAGACTATGGTTTCTATTTTGATCTAGTTCTAGACTGGCGTGAGCGACAAAAGGTAACTCAAAAGGAATTTGAGTTTTAAAATAGTTATACAACACCTTGTCTTTAAAAGTCAAACTATCGTTGTAAGCTATTTTTACACTGTACTTTTTAGGTTCACTAGAATCTTTATCTTCAATCAAGCTTTTATCAACAACTCCATTGTCACTTATTACATGGTAAACATTACCATTATGACTTATCTCAAATCTATTATCTGAGATCTTCTTTCTTTTTACTGTAATAGTTTGATTAATAAAGTCACCGCCGATTTCAATGGTTTCTATATTTTTTAAGAAGAGTAATGTCTTTTCACTTATGGATTTTAATTGCTCCTTAATGCTTACTTCAAACTCTTTTTCGTATTCTACAGATATTGTTGTTGTGAAGTCACTAGGGTTAACAACCTCATTAATTTTACAGCTGTTCAATAAAGGTAAAGGGTAAATGTTATCATTTAACTTTCTTTCTATTCTTATTTGTGATAACTCATTTTCTGAATAGCCAATTTGATTTAAAAGTATATCCCTTTTTATATCAGAATCAAATACCAACGCAAAACCATTACTTATAATGGAAATTTTTGAAGCCCAATTGATAATAGAACGAAAGCCAAGCCCCTTATTACCTATATAATCTGACGAAACCTTAGAAGATAAGCCTGGATAAAAAATTGAATCATATCCTTTTATTGAAAAAGGTTTAGAGCCATCATTGCTTATTTCTAAAACTTGTCTTTGAGTGTCTAAATAAATTTTAACCCTGGAAGCCCCTTCGTCTTCACAGTTTTGGAATAACTCCAATAATTGCCTGCCATTATAACCTTGGTTAGTTTGCTTTTCTATACTATTTAAACTCAAGAGGCTTTTTGGATTTCTGAGTTCTTCCCAACGTTTATTTATTATAGCCTGAACTTGCTCTTTTATTGACGTATTTTCCATACCTAAAACACCTTTACTTTACCCGTTACGACACTATTGATCAAACTGCTTTTATACTCTTTAAGTTTCTCGATCTCCTGCTGTTTTAAGCTTATGGCAGTTTCAATTTTTTGAGAAGCTGTTTCAATATATTCTGAGATTTCTCTCTGTTCTGAAATTGGAGGATAAGAAATAGGGAGATTTGATAAAACACCCATACCTATATTTTGCTGTGTACCAAAGCTCCAACTTAATTCAACACCTTTTTTAAATGAAGGTGATTCTAAATAATTATATAAATATTTAGGTATAATTCTTTTTAAATTTGACCGGAAAACTGCTAAGGGTGACCAAATACTGAACTCTTCATCAGTTTTGACCATTGCTATATTACCAGTTGTAGCACCTGACTTGACCATATAAATATCATTCCTCTTAGGTAAATATTTTAAAGAAAATATTTGATGGTCTTTTTCTGAAATAAATCCTCGTTTTTTGTTAAAATCAATTTCACCATTCTTTATGGCTTCAGCTGAAATAAATGGAATGCCTTCGTCTAATAAGTCAGGTGTTGTATGCGGGCCATCTGTAATTGGTATTTCCAATAAATATTTAACTGCGGTTATATCCCAATGCTCAGGAATGGCACCAATCCACTCCACACTGCTATCTTTAAATGCAACCGAATCATCTAAACCACGGGTAACTGCTTTGTGTATGAGTATTTGTTTACGCTCCTGAAGCAGCTTAATCTGTTGCTCCTTTAAAGCTACCGCGGCATCTATCTTCTCTGTCTTTTCATATAGAAATTGTGCAATAGCAGTTTGTTCTTTACGTGGTGGAAAGAGAATCCTTAATTGGCGTATATTGTCTTTATTCAGTTTTGGCTGTGCTGAGGATTTTGCAACTTCTTGGATATAATATTTATATGACAAAGAATTAATTAACAATTCAAAATACTTAATAGAGCAATCATCTATTAACTTAATTAAAAACATATTTGGTCCTAAAGAAGCTCTTTCTTTCAAATAAGGCATTATCCAAGCTAATCCGGCATAAGCTCCAACATTTGCCATTAATAATTCCCCTCCTTGCAATTCCGATTTGCTCAAAAAGTTATGTGATTTTTCGCTTAGATATATTCCATCATTTTTCAAATCCTTCCTTAAATCAGTCAAACGTATCAACCTTGAATAATTCTTAAAATCTAAATATTCTACATTTTTCGCTAAATCACCAAAAGAACCATTTGCTGTAAAATCGGTTAGAACATAAATTATATATCTAAAGCTTAATACTTTCCAATGTACGGGAATCTCCCCCAACCATTCAACACCCGAGTCTTTATAGTGCTCATAGCCTTTTGTTGTCTCAGCCCGCTTGTTTTTTGTTTGTGGTATTTCCATTAGGCCAGGTTTAGAATTTCAGCAATTAAACCATCGCTTTGTTTTTCTAACTCCAAAATATCGTGAGTAACTTCTTCGATACTGCGTAAGGGTGTATGCTTGTAGAAGTATTTATTAAAGCTTATCTCATAGCCTATTTTGGTAGCATCCAGATTGATCCAGGCTTCGGGTACGTGGGGTTTTACTTCTCTTAAAAAATAGGCGTATATGGGTTCTTTAAGCGGTACGTTTTCGGTATCACGCAGGTTGGTTTCGGTCTCGTAGGTAAGGTATTCTCCTGTTTTAGCGGTTGGGAAATAACCAAAGTCTACAAGTTCTTCTGCGGTACAACCTAAATGGCTTAAGAGATCTTTGAGTTTGTCTCCGGTTAGTTTTTCTTTTTTCTTAATAACCTTTTCAGCCTGGGCATCGTATGCACTCACCGCCCCGTAAATGGCTTTTTTCTGTGTAGCGCTGGGTTTTAGTTTTAAGTCTTTAAAGATTTTATCCGCTTCTTTAGTAAAGGCATTAAAGTCCATATACTCTTGCTCGCCCAATGAGTCGTAAAGTTTTTGCGCCAGTTGAACGAGTTCGTGATTTTTGGTCCAGGTAGCCGGGCTTAGCAGTTTCTTTTTGTTCTTGCTGGTAAGATCTAATTCGTTCTCTTCACACCAGGCAATAATATTTTTTTCGAGCGAAGCCAAATCAGTGTATACCCTATCTCCATAAGTGGTATACGCATACTGCATCGGTTCTTCCAGATACTTTTCAAAACGCAGGGTTTCGATCTTATCTAGTGTCATTTGCGTCTTTAAACGCTGTGGGCGTTCTATACTTACTTTATAATAGCCAAAGTCTGCATTATCAAACACCTGCGCTTCTGCCTGTTCTGCATTCGATGCTTCAGCAGTCTGCGCTGTCATACGCATGTACACGTCAACAATTTCTGTAATATGCTCGGGTGCAAACTCACAGTTTTTATTCCCCAGGTTTTTCCGCAGTTTACGGTATAATTGCCCGGCATCTATAAGCTGTACTTTTCCTTTTCGGTTAGCGGTTTTGTTGTTGCTTAATAACCAGATGTAGGTCGTAATTCCTGTGTTGTAAAACAGGTTGTTAGGCATTTGTACAATACACTCCAGCAAGTCGTTCTCAATAATATAGCGGCGAATGTTGCTCTCACCTCCACCGGCATCACCTGTAAACAGACTGCTCCCATTATGTACTGAAGCAATGCGGGAACCTGCGGGACTCTTGTGCAAAGGCTTCATCTTGTTTACCATTTCCATCAAAAACAGCAACTGCCCGTCACTGCTTCTTGGTGTGGCATCTGCTTCTTCCTCATTACCCCAGTAATCATTAAGCACTACTTTAAAACGAGGATCTATAATTTCTTTCCCATCTTTGATGTATTTAGTCTCACTGCTCCACGATTTGCCATACGGCGGATTAGACAGCATATAGTCAAAAGTAGTACCGGCGAACTCATCTACAGATAAAGTAGAACCTACGCGAATGTTCTCGGGGTTATTCCCCTTTATCATCATATCACTCTTGCAAATGGCGTAAGTCTCGTCATTGATTTCCTTCCCGTAGAGGTACACATCGCCCAAAGCTTTTATAGCACCTTCCTCATCCTTGATAAAATTCTGAGATTCGGTGAGCATCCCACCACTTCCACAAGCAGGATCGTAAATGGTCATTACAGGCGGTAGATTCTCTTTTACGGGCTCAAAAACCAGATGCGTCATCAACTCAATTACCTCCCGGGGTGTAAAGTGTTCACCGGCTTCCTCGTTGTTTTCCTCATTAAATTTCCTGATGAGTTCTTCAAAAACATAACCCATTCCAAGATTAGTGAGGGCAGGTAGTTTTCGGCCTTCCGGATCGGGTTTTTCGTTTGGGGTAAGATTGATATACGGTGACGTAAATTTCTCCAGCACATCTAGCAATACGTCCTTATTGGCCATATGACTGATTTGCCTTTTGAGATTAAACTTGTCTATAATTTCTTTTACATTACTACTGAAACCCGCCAGGTATTCTTCAAAATTTGCCTGAAGCAGTTGCTGGCTGTTTGTTGCCGTATCGTGCAGGCGTTGCAACGTCCATTTACTGGTATTGTAAAACACATAGCCTGAAGCATCCTGCAAACCGCCGCCTTCAAACTCTACAAACTCCATTTCCTCTTTTTGAAACCGAACTTCTTCCAAAACGGCATCTTTTGTGGTTTCGAGCAGCGCATCGAGTCGGCGCAAAACCACCATAGGTAAGATAACGTCACGGTATTTACCGCGCACATAAACATCACGCAGGCAGTCGTCTGCTATAGACCATATAAACGAAACGAGTTTGTTGTGTACTTGTTGATTCATTAAAAGTGTAGGTTAAATGGATTGTTTGGGAATATAGCGTTCTTTCTGCATTGCTCAAATATATTATTAAAGAAAATATAGGATGTACAGAAATCTGTATTGATCTAAAAAAGGTGGAAAACACCCATATATAAGATTTGTTAAAAAAATCTAAAACCTTTAATTTACGTTAACAACCAACTTAAAATCAAAATAATACGATTATGAAGCAATTAATACTTACGAGTTTTTTTCTAGGGAATATTTTTCTTTTAACGGCGCAGGATAAAGGTGGTGAAACGACTTTGGAAGATTTAATAGCTCAATCCACTATTAGCAATGATGCAGATAACTCTGACTATGAAGAAGGCCACAAGCTTTTTAAAATAATTCTGGATTACGATAAAAAGAATTCATATCGTTTACCTAAAAAAATTAAGAAAGGTGATTTATACCAAATCTATGTAGCTAATATAAACTTAAACAGATACCGCATCTCTATCAACTCTAAGGACAGTACCTATAATACAGAAGCTCTAAATCTGCCTACTTTTGATAGTCTTCCCTTAGATGCCCTTTCAGGACTGGTTGCCTCTTTTAATAATGCAGAGCAAATAATCAAAGAACTTGAACAAAAAGATTCTTCTGAAGTAAAAAACAATAAACAGGAAATACAAATACCTCAAGAAAAATTTGACACACTAGTTAAATACAATCAGCAAGTACTTGCCAATGATGCCGCAAAATTAAAACAGAGCTTGACCATTTTTGACAACCTAAAATCGAGACTCTATACTGCACGACTAGATCAAATTGCTTCTGAGTATACAACATCATTTTCTGATACTTTACTATACTATAATTCCCAGAAAATCATTACCATTTTAAATGACAGCCTGGCTCTTAATCTATCTCAAATTAATTTGCACCTTAAAGAGTATAAAGAGAAACTTAATGATAAACAGCTCATCATATTTCTAAGTAAGGTTGAAAACAAAGTAGAAAAAGAGTTATCTGAGAAGATAAAAAACGACTATGATAAATTAATTAGTGGCACAAATAAATTACTTGATGCTACAACAGCAGATAAGATTTATAACTTAATAGCTCCTATTATCTTTCTAAACAAACGCAACTACTTTAAATCGTTCCCCATACAGTTTAATGGTGATCAAACAGAGATTACGGTAACTAAATCACCCAGAGACACAACCGGAATTCTTGATACGGAAGAAATTAAATTTTCATTCCCTATCTTCAAATCAAGAGACTATTATAGTGTAGGTACTTCATTTTATTATTCTAATTTGAAGAATGATAGATATTCTGTTATCGCTAATGCAAAAAATGACTCCACAACAATTTATAATGTAGTTGATGAAGGTCGTATTTCAGGTGAATTCGGCATATCGGTTAACTTCAGATACGGATTTAAGCTTGACAAAAGTCGAAAATTAGGAGCTCATATAGCTTTTGGTCCCGGTCTTTCTATTGAAAAAGACCTTCGCCCAAGATTGCTCACGGGGCTTGGTTTCAGTTATGGTGAGAAGCACAATCTCGTATTAGACTTTGGTGGTATTTTTGGATATGTCGAACGCAAAAGTAAAGCGTTAGATTTTACTAAAGATTATGTAGAGCCTCCACAAACAACAATAACCAATTTAGAATCGAGTGGTTATATTTCTTTAGGTTACACCTTTAATTTATAAATAAGCCTACCGGGTCAAAGCAAACACACCACAACAAAAAACCCCCTGCAAATCTGTCGATTTGCAGGGGGTTTTAAATTTATTTTATAAATCTACTAAGCGTTTAGTAAATCGTGTAATTCTTTTGCTGCAGCTGCAGGATCTTCAGCGCCGTAAATTGCACCACCGGCAACCACTACAACAGCTCCAGATTCTTTAACAGCTTTAATCGTGTCTTTATTAACACCACCTGCGATAGATACCGGTACACCGGCACGTTTAGCTTCATCAATAAGCACCTGTATCGAGTAACCATCAAGAGCCTGCTCATCTAAACCGGCATGTAGCTCAACAAATTTCACTCCAAATTCTGAAACTTCCTTGGCGCGCTTTACGCGGTCTTTAACACCTATTGTATCTACAACAACTCCTTTATTACGCTCATTTGCTGCTTTAACAGCTCCTTTAATCGTCGCATCATCTACAGATCCTAAAATCGTGACAAAATCTGCTCCTGCGTCAAAAGCAAGACCCGCTTCTAACTCACCGGTATCTGCAGTTTTGAAATCTGCAAATACCTGCTTGTCAGGAAATGCATCTTTCATCGCTCGTATTACCGAAACACCTTCACTCTTAATTAACGGCGTTCCTAATTCTATAATATCTACATAAGGTGCTACTTTCTCTGCAAGAGCCAGTGCCTCTTTAGTACTTAATAAATCTATTGCTACTTGTAACTTAGTCATACTATTTTTTTTAATTTATTTATTAGTGTATTGCGTGTTATTCTAAATTGGAATGACGCTTGTATAAAGTTTCGGCACTGCTGCCATCTACCTTCCAAAGGGTTTGTATAAGTGCGTCAAAAAACAATAAGAGTCCCTGTTCAAAAAGGCTTCCTGCATATTGTTCTGAAATTGTATTGTTATGCGCCTCCTTCCGCGCTGCTGGTATGTGTACAACATATCTGCTCAATGCTGCTAGCTTCGACGTTTTATCGGTCGTAAAACTTACCACTTCTGCTCCCACTTCTTTAGCCGTCTCAGCTGCTCTAATTACTGTAGCCGTGGTTCCAGATCCAGAGCCTGCGATAAGTAAATCACCTTCCTGTATGGCTGGTGTGGTGGTCTCTCCTACAACATAAGCATCAAAACCTAAATGCATCAGACGCATTGCTGCCGCCTGCATCATAAGACCGCTACGCCCCATACCTATTAAAAAGATAGAACCTGCATTTGTAATGGGAGCGACTAAATTGCGTAGTTCTTCAAAATCAAAATGCTTCATAAGTTCTAAATGCTCATGGAGTATAGAGGTCATTGCCTGCTCACTAATACTTGCTAAATCGCTATCTAAAGTTTCCATACATTTTTTAATTTTAATAACGCTTAGCAAAGTTACCTGTTGAATATGCAGAGCAGTGTTACTATATGGCAGATGTCTGGTACAATTTGCCAATCACACATAAAATTTTGTTAAGAAGCGCTGGTATTGTGGTACTATATGGAAATTAGACTCTCTTTACATCTTATTAAGCTGAAAATTAACCTAACGCACTCCCTAGTATGCTAAGCGATAAAACAATCTACATACGCGATCTTGCAAATTGCCCTCCTTCCTATTTAGATGACCCCGGAAGACGTGAGTTTTTTGAAATTGTATGGTTGAATAATGAGGAAGCGCTACACGAGCCACAGCACGATTTTCAAACCTTACGAGGCGATTGGATTTATTTGATTCCGCCTTACCGTGTACACCAACTCAATAAAGCGGGTAAAAAAGGAGTACTTATTTCGTTTAAGCAAGAACTCCTTGAAGATGACCTAAAGGAATTTTTACTGGATGTTTTTAGAATGTTTAATATTCAGGGGGAGTTTTCCTGTCTTCAGGTTACAGATGAAAGTGAGAAAGGTCTTCTGGCGATTTACAATTTGATGAACGAAGAATACAGTCAGGATGAAGTAAATCTCATTATGATTAAAGCGCTTCTCAAGGTTTTTCTACTGAAATTAATTCAGTTAAAAGAACAGCATTTTACCCTGCAAGATATTAATGAAAAACGCATTTATGAGTTTATGATGCTCATCGAACTCAATTTTTTTGAAGAGCGTAAAGCAGCTTTTTACGCAAACAAGCTCGATATGAGTACCAAGCGACTCAACCAAATATTGAAAGAAAAACTCGATAAAACGGCTGTTCAATTAATACACGATCGGGTTATTCTTGAAGCGAAACGCCAAATCATTCACAGCGAAAATACCATTAAAGAAATCGCTTACAATCTACAATTTAAAGACCCGTCCTATTTTAGTCGGTTTTTTAAATTACACACCAATCAGTCTCCAAACGAATTTCAGGATAAGGTTAAACAACATGTGATTGTACACGACAATACCTTGTATGCTTAAACTTATCCTTTTATTGTGGCAATTGCGGAGCGCGTACACGCGTATCTCCAGAAGACAATGTACCTATAAAAGCTTCTAAGGCATTCATTTCCTCACGCGTAAGATTTAATTTTTGAAGTAATGGGGAGACTTCAGGAATTAGCGAATCCCGGGGAGTTCCTAAATATCGTTTTTGAACCACCTGAGGGTTTCCCAGATTATAAAATTCAATTACATCTTTTATAGACGGAAAATGACCGTGATGCATCCACGGGCCGGTGCGGGCTACTTCACGCAAGGTAGGTGTCCTAAATTTACCGATGTCTGCAGTATCTCCGGTTACATTAAAGCGCCCAAAATCTTCATCTTTAGTTCCAAATAAGACCTGCCCATCATTATGGTATTGATTATCGCTAAAATACCCTGTATTGTGACAATTGATGCATCGGGCTTTGGTTCTAAACAAATGCAAACCCAGCACTTCTTCATCTGTAAACACCTCAGGTTTGTTGTCTATAAACCGATCAAATTTACTGGTGTGACTTACAATGGTACGCTCAAAGGTTGCAATTGCTTTTTGAATTTTATTTAATGATACTTCTTCCGCTCCAAATGCCTCTTTGAATAACGGTTTATAACCTTCAACTGCTGCAATCTTATCAACAGCAATATTCAGTTCTTCATTCATCTCTACCTGATCTGCGATAGGAAACCGCGCCTGATCTTCCAGACTCTTTGCCCTTCCATCCCAAAACAATTCGTGGGCAAATGCTGCGTTCATAATGGTCATCGCATTCCGTTTACCGTTTTGACGATCGTGGCCAAAGGAACGCGTGATATTATCGGTCCAGGCCAATTCAGAATTGTGACATGAAGCACAGGCTATTTGTCCACTAACAGACAATCGCGGATCAAAAAATAACTTCTTACCCAGATCTACTTTTGCTTTAGAAAAAGGGTTGTCCTCAGGATGAATCACTTCAGGCAAATGCCCAATGTCCTCAAAGTCTGTTAAAGAACTATCTAAATGGGGTTTTGGCCAATTTTCAGGATTCCCTGATGCATAGACTTCCCGTAAGTAGGCTATAGACTCATAATCTGCTTCTGCTGCCTGTTCTTTACAACCTACACAAAAACCTGCAAAAAATAGTAATCCAAATAACAATCGCATAGGTAAGAGTTTAAAGTTCGATTTCATTTACACAACTGTTTCCGGGGAGATCTACAGGATCATCATAACCCCTATCACTGTAAATAAAGTATTCTGAAGTTATGGTGCCGCCATACAATTTGTCATTAGCTATACGCAGCTCCAGCTTTATTTCCCATAAGGATTCATGCACTTGCCTATAGGTTCCGCTACCTGAAATTGCCAGTTCAAACTGCTCATCATCTTGATTAGAAATCGCTAAAAATTGCGGAATAACCGCAACTGTTCCTTGCGTTAAGCTAGTCCCCGATTCCGGAAAAAATTCGATTGCAGCCTCTATATTAAACCCGGGCGAGTTATCGGCATTGGTAGATTCATTACTAAAGAAACGTTGCAGGTTAAACGGATTTGTAGTTCTGCCCGCTAAAGGTGATTTAAACCCAATTTTATAGGCATCGTAATAAATATCATCATCGGTCTCGGGAGTACCGTTATCTGAACCTAAAATTGCATTGGGATCATCTGCAGATACCACTACAGGCACGGCAAATGCTGTCCAGGATCTCCAGGTACATAGGCCATCATTATCGTGATCAATCCAGTTTTCGCCTCGTGCTAAATAAAACGGATTGCTGGTGTCGTAAAAATGCGAAGCAGGATTAGTTGCTAAAACCCGATTGGTCTTAATAGGCTTTATTACCAATAAATTACTATTACCTAAAATTTGATAATTAGTTACCGGTGCAAGCGATACAATAGACTGAAAGTTTACATCGTCATTAGCCAGATTTTCATTTAGCGTAAGGGTATATTCAATAAAATCTACACCTAATTTTGAGCGTTCCAGATCAAAATCAAACCCATTTAAATATTGAAATAAAGAAGCATCGTCAATTTCTGAAGCGATATAACCTGCAGGAAATTCTACTCTAAAAGTGGTCGTCTCCCCTGCTGTACCGGCTAACTCGATACGACTGGTATTAAAACGATACGAAGTGTTTATGTCTCCCAGTGCTAATGTAAAAGTTGTATTAGGACTCGTAGTGTTTAAATTTCCCAGTTGAACCGAAGCATCAGAAACCGAAGTCAAGGTAAACTCGAGTTCGTCATTACCTGTCCATCGGTAATTGAAGGTTACAAAAATGGTATCTGTAGGCTGTGTTGCCGTAAAACTAAGTTGCTCGGGTATTGCTGTATACGCCGTAGCAGGTAAAGTAGATGCGATTTCATAAGCCGCTGTAATTGTTCCTTCAAGTGATCGCGAACTCATACTTACCGGGATTTTTACCGTCTTTAATGAGGTATTGGTATAGCTAGACACCGGAAGCCGTCTTCCGGTTACCTCAGGAAATTCTAACGGTTCGTTGTTGCTGTTAACTAGAAAATTAAATCGTACAAAGGATGTAAAATCCTGATTTTCCTGATTGCTTAGATCATCATCTGTACACGCCAAAATGATTCCTAAAACGAGTAATAATAGAAGTTTAGTAGCCTTCATTTTGTATAAGATTTGCGTTAAGATTTATATTGTTTTGGGGTATGGGAAGTACAAAAAAGTTTGACGGGTAGTTGAGTGTACAGGTTTGTGCAATACACCCGTCATTGCGGTTTATAGAGCGACCCTGTCGTTTAAGATCAAAAAGTAAATGCCTTTCAAAAGCGAGTTCGCGCCTGCGCTCCAGAAAAATTAATTCTTCGAGATTTGCGGCATCTGTAAGGGCTGGTAAGTTTGATCGTTCCCGAATTGCGTTTAAATACCCAAGCGCATCACTAGTACGGCCAAGTTGCTGTGCCGCTTCTGCTGCAATAAGATACAGCTCACTCAATCGTATGACCGGAGTAGACGGTTCTCCCTGAAATTTTTTAGTAAAATAATAGTTTCGGTTTACCTGCTGTATCCCTTCTAAAGTAGGTAATGAGGCCTCAATAAACATGTCTTTACGTACATCATCTGCTTCGTATAAATCGAGTAAATCTTGTGATGCAACAAAATCGCCGTACGAGGTTGACGAACTTATACCGTAAGTTGCCGCCAGCGATCCTCCTAGTGATCCGTCAGTGTCTCTTCGTACCGAAAGTTCTAATAAGGTTTCAGAAATGGGTGCCAGTGGCTGTTCCCATGAGGCTACATAATCTGCCTGAGGCGTAAGCGTCACACCTGAAGTTAAAATCACATCTTCTGCAAGGTCAAAAGCATTTTGCCAGTCTTGCTGAGATAGATAAACACGTGCTAACAAAGCTTTAGCATTGGATAAATTTACATACGAATAATCTGGACCGGCAAGAACCTGTGTCTCTGTAAAAAGATTAAGTGCGGTATTAAAATCGGTTGCAATTGCATCATAGGTTTCGGTTAACGTTGCTCTGGCAGCATACTGCAATTCTTCCTGTAAACTTTCGGTTTTATAAACAATTCCTTTTTTAACTTCCGAAGAAAAATTAAAGTCCTGCGCATAGACCTGTACCAGCATAAAATGCATTAATCCTCTAAATACAAGTGCTTCTGCGTGAATCTGATCACGCTCTTCTGCGGAAAGATTTGCGGCAGTATCCAGATTTTCGATAATAAGATTAGCTGCATTTATATTTGTATAACAGGCATCGTAAAAACTATCCAGGTCACTATCTAAAGCCGTATCAGTAAAGCTATAAACCTGTTCCAGATTTGCCGGCACATTGATTTGACCTAGTCTACTTCCCGAAGCTACGGGTGAGAATTTTATATTTCCGCCTTGTAAATCTGCATAAACTGTATAAGGGCTCGTACGTAGTGTAGCTTCTACATTAGAATATAAACCCGCGAGCGCCTCGAGTATTCCTTCTTTAGTTGCCAGTTGCTCGTCTATAGATATCTGACTACCCGGTTCTTGTTCTAAAAAGTCACTACAGCCTAAAACACTAAGACTTAGCAACACTATCGTAAATTTTAAAAATATATTTTTCATAACTGTCTGGTTAAAAACTGGTTTTTAATCCGCAAGAAATTGTACGTGCCTGAGGATAGGTAAAATTGAGTTCGCGTATACCATTGCGCCCATTTGCAGGGTTATCTTTATACCAATACGCAACATTAGAAACATCTACAAATACCGATAACTGATCTAAAAAGAGTTTTGAAGTATCTATAGGCACGTTATAAGAAAGATTGATGTTACTTAATTTTACAAATGTGGCATCATATACATTCTTGCTCATATTTGATGCCAGCGGATTTGAGCTGGTTACTACCGGCTGTAAAGCTGAAGTATCACCGGGACCACGCCAGTAATCAAAAGCATTTACAGAAAGATTACGATTTGTAGTTACATTATACTGTGAGGACAATATATCTGATATAAGCTCTTTACCTCCAATTTGATAAGAACCTCTAACTGCCAGTGTAAACCCTGTCCCTATTTGAAAAGTGTTGCTAAAACCGCCATAAACATCGGGTTGTCTATTGCCTATAGGCTCCCAGTCATCTTCATTAAATAAAGAGCGATAGGTGGCTAAGTCATAAACTTGTCCGTTTTTTGAGACCAAATCCCGTCCTGTAGCAGGATCGATACCTACCCAGTTAATTCCCCAAATGGTAGAAGTACTGTAGCCTATTTTTTGAGCCAAAGCATTTGAAGCAATCGAGTAATCGCTACCAAGACCTACTAAATCGGTCACTTTATTATCTAGCGTTGCCAGATTAAAAGAAGTGCTCCATTTAAATTTTTCTGCGGTAAACCACTTCATACGTACACTAAATTCAAAACCTTTATTGTACATCTGTGCTGCATTAAGCTGCAGGAAGCTAAACCCATTTTCGGTTGGGATATCCCGAGAGGTGATTAAATCTTGTAAATCATCATAATAATATTCTGCAGTAAGTTGTAACCTGTTAAATAGATTGAGATCTAGACCTGCATTGAACTTATTATTCTTTTCCCATTTCAACTTAGGGTTGGGTGCTGCACTGGGAACAGCTTCGCTAAGAAAGTTATAGCCTCCATTAATTCTGCGGGTATAAAGACCCAAAGATCTGTACGAACCTATACGAGAGTTTCCTGTACTTCCGTAACTAGCTTTTAATTTTAAGAAGTCTAGCCAATCTACAGAATTTAGAAAATTTTCTTTAGAAACAATCCAGCTCAAACCTGCACCGCCATTATACGCTATGTTACTATCAGTCCCAAAAACAGAACTTTCATCTCTTCTAAAGTTTGCCAGGAGAAAATATTTACCCTTATAATTGTAATTAAACTGCGAGTAAAAAGATACTCTCGAGTTGTTGTTAACATCAACGCGATATACCTGATTTGAAAGACGCTCATCAACTTCGGTAGCAGGATCATCATCTTGTATGGCATCGCTAACGGCATTAATCACACCCGGATTGATAAAACCGGTACCCGAATCGTAAGCCAAATCGGTTTTTTCTTCACTTAATTCTAAACCGCCCAAAATATCAAAATGGTGAACACCTAATTGCTTTTCGTAAAAGGCTTGTGTTTGCCAGTTCCAGCGCGTAGAATTTCTATCGTTTATAAGTCTGCGTCCCCATTTGGGATAACTAACGCCATCTAAACTAAAAGTTCCGTTACCTTGTCCGCTTTCATTTGCCCCAGAAAAATAGCGATCCTGCGTTTTGTCTTTGTAATCCAGACCAAAAAGAGAAGAAACCTTTAAACCGGGAGTAAGTTGATATCCTACATTTAAGCTTCCTAAGATGCCGTAGGAATTAGATTCATTTCTGTTTTGCGCTATTGCAGCAAAGGGGTTTGCCAGAGTGGTAACCCCTATGTCTGCAAAAGAGCCATCCTCATTATACGGCGCTATTGTAGGGATGAAAGCGTAGTTGTAATATGCGTTAGGCTCTGTCTTTTTTATATAGCTAGGTGTAAGCGAGATTCCTATATTAAATTTAGGTGCAGTATAGCCAAGACTTACATTTCCGTTAACTTGTTTAGCACCATTACCCACTTGTGGTTCATCTATATCTAAATAGGTTACACTGGCTCTATAGTTGAAGCGTTCTGAAGCACCTGAGGCGCTTAAATTGTACTTTTTGTAAACACCTGTTTGATTAAGTAAATCAAACCAATTTGTGTTTATAGTTGTTTGTGGTAAGAGATTACCTCCTGTATTTTTGAGGTATTCATTGCGTAATTGCGTGTATTGATCACCACTTAGATACTTGATTTGATTAATCGCTTCAGAGATACCTAATTGAGACGAAAAATTAAATTTAGTCTTACCACGCTTACCTTTTTTTGTGGTTATTATAATAACCCCATTTGCACCATCTGCACCATAAACACCCACAGCGGCTGCATCTTTTAAAACATTTATACTTTCAATATCATCTGGAGCTATTTGTGCCAAAGGATTATTAAAGGTCTCTGCAGAAGTTCCTGAACCATCAAAAAAGGCATTATCAATACCTGTTTCTTCAGTCATTATAACACCATCTATAATAATTAGAGGCTGGGTAGATGTTCCTAAAATAGCATTACCTAAAGGTGTTAATGAACCTTGACCACGTATATTAATTTTCACCGGGCCACCTACTCCAGATGTATTTTCAACCAAAACACCGGCTAGTTGTCCTTCAAGCATTTTATCAACGCTTTCGGTAGCTTGCTGTGTGGGTATTTCATCATTTGTTAGCGTAACAATACTTCCTACTACCTCTTCCTTTAATTTTTTTGTTCCGTAAGAAGAAGTAATAATCACTTGGTCTAACTCGTTTTGAGCCTCAGTAAGTTGAATTGCAAACGTACTTTGGTCACCTACCAAAATAATTTGAGACTCGTAACCCAAATATTTTATCTCAAGTTGGGTTTCTTCAATAAGAGTTCCGGTAAGTTTATAGAGAAATTCGCCGTCAAGATTGGTCATCGCACCTTTACCAGTATTCAGAATTCTAATCGTAGCACCCGGAAGTCCGTACCCATCAGGACCCGTAATTTTACCCTTAATAACTCGCGTTTGGGTTTGCTGGGTTGTTTCTACTTCAGTAGCCAGAATAATGATTTGTTCTCCCTGAATGCGATAGCTATAGGGAAGAGTATTAAAAACTGCATTAAGCAGTGTTTTTATTGTGCCCGTTATGGTTTTAGTTTGTATGCGTTGTTGTAAATCTACCTTTCCGGCATTGTAAACAAAACGATAGGGAGTTTGTTTTTCGATGCTATTAACCACCTGGTTTAAAGTGGTATTTTCTAAATCAAGGGTAATAGACTTTTGCTGAGAAAATACATTTTGAGTGGTTATAAGAATTATAAAAGCAAAAATTATTTTTAAAACACGACTTGTTTTAAAGGTGTGTAATAATGAATTCATACGCAAAGGCTTAGTTTTTTGGAGAAGGTTGAGTAATGGTGATTTGGTTATTTTTAATTGTAAAATCAAATGGAGTGTCTAGCTTTAGTAATTGTAAAATTTCTTCAATACTACGCTCTAATTTTACGGCACCACTAAAGGTTTGTCTATTGAGTGCCTCGTAATCATTTAGAATCTTAACATTAAAATGTCTTTCTAACTTTCTAAATATTTCGGTACTGGGCGTATTATTTAAAAGAAGTTCGCCACGAGTCCAGGCAGTAATAGCTTCAATATTTTTATTAGCCTTAATTAGGCTTTTAGAACTCTTTATATAAGTAGCCACTTCACCGGGAATTAAGGTTAATTCTAAATTTGAGCCGTTTTCAAGTCCTACTTGTACACGCCCCTCTTCTAGTGCTGTTTCAACGCTATTCATTTCGGCATAAGCCTGTACATTAAAACGAGTTCCTAAAACGCGAACATTAAGCCTTGCTGCGTGTACTATAAATGGCTGATTTTCATTTTTAGCTATATCAAAAAATCCTTCACCCGTAAGTCTCACTTCACGGGTTTTGCCGGTAAATGAACTTGGGAATTGAAGTGAACTACCCGCATTTAAATACACCACCGAACCTTCTGAGAGTATAATCTTATAGGTTTTACCGAAGGGTACTTTAATTAATTGGCTGGTCACCTTAAGCGTATCTTTTTGCTCCAGAAAATGAATTTCATCTTTAGCAACTTCTGCAACGACCGTACCTTCTAAAGTGGTAATAATATTATGCGTAACATTTGTAAGATTATGATTCTCTTCTTGATTAATCTCAAGCACAATAGACTCCTCTATTTTGGCTTTATTTTGTTGAGTGGCAAACCAGGCAAGGCCCACTCCTACCAGAACTATAAGAATTCCAGCATAACGCCAGGGTTTAAATATTTTTTTAGAAAGTTTAAGTTGTGCCCTATCGTGTTTTAAACGTGCAGGTGCAATCGTACTGGATTCTGATAATGTCCAGGCCGTTTTTAATCTGATAAACTCCTTTTTATTGAGAGGATCTTTTGCTATCCAATCAAACAATAAAGCCACTTCTTCTTCTGAAGCTTCATTATTAAAGTATTTATAAAGAATTGATGAATTCATTGATTTTTAGAGTTGCTTTATATTAGGTACAACTCAGTATCAACAAACCCTATGTTAAATTGTGAATTTTTTAAGATTACTTTAAAATCAGAGCAATTAAAAAGGCCGGAAGGTAGTCGATGAGGGATTCTCTTAAGTAGGCTAATGCCCGTGTCATATGAGCTTCTACCGTTTTTACAGAAATGGAAAGCTCCTCAGCTATTTCTAAATTTTTTTTATTCTCAATTCGTTTCATTTTAAATATTAACTGCGTTTGCTCTGGCAATTCTGCAATTAAATGAGCGATTGTTTCCTCTAATTCTAATAGGCTAAAACTATCAAAATCGAGTGCATGCAACACTTCTAAATTAAGATTGCGTTCTTTATCGGCCAGGGTTTTGTCTTGATATTTACGCACCACTTTTTCGTGCTTTAAAAGATTGAGACATTTAGATTTTGCCGAGGTATATAAAAAAGATTTAATTCCCGCAGGTTTATCAACCAGATTTCTATTTACCCAAAGATTTACAAAAGCTTCCTGAGCTACTCCCCGTGCTTGATCTTCATCATAAACAAATTGTTTACTAAAACCAACAAGCGCCGCGTAATACAAGTCAAAATAGTGCGTAAAGGCACGCTCATTTCCTTTTTTGAATTGAGAAAATAGCAATGCATCTGTAGCGTCTTTATTTTGTAGGGGCATTAAATGAGTCTTACAACTACAAACTTAAGGCTTACTTAGAATGAAAATGAATAATGGCAGAAAAATTAAATTGAATAATCACTTATTTAAATTATTTAGTCACTCTTAAAAGCTTATGAAATTTAAGAATTCTGTATTCGCCTAAATTGCTCATATCTCCCCTACAAGATATTTCCCGTGGTACGCATTTGCTGAAATAATATGATGAAGTTCTTCAAAATTCATAGACGTAATCTCACCTTGCGCCATAATCTCAATTTGGCTACCTGCAATGCGTATAAGTTCTTTTAAAATAGTTGCACCTTCAGTAGCATTGGGTTTTCCTCCCGAAGTAAGTATGGTAGTGATTCCCTTAATTTTTAAAAGTTTTTGCAGCGCTTTAAATATATCCGGAGTCTCGTCTATCGCTTTGTGGATAACCACTTTTAAAGGGTACGCGCGTTTTGTAAGGGTCTTTATTGCTGCAGTATCTAGTGTATTATCTGCTTTTAAAACCCCAAATACCACGCCTTCTACTTGCAATTCTTTACACTCATCAATGCTGGATAGCATGACATCAAGTTCTTCTTGAGTATAATTAAATCCTCCTGCTCGCGGACGTATCATTACCCGTATGGGTATGCTTACTGCCTGTTGCACTTCCGTTATTAGGGTTTTTGATGGTGTCAATCCTCCTACTTCATAATGAGACACGAGCTCGATACGGGTTGCGCCCTGACGTTGTGCTTGTACTGCTTGTTCTACACTTTCTACACAGGCTTCTTTGTTGATTTTCATATTCTTAACGCTTTGAACTTTTCGATTTATTCTAAAAAACTCGCGTTTTTATGCGCTTCCATAGTTTTACCAGAACTAAGGTTGAAATAAGCGTGAGTGCTGTTAAAATCGTGGCTTGAGTAAAGTACCCGTATATCCAGTAGCCGGTGCTAAACAGTGCACCATATATAGTAACGCAACCTACTAAAGTGGCTAGTATTCCTGCTGGCACAGACCACTTTTGGGTATTGGTAATTAAATTATTTCCTTCTTTACTGGCTCGCTGGATAATGCGTTGCCAGCCCGGTCCACCGGGTTGCGTTTGCTTGTAGAAATCAAATAAGGTTTTGTCTTTTTCGGGTTTGGTTAAAAAGGTAACTGCAACCCACACTACGGTCGTTAACAATACAATCAACGGATAGGTTGACCAGTTTGGAAGCATCCCATCTTCTTGGGTAGTACCAAATAACAACAAGCCTAACGGACTAAAATTAAATAGTATTGAAATTACTCCGGAAGAGAACATTGCCGAGATTTCACTCCACGCATTGATTCTCCACCAGAACCAACGCAGGATAAATATAAGTCCGGTACCCGCTCCAAACATCAAAATTATATTGAATAACTGATACGCGTTAGTAAGCACCAGTGCCAATGCCGAACTCACTACCATCAACATTACGGTAGAAATTCGACCTACATTTACCAGTTCTTTTTGAGAGGCTTCTTTCTTAACATAGCGGGCATAAAAATCGTTTACCACGTAGGATGACCCCCAGTTTAAATGCGTTGATATGGTAGACATATATGCTGCAATTAGCGAAGCCATTACCAAACCTAAAAGACCGGTTGGTAACTTAGTTAGCATCGCCGAATAGGCCAAATCATCTCCCAGTTTACTTTCTACAATGTTGGGAAATGCCTCGTGAATACTGGCAATATCAGGATATACAACTAGAGAAGCTAAGGCTACTAAAATCCATGGCCACGGGCGTAATGCATAATGCAAAGCGTTGAAGAAAAAGGTAGCGCCTATTGCGTGATTTTCATCTTTTGCAGCCAGCATACGCTGAGCGATATACCCACCGCCACCGGGTTCTGCCCCGGGATACCACGCGCTCCACCACTGCACCGCAAGCGGAATAATAAGTAAGGTAACTACTAAACTTGTATCGCTAAAGTCTGGCAGAATAGCTAGTTTATCTATTACTTCAGGATGTGTCATCAGTCCGCTCATACCGCCAACTTCTGGTAGATTCACACAGTAATACGCAGCTCCTATTCCTCCTGCCATAGCGGCAAAAAAGAGAATAAAATCGGTATAGACCACTCCTTTAAATCCGCCAATGGTACTAAAAATAACCGTTACCAATCCTGCATAGCCTATAGTTTCTAACGGACTCAACCCTAACATAATTTGACCGATTTTTATCGCCGCCAAAGTCACAGCACTCATCGCCAAAACATTAAAAATAACGCCTAAATAAATAGCTCTAAATCCGCGTAAAAACTTTGCAGGTTTGCCACCATAACGCAATTCGTAAAATTCAATATCTGTATTTACCCCAGATTTACGCCATAGCTTAGCATATACAAACACGGTAAGCAAACCGGTGATTAGAAAAGCCCACCATACCCAGTTACCACTTACTCCCTGATTACGCACAATATCAGTAACCAGATTAGGCGTATCTGTAGAAAACGTCGTGGCAACCATCGAGATTCCCAGTAGCCACCACGGCATATTTCTACCCGATAAAAAATATTCTGAAGAGCTCTTACCTGATTTTTTTGCGACCAGTAATCCTATGATTAAAGTGATTGCAAAAAAGCTGATGATAATGGCATAATCAAGCGTTTCTAGAGCTACCATACTATCTATTATTATTGGTATTGTTATTACTATTTTAGATTCTTTAACTGATGCTATTTTCAGTATTCTTTTTAGAAATGATAGCGCATAAAAGCTTCCATTGCGGCATATTGTGCCAGTCCTAAATCTCTGTATTTCTGAGCCGTTTCTTTGTTTCGGTCTTCTGCACGTACCCAAAATTCGCGTAAATCTTCTCCCTGAAACATTACTCCGTCTTTTTGAGACTGGTGGTAAAAAATTGCCTGTCGTTTTTTAAGCACCTGGTCTGGACTCATAGGTACGGCCATTTCAATCTCGTGCATTTCAAACTCGTGCCACGCACCGCGGTACAACCACACCCAGCAATCGCTCATATACGCTTCTTTTTTGAGCTGCTCGAGGGATTCAAAAATAATATCAAGACAGACTTTGTGGGTTCCGTGGGGATCGGCGAGATCGCCCGCAGCATAAATCTGATGCGGTTTTACTGTAGAAATAAGCTCGTTTACCACAGCAACATCCTGCTGCGACATCGGGTTTTTCTTAATACTTCCTGTCTCGTAAAACGGAAGGTTTAAAAAGTGCACCTGCTCGTCTGCAACGCCTTCAAATCGTGTAGCTCCCAGAGATTCACAACGCCTGATTAAGCCTTTTAACTGGCGTACTTCTAGAGGATCTACTTCATTACGCTGCTTGTTTTTAATTTGCTCTGCAATTTTACTGAAACGCTCACAATCGTTATTACCCAATTGTGCGGCTACTTCAGCAAATTTCAAGGCTTCGGTATCGCTTACTGCAATATTTCCACTGGTTTGATAAGCGATATGCACTTCGTGACCCTGTTCTACCAGACGGTCAAAAGTGCCTCCCATAGAGATTACATCATCATCAGGATGCGGACTAAAAATTATTATTCGTTTTTTGGCTGGGGTAGCACGCTCAGGACGGTTAGTATCGTCTGCTCCCGGTTTACCTCCCGGCCAGCCGGTAATCGTATGTTGCAACTTGTTGAACATCTCTATGTTCAGGTTGTATGCAGAGCCCTGTAACGCCAGTAAGTCTGACATACCATGGTCGTTGTAATCTTTATCGGTAAGACTTAATATTGTTTTGTTTGTTTTTTGGCAAAGCCAAAAAACAGCCTTTGCAGTGAGTTCTTTAGTCCAATCACAGGTACCTACCAGCCACGGTGTTTTTACTCGGGTAAGTTCTGAAGCTGCGGCGTCGTCCAGTACAAACGTGGTGTTATCGTGTTCCTGCAAATACGTTGCAGGAACCGTAGAAGAGATTTCTCCTTCTATAGTTTCTTTTAAAATCTCTGCTTTATTTTGTCCCCAACCCAAGAGCACAATACGGTTTGCATTAAGCACCGTATTGATTCCCATCGTGATGGCTTTTTTAGGAACATTAGAAATACCTCTAAATGAACCTGCAGCATCTGCACGGGTTAAATAATCTAAAGTAATCATTCGGGTACCCGAATTAAAATGCGAGCCCGGCTCATTAAAACCTACGTGACCCGTTCTACCTATGCCCAAAAGTTGAAAATCTAATCCACCAGCGGCTTTTATTTTAGCTTCATAACCAATGCAATAGGGTTTAATCGCTTCCTGAGCAATTGTGCCATCAGGGATATTTACATTTTCTGCAGGAATGTCTATATGATTGAATAAATGCTCGTGCATAAAATAATGATAACTCTGTACATCAGACTTATCCATAGGCCAGTATTCATCAAGATTGAAGGTTACTACGTTTTTAAAACTTAAACCCTCTTCCTTATGCATACGTACCAACTCAGCATACACATTAATAGGCGATGAACCGGTTGCTAAACCTAACACACACTGTGCTCCCGCAGCTGCTTTACTACGAATTAAATCTGCTATCTCGTGTGCTACGATAACCGAAGCCTCACCAGATCGCGAAAAGCTGATGTTGTGGATTTTTTCAAAACGGGTCTCTTCAAATTTACCCGCCGGTTCATAATTTATAAGTGTCGAATTCTTAACGCTTGTTTGCATAGTTGTGTTCTTGTGACGTTTTATACTGTAGTTGAATGCTTGGGTAATCCTTTTTAATTTTCTTCATAGAAATTAATTCCCATTAATTTCCAGCGTTGCTTAATCTGTTGCATAGTATTTTCAAATCGTTCAAAATCTTTGTTTTCCAAAGCAGTCCAACCTACTTCTGCATAGGCTGCCAGTCGTGGAAAAACCTGTTGTTCCATACTGGCAACAGTAGGAATCCACTCGCTCCACATCTGAGCTCCTGTACCTAAAATTTTAGAATGGTATTGCGTATTTAATCCTTCAGGAACCGGATTGAATGCATAGGACTTTGATAAAGGTGTACGCTCATAGGTATAATCTAGATATGTATCCCAGTGATTAGAATTTACCACATCATAGCCTTGCTCAACTGCTTCATTGATAAGTTTTAAATCTCCTTTCCAGAAATGTACAATAGCAGATTCTGCCAGTTTTTGTTTTGCTTCGGCAGCGGTTTCACCATCATCTTCGTGAATATCTGTACCCATAATCTCATTCCACCCCATCATTCTTTTTCCGGTACTATCTATATAATTTGATATCTGATTGGTAAAATAAATCTGTAAGTCTATAGGAGTTTCCAGATCATTTTTACGCATAAAGTCTTGCGCTACTTTAGAATCTTCCCACGGTTTGAAATTGACCTCATCACCACCTATATGAATAACTTTTCCCGGAAATAACTTAATTACCTCATCCAACACGTCGGTTAAAAATGTGATCACTTTAGGATCTGCAACATTAAAAGAATCATCTAATTTTCCGAAGGTTACCGATACTTCCTGCGGTACGCCCATTGAGCTCAACCAGGGGTATGCAGCAATTGCAGCTGTGGCATGACCCGGCATCTCAATCTCAGGAACAACCGTAATATGCTTAGTTTCGGCGTATGCCAAAATCTCTTTAATTTCGCTTTGCGTGTAAAATCCTTCATGCGGTTCTCCTACACGCTCCTCGCTTTTTCTACTCAGCTGGGTATCTTTTCGCTTAGAACCTATCTCGGTTAATTTTGGATATTTTTTAATCTCAATTCTCCAACCCTGATCGTCTGTTAAATGCCAATGAAAAGTATTCATTTTAAGCATCGCCATTTGATCTAAAATAGTTTTTACGGCTTCTTTTCCTTTAAAATGTCTCGACTCATCAAGCATAAAGGCACGCCAAGGAAAGCGCGGAGTATCTGTAATTTCTACAACTGGAATTTTTATCGAATCAAAGGTTTTATCAAATTCAAAATCTACGGGAAGCAGCTGTCTCAATGACTCAATACCATAATAAACACCCGCTGCAGTAGCTCCCGTAATAGAAAGTTTTTTTCGTTCTACGCGCAACTTGTATCCCTCTTCGCCTAATTCTCCACTTAAATTTGCATCCAGTTTTAAATGAATTCCGTTCTTTTTATTTGCTACTATTGGAGTTTTAGCAAATCCTTTTTTAAGCAAAGCTGAAAGAAACTGCACTTCATTTTCAAGTCCGTCTGCTGCAGTAATGGTGACCTTGTCACTTAGTTTAAAAGCCCCATTACCATAAGTTACACTTGTGGGTTGCGGTATAATTTGCACCTGTTTTTGTGCTTTCGCGAAATGCGTAGTAAAGAGTGTAAAACAGAAAATAAAAATTGCAAAAGGCAATTTATTACTACTGAGGTTGGATTGTATTTTCATAATTCAATTCGATTTAAAGAGAATAAACAACTTCTCCCGATTTGATAGTTTGTATAATTTTTGTTGTGCCGGCATCTCTTTCAAAAACAATAAGATCTGCGATATTTCCTTCTTTTATACCACAACGTCTTGTGTCTCCCAACAGTTCGTTAGGACGCAATGATGCCCTATCGAGGATGTTTGCTGTACTGTCTAGTCTGGTACTTATTAAATAATCTACACAGTCTAATAAGGAGCGAGCAGAACCGGCAAGCATTTTAGGACTTCCACTCATAAAAAGTTTGCCGCTGGCATCAAGCTCAACAGCACTACCTATATGACTTTGGTACGATCCCGGTTTTAAACCGGCAAATTTTGTAGCGTCACTTACCAGAATACTCTTGTTTTTTTTCACTTTTAAAAACACATTAAGCAAAGCTTGGGGTAAGTGAAAACCATCTGCAATTAAGGTCGCCCACAACTCTTCTGAAGCGAGTTGCTCCCAAATGTAATTATCATGCCTTGGTAAAACCAAATGTGAAGCATTGCCCAAATGGGTAGAAAATCGTGCTCCCGCAGCTACGGCCTCACGTATTTGCTCAGAATTTGCAGCTGTATGCCCTATTGCTACGATCACACCTGCCGCTACACAGTGTTTTATAAATGCTATAGCTCCCGGTAATTCGGGTGCAAGGGTTATGATTTTTATTTTGCCTTGAGCAATTTCCTGCCATTTGCAAAAAAGATCCCAATCTGGGTTTTGTATATATTTTAAAGGATGCGCACCACGAGGACCATCTTCTGATGATAAAAACGGGCCTTCGAGATGTATCCCTGCAATACTCTCATTTATATGTTTATTTTGCGAGCAGCTATTTAACAATACGTTGAGTGTGTTACTTATAGCTGCATCACTATTGGTTATCAATGTGGGAAAATAACGGGTTACTCCTTCCTCAAACAAAGCCTGAGTAATTGCGAGAACTTGCTCCTCGGTTAAAACCGGTTCATTAAAATCGATACCTTTAAACCCATTTATTTGTAAGTCTACTAAACCTGGTGCAATAAATTGATTGGGATTAACCCCGTTACCCGTAGTACTTGTTTTGATTAAACCAGCATTGATTTCTAACGCAACAGGTTGCTCCGTTTTATAGTGAATACCTTTTATAATGCTTGTCATCTTATGGTGGCTTTAATGATTATTATCCAGATTAAGATGTAATTGATTAACACGTGCGGGGACTTCCCGTTTATTTAAGAATCCCAGAACAATGTAAAGAATGAGCGATACAAACGTAGGACCACCCACTTCTAACGCAAATGAATCTACCGGGAAAAATTTGAGTGCAATAAAAAAACATAGACCACCTACAATAGATATGATCGCTACTCGCCCGTCACTTTTTCTAAAAACAGGTAATAGACCTAAAATCATTGGGATTGCAATAGGTCCTAATAGAGCAGCAAACCAAGAAATAATCAATCCAAAAACACCGCCAAAAACCCCTGCATTTAAAGCGGTAACAATGGTAAGTATGGTAAAACTTAAGGTTGTAATACGAGCGAGTTTGAGCAGTTGCTTGTTTGAGTAGTTTTTAATCTTCGGAAAAAGATTGGGTAAAATATCTCTACTTATTACTGCCGAAACCGTATTAGAGTCTGAAGCCGTCATTGAGAGTGTATTTGCAAATAATGAAGCCAATACTAATCCTACCAGTCCTTGTGGAAGAAAATCTAAAACCATCTTGCCATAAGACAATGTGGGGTCTGAAAGATTTTCAAAAAATAAAGGCGCAGCAAACATAGGATAGAGTAAAATAAGCGGCCATATAAAGTAAAGACAAGAGGATAAAATTGCTGCTTTTTTAGCCGTTTTTCCTGATGATGAGGATATAAATCGTGTAGCAAGATTCCAGGTTCCTCCGCTATAACTAAAGAAATTAATGACCAGCATTACAAAAGCAAACGATAAGGTATACGGATCGTTAAAAAAATCTGAGTTTCCTTCCGGAAGCCGATCCCACATATTAAATATGCCTACAAAACCTTCGTCAAGTTTGATGATAATCATTACAAACATCGTTAAGCCGGCAAGCAGTTGTACTACAAATTGTCCAAAATCATTCCATACATCGGCCCAAAGTCCGCCAATGGTTATGTAAACCAGTGAGATGGTACCCACTAGCAGGATACCAAAGGTGATGGAAGTTCCACTAAATACATTTAAAAGCACCGCAATTGCTGCAAGTTTACCTCCTGTATCAAAGACTTTAATAATTGCACCTGCCCATGCAATAAGTTGCTGCGTGGTAAGATTATAGCGCATTAATAAATATTCGGTGGGTGATTGAACACCTGCATAAATACGTAATCTAGACCATCTGGGTGCAATATGATACGCAGCAATCATAGTTGCAATACCTACGGTAAAAGCCCACCATACATACAAGGTAAATCCGTGGGTATAAGCGATACCGGCATAAGCAACAAAAACTGCCCCGCTATACCCCGATACGTGATGTGAAATACCCGACAACCACCAGGGTAATTTACCACCGGCTGTATAAAAGTCTTCAGAATTTTTAACCCGAAAATACGCCCATAACCCTATAGATAATAGCATTACAAAATAAAGTGACAATACAATCCAGTCTAATAATTCCATGTAAGAGGGTCTGTTTATTATTTATTTTTTATTTCAGTTTTGATAAACGATCATACAACACTTCTACTTGTTGTAGGCGTAATGCATTTTGATCTTCTAATTCTGCATCATATAAAAACCCTTTATTCAAATTATAGAATCTGGTGTTTAATATTTTAGCTTCTGCTAACAAACTATCTAATTGTTTTAACAGTTGCGGTGCCTGATCACTTGTATAGTCTACAGAATTATAGGCAGCTTCTACTTGTTTAAAGTTTAAGTAATAAATTCTTAAATCTGCCATAAGTTTAAAATGAGCAAATTCATCTTTATTATTATTTACATTTACAAGAGCCAATTCATCACGTATAGCCCCTAAATAATCAATCATTGCAGCTATACTCTCACTTTCTTTAGGTGTTCCATTTACAATCAATTCGGGTTTGCTGTCTAAGAACGTAACAAATCGCTGGATATCTTTGGTAGCTAGTCCAAAACGGGTTTTAGCATAGCTTTCTATAAACTTTTTAGTATCTAGCGTGTCTTTAGTTTTTAGAGCTTCGGCATAGCTTGCAATGAGAATTCTAAACCCAGAAAGCGGATAGGTATTTCTAAGCTGTACCATATCTACCACACTATAATCTACATCCCAAGTAAACCCGTAAACCCCACTTGTAGACCACGAGGTCATCACCATACCTTCATAACCCGCGTCACGAGAATAGGGTATAAAATCTCTTTGATTTTTAAAATGTGTTTTCCAGTCGGTTACATACCAGTTATCCGGATGACTGCGTATTGCGGGAGATCCCCAAAATGAAAAACCTTTTTCTTGTAAAGCGGGTATATCACCAAAGTGATTAATTTTCCAACCGTAATTCCAGTCAACAAAAATGGTTTCTTTGGGTAATTCCTGAGCTGCCTCCGGATGTTTAAGAATTATGTCTGCCCACATTACCGGCTTTTTACCCAGGTCTACCACGATTTGTGTAATCATAGACATATAATCTACAAACAGCTTAGAGGTGCCTACTTCTTCAACTCGTGCTTTACAGAGTTCGCAATGTCCTAAGAGTCGGGTTTCATCACCGCCTATGTGAATGTATTCAGAGTCATGCATATCTGCCATATCTGTAAACAGTTCAGTAAACAATTGTTTACTTTCAACTATTTTCATAGGACAAACCTGAGAGATATCTATACGATCTTCTTTTAACTCGCTGTATCTTGGATTACGTAAAATATATTCTAAATGTCCTAAACTTTGCTGTAGGGGCACCACTTCAATTCCTAACGAATTGCAATAGGCAATGAACTCTTCTACTTCTTCGCGGGTGTATGAATACTCATTAGTAATGGTTGCGTGTTTTTTAAAAGGATATGTTGCCTCATACTCCATCACTAGCGTGTTCATCCCAAATTCAGCTAGTTGGTCTGCAAAATCTTTTAATGCAGCTGGCGTCATTACCTGAATACGTAAATCTAGATGAAAGCCTTTTACCTTAAAATCGGTTTCCTGTTTTTGAGCAATAACACCACATGAGCTTACTAATATTATGCAAACGCTAAATATTGCTTTGTATAAAAAATTGAATCTCATAGATAGTATCAAATTAGTCGTTTAGAATCTTTACTTCAAGCTTAGCTGCTTCTTTAAATGCTGCTTCGTCAAAGAAAAACTTGCAATTGTTATGCGTTGTAAGAATAGATGCAGGACAAGCGGTAGTAACTGCACCAGCAAATGTATTTTTAACCGCCTCACTTTTTTTAGCTCCCAGTACTACACAAAACAAATTTTTACCGCTTAGAAGAGTAGGTATTGTAAGCGTTAATGCTTTTTTTGGCACCTCATCAAGTGCTTCAAAACAACCATCGTTTACTTGCTGCGTACGACATGGTTTATCTAAAATTACAGTTTTTATAATGTGCGGATCATTAAAATCTGCTACCGGCGGATCATTAAATGCAATATGACCATTTTCACCTATACCTAAACAGACAATATCTATAGGCGCTTCGCTTATTAATTTAGAATACCGTATTAATTCCTCATCAATATCTAGATTGGGGTTTATGGTATATTTCGATTTAAGCGAAATTTTAGAAAATAAATTCTCCTCAAGATAGTTTGCAAAAGACTGTGGAGCCCCCGCAGGTAAGCCTATATACTCATCCATATTAAACGCAACAACTTTATCCCAATGTATAGTTTTAGAATTTGATAGGTACGCTAACATAGAATCCTGAGAAGGTGCAGCCGCAAATACTATGCGTATACTGTCCTGAGTTTTTTGCAATTTATTAATGCAACTTTCTATTGTCTTACCGGCTGCAATACCAGCTAACTCACCTGTTGAAAGGACATTTATAGCTTCGTGAGATTCTAACATTTAATTTTATTTTTTGCCGATAAGAGCTCATAAACCAGCTAGCAATCAACAAACTGACTGCAAAGCCTTTTCTCCTATCGTATATGTTTAATTGAATTTTTTTTGACCTAATAAATTTCGACGCGATCAATAATCATTTCGCCTCCGGTACCATTTGCAGGACTTGCTCCTCTAAAGAGCCACAGATTTATTTTTAACCTTTCGTCTGTATGTGGTGGCACATCTTCTCCTGTATACGTCCACGTATTTACAATTGCATCTGCTTCTGGAGTACGTGTATGCCCTTTATAACTGGCAAACTCGATACTTTCAGGTTTCCAATCAAAAAAATGAGTAGATAGGTTGTCGTCGAGATTAAGATCGTAACGTACTTTGTTTCCGGCTTTAAAAGAAGGCTGAACCGCAAACTGCGAATTTTGATTTTCGGGATCAGACCATCTTGAAAACTCGATATCTATTTCTTGATCATCAGTGATATGGGTAAACAAACCACCTACAATATTTTGATCCAAATTATCTACCCGGCTAGACACGTAAAAAATATACTTTTTAAATCCATAAGATTGTCGCAAAATAACCCCGGAACAGTACCAATTTCCGTTGCGTTCAACGACTTTAAGATGCAATCTGCCCTCCTCATCTACCCAAACATTTTCTTCGGAATCTGAAAAGTAATTAGGCCCGGGACCTTCTTTACCTTCATCACTGGTACGAACAACCCACTCATAACCCGAGAAATTTATAACCCGGGTTGAGTTTACAATAGGTAGTTCTTCATTATCCTGAGAGTTTGCACAAGAACTGAACAGCAGTAAAAATGCAACCAGTACACAACTGGCTGTGGTATTTTTATTTAGAAAATTAAAATTCATCTTGTGCTGTTTTTTATTGAACTGTAATATCAATACTAAAGCTCTCCAAACTTGATCCTGCACGGTCTCTAGCAGATAATACTATAGCATCTTCTGTACCTGTCCCGTTACTTATATACACTAAATTCTTAGAATTTACATCCTGTTGGGTAAGACGATCACCCGCTTTAAGAATATCTGCACCACGTATTAACCATCCATTTTGCGGAATTTCTTCTAATGTAAAAATGATATCTGCAGCAGCTGCACCCGATACTTCAAGAACTTCATCACTCAATACATAGGTTTCCCCGCTAGTAACGGTAAACCCTGTGTTGGTAATTAAATCAAGTACATTATTACCTGAAGCTATGGTTGCAATAAGCATAGGTGCACTTAAAGTTGTATTTTCTTTAGTAGCAAACTCATCGGTCTCATCGGTTCCTGCTTCTCCGTCTAGTACGAAAGAAACACTTTGACGTTTGTCAAGGCTGTTAAAAAAATCGGTTACGTCAAAAGCAAAAGTGGTTATTTTAGTAGTTGTTAAACTAGCTATAGGATCTTCGGTAGGTAGTGTTGCATTATCAAATGTCAAACTCGACTCATTCCATAAAGTATCACTCACCGCAAACAGATTCATACTTACTCCTTTTGCAGCGGTAAACTTCACTGCCATGTCCAGACGTACATCTGTAATTACCCCTTCCGTATCAAACTCATTTAGGTCAAACATCATATATGCCTTACGATCAAAGTCACCATTACCCGTAACATTTTTCACTTTCATAATTATATCTCTACCATAGTTTACACCAGAGCTAGAACCTCCATTGATATAGCTGTCATGCTTAGGATAAATCGTATCCGTTTTTACAGAAGGATCTGGGATATTTAAATTACTTGCAGGCGCAGAAAAATATACAATAGAAGAAACAATATGCATCGCCCCATTGGTAGGAACCAAATTAGAAGTAACAATAGTCCACTGTTTACTGGTTCCTTCATTTACCTGTCCCTGATAATTTGTATTATGAGACAAATACATAATTTGACCGTTTACTGTACTATAAGCAATAGGATTATTGCTATCTGCAAGCTCAGGGTCTGTAAACAATACAACATCATTTACTATATGATAACGCAGAGTATTTCTTAAAATAGGCTCTGGCACATCTTCTAGACTTGCATACGAATTTGCCGCTAGGTATTGTTCAAAAGCAGCATTGGTAGGCGCTATAAATGTTTTGGCTTCCATATCCATATAAATAGATTCTAGCCCAACGCGCGATATTGCTGCTTCAAGCAAAACCAGTGAATCGCTAGACTGAATATATTCCCAGGCAGAAACACCTAAGTTTCCTGTAGAACCCGAGTTTTGATACTCAAAATTTTCTTGTATTTCGCAACTGGTTACCAGACTTATAAGAACCCCAATTAGCAAAAAATAACTAGTTTTAATATTCTTCATCACTTTAATTTTATTAATTAAACATTGACTAACTGTCTCGTCTTACTACTGGTAAAAAGAGTTCTGATCAAGATTAGGGTTTCTATTTAAAGCATCTTCGTGTATAGGCCATACCAGGTTTGCCTCGTCACTTAAGCCACTTATAGGCTGCATAACCTGTATCGCTTTACCGGTTCTTACCAGGTCAAACCAGCGGTGACCTTCATAAGAAAGTTCTATAGCGCGCTCGTGAAGTATTGCAGCTTGTACATCTCCGTATGCAGCAATTGCTCCAGCCTCATCAAGATTTTCAAGACCTGCGCGATTTCTTATTACATTTAACAGGTCTAGTGCATCAGTTGTTTGTCCCAATTCATTTAGAGCTTCAGCCTTTAATAACATAATATCTGCAAGACGTACTAAAACAATATTATTAGATGAAGGGTCCGGACTCTCATCATTAAATCCTTCGCCAAAATACTTCCATATTTTACGAGGCTCTGCAGCTGTAGTGTCATAAATTTTTGTTTGTCTTAAATCCCCGTCTTCAAATGAATTTCTAAATTTTTGACTGGGTAAATAATCACTATCAGATCCTAAAGCATACAATACACGTAATGCATTTGTCTGCACATCATTATAGCCTACTTCAAAAATACTTTCGTTAGAATAACCTGTAGTAAAAATTTTAGACCAGTCGGCCATACTCACTAATGAATACAAACTGTTGTCTAAAACTAAATCTGCTGTGCTGCTTGCGTTTTGATAGTCTTTACGCCACATATATACCTGAGTCAATAGTGCATTTGCACCGCCCTGAGTTATAAGAACACGATCGCGCTCACCGCCAAAATTTGTATTGCAATTTTCTGCAGCAAATTTTAGATCTTCTACAATCTGGTCAAGTACAAGTTCTTTATCTGTACGTTCTACAAAAAGCTCTTGTTCTACACTTTCATAAGGTTCTGTAATTAAAGGAACATCACCCCAGATGCGTACTGCATAGAAATAGGACAAGGCTCTTAAAGCTCTCGCTTCTCCTACTAATCGCATACCAAATTCACTTTCTGAAACTTCCGGCACATACTTAATTGCGTAGTTTGCTCGACTTATCGTTTGGTATAAAGAGTTCCACTGTGCAGAACTCATGGTTTTATTTAAAGAATTCTGCTTTAGTAATAAAGGATCTCCTGAGTGATTGGTCTCAACAGCATCTGCTCTACCCTCGCCCCAATATGCAAAATTGATGCGGTAGTTAGATTGCAGAGACTCATAAATACCATATACACCTGCCTGAGCATCACTTGTGGTTTTATAAAAGCCTTGTGCAGAAAAACTGCTTAATGGTTCTTTATCTAAAATATCCTGAGAGCACGATAGGGTACTCAACAAAATAAGGGCTACTAGTAATTTCTGTAATTTTTCCATGTCTTTAATTTTTACCTCTTAAAATCCAAAATTCAATCCTAGAATAATCGTACGACTCTGCGGATACGACCCCTCATCTACTCCTGCACGCAAACCACTGTATGAGTTTACATCAGGATCAAAACCTGTATATTTTGTCCAGGTAATAAGATTAGTCCCGGTTACATAAGCATCTAATTTTGAAAGACCAAAACGACCAATTAGCTTTTCAGGAAAACTGTAGCTCAGGTTTACATTCTTTAATTTGATATAAGATCCATCTTCTACCCAACGACTTTGAATACGACTGTCGCTTTCTAAAGGATCATCACGCAATGGTCTTGGAAAATCTGTAACATCACCCTGCTCTCTCCATCTATCTAATGCATCTGTAGAAAGATTATTATAACGTACTACTGAGTTACGCTGGTGATTAATCTCACTATAAATATCATTACCATAAGAAAACTGAAAGAAAACACTTAAGCTAAAATTCTTATAAGACAGGTTATTTGTGATTCCACCAAAGAAATCTGGAGTTGCATCACCTATTATTTGTCTATCGTCTGCATCTATAATATTATCACCATTTACATCTTCCCAGATAGGATCTCCTCCTTTGAAAACTGCTCCTTGAGATCCGTTAGTAATACCATTCACATTGTCCTCATCTCTTGAGTAAACTCCATTAAATTTATACCCGTAGAATGTCCCAATTGGCAAGCCTTCTCTTAAAATGTGGTAGTTTCCGTTTTGGATATACCCGTTGGTTAACAGTTCATCCGGTAAATCTTTAACCTGATTGCTGTTTGAACTAATATTGAAGTTGGTATCCCACTTAAAGTCGCCTACCAGATTACGTGTCGTTAAAGTAAATTCAAAACCTTTGTTTTCTATACTCCCTATGTTTTGGGTTATAAATGAAAAACCAGTCGTTCTTGGAATTGGCACATTGTAAAGCAAATCTTCAGTAAGTTTTACATAATAATCTGTAGTTAAACTCACTCTGTTATTCCACAGTGATAAATCTAAACCAGCGTCATATTGTGTGGTAGTTTCCCATGTTAAACCAGCATTAGGCATTACTGTAGGAGCTGCTCCCGAGTAATCTAAGTAATTTACACCCACTGCAAATTCACCCTGTGAGGTATAATTTCCTATCGCCTCGTTACCGGTTTGACCTGCGCTAAAGCGAAATTTAGCATCATTAATAACCGTATTGTCTTTTAGAAACTCTTCATCAGAAAAACGCCATCCTACAGATGCTGATGGGAAATAACCAAATCGGTTATCTGCTCCAAAACGTGAGGAACCATCTGCTCTAAGATTTACTTCTGCTAAATATTTTCCTTTATAATCATAAGACAAACGTCCAAAGTAAGAAAGCATAGAGTGCTCTGTACTAATGTTTACTTCTTGTCCAGAGATTGTACCTGCACCATTAAGAGTTCTAATATTATCACTAGGGAAAAACATTCCGTCAAGACCGGTTTGTTCATATTTCCAGTTTTGGAAACTAAAACCTAAAAGTCCGGAAATATTGTGTACCTCATTTACTTGCTTATCATACGTTAAATAGGTCTCATTACCCCAAGTTAAATTGGTTAATGAGCGCACAGCACCGGTATTATAGCCCGGTCTATAATCTAAGCTAGAAGGAATAAATTCATCTTCTTTCATAGATACAAAATCAAGATTTACATTACTTCTTAATTTTAGAGCATCTGTAAATTGATATTCGGCATACTCATTACCTATTATACGGTTTGTCTTATTTAAATGTGTTGCTAACTCAGCAAGACCTACCGGATTTCTTTTCCCAAATTGATATCCATTTAAAGAACCGTCTGGCAAGTACATTGAATAAGTTGGCGGACGAATTAATAATTCACGTACAACACTTAAGTTACCCGATCCACCGGCATTTATTCTATTATTGATCGCGTTAGTATATGAGATACTTTGACCAAATTTCAGTTTATTTGAAGCATTAAAATCAACATTTAACCGGGAAGTAACCCGTTTATAATTGTTGTTTAAAATCACACCATCCTGATTAAGGAATGACGAACTCCATGAGTATTTTACATTTTCTGAACCACCACGTACCGAAAGGTCTATTTTGTATTGTGGCGCAACACGCAGTAATTCTTCCTGCCAGTCTACATCACCATTATTTCTGGGACTTAACGAATCTAAAACTGCAAAAATAGGTTCAACAGGATTATCCATATTACGGTAAGAATCCAGAATTACTTCTCGGTACTGACTCGCATTTAAAACACTAAGCTTACGCGTAATCTCACTAACACCTGTAAATACGGTTAAATTAATCTGTGCTTTACCTTCCTTACCTCTTTTTGTTGTAATCATCACCACTCCATTTGCGGCACGAGATCCATATATTGCGGTTGATGCAGCATCTTTTAAAACCTCGATAGATTCTATGTCTCCGGGATTAATATCTGCCAATGGATTTAATCCAAAATTTTCTGAACCATTCAGCGATGACAAACTGTTAGACTCAATAGGCACACCATCTACAACATATAGCGGGTCATTACCAGAGTTTAATGAAGAATTTCCACGCACTCTAATAGTCATTGCACCACCGGGAGCACCAGAGTTTGACGTTACCTGCACACCAGCTGCTCTACCTTGTAAAATAGAAACCGCATCCTGCTGATTGGTTTGTTCAATCTCCTCACTACCTACCGAAGCAATCGAACCGGTTAAATTTCGTTTTTTCTTTTTACCATAACCCACAATAACTAACTCATCAAGTTCATTAGCAACTGGCGTTAGTGTTATATTAATAGCGATCTGTGCGCTTACAGAAACCTCTTTATTTTCAAAACCCAAAAATGAAAAGCTTAAAACCGCATCTGAAGTTACATTTGAGATACTGTAGTTCCCATCAAGATCTGTAGAAACTCCTTTGGATGTTCCTTTTAGGATTACATTCACCCCTATAAGCGGTTCGCCTGTACTTGCATTTGTTACCGTACCAGAAACTGTTGCATCCTGACCATACGATAAGACAGATATTAAAAAGAAGAGTACTGCGGTTGCAACTTGCCGCAAAAGAGAGTTGACACTTCTTTTAAATCCTACCGGATGCCTGTTGTTTTTTTTGCTCATAATTTAAAATTCGTTGATCGATTAGACTATTCTAAAGCAATTGATTGTCTCAAATGTAGAATTAAGTAATTTATTATGCAAACGTTTGCATAATAAATTTAAGAAACATTATGACACAAAAATCACTGAATAGTTATTTTTACTGATAATATCTCAATAAAATATATTTTTAATGGTTAATTTGACTATTATAAATAAATCGATTTAATAAAACTTTTAATATCTTTACGCAAACGTTTGTTGTTTATATATGAAAAAATCAAGAACGACATTAAAAGATTTAGCCAGAGAATTAAACCTATCTGCATCTACAATTTCTAGAGCAATGGGTAATCATCCTGGCATTAGTGAAGCCACCACAAAATTGGTCCAACAAAAAGCTGAAGAATTAGGCTTCACGCCCAACTCTATTGCTTCTAGTTTTAGAAAAAAGAAAACCCAGTCTATAGGGATCATTGTTCCGCGTATTGATATCTACTTCCACTCTTTGGTAATTAGTGGGATTGAAGATTATGCGTATAAAGCAGGTTATAATGTAACCATCTTTCAGTCTAAAGATTTAATGAAGCGGGAACAGGAGATTACAAAGATTCTTCAAAATAAAATGGTAGAAGGCATTATTGTCTGTCTCGCCATAGAAACCGATAAGTACGATCATTTTAAAAAATTTAAAAAATTAGGGATCCCGTTGGTATTCTATGACCGTGTTCCTTATAATATGGATGTAAACAGCGTAGTGATTAATGACTTTGAGTCATCATTTACCGCTACCGAACATCTTATACATAAAGGCTGTAAACGCATTGCCCATATTGCCGGTAACCAGTCTACTGCAATTTTTAAAGCACGTTATGAAGGCTATAAAGCTGCTTTAAAAAAACATAAAATCCCACACGAGCCCAATATGGTTGGCCTTACTCATAATCTGAGTTATGAAGAAGGCGTAATACAGGCCAATAAATTTTTAGAACTACCTGTTTTACCAGACGGTATCTTTTGTGCTAATGATTATACAGCGGTAAGCGTCTTACAGGTATTTATGAAAGCAGGCGTAAAAATTCCAGATGAAACAGCAATTGTAGGCTTTAGTAACTACCCGATTTCTCGTGTTATAGAACCGCATATTACAACTGTAAATGACCGCGCTTTTGAGATGGGTGTAGAAGCTGCCAAACTTTCTATTCGCTTAATAGAAGATGAAGAAGAATCGATAAAATCTGAGACTATCTCCATACAGACCGAACTCATCGTTAGAGAGTCTACTTTAAAATCTATGTAAACTTTTTATTATATGACAATTTCAATATCCTCAACATAAGTTTATTATTATTTCTAATATAATAAATTTTTCTTTTTTGATACTATTCTCTCCATTTGAGGAACTTGTTTTGTCTTATTCTATTAAAATAGTATCAAGTACGGTTAACATCAGATCAGAATCTTATCCCGCTAATTGTAACTTTACGTAACTCGTATGCTTCACTATATTATTTAAAGATTGTATATCACAGGCCTACACATTAGCAGTTTTTCTAAATCTAAAACTATGAATGCTTTTAAATTTTCTCCTTACCTAGTTTTTTACTTCCTATGCGCTATTTTCTATAGTACACAATTACACGCGCAAAACGGAGATCAAATTCTGGATGGCATTGGAGAAACAGGACTTATCGCTCGGTATATTTTTGATGAAAATGCAAAAGATTGGTCGCGTAACAATCTACATGCCACATTTAATACTGCCGAAAACTCTTATGTAGAAGACCCTGTATTTGATAAAGTACTCCATTTAAATGCTACCTCTAAAACTTACATCACGCTTCCTGCAGCTACCCTAAATAACATCGAATCACTTAGTATTTCGGGTTGGATTTATTTAAATTCTGAAATTCAAAACGCAGAGTTTTTTAACTTCGGTAAAGATAAAAGCACATATTTATATGTAGTTCCTTCAGGAACCAAAAAAGAAAATGGTTTAGTAACCAGAATTTCTAAAGATTCCAAAGTCATTGCTGAAACTAAAATTGATGCACTTCCTGTAAAAAAATGGCAACATATTACCGTTGTTATCGATTTCCCTGCGCAAACTATGCACACGTATATAAATGGTGAATTAGCAAAAACAGCCGGTAATTTAAAATTTGATTTGGATGCAATTTTTGGTAAAAACCCTGTAATAAGTATTGGGAAATCACTTGATGCCAAACTGCACGACTTTAGAATTTACCGTATTCCGTTAAGCGAAAATCAAATAAATACGATTTATAATAACTCTTTAAAAGGTGAGGAAGGTGTTGTAAATGAGCGTAAAGAACTTGAAGATGATTTACCGCAGTTTCCTAAAGATACACCCCAACTTTATAATCAATTTTTAACTGGAGTCTCTGATGTAACTGTCACCACGCTTGTAGGACAATTACCCAGATTACCCCGTTATGTAAATGGCACGTATAAAAAAGGAATTAATGGTCCGCAGGTACGGGTTCTTTGGCCTGCTCCTACAGATAATGCTTCGGTATTAAAAACAGGTACTTATAAAGTAACCGGAAATGTACCCGGCACCAGTTTTAAACCCAAAGCAACAGTAACTGTAACTACTGCAAGCACACAAAATACACCAGAACGCAAACTCGAAACTTTTGATCTTAGCGCTGTTTCGCTTAATGCAGATTCACAAGAGCACAGTTCAAAATTTATTGAGAACCGGGATAAATTCATCAATACTCTTGTCGAGACCAATCCAGATGCTTTCCTGTATATGTTTCGTAATGCTTTTGGTCAACCACAACCTGAGGGTGCAGAGCCTTTAGGCGTTTGGGATTCACAAGAAACTAAATTACGCGGTCACGCTACGGGTCATTATCTTACTGCTATTGCACAAGCCTACGCCAGCACAAGCTATGATGTAACACTTCAAAAAGCATTCGCCGAAAAAATTGACTATATGGTCAATACGCTTTATGAGTTATCACAACGTTCAGGTAAACCTAAAACGGCAGGTGGCAGTTTTGTTTCAGAGCCTACAGCGGTTCCTGTAGCAGCAGGTAAAACCGATTATGATTCAGACTTGAGCGAGGCAGGCATTCGCACCGATTACTGGAACTGGGGAACAGGATTTATTAGCGCATACCCGCCAGACCAATTTATCATGCTAGAACACGGTGCTAAATACGGCACCGAAAACACAAAAATCTGGGCGCCCTATTATACACTGCATAAAATTCTTGCAGGTCTTATGGATGTATATGAAGTTACCGGAAATGAGAAAGCTCTTGAAGTTGCAAAAGGTATGGGAGATTGGGTACACGCCCGTTTAAGTCAGGTTCCTACCGAAACACTAATCAGTATGTGGAACACCTATATCGCAGGAGAATTTGGCGGAATGAATGAGGCTATGGCACGTTTATCGCGTATAACTAACCAACCTAGCTATCTGGAAACAGCAAAACTGTTTGACAATATCGACATGTTTTATGGTGACGCACAACACTCCCACGGTCTTGCTAAAAATGTAGATACTTTTCGCGGTTTACACGCAAACCAGCACATTCCTCAGATTGTAGGTGTATTAGAAATGTATCGCGATTCTAACACTCCCGAATATTTTAAAGTTGCCGATAATTTTTGGTACAAGACCAAAAATGACTATATGTACAGCATAGGTGGTGTGGCAGGTGCCCGCAACCCGGCTAATGCAGAATGCTTTGTGAGTCAGCCGGCAACGCTTTATGAAAACGGACTTTCATCTGGAGGACAAAATGAAACCTGCGGAACTTACAATATGCTCAAACTTACCCGCAACTTATTTTTATACGAGCAGCGTCCCGAATATATGGATTATTACGAGCAGGGGTTATACAACCAGATATTAGCATCGGTGGCAGAAGACAGCCCCGCAAATACGTATCACATCCCGTTGCGCCCGGGTTCTCAAAAGCATTTTGGTAATCCAGATATGAAAGGTTTTACCTGTTGTAATGGTACGGCTTTAGAAAGCAGCACCAAACTTCAAAATTCGATTTATTTCAAAAATGAAGACAACACAGCACTCTATGTAAATCTGTTCATTCCCTCTACTTTAGACTGGAAAGAACGCAATATCATCATAAAGCAAGAAACAGCTTTTCCTAAGGAAAATCACACCCTATTAACGGTAAACGGAACAGGAAAATTTGATCTAAATGTGCGTGTTCCGGGTTGGGCAACCGGTGGATTTACAGTTAAAATTAATGGCAAGGTTCAAAAAACAAAAGCAGTTCCTGGCACGTATATATCAATAAACAGAACTTGGAAAAATGGAGATACGGTAGAATTAACAATGCCTTTTCAGTTTCATTTAGACCCGGTGATGGATCAGCAGAATATAGCAAGTCTATTTTACGGTCCGGTTTTACTGGCAGCACAAGAAGATGCACCACGTAAGGACTGGAGAAAAATAGTATTAAAAGCAAATAATCTGGGAGAAACCATTTCAGGGAATCCTGAACACTTAGAATTTACAATAGATGGTGTTGTATTTAAACCTTTTTATGAAACCTACGGAAGACATTCCGTTTATCTTGATGTAGCTTTAGAATAATACCGATATTTATAACACAACAACAACTAGAATTATGCGTGTTTTTAAATCGATGGTATTCTTACTTCCTGTATTGGGTTTATTCTCTTGCAATAAACCGGCAGAAAATGAATGGGAAATTTTGTTTAATGGTAAAAATTTGGATGGTTGGGAAGCCAAATTTTTTCACCACGACTTAGGAGATAATTACGCCAATACTTTTCGTGTTATAGACAGTGCTATCGTGGTGAGTTATGAAGATTATGACACGTTTGACAACCGCTACGGGCATTTATTTTATAAGCAACCTTATGAATCCTTTCATCTAAAATTCAAATACAAATTTACAGATGAATGGATGCAGGATGCACCCAGTTATACATATCGCAACAGTGGCGTTATGTTTCATTCACAAGACCCTAAAACTATTTTAAAAGAGCAGGACTGGCCTATTTCGGTAGAATATCAAATGCTGGCAGAAGCCGAACCGGGCAAGCCCAGACCCACTGGAAACATGTGTTCCCCGGGAACTGATGTGTTTTATAAGGGTCAAAAATCTAATGACCATTGTATCAGTTCGTCTTCAAAAACCTATACCTGGGACACGTGGATTGAAGCAGATCTCATCGTTTATAAAGACTCGCTCGTAATTCATAAAGTAAATGGTGAGCAAGTGCTTGAGTATACAAAAACTCAGACCGGTGGAGAAGTTGCCAATGGTTTTGACCCACAATATAAAGTAGATGGTAAACCACTTACAAGCGGTTATATAGGTTTACAAGCCGAAGGTCAGGGAGTCATCTTTAAAGATATCAAGCTTAAAAAGTTATAAGCTAAAACTCTTAGTACGAGTAACCCGGTTTTTTAGTAAGCGTATCCATATGTGGTGCAATCTCGGTGTTATACACCTGTTCTTGCCAGTTTTCTTTGGGTACCTCTTCTATTGCGACAGAAATAGAAGCTTCAGACTTACCTAGAGATTGTTGCAGGGCTTGAGACAATGCTTCGGTTACTTTTGTTCGCTCTTCTTCAGTTAATGGAAAACTCTTAAGTGTGATGTGTGGCATAATGTAATTATTAAGACAATTGTAGGGTTTATTTAGCCTAGCTTAATTAGAACAAAATTATTGTGTTGATTTAGTTTTAACTCCTATAGTATTTCGCTTCTGCGAAAGTAAAAAAGTCCTGTTTAAAAAGTAAACAGGACTTTTAAATTCATCTGAATCTCGTTATTCTGGACTACCGTACATATTAGACTCCCCACCATCTATAGCAATGGTTTGCCCGCTTACATATCCGTTTGTTTTACTTAGTAAATAAGCAACCACGCTAGCAACATCTTTAGGATCTCCTAATGCACGTGTAGGATTATGACTGGCGTATTCTTTTTCTGCAGCTTTGGGATCATCGGGGTTGATTTGCTTAAAAGCTTCGGCAACCATAGGAGTTAAAATTGCTCCCGGTGCAATTGCATTGGTAAGAATACCATCTTTACCATATTCTAATGCAGCATTTTTGGTCATTCCGCTTACAGCATGTTTACTAGCTACATAAGGCATTTGATTAAGAACCCCACGTATACCTCCTACCGAAGATACATTTACTATGCGCCCGTACTTTTGCTTTTGCATAACAGGGATCACATAACGCAGGCCATAATAAACTCCCATAAGATTAATATCTATAACTTTCTTAAATATATCTAGATCATAATTTGTTACCGAAGCTTGCTTACCTTCTATCCCGGCATTATTATAAAAACCATCAATTCTGCCAAATTCATTTACTGCAGTATCAACATAATTTTTGACCTCATCTTCTTTAGAAACATCTGCCAGCAGACTTATGATTTTTACTTCCGGATAGGTAGATTTAAGGTTCTCTACTGTTCTGTTTAAAGCCTCCTCATTAAAGTCTACCAACACTAATTTTGCTCCTTCTTTTGCAAGTAATTGCGCTGTCGCCAGTCCTAGTCCCATTGCAGCACCGGTAATTATTATTACATCATCTTTCATCATACCTCTTTTTTATAATTTGTATCTAAATCAAAGTTAACCAGCCAAAAACCAAGAAGCCGTTAATACCATCTTAAGGTTTGAATAGATTGAGAAATGTAAGGGCTTTAGCTAAAAAAAGCCTTGTCAAACTAATTGACAAGGCTTTAAAATAAATTTCAATTAAAATTGTTTTACCAACCTAGTATTTGCTCTGCTGCAGGATTTTTATCAATCTCTCCCTGAGGAATAGGCAATACATATAATTTACTAGGGAAGCTACGCTGCTCAAAATCAACTTTAGCATAGTCTAATGAGCCGTCTGCATTCTTGATGATTTTTATTCCCTGTACAGGACCATTAAGTAGCGATTCGGCTATTTTCCAACGGCGAATATCAAAGAAACGGTGCTCTTCAAAAGCAAGCTCTATTCTACGCTCATTTCTAATAGCTTCACGTAAAGCATCTTTAGACAAACCTGCTTCCAGATCTGGCATTCCTGCACGATTACGTATACTATTTATAGCTTCATAAATAGATGCATCTGGACCAGTAGCTTCATTTTTAGCTTCGGCGTAATTTAATAACACTTCGGCATAACGTACAAAAATCCAGTCTTGATCGCTTGATCGTGAGTAAATTGCTAAGTCTTCATTGTGAAATTTACGCAAGAAATATCCTGTATAAATAAATGGTTTATCAATTCCACCTTCAAAAAGCTCTATCTCACGCCCTCTAAAAGTAGATCCATTGTGCACAATAGTTTGTTCAAAACGCGGATCTAAATTTTCATAAGGATTTTCCGGGTCATATAAAGTTGATTCGTCTTGTGGTTCTCCATCAATCATATCATACGAATCAACCAGATTTTGGGTAGGTAAATTTCCTCCCCAACCCGCATCACTAGGTCCTCTAAAAGAGGGTGGCGTGTTGTATACATCCCAACCTGCTCCAGCTGTTCCACCGGCATTGCTTTGGTGATGTTTATCAGGATAAGCAAATTTCTTTGCAAAGATGATTTCTTCATTATTCTTAGTAAGAAACAGTTCTTTATAATTTCCAAATAAAGAATAGTTTGCCCCAATAAGCTCATTAGACGCAGCAGCAGACTCTTCCCAGCGTTCTGCATAAAGCAACACTCTACCTTTAATAGCTTTTGCTGCATCGGCAGTAGCTCTACCAGCTGCTATACCTCCTTTTGTAGGTAATATTGAGGCTGCTCTATCAAGGTCTGCAACTATAAAATCTACTACCTCGGCATAGGTTGCACGTGGTATTTGCAAGTCGTCTTCAATATCAAGAGAAGTTTCTATTAATGGAACACCAGTAGGTTTACCACCTTCTGTTTTAGCACCAAATAATCTTAATAATTCGTGATAGATAAAGCCTCTTAAATAATAAACCTCACCAGTAAGACGTGTTTTAAGCTCTTCGTCTTCAAGTCGCTCTAAATTTTCTAGAGCTACATTGGTTTTACGTATAAGGTTATAATAGGTTCCCCACATATTTCCCCACGGCACATAGCTAGGTAAAAACTGTGCATTTTGTAATAAGGTAGAATGCGTCCATCCCATAGACACATCGCCATCATCTGATGCTCCATCAAGAAGATACAAACCTTTTGCCCAGCCATCATAGCTTCTATCAAAACCAGAAGGCATCTCGCCATATATTGCATTTACAAATTGTGTAGCTCCCTGAGGGTCTGTCCATACGGTCTCTTCAGTAAGTGAGTCTTTAGGTGTCTGATCTAGAAAATCTTCCTGACAACCTGTAGCTATTAAGACGGCTACAAATACTCCTATAAATCGATAGTGTTTTATCATAATATTTTTCATATCAATTTTCTTAAAAATTAAAGTTAATCCCGGCATTATAGATTCTCATTTGAGGATATCCCCAAGCTCTAGAATCGCCGTTTTCAGGATCATAGTTATCAATGCCTGTCCATGTAAATACATTATTTGCATTTACGTAAATGCGTATTCCCTGAAATAAGTTTTTACCAAAAAGATCTTTAGGCACATTATACGCAATCTCGATATTCTTAAGTCGTAAGTATGATGCATCTCGCAGCCAGAAAGAAGAACCTGCGTGGTTGTTGTCTGCATTGATCAAAACACGTGGCTCACTAGCATCTGTATTGGTAGGTGTCCAGCGATCTAAGTTTGATTTTAATGCACCTGCTCCTACAAAAAATGGCCATGCTGCTTCACCTGAATAATACTGGTTAACATTTGTAGCACCCTGAAGTAAGAATGATAATTCAAAGTTTTTATATTGAAAATTAGAGTTAAAACCAAAGATAATTTCTGGAGTATTTGAGCTTCCTATATAAACACGATCCAGGTCATCAATAGTTCCGTCACCATTTATATCTTCATAACGTATATCTCCAGGTGCTGTATTACCTACCTGAGTAGCTGCATTGTCTACTTCTTCCTGAGTTTGAAAAAGTCCCAATGCTTTGTAACCAAACTGTGCACCAATAGGTAATCCTGTTCTTCTTATGTTTTCATTTACAGACTCGGCCTCGTCAATAAATACAATCTTGTTTTTAACATAGGTAAAGTTCCCTCCTATTGAGTAACTAAAATCATCATTTACTGTACGAGAATGACCTAAGGTTAATTCTACACCACGGTTATCTACTTTAGAAAGGTTTTCTACAGGTAAGCCAACTCCTAATAAGTCGGGTACCGATAAATTACGGGTTCCTAAGATATCACTACGCTTATCGTTAAAATAATCAAAGGTTATCGATAAATTTTTGTTCCATAGGGTAGCGTCAAATCCTATATTAAATTTCTTTACGGTTTCCCAAGTAACATTTGGGTTTGCTAAAATTCCTTCTATAATAGAAGGCTGCACATCTCCGTCGCCAAAGACTGCATTACCAGACTGGTTAAATGATTGCAGGTATAAGAAACGAGCATTGTTTAAACGGTCATTACCCAAAACCCCATAAGAACTTCTCACTTTTAGAAAATCTATAACTTCCGAGTTTTGTAAGAAAGGTTCTCTAGATATGATATATCCTACAGATCCCGAAGGAAAGAATCCCCAACGTTTATCTGCTGCAAACTGTTCTGACCCGTCTGCACGAAAACTTCCTTCTAAAATATATTTATTAGCAAGTGTCCAGTTTAATCTACCTACAACACCTTGTCTTGCTCTGGTACCCGAATAACCTCTATTGTTTCTATTTGCAACACCACCAAAATCTAACTCGTCAATATTTAGAGTGTATTGATCTCTATAGCCACTTAAAAATCTCCATTTTTCTTGAGTTTGTGTATACAAGATCAACGCTGAAAAATCTGAGTTATCAAATGACTTTTCATAGTTTAAATGCGCTTGTAAAGTAATAGATTGAAAATCGTTGTTATCTTGATACAACTCAGTAATTGCGGGTTGTTTTACAAAAGTACCATCACTTAATCTATCGAAATAAGGTGTTTGCGGGTATACGAAGTTCTTTTGATCTGTAAAAGTCTTGTCGTAAGAAGCAATACCTTTTATGGTTAAACCTTCAACAGGCAATTCTTGTTCTAATTGTATACGTCCTCTAAATGCTTGTTCGCGTTTATTTCTGTATCCATTTTCCGGCAAAGCCAAATATGCAGGACCGCCCGAGTAGCTACCATCTGACCATTGTATTGGCACTTCATTTGGTGGTGTTCCCATAATCCAACGAAACAACTCTGGAGAAGCTACATTATTTGCATTTTCATCACGCCCAGAAAGGTCAAAAGATAATTTGGTCGTGTTGGTAACTTGTGCATCAATATTCGATCTAAAGTTATAACGCTTAAAATTATTGGAAGGCACAATACCATCTTGATCTAAATACCCAAAAGAAACTGCATATTGTACATTTTCTGAACCTCCATTTGCAGATATACCATATTTTCTTAAAAGAGCAGTATCATCTAAAACTGAAAGCCAGTCGGAGTTGGGATGTGTATCTGGACTAGAATTATTTAGATATTTATCTAAATCTTCTTGCGTATAAAACGGCTCATCACCTTGGTTTACTAACGCCTCATTATACAGTGTTGCAAAATCGTACGAATTTAAAAATTCTGGTTCGTTTGTACGTTCTTGAACCCCAATACTACTTGAAAATGAAATTTGCATTTTACCGGAAGCACCTCTTTTAGTAGTTACAAGAATAACCCCATTACCTCCTCGCACTCCAAATACCGCAGCACTTGCAGCATCTTTAAGAACCGAAAAAGACTCAATCTCATTAGAGTTTAATTGAGAAAAATCTCTTGAGCTACGCACAATACCATCTATCACATAAATTGGAGAAGCATCTCCTGTAGTACCTATACCCCTAATAAATATATTACTCCCATCATTACCCGGTTCTCCCGAACGTTGGGTAGCAATAATACCAGCAGATTGTCCTACTAAAGCATTACTTAAGTTAGGTGCCGGACTCTCTGAGATTTCTTTTGCACTAATTTCTGATACAGCTCCAGAGATAGCACTTCGCTCTTGCTTACCGTAACCTATTACAACCACCTCGCTCAACTGATCTAAGTTTTGCGCTAAGCTTACATCTATAACACGTTGACCATTTACTTTAACTTCCTTAGGTTCAAAACCCAAAAAAGTAAATACAAGTATATCGTCTGGAGAAGTTACTGTAATTGTATAATTACCGTCAAAATCTGTTACTGCTCCTGTAGATTTTCCTTTCAATACAATATTAACACCCGGAATGGGCATTCCGTCATCCGTTGAAACTACGGTTCCTGTCACCTCCGAGCTTTGCGCTAAGGCTAAGGCAGGCAAAATCATAAAAATAAATACATAAATATTGCGTAATACATTATGTTGTTTTTTACTTGATTCCCCTAATTTTTTGAGTCGCTTTTTAATCATAAAGGTTAGTTTAAGAAATCGATTTAGTTATTTAAGTGTGTTTTTTACATTTGTGAAATTAAGTATTTTTATTGAATTCATTAATAAAAAATCAGTTTTATGTTAATGAATTGTTATTTGATCATGAATCACAATCTATTTAAGAGTCGATGTACTATATTCTAAAACATAAAAAAACCTGTAAGTATTAGTTACTTACAGGTTTTTTTATGTTGAATTAACAATAGTACTTAAATAGATTTTGCTAAATCAGTAACTATTAAAAAATAGAACTAGTGCGCTGCTTTGGGTTTGATTATTTTTTTTGCACCATTAAATATCAAAAGAACAATAAAGCCAATGACCAACCCTGCAAGGAATTCAAAAAGGATTGCCGGCAAATGCAGAATTTCTTCTAAATGATGAAAAAAGTCCAGATTGTGCACAAAAATTCCTCCGGCAACAAGGAAAAGTGCGATGGTACCTATTACACCAAGACTTTTAATTACCCAGGGCAATGCATTTACTAAAAACAAACCAACCTTGTCTGAAAAACTATCTTCCTCCTCGTTTAAGTTGATTAGTTTGGTCCCAAATTCATCCATACGCACGATGAGTGCAACAATTCCGTAAACGCCCACGGTAGCCAGAAGGGCAATGACGGTAACAACGCCAATCTGAGTTGCTATGGGTTCTGTGCTCACCGTACCCAAAGCAATAATTACGATCTCAACAGACAGTATAAAATCGGTTAAAATTGCAGATTTTACCTTTTCCTTTTCACGGGTCATTAACTCCTCTTCAGAAAGATTGTCCAGATTTTGAATATCGTTATGCTTCTTGTGAGGCACAAAATACTCGTATAATTTTTCTGCACCTTCGTAGGCAAGATAGAGCCCTCCTAAAATTAAAATCACAGTTATCGCGACCGGTAAAAAAGCACTCAGCAAGAAGGCAATTGGCAGAATGATAATTTTATTGAGAAGCGAACCTTTAGTAATTGACCACAAAACAGGCAATTCACGGTCAGACATAAATCCCGAAGCTTTCTCTGCATTTACAGCCAGGTCATCGCCTAAAATTCCGGCAGTTTTTTTACCTGCTACCTTACTCATTACTGCAACATCATCCATTAATGCTGCTATATCATCTAAAAGGGCAAAAAATCCTGAAGCCATAAAGCCTGTTTTTGGTTAGGGCAGCAATATAAGTTCCCGATTTTTAAAATGGAATTAAATATTTTATAATTTATTGGATTATATATGTGTTTAGATTTCAATTAAGCCTACAAACATTAAAGTTATTTTAAAGCCAGACCCGTGTAGAATTCTATTTCTTAGTTTTACTTCAGTTAAGAACAAACGAAATCCTTTTAAAAATCAGCTATGAAATATCTTGCACATTATGTGATTGTTGGCGCGTTGTGCTTTTCTGGCATATTATCTTATGCTTTTTATAAAAAATCAATTGCTGAAGAAAAAGAGATACTAGAAAACGCTACTTACACTATTGTAAAAACCTGGGAATTGCCAGAACTTTTAAACGAAGTAAGCGGTCTGGCCTGGGTTAACGATTCTACACTCGCCTGTATACAAGACGAAGACGGTTATATTTATCATTATAACTTGAATAGCGAAGAGATTTCTTATGACGTAGAATTTGCTGAAAATGGAGATTATGAGGCCATTGCGTTAGATAGCACAAACGCATATATAATGCGCAGCGACGGTCGTATTTTTGAGGTTCTTAATTATATGAAAGACACATTAAATGTAAGTCATTTTAATACCCCCTTTGACGAAGACAATAATATAGAGAGTCTTGCTTTCAACCCTAAAACTCGTAATCTTATCACAGTTTCTAAAGATAAAGGACTCAATGAAAAACGGTTTAAGGGTCTTTATGAAATTCCTTTAGATACTAAAGTTCAGAAAGAAAATCCGGTGGTACAAATAGATATGAATGCCGAAGCTTTTGCTGGTTTTCAAAAGAAAAAAGAACAAAAAACCTTCAATCCTTCAGATCTGGCAATTCATCCAAAAACAGGAGATTATTACATTGTAGATGGTAAAAAACCAAAATTGCTCATTCTAAATCCCAACGGAAGTATTAAAGCCCTACACGAATTAAATACCTTTCACTTTGCGCAGCCCGAAGGAATAACTTTTAGTCCAGACGGTAAACTTTATATTGCTAATGAAGCTGCTTCGGGTGTAGCAACTCTTATGGAAGTCACCCTTGATGAACAATAATATTTTAGAGCGATTTATACATCTCACCTGCATACTTTTCGCTAAAATTCTTCAGAGAAGTTTCAGTTTCTAAAATACTCTACCGTAGATCTATTTGATTGAATTTTTAGAGCTGTAATTTAAAAACTCTTAACACTTCATTAAAACAGTGTTATAGAGGGTTAAAAGTTTTTAAGCATTAACATATTTACTATACTTTCGATTTATAAAATTTCACCTCCACCATATGATTCACAAATACGCACCCGCGGTACCCTCACAGATTAATAAAGCATATTTATTTTTAGCTCTTATACTCTTAATAAGCCAATTTGGTTTTGCTCAGAAACAGGAAATTGAACAGGTTTTTTATTTTACAGGCAATACAGAATTGCAGACGGGTAATCCTACCCAATCAGTTTTACAGGCTATCAATGCAATGTCTAAAAGCGATAAAAATGCAACTTTCGTAGCTTTAGGAAACATCACTAAAGATGGGTATCCCCCAAAAAAATCTGATCAAAAGAAAACTGAAGAACTTCTTGAAAAAAGTATAATGCAACCCTTAAGTGATTTTAATGGGAACGTAATTTTTATGCCCGGGGAAAATGAATGGAATAAGAATGGGCACGAAAATATAGACGATATGGAGTCTTTTATACAAGACCATAGCAAAGTCAAATTCTGGCCTAATGACGGTTGTCCTCGCGAAATTGAAGATCTAGGTATGAAAAACACCGAACTGTTGATGATAGATTCACAGTGGTTTCTTGAAGATTGGGATGATCATCTGTATCTCAACAACAAGTGTGACATTAAAACTCGTGATGATTTTTTTGCAAAGTTTAAAGATGATTTAAAAGACGAGCAAAATAAAACGGTGATAGTTGCGGTGTATCACTCGGTTTCCTCAAACTCTAAACAAAGTTTTATTGAGAGTATAGGAGGTACTAGCAAAGAGGATTTTCATAGCAATGAACGTGAGAAGCTAGGCGGTACTTTAGAAACCCTGGCAGGTATGTTTCCTGATGTGATTTTTGTTTCGGCAAGTGACAGAAACCTTCAATACCTTACTCATCACGATGTTCCTCAAATTATAAGTGGGGCTGCATCTGCAAAACTCGATAAGGTGCGCAACACAAAAGATGATGAGTTTGCGGCTAAAACAAATGGTTTTGCACGACTTACGGTTTATAAAAATCGCAGTACTAAGGTTGAGTTTTTTGAAACTGGTAAAGGAGAAACTAAAAAATTATTTGAAAAAGTAATACGCTCTGAGCAAACACAGCCTAAAGATGTAACCTATCCTGACATTAGTAATCTTGGGCCTACATTTAAAACTTCGATCTACACTAAAGAAGAAACAAACAAAAGTGGATTTTACCGAATGCTATGGGGTAATCATTACCGCGATTTGTACAGTAGAGAAGTTGAAGTCCCTGTACTTGATTTGTCAAAATTACCCGGCAATCTTCGTGCAATTTCAGAAGGCGGTGGTAATCAATCGCACTCGCTTCGCCTTATAGATGATGAAGAACATGAATATACAGCTCGTGAAATTCGTAAAAGTGCGGTACGTTTTATTCAGTCTAAAATTAAAGATCATTATGTAGAAGACTTTATGCAGAATACCATTGCAGAAGATATTGTACAGGACTTTTACACCACTGCACAACCCTATGCCCCGTTTGCTTTAAATCCTATTTTTGATAGTTTAGATATTTACAATGCACAACCTAAACTCTATTACTTACCAAAACAGAAACAGCTGGGCATTTACAATGAAGATTATGGTGACAAGCTTTATATGTTTGAAGCTCATGCAGGTGATGAGAATAAAGATTTTTCACGTTTTGGTAATGCAGACGATATTATAAGTACAAAAGATTTACTGGCAGAAACCCGCGATTCTAAGAAGAATCAGGTAGATGAACCCACGTATTTAAAGATACGCCTCATGGATTTTATTGTAGGTGACTACGACCGTCACTATGACCAATGGCGTTGGGCCGAGTACGAGAAAGAAGACGGTAACAAATCATATAAAGCTATTCGTCGTGACCGCGATCAGGCGTTTCCTAAATACGACGGTCTCGTACTTAGTATTTTAAAAATGGGGATGATTGATTTTCGCTCTATGGAAAAATATGATGATGATGTTGATAATGTCAAATGGATGAGTCGTTACGCATATCCTCTTGATCAGGCATTTTTAAAGGAAATCACCTGGGCAGACTGGGAAAAGCAAGTACAATTTATTCAGGAAAATCTAACTGACGAAACAATTGATAAAGCTTTTGCTACGCTTCCCGAAGCTGCACAAGATGAAAGCATTGTTAACATCAAACGTAGTTTGAAAGGGCGTCGTGATAATCTTAAATCTATCGCAAAACGGTATTACGATTATTTAATGAGTCACCAGATTATTACCGGAACCGGTGAAAAAGATGACTTCTTAATCACACGCCAACCAGACGGAAAAACAACGGTAAGATTAACTACTTCAGAAGATGTTATTTTTGAAAGAACGTATGATCAATCACTTACTAAAGAAATCTGGATTTACGGTCTTGATGATGACGACACCTTTAAAATTATAGGAACCGGCGACCATTATATTCCGCTTAAAATTTTAGGAGGAGAAAATAATGACATTTACGATTTTGAAAATACTAAACGTGCAAAAGTGTATGATTACAAGAGTAAGAAAAACACATTTACCAATTCGGTTACACGCAAATGGTTAGTTGATAGTTATACAATTAATAACTACAATGATGCTTCTCGTAAATTAAATGCAAACACATTGTTCCCAAGTATTGGTTTTGACCCGGATGCCGGTTTTAAAGTAGGTGTAAAAGACACCTATACAACGTATGGTTTGGCTAATAACCCGTTCTCAACTCAACAATCTATAACAGCACAATTTTATTCAGCAACCAACGGTTTTGAACTTATTTATCAGGGAGAATTTGCTCACGTATTTTACAACTGGAATTTTGCCTTAGATGCACGCTACACCAGTCCTAATTATGCAATCAATTATTTTGGAACCGGAAACGACACGTTTTATGACGATGATGCCGTAGATCGCGATTTTAACCGGGTACGCATCAAACAATGGAGTGTCTTTCCATCTTTAAAATACAGAAAGGATAATGTAACTATTAGTTTAGGTGCCGGTATTGAGTCCCTTAATGTTGAGTACGACATAAACGGTGTTACAGGTATTAATATACCTCCTGTAAATTTAAACCCTACAGATGATGTGTTTGACAATCAAACCTATGCCGGTGCAGAAGCCAGTTTTCAGTATAAAAACAAAGCAGGTGAGATTGCTTTTATTAGAAGAGGGTATCAGTTTGATCTGGTTGCGGGTTACAAGTCTAATATTGATGAATACAACAACGAGTTTACCTACCTAAAACCAACCCTTTCTGTTGATATACCCTTACACCCTAGCGGAATGGCAGTTTTAGCAACAAAAGTAGGTGCACATATGAACTTTGGAGATAACTACGAGTTTTACCACGGGGCAACTTTAGGCGGAAATCAAAGTTTAAGAGGTTTTCGTAATGAGCGTTTTAATGGGCAAACATCATTTTATCAAAGCACCGATTTACGAGTAGGACTTTCTGAAATTAAAACCAACTTTATACCACTACGTATAGGTGTTTCTGCAGGTTTTGATTACGGCCGTGTATGGACGGAAAATGATAATTCAGACCAATGGCACAACAGTTATGGGGGTTCTGTATTTATAAACGGATTTAAGGCACTTACCGCAAATGTGGGTTACTACTTGAGTGATGAGTCTAACCGCTTAGTTTTTACTTTAGGTTTTGCGTTCTAAAATTGAAAACACAATTTAAATCAAATCAAAATCCTGCTTTTAACAAAGCAGGATTTTTTGCTTTACAACATTATCATTTTAACCTGAAGTAAAAATGAGAATTCTAGACGCTTTAAAATTTTAGAAACGAGACTACTTGTTTTTCTGAAAATAAAAAATGTTAAATACTAAACTATCCTTCTAATTTATAGAGTAACGGGTTGAATGCTTTAGAAACAACCAGCACCTTGTCTCCGGGTTTTAAGTGTTCTGCCTCCTCATGTTGAATGACCACTTTAACGACTTCGGTATGAATGCGCACCGTTACAATGCCTATAATTTCTTCTATATCTATTTTTAGAACTTCACCAGTGAATTTAAATTTTCCACTTAGATTTTGATTAATAAATACCTGCTCGGGAGTTCCTTGTTTTGCAATTAAACCATTTTCTAAACAAACCACGCGATCTGCTAGTTTTACAATTTCGCTAATGTCGTGAGAGATAAGAATCGTGGTTAAATTAAATTCGTTATGTACGCGTTTAAGATATTCCTGCAGCTTGTATCTTATTGTAGTGTCTAAAGCGGCCAGCGGCTCATCAAGCAATAGAATTTCAGGTTTTTGAACGAGTGCACGTGCCAACGCGACGCGCTGTTTTTGACCACCGCTTAATGTATCGGGCTTACGGGTTTGCAACTGGCCCAACTCCATAAGTTCTAAAAGATCTGGGATTGGGTTATTCTGGCTTCCTTTCGCTTTAGCAAACTCTAAATTCTCAAGAACCGTCATATGCGGAAACAAGGCATAATCCTGAAAGACATAGCCTACTTTTCGTTTTTGAGGCTGAAGATTTACTTTTTTTGAGGCATCAAACCAAACTTCCTCATGAACACTAAGAGTTCCTGAATCGGGTTTCATTAAACCGCTAATCATACGTAAGGTCGAGGTTTTACCCACACCCGAAGGACCGTAAAGATTTACAAACTCGCCCGCTTCAATTTGTAGATTTAAACGTAATAGCATTTCCCCTTCTGCCGCCTGTAACGTTTTGCTGAGATCAAGTTTTATCATTTGAAGAAGCTTTTAAAGTAGTTTCCGTTTACGAGATAAACCAAAAGCAGTATGCAAAAAGTAATTGCAAAAAGTACCAACGAGTAAAAATTAGCCGCGTCATAATTAAGTGCTTCCACCTCATCGTAAATTGCTATAGATGCTACTTTTGTTTTACCGGGAATGTTTCCACCTATCATCAAAACCACACCAAACTCTCCTACCGTATGCGCAAAAGACAATACTATACCGGTTAGTATTGCCGGTTTAATTTGAGGTAACTGAATTTTAAATAAGGTTTCCCATTTTGATTTTCCCATTACATAAGAAGCTTCTGTAATCGACTTGGAGATCGAACTCAAACCAGATTGTATAGGATGCACCATAAACGGTAAACTGTAAATTACTGAAGCAATTACTAATCCTGTAAATGAGAAAACCAGTTTTATACCCAAAACAGAATTTAACCAACTTCCCACCCCATTATTATGACTAAATGCCATTAAAAAATAGAATCCTAAAACGGTGGGCGGTAAAACCAGAGGCATACTTACTAAAGTTTCTACGACCGGTTTTAAACGGGATTTAGAGTTGCTAAGCCAGTAGGCAATGGGAGTTGCGATGATTAATAAAATTAAAGTAACCACCAGAGCAAGTTTAAATGTGAGCAACAGAGGTTCCCAATTCATAATCTACGTAGCATAACTTCGTTTAACTTAACCATTGCTACAACCTCACTTGAGACCGCAAGATTTAGCTTCATAACTGCTGCTGTACTTATGATTGAAGTAAGAGCACCGGCAGTAGTACTGAGTTTGATTTTACTTAATAATTTTCCTTTTTCAATACCTAAAATGGTCGCAGGTAGTTGATTTTGCAAACTCACATTAGATTGTTCACCTATTCCTATAATTACTTCAGTTTCTTTAAAGACAAGCGATACTTTATGTCCTTTTTGTAAATAGTCTGCAGTTTGCGGGGTATCAATCACGATTGCTTTGAGAAATAACTCAGAAGTCACAGCAACCTCAACTATCGTTAAATTGCCGCTTACTTCCAAAGCGTGTATATGACCGTGTAGTTTATTCATTTCCCGAATATCCAAAATCTGAAAGTATTTTCTGCGCTTCAGGCGAAAAAAGATAATCATAAAAAGCCGCTGCCGCATTTAAGTTTGCGCCTTCCCGGTTAAGCACCACCACGCCCTGAGCTATGGGATCGTAAAGTTTTTCATCGATAATAGCCCAGTTACCTTTGTTTTTAAGTGCAGGAGATTTTACTACTGCTAATGCTGTAAAGCCTATCTCGGCTGCGCCAGAAGTTATAAATTGATTCGTCTGAGCTATGCTTTCGCCATAAACCAACTTATGGGAGATAGAATCGTATAAATGCTGACTTTTTAATACTGAAATAGCCGCACTGCCATAGGGTGCAGTCTCAGGGTTTGCCAGTGCAATATGCTGTATAGAAGCACTGGTAAGCATACGTAAAATAGGCAATGACTCGTCTGAATAGGACCATAAAACCAGTTTACCGTATGCATATATCTTAGGAGGATTTATCGCCATCCCGGCATCATATACCGCCTGCGGATAGGTTAGATCTGCCGCTACAAAAATATCATAGGGCGCGCCTTCTTTAATCTGAGCGGTAAGTTTACCAGATGAACTTATTACAATCTGGCATTTTACACCTGTTTTGGCCGTAAAGTCTGCTGCTAATTCGTGAATCGCAAACTGCATATTTGCCGCAGTTGCGATACTTAAAACGGTTTCAGATTTTTGTTTACAAGTAATCAAAAGCATACTTATACCAAGTACGGTTAAAACTACGAGCAGTCTATTTACAATCTTAAAACTGTTGTGCATTTTTAAATAGAGTATGAGTGATAACAAAATAAGGCTTTTAAAACGAACTTACTCTGAGAGAAACTAGAACAAATCGTTTAAAATTTACCGTGCACTAAAAAAAAACGCTTTCAGGGTTCTGAAAGCGCTCATCAAAAATGTACTAGTTCTATTTTTCTTAATCACAATTTCCATCTGCATCGCAGCTCTGCCCTTGCATCACTTCAAATTCTAATGAATTGTGTTTAGCGTGCCACTCGCTATATGCTTTATCAATAACTTCAGAAAATTGCTCTTCGGGTTGTGCTCCTGAAACCGCATATTTTCGGTCAAAAACAAAGAACGGAACACCGCTTACTCCCAGTTGCTGTGCTTCTGCTATGTCCTGCTCTATAAAAGCAGCAAAGTTCTCTTCTCTCAATTCGGTATGTATCGCTTCTTCAGTAAGGCCTACTTCTACGCCCAACTGTACCAGCACATTTGTATCATCTACATTTAAACCGTCTATAAAATATGCTTTCAACAAGCGTTCTTTCATAGCATCCTGCAGACCTTGCTGACCGGCAAGATGTATCAATTGGTGCCCTTTATGTGTATTTGCGACAATTACCTTATCATAATCAAAATCAAGGCCGGTTGCCTTAGCATAATCGGTTACGTGATCTATCGCATTTTGTGCCTGCTCTGCACTCATACCCTTGCGATCTTGTAAATACTGTTTGCTGTGTATCGAAGCATCTGTTTTAAGATCTGGTGCTAATGAAAAACTCTTCCATATAACTTCTATGCGGTCACGATGTGAAAACTGCTCTAAAGCTTTATCAAAATTACGCTTGCCTATATAGCAAAACGGACACATGATATCACTCCATATTTCGACTTTCATTGTATTTGGTGTCATGTTATAATTTATAGGGGTTACCAGATACTAGTCGTAAATACAGCGTATACCTTACAATGGGCTAAGTTTATGCGCTGCCGAAACGCGAATGACAAAATCTCCTACAGTAGTAGATTTTAGAGAAAAAGGTATCGTAAGCGGAAACAAACCGGCCAATGTATTAACTGAAAATTTATCTACTTCCTGACCCGGTCTCGAGTTGTCTGCATAGATATAAATACGTAGCGTCTCTGGTAATGAATCTACCAAAACATATTCTCGCATAAATGAAAGTGCCTTTGCCTTACTTTTTTTAGGATAGTCTATTTTCTGCGCCACCAGGTTCGCCTTAAAACTATTACCCTCAATGTCTGCTAGCCGCATTTGAGGTACAAATAACTGTTTTTTAATGCCTAAACAATCGCATAGACTATATACCGAAATACGATAAATGCTATCTGGTTTCGGAGCAAAGTGAAGCATTTTAAAATTAGATCGAGTCAACGAATCGGCTTTATAAATAAGTACAGGATCTTCTACTTTTAAACTGAATTTATAGTCGGTATTAGATTTTAAAAGCGGTGTTTCTTCCGGTAGATAGGATTTAAAATCTGTAATAGGTTCGCGATTAATTAAATCCTGATACACCTGTAAACCATTTAACTTAGCAGCGCAAGAACTTAAAAACACTAAAGCAACTAAAACTACCAGCTTTTTGTACATATTTTAGTTTATAATACTGAAAAAAGACCCGCAATAAGTAAAATGGGTAAGATGAAAATAACTATAGGCAATAGCAGATTTAAGATTGCAGTAGCTATTGAGCTTTGTTGCACTTCAGAAATACCTATAATTATGAGAACAAGCGACCAAATTACCAGAACCGTTTCTAATAAAACCGAACCCCAGAATGCAATATTTTCTAACATTCCGCCGCTGGTAATATCTCCATCTGCCTGAAATAATGCTATTCCGTAAATACCTACCTGTGGAACTAAAAATACAAGGGTTAAAATCATAGGTAACGACCCGTAGGCCAATACCCGTAGAATACCTTTAGAATCTGCTCTACCACCTATCCATTTACCGGTATAACTAAGTAACGAAGCATAAATATAATACGAAACCCACCCCAGTAAAGCACCGCCTACAATACTAAAACCCAGTACGGCTCCCAAACTTAAATTATCTCCTAAATCTTTTTCGATAGCGCGGTCAAAGCCGCGCACAATACCCGCTAAAATGAGCAACACATAAACATGCTCGTCGTATTTTTTAGCTTCTATATATTTGAAAACTTCCCGCGGAAATACCCATATTCGAGTAAATATTTCACGGTCTGTCAGGTTTTCTACAGATTCCTGAGGAGTAGTGGTTTGTTGCATAGGCTAATTTATTTTAAGGGTTTTTACCATCTATTAATTTTTGAACGGTTTCATTTGCTGCATATACAGCACCATCCATATATCCCGGAAACTCAGTTGCCGTCTCTGAACCCGACACCAGTAATCTGTCTTCAAAAAATGAATCCTGAAAAACAGGATTCCCATTATTTTGATGAGGAAAAAGCGGACTCTCAGAAGATTCATAGGTATGCGTTTCCCGGCTCCAGATGCATTCTTTATATTCAATAAAATGGGTTACCGGTTCGCCAAAAACATTTTGTAACTGGCTCATAACCCGCATCTGGCGTTCAGTAGCATCAAGCAACTTAAAAGAAGCATTCATAAAACCACACAACGCATATTTAGAACGCTTGTGATCGCAGTGGTCGTAAAATTCAGTTATAGGTCCGGTATTGCTAAATAGGGTTCCCGATAGCTTATTTTCTTCCCAGAATGGTGTCTTAAACGTTAGTGCCACTTTGATAGAATCTTCCATCCAGGTTTGTGTTTGTTGTGCCGTATGTGTTATTAAGTCGGGTAAAGCCGGTGAAAATTGAATACGCTTAGACCACAATTTTGGCGGAAGTGCAAGAACCACTTTATCAGCTTCAAAAACATCATCTGCTTTAACGACTACTTTATCAAAATGAAACTGAATTTCGTTTACAGGCTGATTGAGTAAAACCGCATTTTCATCTAACTTTTTATAAAGTGTTTGTATCAAATGCGAAGTGCCGCCGGCAATACGATAACTGGGCGGTTGGCTGGGTACTTGAATAGATTGTGCCGGAGAAGTAGAAAACGGCTGAAAAAACACCGTACCCGTCATATACTGTTCAAAAGAAGAAAGGCCAAGCTCCTTTAGTAAAGCGATTAAATATGTATGTTGATCACCAAACCAGGTAGCTCCCATTTCTACCGGCGTCTCAGCGGTATCAAACGCGGTATGTATTCTTCCTCCTACCCGATCTCTGGCCTCTAAAATTTTAAAAGGAATTTCTTTTTGCTGTAAACGGTATCCTGTTAACAACCCACTTAAACCCGCACCTATTATTAGTATCATCTAGTAAAATTAAGGAAGCTTAGGTTTAGTTGTAGTTAAAAAAACAAAAGTATTGTCAGATTGAAAATTCTCTAGTTTATGTACTCTTCACATCCTAATCCGTATTAATATCATTTGCTTCTAAGATCTCATTAAATTGTGCTTCATTACCTGCTTCTTTCATTTCAGCATAAATAATACGCATCACTTTTTCAGCATCTGCTCTGTAGGGCGATTTAAGTTCAATATAGCGCTTATAGGCCTTACACATTGCCTCAAGCCCTTTCTCATATTCATTTAGTTTCAGTGCATAAATGGTTCCTATACCGTAAAATACCTCAGGATTACTGGCATCTATTGCTGCCAGACGTTCATACGATTTTAGAGCGTTGGTGTAGTCTTCTTTATACTGATAAACGATGGCAATATTTTGTAAGGGCATCAAACCATAGGGATCAACTTTTAGCGAGCTTTCATAAGCTGCGATTGCTTCGTCAAATTTGTTGAGCTTTCTATACATCAATCCCAGATTGTCCCAAGCAAAAGCAAAATCAGGATCTTCTTTGACTGCTTTTTCAAAATAGGCGGCAGCCTTCGCAAATTCTTCATTTTCTGAAGCATCGACACCATCAACATAATACATATAGGCTTTGCGATTTTCAGACAGTGATTTATCGCTTTGTTTGTCATTACTTGTAATCGTCTCTTTTAAAGCCATACAATTTTGCATCATATAACGCTCTACTGTATAATAATAATCTTTGTATTCATCAGACTCCTTATTTGTATTTATAACAATATCTATTTTTTGTTTACCATCTTCACTTACCACCGCATCTTTATCAGGATTTATATTTTGAAATTTTGAACCCATCTGGTATACACCGGCTAACTCGTCAAGGCATTTATTGATTTCTAAAGCAACCTCTGCCCTATGCTTATCGTAAGTACTTATAGCATCTATACACTCACAAGCATTTTTTGATAATTGGCTGAGAAGAATATCTTGTTGGGAACCGTCTTCTTCCTGAGCAAACGCCGCAAAAAAACCGAACATAACAGTTAAAATTAGTAGTGTTTTTTTCATCCTTAAAATATAAATAGCAGGCTAATAACTCATAGATTAATAATTATCTGTAATTATATCAACAAGATAGTATATAATTTTAAACAGTAATTACAGCTTTCCTCATTTGTAACTAATTAGCTCGAAATTTTCATCATTATATTCTAATACAAATTCAGCGTTAGCGCAAAAAAAAAGCAGCTAAAAAGCCGCTTTTCAAGTTTTATAAAAAATCTTCCCGAGCCGGATTAAAGGCGTCTATGAGAATCCCTTCTTCCAGACATTCGGCACCGTGGGGTGCGTGTGGGGGAACGTAAAAACCATCACCGGCTTCCAGAATTTCGCTGTTACCATTTATAGTAATCTTAAATTTTCCCGAAGCCACATAAGATCCTTGTGTGTGCAAATGGTCGTGAATACGGCCTATGGCTCCGGGTTTAAATTTTACACTTACGACCATAAGGTCTTGGTTATGTGCTACAATCTGACGGGTAATCCCGCTATCTGCCTGCTCCCAATTAGCTTTTTTAGATTTAAAAAATAAATCGCTTTCCCATTTTATGGACATTGATTATCGGTTTTGCATATATTCGATTCCGGCAATAACGCCACGTAATTCTGCCAGACCTTTTAAACGGCCAATTGCGGTATATCCCGGGTGCGCCAAAGGCTTCTTTAAATCATCGAGCATTTGATGCCCGTGATCAGGACGCATAGGTAATTGTTTACCGCATTGCTTTTCTACCTCTAATAATTCATAAATCACAGCCGGCATAGGCACGTCACCTTCTAAATGATTGTCTTCATAAAAACTGCCGCTGGTATCGCGTCTTGTACTGCGCAAATGTATAAAATGAATGTGGCTGCCATAGTCTTTAACCATTTGTACCAAATCATTATCTGGTCGTGCTCCAAAAGAGCCGGTGCAAAAGGTAATTCCGTTAAAAGCACTAGAATTATCTGCCAGTAAACGAGCAACATCTGAAGCTTTGCTCATAATACGTGGCAAGCCAAAGAACGCGTGCGGCGGATCATCTGGGTGTATCGCCATCGCTACACCTGCCTGCTCTGCAGTGGGTAAGACTGCATCTAAAAATAGCTTCAAATGTTCTTGAGCTTTAGCCTCGTCAATAGTTGCATAAGTATCTAAAGCTTCTTGAAAAGCAGTTAAGGTATACCCTTCTTCTGCTCCAGGTAGTCCGGCGATTATCGCACTTTCTAATTTCTTTTTTTCTGCTTCAGAAGCGGTATTCATAAAATGTTTCGCATCTGCAAGTATAGACTCCTTATAGTCTCGCTCTGCATTTTTACGTTTAAGCATAAAACAGTCAAAAGCTGCTAAAAGTGCCCATTCAAAACGCAATGCCGTTGCTCCGTTTGCCAGCGGATATGCCAGTTGAGTACGCGTCCAGTCTAACACGGGCATAAAATTATAACACACCACATTTACACCTATCTTACCTAAATTCTGAAGCGAAATCTTGTAATTCTCTATATGCTGCTGAAACACTCCGGTTCGGGTTTTCATAGGCTCGGTTACCGGTAAACTTTCAACCACATGCCAGTCTAAACCTGCCGCATTAATTTCGGCTTTACGCTTCTCAAGCGCTTCGAGTGTCCAGATTTCTCCGTTTTTAATTTCGTGCATTGCGTGTACCACACCGGTTGCACCTGCCTGTCTTATATCTTGAAGCGATACAGGATCTTTAGGCCCGTACCAACGCATTGTTTGATTCATCTTATAAATTTTAAAGGATAACAGATCGCAACAGCATCTGCCTAATTCTAAATTTGAAATTAAAATGCAGCATTAAACGCCTGCAAATACTTTAAAACCACCATCTACAGTGACAACTGTTCCGGTAACAAAACTTGCGGCATCGCTGCACAACCAGTGAATGGCACCATTTAAATCTTCAGGATTACCAAATTTTCCCAGTGGTGTATGTGCGATGATTTTCTCACCTCGATCGGTAAGACTCCCATCTTTATTGGTTAATAAATCACGGTTTTGCTCGGTTAAGAAAAAGCCTGGCGCCAGTGCATTTACCCGAACCGGATTTTCCTGCTTTTGTGCAAATTCAACTGCCAGAAACTGAGTAAGATTTTCAATAGCAGATTTTGCTGAAGCATAGCCCATCACCCGTGTAAGAGGTAAATGTGCTGCAACTGATGAGATATTAACAACACACGCTTTTACTGACTTTTCTAACAACGGGAGAAAAATCTGCGTAGGTAAGAAGGTTCCTATGTAATTCAAATCGATCACCTTACGCATCTGCTCTAAGTCTGCATCTGCAAGCGTTTGGTTAGGCATAATTAAAGCTCCGGCCATATTGCCGCCTGCGGCATTAATCAAAACATCTATATAACCTAAATGTTCTGCAATCTCCTCTTTTACCTGCGTCAAAGCTTCTTTATTGGTTACATCTGCCACTACGCCGGTGGCCTCGTGCCCGTGTTGCTTAATGCTACTTACCAGCGCATCAACTTTATCTTTGCTACGCCCCAGAATTACAACGTGAGCGCCTGCTTCAGCTAGTGATCGGGTCATCGATTCACCCAGAACACCGGTTGCTCCGCTAATTACAATTATTTTATTCTCTACAGAAATCAACGATTTCATATTCTTGGTTTTTTGGTTATTGATTAGTCTTTTAAAGAAACAATTTCTTTGCTTAAAACGGAATCTTTTATATAGGTTTTTAATGCTAAATCCTGTAGTGCAACTTCCTGTAATGCCAATGTAGCGACCAAAGTTGCCCCTAATTTAGAAAGGTGTGTATCATCGTGTTTTTCGGTTTTGTAATACGTGTTTTCACCGGCTGCAAAATGCAAATGCAGCTGTTTAGAATCTTCTACTCCATAGCCTTTTTCAAGTCTTTCTGTTAGAAATTGAAGGTCTATAAATGGTACATTAAGATCTTTTGCGGTCATGCGTGCTACTAGCGGATAGTCCCCGTGGGTATCTACTAAAACACCGGCATCATTAAAATTACGTCGCACAATAGACGACAGCAGAACGGGAATCGCACCTTTAGCTCGTGACTCGTTTACAAATCGCTCCAAATTGTAGCGGTATTGTGTAAACGGGAAGGTGTAGCGTGTGCTGTCTAAAATTTTTTCGTCATTATGACCAAATTGTACAAATAGATAATCCCCCGTCTTCAACGAATCTAAAACTACCTGCCAGCGGCCTTCTGTTATAAAACTTTTACTACTGCGACCGTTTACTGCGTGATTACTTATAGTTAAGGAATCACTCACAAGCCCCGGAAGCATTTGTCCCCAGCCGTGTTCAGGATTAACCTCAGGATTTTTTTTATCTGCCATTGTTGAATCTCCTATGAGATACAATGTGGTTTTTTGCTGCGCGGAAACTAACGTAACCCAAGCAAATAAGAAACTAAAGAGTAGCTGTTTTAAATTCATTTTTTAATTGTTTAAGATTGAAGAATATGCATCAGGATTCCAGTTATCATGGCCATTTAAAACGGAAGCTTTAGTGTATTGTGCCAACTCGTTTTCATAAATCTGATGCGACCACCATACGCGTTCTTGCGGGTTTGCTCCTGCACCGCTGCTGTTATATTCCGCATAAAAAACCGTGCGCTCTTTGTGGGGAAACATGACATCGCCATCCCAGACTTCCCATCCTTCGGGAAGTATGTGGGCTCCCAGTTTACAATTTAAAAAAACGGTTTTCGCATAGGGTCTCCAGGGTCTGCCTAGATAAACTTTTGAGACTGCAGCATCTGCAGTAAGTGTACAATCTGAAAATACATAACCGTATTGCTGTCTTGCTGGGGTTGAAGCTGCCGTAACATAAGAATCTGCCAAACTTTTAATCTCACAATTGTCAAAGAATGCGGTTGCCTGCCCAAATATAAAATCTGTAGTTCCCTCAATATAGCAATTTTCAAATAGCATACGGTTGTCTTCGCCGGCAGTATAAACAGTATCCTGACATCCTAAAATTTTACAATTTTTAAATACAGAACGATCTCCTGCTGCGTGTAATGATACTGCCTGACCTTTATTACACCACGTATTTTGTATGGTTAAATTTTCAGCATAAAAATCCTGTCCCTCAACTTTTAAAGTAGCCGAAGTAAACGTACTCAAAACCTCCCGGGTCACCGCATCTACTTTCCCTGAATAATCGCTGTTTACCAGAATAACCTGATCACGGTCTTCTCCTATTAGGGCAATCTTTCGCTTCCAGGCTGGGATGGTGATTTTCTCGTTGTAAATTCCTTTTTTTATAAATATACGTACGTAATCAGGACCCAAATCGCGGGTACTATTTATGGCTTCCTGTATACTTTTAAAATCACCACTGTCGTCTTGAGCAACTGTAATCTTGTGGTAAACACGAGCTGTTTCCGCAATAAAAATCCGGTTTAAAAATGATAGGCTATACTGTAATGTTTTTTCAAACCAGGGATTCATTAACCAGAACGAATGCGGTGTTTCTGGGATGGTATGTACTTCATTATAAATCCCGTACTCGTTTAATTGAGAAACCATATCATCACGACCAGCGTGAAAACGAGATACGGTACTGTTTATAAAAAGCGTGGGTGGTGTAGTGGCATTTACATATTCTAATGGAGAAGCTTCTCTCCAGTTTTTTGGGTTTTGATCCTGTAAACCGCCTAGCCACTTCCCTGCGATCTCACTTTCTTCAGCCTCCGGGTGAATAAAAGAAACGATACCGTCAACATTAATAATTGCCTGCACTACATCTGACGTTTTATAATCTATACTATCAAATCTTTTTGAATTACCTGTAACTCCTACTAAAGTGGCCAGTTGAGCACCGGCAGAATTACCCAGAATTGCAATTTGATCTGGATTGATGTTGTACTTCTCTGCGTGATCCCTCATAAATCGTAAAGCCGTTTTTAAATCTAAAACCGCCCCGGGAAAAGGTGTATCTGTGCTTAAACGGTATTCTGCAGTAACTGCTACAAACCCATTGTTAGCTAAATGCTGTGCCATAGGCCTTACATTTTCTTTACTTCCACTAATCCAGCCACCTCCAAAAACCAGCAAAACCGCTGGACTTGTTACTGATTTATTCTTGGGGTAATACACGTCTGCTTTTAAATCTTTACCAGAAACACGGGCATAAACGACGTCTTCTTCCGCAGAAAATTGGCCTTCTTTTAAAGTTGTGACCGGTGTGATAAACGGATACTCTTTTTTTAGTTTCTGATAAGTGGTGCTAATCGTGTAAGGTTTTACCTCAATCTCCTTTTTCTGTGCAATACAACTACCGGTAAGTATTAAAAAAAGAGTTAACAGGTTTAAAATTCTATACATCGCTTTTTTATTTTATAATTCTAAAAAAATCAAAGTCTGCGTAACCGCCACGTTTTGCATCTAGACTGCTTACGCTAAATATACCCACTTTTGCTCCCACCCATTTTCCGGGTTTGGCGGTGAATGCTTTTCCTATTTTTTTAAACGCTTTCCCATCTTCACTATAGCTAAACCTGCAAGTCGCATCGGGTGCACTTACTTCAACTTTAAAATAAGCAGTGTTTGTAGCAATTCGTTTTACCTCATTTGTAAACTCATCTGCACCGTTCTCTGCATCTAGCGCCTGTGTTTGCTCAATAAAAAATCCGTCTTTATCGTGTGTTAAGGTGAGTGTTGCATAGTGCATCCCAAAAATCATTAAGCCCGCCCGTTTACCCGTAGTTGCTTCTTCAGGTTCTAATTTAACAAGTGTAGTTGCTGTAAACTGTGGTGACGGAAACTTCTGAAGGAGTAAGTTAGGCGTCATCCACAAATTTGGTTGTCGTGTTTCAGGCTTTATAGAAAACAAGCGCAGGTATTCTTTACCGCGTATTTGCGCACTCCACATTACATTAGGATTTGCCTGCCACTGCCATTGTATTCCTAAAGTATCGGTATTAAATTCGTCTGTTTCAGGTGGTGTTGCAATAGGATATATTAAGTCTACTTTCGGCTTTGTATAGGCTAATACCGGCTCTCCTATTCCATTATTATCAAAATCCTTACCCATAACCGGCCAATCATTTTTCCACGATATAGGCTGAAGGTGGACCACACGACCATAGACATCTTTATCCTGAAAATGAAAAAACCAGTCTTCACCCTGCCCAGTTGCCACCCAGGCTCCCTGATGCGGACCATTAATCAATGTACTCCCCTGCTCTAAAACGACTTGCTCTTCATAAGGCCCATACACGTTTTTAGATCGAAGAATTAATTGCCAGCCGGTACTTACCCCGCCTGCAGGTGCAAAAATATAGTAGTAGCCATTGCGTTTGTAAAATTTAGACCCTTCTACAGTAGGGTGATTTTCATGACCATCAAAAACGTGCTTGCCGGCGTCAAGAACTTGTGTTGCTTCTACATTCATTCTATGTACGGTAAGTAAGCTTTTTACACCGGCGCGACTTCCTGCCCACCCGTGTACTAAATATGCATTACCATCATCATCCCAAAGCGGACATGGGTCTATTGCTCCTTTAGCTTTGAATACTAAAACAGGCTCATCCCATTCACCTCGTGGATCTTTTGTTTTAATGCGGAAAATCCCCTGATCAGGATCACCCCAGAAGATGTAAAATTCGTTATTGTGATACCGTATACTGGGTGCCCAAACACCATTACCATGCTGCGGAATACTAAATACCTCATCTGGAAACTGCCTGGGTAATGCATAATTTATAAGTTGCCAGTTTACCAAATCACGGGAATGTAATATTGGTAATCCCGGAGCAGCATTAAAACTTGAAGACGTCATATAAAAATCCCCATCAACACCCACAACATCTGGGTCTGAATAATCTGCGTGAAGTATGGGATTTGTATAGGTACCGTTTTTCTGATCTGCAACCCAAACTTGCGAAATACTTTTTTGAGCCGCACTCGTAAAGCTTTGTGCGAGTATATAGGCAAAGAGTGATATCCGTTTTAAATATTCCATAAGGTTTAGATTCTGCATTATTCTAAAACAGAAAAAAGCTTAACCGAAACCGGCAAGCTTTTTTCTTTGTTTTTGCAATTAATTAAGGCTATTGATACGCAGGATTTTGTTGAAAATCTCTGTTTTGATTTAAATCGATAGCGGTTTGTGGTAAAGGTCTAAGAATTTTTAATTCGCCGTTAGCTCCTTGAAAATTAGCTTCATTAACCAGATAGTGATAAGCAGAAGCACGCTCAACCAATTTGCCGGTACGCTTTAGATCAAACCAACGGTGATACTCTCCTAATAATTCACGTCCACGCTCATCAAGAATATAATCTATATCAAAGTCTCCCGCTTGCGCTGGTACAACTCCTGCACGGCGACGTACTTCGTTAAGACGTAATAAACCCGTTGCCGGATCGCCTGCCTGAAGATATGCTTCTGCAGCGATTAAATAGGTTTCTCCTAATCGTGATAAAATAATATCTCTTCTGCTGGTACTTCCACCAAATGGAGCTGCAGGATCATCAAATTTTCTAACCGGAATAGTTTGATAATCTGTTGAAGGATTTACTGAAGGTACATAACTACCATAGTCGTGATAAACAGCTTCTGGATGTGCAGCCATATAAGCAGCCTTGTCTGCAGGAGTTGCCTCCCAGGCTGGTGCGTAATAATGCGCTACAGGAAGAGTACTCGTATCTTCTACATCGTAAAAGTCAAAATAACGATTATAAACCTCAACCATAAATGTCGCATTATAACGGGTATCGTCTTCAGTAAACAAATCAATAGCAAATTGAGTAGGACATAATAAATACCTTCTACTCGGTGCATTGCCAGCTACTTCAGTTCCACCTTGATACGGTCCAAAATACGATGTTTGTTGATGCCCCAAAGTCTGAGGGTCGGTACTCACCGATTTAGGATCATATTGTACAGAAAATAATGTTTCTGAATTAATTGCATACGTGGGATTACCCGGTGCCCATAATTCATCAAATGGCAGCGTTAAACGCTCTCCTGCAATCGCAGCATCTGCATAACTTGCAGCCGTATCAAAATCTGCCTGCGTACCAAAATCTTCATAACCTCTGGTTAAGTACACTTTAGCTAATAAATGGTTTACGGCACGCTGTGTTACTTTTCCCTGAAAAGCACCTGTAGCTACCTGATTTAGTGCTCCTTCTAGTTCAGTGATAATAAAACTGTAGATATTCTCTGCAGAATCACGGTCAAAACTAAGGACCGGCTCTTTAAAATATTCTGTAACCAAAGGCACACCTCCATAAGTTTGAACCAATAAGAAATAGGCATTTGCTCTTAAATAGCGCACCTGTCCTATTTGCTGCGTAAGTACACTGGTATTTGCAGTTAAGTCTGCATAAAAAATAGCGGTATTTGCGGTTTGAATCGCTTTATAAGCGTTATCATACAGTGCTGCTACACCTTCAGATGAAGGGTTAAGATCTGTATACTGGCTTAATCCCGTAGGTTCGGCATCACGACCTTCAGCATATAAATCTGTTCCGCAGGCATACAACCATGGTTCATTTCCGTAAAGTTCACGTAGTTGTGAATAATTTGCATTAATCAACGACTGATATCCTTCTGCTGTAAGATAGAATTCTTCGGCAACGGCAAACGACTCATTTTCCTCCTCTAAAAAATCCTGACAACTGGTCACCGCGAGCAGCAGTACCAGACATCCTATTATATATCTTGTCTTTTTCATCTTCTTAAAATTTTAAATTAAAACCTACCTGATAGGTAACATAACTAGGTCTTCCTGTTTGAAGTGATGCCCCTGCCCACTCGGGATCGTACCCGTCATACTCTGTAAAAACAAATGGATTGAGTACGTTAGCATACACGCGTAGCTGCGAAAGGTTAAGAGATTCTAATGCTTTACCACTTAAGTTATATCCTAAGGCTATGTTTTTTACTTTAACAAAAGACGCATCTCTGTAATAGCCTACTCCATTATTTCTCCAAAAACTACCTTCATTACGAGGTTGTGGATGTGTGTTAGAAGCTCTGGCAGGAATACCGGCATCGTTTGCAGGTATATACCAGTCTATATCTAATTTTTGACGACCGCGATCACGGGTATCTGCAAAATTTGCATGGTAATTACTATAAACTAAAACTCCCTGCGTAACAATTACTGAAGTAGAAAGGTCAAAATTCTTAACGCGTAAAGAGCTAAAGAAACTACCCGTCCAGTCTGGATTTGTAGATCCTAAAATAACACGATCTGCATCTGGTGTATATTTACCGTCACCATTAACATCGAGAAGTTTTTCCTGCCCTTCTTTTAACCCATAACCTGCAGCTTCATCAATCTCGTCTGCTTGCCAGATTCCGGTAAACTTGTAATTATAAAGCGCATCTAGCGATTCTCCTATAAACAAGTTATTACCCACATCATCTACCTGATCCTGCCCGTAAATAGAGCGTAATTCATTAGTATTTTTAGTAAAAGTAAACGACGTTGTCCAGGTGATATCTTCTGTTTGAATATTGCGTGTTGTGAGTGCGATCTCTACCCCACGGTTACTTACAGAAGCAACGTTTGCTGCGATATTTGCAAAACCGGTTTCACTTGGTAAATCCTGAGTAAATAGTAGATCATCAGATAAACGATCATAAACATCAATACTACCTGTAATACGATCTCTATATAAACCGAAATCAAGACCTACGTTAAATTCACGGGTACGTTCCCACTTTAATTGTGCGTTTGCAATCTGGTTAGATATAAATCCGTTTGAAGCCTGACCTGCATAATCATAATACGTTTGTGTATCTAGTGTATTTAATGAGGAATACGGGTTAATTTTATTATTCCCGGTATAACCAAAACTAGCACGAAGTTTCAAGTTACTTACAACAGCAGACTCGGTTAAGAAATCTTCGTTAGAGATATTCCACCCCAATGCTGCTGAAGGAAATGAATCCCAACGGTTATCTTCAGGAAATACTGAAGAACCATCCCATCTATTAGAAAGTGTAAGTAAATATTTATCGTCATACGAGTAATTAAATCGTAATGCGTAGGATCTTAATGTAGTTTTAAAATAATTAGAACCTAAATCATAAGTGCCCTGTTCCCCACTACCTATATTGTAAAAACTGGTATCAAAAGGCATATTTCGAGAGGATGCGAAAGAACTTTCGTTACGATCTGAAAACATACTGTATAAACCTAAAAGATTTACATTATGTATTTCATTAAAAGTCTTCGTTATATTAAACTGGTTATCCCAGGTATAATTGAAGTTTTGTATCTGATCCAATCGAGCAGAAGACAGATCGTTGTTTTTACTACCGGTATCTGTAAGTGGTCCCCAAGATCTTCCTCGGCGATTATCTGAATATCCTGCAGCAAGCGAGGTCTTAAAGGACAACCATTCTAGAGGCTTATATTCAAAATACGTATTCCCAATTATATTCCATCTACGAATGTTATCGATTGCATTTTCAATTTCTAAAAGAGGATTATACGTACTGGTCTTATCTATAATAAAATTTCCGTCTGGACCAACTAGTTTTCCAGGTAATGGAAATAGCGTTTCTCCATCAATGTCATAAGGATCTAAAAATGGATTTAGTCTAAAAGCCTCCTGCATGGCTATATCACTACCCTGATCCTGATCTGTTAAGGTTACCGTAATATTAGTACCTAAGGTAAACTTCTCATTAATCTTATGATCTACACCTAGTTTTAACGTGTATTTATTTAACTCTTCATTTTCTATGTTTCCGGTTTCTGTCTGGTACCCTAATCCTAAGTTATAACCTAAACCGTTTTCAGCTCTTCCAGATGCATTTACATAAGTGTTTTGTTGAATACCTGTTTTTAAAACAGCATCATACCAATCAAAAGACTGGTTTGCAGCTACACGTCTAAATAGTTCTGAATTTCCTGTCCCTGCAACGGCATCAAATAAAGTCGCCTCAGTTACTGCACCGGTGTTTGGGTCTTTAGCAGCAGTAGCTAAATAAGCACCCTGGTGATATTCCCACCACGTCTGCGGATCCATAAATTTAGGTAAACGCGCAACATCTTTAACTCCAACAAATGATTCTACACTTACGGTAAGACCACCTTTTGCACCTGCTCCACTACGTGTTGTAACGATAACAACACCATTAGACCCACGAGAACCATAGATCGCTGTAGAGGAAGCATCCTTTAGAATATCCATACGCTCAATATCCTGAGGATTGAGGAAATCGATATTATCTGTAGGTACACCGTCAACCACAAATAAAGGATTACCTCCACCGCCAATAGAATTTTGACCACGTATAGTGATATTGTAACCATCGCCAATACGACCGGTTGAATTACTTACCTCAACACCGGCAACCAGCCCCTGTAAAGATTCTACAGGATTTGTAAGGTTACGTTCGGTTAAACTTCCTGAGTCAACCGTACCTACTGCACCGGTAAGGTCTGACTTTTTAACGGTACCATATCCTACGACAACCACCTCACTTAGAGATTGAACATCGGTCTCCAACGATATCGTAAAACTACTTTGAGAGCCTACCGGCAGACGTTTGGTTAAAAAACCTACATAACTTACAACAAGTGTTGCGTCATTACCTGTAACTTCTAACTGAAAATTTCCATCAAAATCAGTAACAGTTGCAGCATTTGTACCTTCAACTAATACGTTAACTCCGGGTAAGGGCATACTGTCATCAGCTGCTGAAACCGTTCCTGTAATGGTACGCGCATTCTGGCTAAAGCCGAATAAAGAACAGAGACTGAAAGCAAGTACAAACAGTCCTCTCTTTTTTCCTCGAAAGAGGAGATGAGTAATTAAATAATTCATTTTAATAAGTTTAATTGTGTGTGTAAATTTTTAAATAAGCAGTCTGGTTTATTTCATAATGGTATTGTTTATTTTGGTATTGATGTATGTTATAGGTTCGCAATTTTCTATTGATGTGGGTTGTTGTGCACCATTTATAGTCACATTCTTTAACGTAATTCCCGATATCAACTTTTCGGGTCTTCCTTTAATTAAAACACCGTACTCTCCCCCATTTTCTACTGTAATATTCTCGAGGTTTATGTTTTTTATAGTGGGTATAAATTCCCCTTCCTGAACTCCGTAAATCCCATAATATAAATTGATTTTAAGTACAGCCTCTTTAACCTGCCCTACCTCAATATCTTTTACATAAAGATTTTCGACAAAACCTCCACGAAGTGTATTTGTTTTAATGCGTATTGCTCTATCAAGATTAGGACTGTTCATAACACAGTTGCGTACAAAAACGTTCCGCACACCTGCCGAAATCTCACTTCCCATTACCACACCACCATGACCATCTTTCATTTCGCAATTTTCTACGACTATGTTCTCACTAGGAATATTTACACGACGACCGTCTGCATTACGACCAGATTTGATCGCAATACAATCATCACCGGTATTAAATTTACAATTGGTAATGTGCACATAACTCGAATATTCTGGATCACAACCATCATTATTAGGACCGTGACTGTTCACCGTTACGCCATCTACCGTTATATATTTTGATTTTAAAGGGTGTATAACCCAAAACGGTGCATTAGTAAATGTCACCCCCTGAATTAATACATTTTCACATTCTAAAGTCTGAAAAAATAAAGGACGCAATTGATGTTCTGCTCCAAAAACCCGATTTTCAACAGCAACACCATCTTCAATCATTTTAAATAGTGTAGGCAAATTGTGTTCATCTTTTTGTTGAGGAGTACCTTCTTGATGCCCATAACGTTCTGCTCCAGACCATGGCCACCAATTTTCATTGCTAGCCTGTCCATTGAACGTTCCGCTTCCTGTTACTGCGATATTTTTTTGCCCTTTAGCATAAATTAAGGGGGAGTAATTCATAATCTCCATACCTTCATATGAGGTGTGTACCGCCGGTAAATACGCTTGGTGATCTTTTGTAAACAGTACTTCTGCTCCTTTTTCAAGATGCAAGTCTACATTACTTTTTAAATGAATAGGCCCCGTTAGATAAGTTCCCGCAGGTACAATTACACGACCACCGCCCGAAGCATTACACTTTTCAATAGCGTTTTTAAAAGCCTGAGTATTTAAAGTTGTACCGTCAGCCACAGCACCATAATCTGTAATTATAAATTGTACGTCAGGAAATTCTATAGTTCCTATTTTTTCTATGATTCGGTCTGCTTCTAGCCAAGGGTCAACTTCTACTGTGGCTTCCTGGATTCCCCCCGTTTGAGATTGATTTTTACATGCTACGAATACTCCTATAACTATTAGGCAAACAGTCAGCGAAATTTTACGCAATCGATTTCTTTTTTGATTAGACATTGAAAATATTTTCAAGATTAAAGCATTCACAATTGCAACATAAAATACAATCGATTGCATAAAAGTAATTATTTAATATGATTATGCAAATAAAATGCTTAAAGAATTATTAAATATTCATTTATTTTAAACAATTAATTTGTTTAAGTCAGAAACTACTCATTAAATCCAAAAAAGAATGCTATAAATACAAGCAAAAGTATCTCGAATTGAAAATTTATTTTAAATTGAAAACGATTACATACCCTACGACATGCGCCAAAAAGAAAAGATTACCATTTATGATATTTCAAAAAAATTAAATATCAGTGCAGCGACTGTTTCCCGAGCATTAAATGATAGTAACCGGGTAAGTCCCAAGACCAAAGAACTGGTCTTGAAAATGGCAAAAGAATTAAATTACCAGCAAAATACTTTAGCTCTCGCACTTAAAAGTGGTCGTACCTTTAACGTGGGAGTTGTCGTACCGTATATTAATCACACTTTTTTTGCTTCAGTAATACGCGGTATTGAAGAAGAATTGACCCCTAAAGGATATCACGTTATCATTTGCCAGTCACACGAAGATGTGGCAAATGAAGCCCGCCAGATTAAAACCCTACTCAACACGCATATAGACGGTATTTTTATTTCGGTTTCTAAAACAACAGAAGACTTATCTCATATTCAGGAAATACAGGACGACGGCGTACCGCTTATCTTTTTTGACCGTAAAAAAAATATTAAAGGTGTCAGTTCGGTTACCATAAATGATTTTGAAGGTGCTTTTATGGCGACAGAGCATTTAATTCAACAAGGATATAAACAAATTGTACATATAGGTGGTGATCCTAAATTAGAAATATACAAGCATCGTTATGACGGTTATATTGCAGCCTTAAAAGCCTATGATATAGCTATAAATGAAAACCTCATTTTAGAGGTTAGCAGCACCGTTGAAGCGGGTATTGACGCTGTAAAAGAGCTTCTTGATAAGAATATAAAATTTGATGCTTTCTTTTCGGCCAGCGATTATGTAGCTCTGGGTGGATTACGAGAACTACGCAGCCGCGGAATAAAAATACCCGAAGAGGTAGGCGTGGTAGGTTTTAGTAATGAACCTTTTACAAAATATCTGGAGTGCCCGTTAACCAGTGTTGGTCAAACTCCTATGCTGATGGGCCAAATTGCTGCACAGGTTTTTCTAGAACAAATAAATGAACAATCTAAAAGCCTTAAAGTTGAGAAAAAGGTAGTTTTGATGCCAGAACTTTATGAACGTGAGACTTCATTAAAAAAGGGAGTTGCAGTAAATCTGTAACTCCCTTAGTAGTTATTAACGCTATTTTTTAAATTATAAGGAGACGCCCCTTTTCCACGGAATAAAATCGTCTTGCCCCAGAATATCTGCTTTAGATTCAATTGCACCACTTGCAACCTGTATTACGTATTCTAGAATTTCTTCTCCCATCTCTTCAATGGTTTTTTCGCCACGTATAACCCCACCGCTATCTATATCTATAATATCTGGCATACGTCTGGCAAGTGTACTGTTTGAAGCTACCTTTAAAACCGGAGCAATTGGGTTTCCTGTAGGTGTTCCTAACCCGGTTGTAAATACTACAACTGTAGCTCCAGAACCTACCATAGCCGTTGTACTTTCTACATCATTTCCTGGTGTGCATAACAGGTTTAATCCCGGTTTAGTTACGTATTCGCCGTAATCTAATATCGCCTGTATAGGTGATGTGCCACCTTTTTTTGCTGCACCTGCAGATTTCATCGCATCTGTAATTAAGCCATCTTTGATGTTCCCTGGTGACGGATTCATATCAAAGCCAGAACCTGCATCGATAGCAGATTTTTCATAAGCTTTCATCAGTTGCATAAAACGGGATGCATCTTCGTCGTTAACGCAACGATTAACCAGTTCTTGCTCTACGCCACATAATTCAGGAAATTCTGAAAGTATAGGAGAGCCTCCTACTGCTGCCAGCAAATCTGAAGCATATCCTAATGCAGGATTAGCTGATATACCCGAAAACCCATCAGAACCACCACATTCTAATCCCATTTTTAACTTGGCAATAGACGCAGGCTTGCGCTGAATGCCATTAGCTTTTTTAATACCTTCAAAAGAATCTTTAATTATCCTGGCAAGCATCGCATCAACAGTTCCTTCAGCTTGCTGCTCATAAATTAAAACAGGCTTTTTTACATCTGAAGTTATACCCGCAAGAGCATTTTTAAAGATGTCTATTTGCAGGTTTTGACAACCCAAACTCAATACAGTTGCCCCGGCAACATTAGGGTTATTTACATAACCTGCCAGTAATTTTGAAAGTGCGACAGCATCCTGTCGAATACCCCCACAACCACCCTGATGGGTTATAAATTTCACCTCAATATTATCAAAAATAGCTTGCTCTTCTTCAATTTCTACTACCGCGGTATCTTCGGGTACACCCTGTATTAGGTTGCGCAATAATTGGCGTTGACGGCTAGCTTTATGAAATGAAAGTTCTTTTTCAAAAACATCTTTTAATAATTCGATATTTCGGTTTTCACAAAATACCAATGGAAAAAACAGCCATACATTTGCGGTCCCTACCTGCCCGTCTTCTCGATGGTATCCCATAAAGGTTCGGTCTTTCCATTTGGTGATATCTGGAGCTGTCCACGAAGTAGTTTCTGTTTTTTGAGATACCGAATTTGCCTCATGTTTTACATTTTGAGTAGTAAGTACTCCGCCCACTGGTATCTGACTTAAAGCCTTACCCACTAAAACACCGTACATATAAATCGAATCTCCTGGAGCGAGATCAACTAACGAAATTTTATGCTTCGCTTTACAGTCGTCTAATACCAAAAGTGTTTTTCCCTCAAATTGTAAGCTATCTCCCGTATATAAATCTACAAGTGCTACGGCTACATTATCGCTGGGATGTACTTTTATAAGCTTACTTATCATTTTATTCTATATTAAAAAGGCCAATTTTAACCCTTAAATTTATTGTATCCTTCTTCTATGCCGTGTGCATCAATTAGCTCTAATGCTTTTGTGATTTGATCTTCAAGATCATCAACTTTAGTTAAATCCTGATCCCAAAATGCTGTATAACTCAGAACTTCATGTGCAATAAGTTTATAATCATGAGTCGACCATAATTTATTAAATACAGCAACCACTTCAGCATCATCCTGTACAGGTAAAGACTGCTCTTTATAGCTGCCTCTATAAAACCGAATTAAACACGCTAGTGCAAAGGTAAGATTTATTGGTAATCGATTGTATTTTTCGTGATAAGCTAATAAACTTGGTAAAACACGAACCTTAAATTTAGAAACAGTATTAAGTGCTATACTCGAAAGTTGGTGCTTTATAAACGGATTTCTGAATCGATCAAATACTGCATCTGCAAACGTGTTAAGTTCTTCGTCAGGTAAATCTAATGTGTGATTAATCTCATTGAATACTGCATCACGTACAAAGGTTCCTGTAAAAGAATTGTCTATCGTTTCTTTTACCGTATCGTTACCATACAAAATAGAAAAAGGGACCATAGTAGTATGTGCACCATTTAAAATACGTACTTTACGCGTTCTATACGGCTGCATATCATCAACGACGAGAATATTCTCATCTATTTTATCAAAGGGAATTTTAGCCTTTAAAGCTGCTCCACCTTCAATAACCCACAGTAAAAAAGTCTCTGCAGAAACAATCAAATTATCTTTAAATTCTAGCTGACTTTGATATAATTCTATATCGTCTTTAGGATAGCCGGGTACAATACGATCTACTAATGTATTGTGAAAACTGTTGTGAATTTCAATCCAGGATTTAAAATCATCGCTAAGCTCCCATAAGTCTGCATACTGCAAAATTATTTTCTTAAGTGTATCTGCATTGTGATTAATTAATTCACACGGAATAATGGTCAGACCTTTATCTGCAGCTCCCTTAAAGTGCTTAAAGCGTTTATAAAGCAATGCAGTCACTTTTGCAGGAAAACTATTATGCGGAGCACCTTCCAGCGTATCCTGATCATCATAACTTATACCTGCCTCTGTAGTATTAGAAATCAAAAATTCTAACGCTTCTTCTTCAGCTAATGCTAAATAAGCCGCATAATCTTCATATGGATTAATCCCTTTTTGAATACACGAAATGGTATGAATTTCTTCGGTCTCACTACCATTTTTAATTCCTTTTAAAAACAGATTATAGAGACCATCCTGCTCATTAAGCATTTGTATTAGTCCTCCTGCGAGTGGCTGTATTACAGCAACACCTGCATTAAACTGGGCTTCTTTGTTGAGTTTATCTATAATATAATCTACAAAAGCTCTTAAAAAATTACCCTCTCCATATTGAATAACCTTAATGGGTAGTTTTTCAGTATATCCTGAGTTTTGTCTGGTTAAATTTTTCATCGGGTTGTTTACGTTAGGGATTTAAATTATTCAAATAAAGAAGGTAACCAAAGACTGATTGCCGGTATAAATGTTACTAAAAGTAAAACGATAGCCATTACTGCATAAAGCGGTAAAAGCGGTTTCATGATTTTTTGAATTGATGTTTTTGCTACCCCTACTCCAATAAAAAGAACGGCTCCCACCGGTGGTGTACATAATCCTACACACAAATTCATTACCATCATAATACCAAACTGCACAGGATCTACGCCCATACTTGTTACCACAGGTAAGAAAATAGGTGTAAAAATTAAAACAGCTGGAGTCATATCCATAAACGTACCTACAAAAAGTAGTAAGACGTTTATGATAATAAGTATCACAAACTTATTATCGCTAAGTGCCAATAAAGCTGCGCTTACGTTCTGCGGAATATTTTCAAAAGACATCACCCACGACATACTCATAGAAGTCGCAATTAGTAACATTACAATCGCCGTTGTACCTACCGAACTTAAAAAGATACTTTTTAAACTTGATATTTTTAATTCGCGATAGGCGAATGATAAAACTAAGGTGTACAATACAGCAATACCTGAAGCTTCGGTAGCGGTAAATACACCGGTAACGATCCCGCCAATAACTACAACTAATAAAAATAAACTAGGTAACGCATCAAAAAAAGTACGCAAAACAACTCCCATACTACTACGTTCTCCTGCAGGATATCCTTTATTCTTAATCCAGAATGCCGCCACTACCATAAGGGCTAATCCCATTAAAATACCAGGTATATAACCCGCAAGAAATAAAGATGCGATAGAAACACCACCACTCGCTAAAGAATAAACAATAAGTACATTTGAAGGAGGTATCACTAATCCAGTAGTAGAGGCCGTGATGTTTATTGCTGCACCAAATTCTTTAGAGTAGTTCTCTTTTTCCATAAAAGGTCCTAAAATACCACCTATTGCAGATGTTGCCGCTACTGCAGAACCTGAGATTGCTCCAAAAAGCATCGCAGCAATTACATTAACATAGATAAGACCCCCCGGTAAAGCCCCCATTAAAGCCTTTGCAAAATTTATAAGCCGTAGGGCAATACCCCCCTGATTCATTATTTGTCCTGCCAGTACAAATAGCGGTATTGCGAGGAGTGAAAAACTATCGAGACCAGTTGCCATACGCTGTGCAATGGTAGTAAAACTAGCCAATGAATCTATAGAAACCATGATGGTAAGTAAACACGAGATCCCAATAGACCAAGCCACCGGAACTCCTATTGCCAGCAATACAAAAAACACGAGTACAAGAATTAAAATTTCAATCATGATAACAAGTATTTTTTTGGGTTCGCTAATTCTATAGCTTTATATATAATAACTAAAATCCCACTAATGGGAAGAACCATATACACAACTCCTAAAGGCAAACCTAAAGCAGCAGAATATTGTCCCAACTCGTAATTAACATACACTAAATTACCTCCACCTATGATTAATGCAAAAAATGCAAAGAGCATAATCAAAATATTAATGCCGATACGCAGCTTTATGCGGTTTTCAGGATTTAATTTGGGCGGAAGAATATTAATTGCCAGATGCTCTTGCTGTCCTGAAGCATAAGCAGCTCCCAGAATACCTATCCAAATTAACAGATAGCGTGCAATCTCTTCGGTAAACGAACTCGCAGATTGCAATACATATCTTGAGAATACCTGCCAAAGAACTGCTATAACGATTGAGGCCATCAAAAAAACCAAAATCGAACCTAAAATTTTATCTAATGTTTTTTTCATACTATTCACTCTTTACCGCTTGAATGGCTTCGATTAATTTTTTCATCTCGGGATTCTGTTCAAATTCAGTGTACATAGGTTGCACTAATGCTCTAAAGGGTTCTTTCTCTGGTCTAATAATTTTTACCCCCGCTTTTTGAATTTCACTTAGTGCTTCCATTTCGGCCTCGTGCCAGATTTTTTTCTCATATTCTAGAGACTCCATCGCAGCTTCTTTTACCCACTTTTGTTCCTGTTGAGAAAGCTTATTCCAGATTACCGTACTTATTAATAATTCGTCTGGTAAAGCGGTATGCTCGTCAACGATAAAGTATTTACAAACCTCGTAGTGATGAGATAGATAAAAACTAGGTAAGTTATTTTCGGCACCGTCTACAACACCCTGTTGCAATGCTGTATATAACTCTCCCCAGGCGATAGGTGTAGGAGAGCCTCCTAAACTTTTAACCATATTCATCGCGGTCTGACTTTCCATCACACGCAACTTTAATCCTTTTAAATCTTCAGGATGTTCTACCGGCTCTTTTGTATAAAAACTTCTACTACCGGCATCATAAAATGTTAAGCCTTTAAGTCGTTGCGGAATACTAGCATTTAATAATTCTTCGCCTATAGGACCTTCTAAAACTGCAAAACGGTGGTCTGCATCTCTAAACAAAAATGGCAGTCCAAAAACCTTTAATTGAGGTGCAAAATTTTCTAAAACTCCTGTTGAAACTTTTGTCATTCCCAGACTTCCTATCTGTAAAAGTTCTAGACACTCGCGTTCTGAACCTAATTGCTGGCTGGGATAAATATCTAGAGATAATTTACCTCCAGATTTTTCTTCAAGGCGCTCTCCCATAAAGACCATTGCTTTATGTACGGGATGTGTAACATCTAGGCCGTGAGCAAGTTTAATAACCCGCGTATCACTTATTTCGGCACAACTAAAACTACTTAACAGTAATACTGTACTTAAGAAGAATACTATATATTTTGAGTAAATGTTCATGATCTAATCTTTTTTACAAGATCAAGAGCTTCTTCAATTTTTGCTGTTATTGCGGTGTAATCAAAGGCACCATCTGCATTCTTAATAAAGAGTTTTGAGCCAATACCTACACAATGCACACCGGCATTAAACCAGGACTTTAAATTCTCTTCGGTAGGACTTACACCACCGGTAGGCATAATACTCGCCCACGGCAAGGGGCCCTTAACAGCTTTTACGAACTCTGGCCCACCTACTTGCTGGCCCGGAAAGATCTTAACTACCTCAGCACCTAATTCTTCAGCATATGAGATTTCAGTAACCGAACCACAGCCGGGCATCCATCCTACTTTTCTACGGTTGCAAGCCTTTGCCATTTCTGCATTTACTATAGGAGAAACTATAAAATCTGCACCTAATTGCAAGTATAATGAAGTTGTACCGGCATCTAAAACAGATCCAACACCTAAGATCATTCCATCAAGGTTTGCCTTAGCATATTTATTCAATTCGCCAAAAACCTCGTGTGCATAATCTCCCCTATTTGTGAACTCAAAAACTCGAGATCCACCTTCATAACAGGCTTTTAAAATCTGTTTACAAACTTCGATATCCTGATGATAAAAAACCGGAACAATTCCGTTTTCGTGCATTCGGGTTACCGCTTCTATTCGCGTATATTTTGCCATTATTTATATTATCTTTTAATTCTTCCTCCAGTATTTCCTTGCATCACTTCAGTAATTTCTGCTACCGAAACAAGGTTTACATCTCCTAAAATGGTATGCTTTAAAGCACAGGCAGCATTTGCAAAATCAAGCGCTTTTTCGGCATCAAAATGTCTTAGGCCATAAATAAGCCCTGCTGCATACGCATCACCGGTACCTATACGATCTACCACTTGTGTTATCTCTAATTCTGACGTTTCTAAATAGGTGTTTTCAACCCAGGCTCTGCCGTAAATTTTCTGCCACGAGGCACTTACACCGGTACGTATTTTATCAAAAACCTGTGTGATATTGGGACAGGCATTCATAAGGTGTTTACTAGCTTCAATAAAGCCGTCCTTATCGAGTTTAAATGAAGTTCCTAAAATCTCATTAATCTCATTAACACCCCCAATGAAAATTGTAGATAAGCTTACCAGTTCTTTTAAAACTTCCTGACCATTACGGCCATATTGCCATAAATTACTTCGGTATGCAGGATCTGCGGTAATATGTATTCCTTTCGCATTCGCGGAAACTAAAGCCGCTTTTAAAGCCTGGTATGCCCCTTCTGAAATTGCGGGTGAAATCCCGGTCCAGTGAAAGAAATCTGCATCTTCAAATTGAGTATCCCAATCTATATCCTGAATATTAGCAAAAGAGCCGTTGAGTCTGTTATAAGCGATCTGGCTGCTACGCATTCCCGAGCCTACTTCAAGTAAATATTGACCTATGGGATGATTTACCTTTTGTACCGAAGAAACATCTAGACCGTATTGACGCATACTTGCGATAGCTGCATCACCTACCAGATCATTAGAAACTGCAGTAATATGCTTAACTGATTCGCCTAAATACGATAATGAAGCGCCTACATTCATCTCTGTACCTCCAAAGAAAAAGTCTAAAGAAGTTGCCTGCATTAATTTGCGATTCTCTGCAGGAGAAAGACGCAACAACACTTCCCCAAAGGTTACTATATTTTTGGTTTCAGCCATTAAATTTAAAAGTTGAAATAATTCTTAGCATTATGATAACTTATATTTGCTACCATTTTACCTACCAGATCCATATCTTTTGGAATCTCTCCCGCGGCCATTTCTTTACCTAATAAATTACAAAGTATACGTCTAAAATACTCGTGACGCGGAAACGATAAAAAGCTCCTGCTGTCTGTAAGCATACCTATAAAACAACTTACCAGCCCCATATTAGAAAGCGCATTCAGTTGTTTTTCCATACCGTCTTTCTGGTCTAAAAACCACCAGCCAGATCCCCATTGCACTTTGCCTCGTACACTACCATCATTAAAGTTGCCTATCATCGTTGCAAAAATCTCATTGTCTGCAGGATTAAGGTTGTAGATGATGGTCTTTGTTAATTTGTCTTTACTATCAAGCGCATTTAAAAAGTTTGATAAACCTTCTGCCTGCTTATAATCTCCTATAGAATCCCAACCGGTATCTGGCCCTAACTGGCTAAGCATACGCTTATTGTTATTACGCAATGCACCTAAATGAAACTGCTGTACCCACCCAAATTCGTGATAGGCTTCTCCTAAAAATACCAGAATTGCGGTTTTAAATTGTTCTGCTTCGAGATGTGTTAATTGAGCACCGCCTCTTCGTTTTTTAAATAGTTGCTTGACCTCTTCTTCTGATACCGGCTCCCAGGAAACATAATTTAAACCGTGATCACAAAGCATACATCCATTTTCATTAAAATATTCGATACGCTTACGTAATGCTTCTTTTAAGTCTTCATAAGCATCAATACGCACCCCCGAAACATCTGCTAAATCATCAAGGTATGCATTGTAAGTATCAGCTTCTATTAAGATTGCTTTATCTGGTCTAAATGCGGTACTCATTTTGAGTCCGGCTTTTTTAGCATCAAAAGCTTTGTGAAATTCGAGTGAATCTAGAGGGTCTTCTGTTGTACAAACGGTCTCTACATTCATTTTTTTAAGCAGCCCGTGTACGCTATACTCAGGAGTTTGAAGCTTTCGGTTTACCTCTTTATAAATAGCCGGTCCGGTTTCTTCATTTAGCAATTCATCAATATCAAAATAGCGTTTTAATTCTAAATGCGTCCAGTGATATAATGGGTTACGCAGGGTATGCGGAACCGTTTTTGCCCAGGCTAAAAACTTCTCTTCATCTGTAGCATCACCGGTAATAAAACGTTCATCTATACCTAACGCACGCATTGCACGCCATTTATAATGATCTCCTTTTAACCAAACCTGAGTAAGATTTTTAAACTGATGGTCTGCAAGAATCTCTGCAGGTGGCAAATGATTGTGATAATCTATTATAGGCTGTGAAGCAGCATAATTATGATACAAATCTTCTGCAAATTTGTTTTGCAGTAAAAAATTATCTGTGATAAACGTGCTATTTACGTGATTTGACGTCTTAGTTGAACTCATTTGTATTAACGTATTACGATCTAAAAAAGAGATTTTATCTATGGAATAAAAAATTATCTACCCATCCAGCCACCGTCTACAGTCATCACATGACCACTCATATAATCGCTGGCTTTTGAAGCTAAAAATATTATAGGGCCTTTAAAATCATCTGGCTGTCCCCATCTGCCAGCAGGAATTCTTCCTAAAATTGAAGAACTACGCTCAGGATCGTCGCGCAATGCTTCTGTATTATCTGTTGCGATATATCCCGGAGCGATTGCATTTACCTGAACTCCCTTACCTGCCCACTCATTAGACAACGCCATTGTAAGTTGACCTATAGCACCTTTTGAAGCTGCATAGCCTGGAACCGTAATTCCGCCTTGAAATGTTAAAAGTGAAGCGGTAAAAATCACTTTACCACTACCTCTTTTTATCATTTCTTTGCCCAACTCCCTACTTAAAATAAACTGTGCATTTTGATTTACTTCAATTACTTTATCCCAGTATTCATCGCTGTGTTCTGCTGCAGGAGCGCGCAAAATGGTACCTGCATTATTCACTAAAATATCTATTGTAGGATTTTCTGCTTTTACTTTTTCTATAAAAGCATAGAGTGATTTACGATCTGAAAAATCACATTGATAGCCGGTAAATTTTCTTCCGGTTGCTAAAACTGCTTTTTCAATTGCAGAGCCTGAGGTTTCTAAAGATGCTGAAACTCCCAGAATATCTGCTCCCGCTTCTGCAAGAGCTTCCGCCATTGCGAAACCTATTCCTCTTTTACAGCCTGTAACTAAAGCTGTTTTACCTTCTAAACTGAATAAACTCATGTTATTTTAAATCTTCTGGTGAAACGCCATCCATATCTCCATAATCCATATTCTCGCCTGCCATTCCCCAAATAAAGGTATAGTTAGAAGTCCCTGCACCTGAATGAATAGACCATTCTGGTGATATTACTGCCTGGTGGTTTTTCATAAATATATGACGGGTTTCGTCTGGTTGCCCCATAAAGTGGCTAATGGTCTGCCCCTCTTCAAGATCAAAATAGAAATACACTTCCATTCTGCGTGTATGGGTATGCGCCGGCATTGTGTTCCATACATTTCCGGGAGCTAACTCTGTCATTCCCATTTGTAGTTGGCAAGTATCTACAACGCTGTTTACAAGAAGCTTGTTTATAGTACGTTTATTAGAATATTTTGTGTCGCCTAATTCAACAATTTCTGCTTCGTTCTTAGTTACTTTCTTGGTAGGATACGCGTGATGTGCGGGAGCTGAATTTATATAGAAATATGGCTGCTCTTCTGTTGCTTCAAAAATCACTTCTTTGACTCCTTTTCCTATATATAGTGCTTCCTTGTGTAAAAGTTCATAAACAGTACCATCAACAGTGATTTTACCTTTACCGCCTACATTGATAACTCCTAATTCCCGACGATCTAAGAAATTTTCGGCCTTTAAATCATCTATAGGCTCTAACTTTAAAGCTTTGCTTACCGGGAACGCACCGCCCGCGATGTAACGGTCATACATCGTATAGGTTAGATTTATCTCATCTTTCACAAACACATTCGGAATTAAGAAATGCGCTCTAAGTTCTTGAGTAGTATATCTTTTTACATCTTCCGGATGGTGTGCGTATCTAAATTCTGAGTTTGTCATGGTTGTTATTTTAAATATTGTAATTTCTTAAAGACGGTAATTTACGAATCCTTTTTTAAATGTAAAATATACATTTTTGATTTATTACCGTTCTTACTTAATTATTGAACTGCTCTAAAAATAAGTTTAGATTTTTTAGGGCTCATCCTGTACTGTGTGGTAAGTCGTAGGCAATTATTCTAGTACACCTTCTGCATCTAGCTTTTGAAGTTTCAGTTTTATGTCTAGTTTAAAGCTTTCTTCACTGGTTATACCGTCTTTTTCCTGATCCCACGCTGCTATAATATAATACGTCTGCGGTTCTAAAGAAGGTTTAAAAACTACTAAATGATCGTGAGGTCCTTCTGTAACTGTAGCTTGTTCTGTATTATAAAATAATGCCATACCTAATTGATCATCTACCCCTGCAAGTGTTTGTTTTCCATAGGTTGCTATATAGGCCCACTTACCATTTTCACTAGTCTGCTCAATACGCGCGATATCATCAAACTTCACAATACCTGTTGCTAAGCCGTCTATAGCAGAGCCGGGAGTTAAGCTTATTTTTAAGAAACGGTCTTCAGGAAAAATGCTTATTTCAGATTTAAGATCAGTAATCACCTCTCCTGTTTTCCAACCTGTATAATTAATGGTTACTGAAGAAGCCTCATCTGAATTATCAACTTTAGCCGTAGTTTTTTCTACCGTATTAAAATGTGCTATCGTATCTCCTGTAAAACGCCCATAACCACCTATACCCATAGATTTACCGGCTTTTAAAATGTCTTGTCCCCAGGGTGCATTTTCATGATACGAGTCAAAACCATCCTGACCCACATAGGGTAACACTAAGGTATCTACGCGTTTCCCAAATATATCGAGTGCATTACGCCAGTCTAAATATAAACGGTACGCTACCTGCTTATTTTCCCAACCGGGACCTTCGTAACGTATATACCAAGAATGATCTGTATGGGCTTCTGGAACCTCCAAAAAGTCAACATTTTTAAAACTTCCCTGCAGATATTCTCTGGTCTCCATATTCCAGCTTCCGCCTTCTTTTATAGAAACCTCGGCGTAGGTTTTTCCTTTCTTATCTACCGAAACTTCCTTAATTTCATTTTCAGCTTTATCGTCTTTATTTTCTTTACAGGCTGTGAATGCTAAAACTGCAAAAGCCCCAACTAAAAATCTTGATTTCATATTCTTATGTATTTGAATAATTATTAACGCTCTAATTGTAATGCTGCCATTATGAAAGGTCCTGTACCCTTAGGATCATTATCCTGCTTACGCTCGTTTACGTAATATTCAAAAGAACCGTCCCGGTAGGGATCGCCACCAAGACCGGCTACCGCACAAACCTGAGTTAGGGTAATCGTACCATCTTCATCTCTTACGATAAGTTGGTTTATTAACCCATCAAATGCTTTATTTGCTGCATCCTTAAATTTAGCATCTAAATAGCCTTTATTAGCTCCCTTAGCAAATGAATATGCAAACATTGCACTACCGGAAGCCTCAAGATAATTACCTTCTTTATCACCTAAATTAGTTACCTGATACCATAAACCGCTCTCATCCTGAAAAGCAACTATTGCCTCAGCAAGATTATTTAAATAGGAAATTAGTTCTGCTCTCTTAGGATGCTCTTCAGGAAAATAATCAAGTACATCTACTAAAGCCATAGCATACCAGCCTAATGATCTCGACCAAAAATGAGGTGAAACTCCGGTTTCAGGATTCGCCCACTTCTGCTCTTTACTTTCATCCCAACCGTGGTAAAGCAAACCGGTTTCTGCATCTAATGCATTTTTTTGAATTAATTCAAATTGTAGTGCAACATCATCAAGACTCTTACCCTCTTCAAATGTTTTAGTATATTCTGCATAGAAAGGTGCTCCCATATAAAGGCCATCTAACCACATTTGAGAAGGATAGCGTTTTTTATGCCAGAAACCACCCTGGGATGTTTTAGGATGATCTGCCAGTTGTTTCATTAAAAGCTGCATTGCTTTTAGGTATTTATCATTTTGAGATTTTGTATAGATAGGAAACAATAATTTTCCTGCATTAATCATATCTATGTTGTAATCTTCTAATTTGTATGTTGCAATAGTACCATCTTCAGCAATAAGTGTGTCTGTATATTGCGCTGCATAATCATAATATCTTTCGCGACCAGATACTTCATATAAATCTACAAAACCCTTTAAGACTAAACCGTGTACATAATCCCATTTAGCATCATCTCTACCATCTATTTGATAAGCCTGTGGGTTACGCTTCATAATAGACTCTGCCATTTGTACAGACCATAATTGATCAGCTAAAGTGTCTTTAACTTTTACACTTGATAATTCCTGTGGTTTTGATGAATTATCCTTGCATGAAGTCATGCCTGCTAATAGCAATACAAATGCAAAGAAATGGATAAAATGAACTTTCATAGTTTCTAAATAAAAGATTTATAGAACTCACTAAAACGATTGAAAGACAAATGCATCTTTATACAATCGATTACACAAACATAACATACATTGTAAAATAAACAAAAAATTGCGCGTTAATTCTATAAACTATTTTAAAATATCTAAAATGATTTCCATTTTCACAGATATATCTCAAAAAAGTTGTGAAGCACTCTAATGCAGAAAATTTAAAATTGGTGAAATTCTACCTTGTCATAGTTTAAACTGTATTATGAGTGTAATTTTCGTTTACATTTTTCTGGTTTTCTCCCATCCTCTCTCCTTTACACACCCTTATTCGAGTCCACTTTTATAACAAATGCCTTTAAAACCAAAAAATTGAATACTAGGGAGAATAGTGCCTTCAAAAATAAACTCTTTCAAATCGCTGATAATTACGACCAACTACCCTCATTATGATTCTTTTTTGTTAAAATAGTTTAAGTAAAACGTTTAACCACTGAGATAGCAGGAAGGTACAGGACGCCAAGCAACTAACAGCCCACTACATTTGATTGCAAACGATTTCGCAATTAATTCGAACGTTAAAATTTCATTTCGTATTTAACAGTTTTTAAGAATGAATAAAAAATTACATCACTATTTATTACTCCTTTTTGTGCTGGTTACTTTGGGTAGTTGCAGCAGAGAAGAAGTAGATGAATATTACGCCCGTCCTGATGATTTAGAAGACCCCATATTTCAACAACTTGAAGCACGGGGTAATTTTTCAAACTTCACGACGCTTATTGATAAGGCAGGTTATAAAGATATTTTAAGTAAGTCTGGCTACTGGACGATGATGGCTCCTAATGATGCTGCATTTAGTAAATACTTTGCCGAAAACAATATTTCTAATGTTTCTCAAATAGATTCGGTTACTGCAGCAAAGATTGTACGCTACGCACTTATTTATAATGCGTTTAGAACAGAACGTTTAAGTGATTATCAATCGCGTGGCGGCTGGGAAGAAAGCAATTCATTTAGAAGAAGAACGGCTTACTACGATGGTTTTCAAACTAAAACTGTTAATGGTAAGTCTATGATTGTTGTAGGCTCTAACAGAAATAATTCACCTGGTGGAGATTACTACATTCCCGGCGACAATAATAATAAATACCTCACTTACTTTTTAGAGGAGTATATGACTAATGCGGGTCTTGGGGCAAGTGACTATAATTATTTCTATCCTAACTCTACCTATACGGGATTTAACGTACTTCAAGCCGAAGCCGTAGAAACCGATATCGTTGCAGAAAATGGAATAATACACGAAGTAAGTGAAGTTTCAATACCGCTAATCAACCTGGATCAAAAGCTTGAAGAAAGTAGTAATTACAGCCTTTTTAGAAGTATGCTCGAGAATAATCTGGTCAATTATATTTTTGATCAGGATGCTACTACAACGTATCAAAATTTCACACGTAAATCTGACAATGTTTTTGTAAAGGTTTATGATGCAGCTCTTTCGTTTTCACCTAATAATGAAAACTATATTAAAGAGTCTGATAATGATGGTCAAAGTGAAGCCTACACCTTAATAGTGCCCGAAAATGCAGTTCTACAAGAGTTTATTGATGAAATCTTACTTAAGAATTATACTGCTTTAAATAAATTACCAAAATATGTCTTTGAAGATTTCTTTAATGCGCATATGGTTCAAAGTGCCGTATGGCCTTCGTTAGCTTCGGGCTATAATAATGAACTGGGAGAAGATCTGCGTATAGATTTTAACTCTAATGTTATTGAAGCTCAGGTTTTGAGCAATGGTTTTTTCTACGGAACCAATAAAGTGCAGGAATCAAATCTTTTTTATAGTGTATATACTTCTGCATATTTAGATCCTAAGTTTACGCTGGCAACCAGACTATTTAATGATGGTTCGGGTTTTCGCGAGATTATAAGTAACCTATCTGCGAGGTATACCCTATTCTTACCATCTGATACGGTATTAGCAGATCTTGGTTTTGGGTATGACATTCCCACATCCTCCTATACTTATACTTCTCCTGAAGGTAATGTCTTGCCGGCAAACATCGCACGATCACGTTTAATACGTGTTCTATTTAATGGAATCATACCTACTCCAAATAACGAATTAAATGATTTATCTGGTTCAGGAATCATCCGTTCTGGAGACTTTGACCTTCCTGGTGAATATATCAAATGGGAAAATGGTCAGGTTTATGCGGCAGGAAATGAGGTCTTAGACAACCGGGTTAATATTTTAGGTTTTGAAGATCAACGCAACGGCCGTACCTATTACATAGATAAACTTCTAGAGTTTAGTGAAGAACCACAAGGTCTTGATTTAAAAAGACTCGCTGAAGTACCTGATTCTGAATATGCTAATTTTTATAGTTTCTTAGAGAATGCATCACTTTATGACAAAAATGCGGGAGTTATAGATGGTATAGAGTTAGGTACTTCTTACACATTTGTAATCCCTAACAATGACGCTATCATTCAAGCTGTTAGAGATGGCGTACTTCCGGGAGATACCACGACAGGTATTCCTAATTATAACCCCAGCTCTCAGGGTGAGAAAGATAAAGTTGCAGACTTTATAAAATACCATATTCTAGCTACACGTACTGCGTCTGATGACGGACTCATAAACGGTCTTACTGAAACCTTACTAAAAGACGAACTGGGCGAAAAAACCTATATCAATATTAGCAGCGCTCAAGATGATTTATTCTTTACAGATGCTGCAAATCGCGTTGCAAATTACATACCTGCCTTTAGTAACAATCTGGCAGACCGATCATTAATTCACCTAGTTGACAACTATCTTTTATATACAGAATAAGATGAGACAAAAAACTACCTATTTTTTATATTGTTTCACACTTCTAATGCTGGTTTTTTCAAACACTGCTTTGAATGCTCAAAACAGTGATTTAGTAGTACGTGGAACGATAACCGATATCAGTAACGGCCAGCCAATTCCCGGAGCAACCATTGCAGAACAGGATGCAGACAATCGTACCGTAACCGGTGTTATTTCTGATTTTGATGGAAATTTTGCAATGCGGGTTAAAAGCCCTTCTAACAAATTAGTGATCTCAACGCTGGGATATACTTCGCAAACGATACCGCTTACCGGAAAAAGCAGTTATGCTGTAAAACTTACCGCATCTGTTGATGAGTTAGAAACGGTAATGATTACGGTAGATAAAAAAGTTGAAAGCGGTTTGCTAAATATCGCAGAACGTAATCAAACTACCAGTAATGTAACAGTTAACGCCAGCGAGGTAGAAAATACACAGGCCGCTTCGATTGATGAAGCCTTACAGGGCCGTGTTCCCGGGGTTGATATTGTTGCAAACTCTGGTGATCCCGGTGCCGGTATGCAAATTAGAATACGAGGTACCTCATCAATATCTGGGTCATCAGACCCGTTGATCGTGGTAGACGGTATGCCGTATGAAACTTCAATCCCACAGGATTTTAATTTTGGGACAGCAGATCAACAGGGTTATGCGGCACTTTTAAATATAGCGCCTTCAGATATTGAGAGTATTACCATTTTAAAAGATGCTGCCGCAACCGCAATGTGGGGTTCACGTGCCTCAGGTGGTGTTTTAGTAATCAATACAAAAAGGGGTTCTGTAGGATCTCCTAAAATAGGATACAATTTTACAGGAACCTATTCTCAATTACCCAACACAATCCCTATGCTCAATGGTGACCAATATTCACAATTAATCCCAGAAGAGTTTATGAACCGGGATGGTATTCCTTTAAATACGCTTACCGTTAAAGAATTTCAGTATGACCCCCAGGAGGTTTATTTCTTTAAAAACTACGGAAATAACACAGATTGGGTAAAAGCGATTACCCAAACCGGTCTTACCGGGGAGCATACCTTATCGCTTCAAGGCGGGGGTGAGAAAGCGCGTTATTATACATCGGTAGGATATTACAATTCTAAAGGAGTTACAAAAGGAACCGGTTTTGAACGTATAAACGGTAGATTAAATTTAGATTATATCGTTTCAGACCGTATTCGGTTTAGAACAGATATCTCCTATACCCATACGGATACAGATCGTAATTATGTAAATACCTTTGGCACTTCAGATCGTGATAGGTTAAGAAGTGTAGCATACACTAAGATGCCTAACATGAGCATTTATGAGTATGACGATGTGGGTGATCTAACCCCTAACTACTTTTCACCGGCAATAAATATACAAGGTTCATACCCGAGTACCTACAACCCGGTAGCACTCGCAGAATATGCCAGTAATAAACAAACCGGTGATCGTATTGTACCACATTTTAACTTACAGGTAGATCTAATACCTAAGCGTTTAGTATCTACATTTGACCTTCAGTTTGACTTTAACAGCACAAAAGCAAAAGCTTTTTTACCTCAAAACGCAACCGGCAGACCTATCACAGAAACGGTTGTTAATCAGGCTTCAGATGCAGATATAGATGCGTCTACAGTTACGACAAAAACAAACCTGATCTATACACCAGATTTAGGCACAAAACAAAGTTTACAGGCACTTTTTAGCCTTCAAACAAATGATTACAGATATGAGTCACATCAGGCTTTAACAGCTAATACGGCTTCTTCTCTTTTAACTGATCCTTCAGTCCCATCAAGAACGCAAAATTCTAATTTACGCTTATACACTAATAACAGCCAATCACGCAGTGTTGCTGCATTAGTAAGTGCACAATACAGCCTGCTCGATCGGTATATACTTAATGTAGGTATACGCGGAGATGGTAATTCAAAGTTTAGTGCAGACAACCGGTACTCCCTGTTTCCTTCAATATCTACGAGATGGAGAGTTTCTGGAGAGCCTTTTATGGAGAGCTTTGATTTCTTAGACGATTTAAGTTTACGTGCCAGTTATGGTCAATCTGGAGGAACACCCAGATATGATTACCGTTATTTTAATATCTACGGAAACTTTGATACTGAATATCTAGGCTTAAATGGTGTCTATCCTCAAAATATTCAATTAGATAATTTACGTTCTGAAACCCTTACCGGTAAAAACTTAGGGCTTAATCTTCAATTATTTAATAAGAAAGTAATTCTTGATGTAGATGTATATCAAAACCGAACTACTAATTTACTATTTGAAAATTTAGCAATATCGTCTGTTTCCGGTTACGGCAGTGTGTCTGACCAAAACGTAGGAACAATAGATAATCAAGGTTGGGAAGTAGGTTTATATACCACTCCTTACAAATCTGATAAATGGCAGATAGATTTTAACTTCAATATTTCTCAAAACCAAAACATTATACGAGAGATTTCAGAATTTTTCCCAAGTGAGAGTGGCAATATAGATCGTAACGGCGAGTTTAAACGCTTCTTACAAATTGATAATCCATTTGGTTCTTTCTACGGGTATCGTTTTAAAGGGGTCTATACAGATTTAGAAGCCACTAAAGCAAGAGATGCAAATAACAATGTAATTATAGGTCCTAATGGTCAGGAAGTGTTTATGCGATTTAATTTCCCTAATACTGATTATGTATTTCAACCGGGAGATGCTATTTATGAAGACATCAATAAAGATGGTAACATAGACAGTCGTGATGTCGTATATCTGGGAAATAGCAATCCAAAATTTACAGGAGGTTTTGGTCCTACAATCACCTTTAATGATCAGTTTAAACTTTTAATGTTTTTTACCTACAGATTAAATTATGATATCATTAATGGTACCGATATGCGCACCACAAATCTATATTCATTTGATAATCAAAGTACCGCAGTATTATCAAGATGGCGCAACCCGGGAGATGTGACTAATATTCCCAGAGCTATTTATCGCGGTGGATATAACTGGTTAGGTTCTGACCGCTATGTAGAAGATGCCTCATTTTTACGATTTAGATCTGCCACGTTTAGCTACAGTTTCAGCAAACCATTTTTAAGAAAGATGAAAGTTGATGATTTACGTGTATTTCTAACTGCAGACAATTTACTCACATTTACAAATTATCGAGGTCAGGATCCTGAGGTTTCAAGACGTGGTGGTGATCCCTTTGAAATAGCTATAGATTACTCACGTACACCTCCTACACGCAGATTCACCATAGGTATTCAAACACGATTTTAAATATTAAGCTATGCGCACTAAAATATTATACACATTAATACTTATCCTGGCTGTAATGACACAGTCATGTGATAGCTACCTTGACCTAAAACCAGAAGATGGTACGGTACGCGATGAATTCTGGAAAACAAAAGAAGATATACAGGCTGGTGTTATAGGTGTCTACTCTTCATTACTTAACCCACCTCCTTCTGAAAACGATTTGACTATTGCAGAATACATATTTATGTATGGCGAGTTACGTGGAGGTATGGTTAGTCCCGGTGCTCAGGCTTCAGAAGATCAACGCGATGTATTAACTACAAATATTTTACCCTCTAATACCACTTCAAACTGGTCTTCATTTTACAGGGTTATTAATTATTGTAATACGGTTATTGAGTTGGCTCCTGGCGTTTTAGCTCAAGATCCCACTCTAACACAAGAGCAACTCAATAATTATTTATCTGAAGTTTTAGCGATACGCGCTTATTTATACTTTACGCTCGCACGTACCTTTAAAGATGTACCGGTAAAGTTAACAGCAACCTTATCTGATAAAGAAAATTTTCAAATACCTACAACACCACAAGCCGAGGTTTTTGCGCAGGTACTTTTAGATCTCAATGAGGCAGAACGGTTAGGAGTTGAAGATTATGGTGCTCGCGATCAAAACAAAGGTAGAATTACTAAATACGCTATAAATGCGATGCAGGCTGATGTTTACCTATGGATGGAAAATTATGAAGAAGCCTTAAAAGCAACCAATAAAATCATAAACACCGGCGACTTTGCGCTTATCGATGCCAACTCACAATGGTTGAATATCGTCTACGCCCAAGGAAATTCTTCAGAAAGTATATTTGAGTTTCAATACACCACTCAAAACCTAAATCCATTTTATAGTATATTCTTTCAGCGCCCACAGTACCTCGCAGCCACTCCTGTTTTAGAGCAAGTATTTGGTGTAGATTTTAATAATCCTGAAAATAAAGATATACGCGGGGAACGTGGTTCGCTTGTACCGGGTACTAATGAAATTTATAAATATACCGGTCTCAATACAACTGTTAGAAAATCATTACAAGAGTCAGACACTCACTGGTTTGTTTACAGATATGCAGATGCATTACTCATGAAAGCTGAAGCTCTTAATGAGTTAAATCGTGGTGAAGAAGCGCTGGCTATTGTAAGTGAGTTGCGCGAAAAAAGAGATGCTATACGCCAAACTCAAGAACAGATTAGTGTAGACAATCAAGACGCAATTAGACTTTATATACTTGCAGAACGCGCTCGTGAATTTGCTTTTGAAGGCAAACGCTGGTTTGATATTCTGCGCAATGCGCGCAAAGAAAATTATGCATATCTCGATATATTATTGAGCGTAGCACTACAAAGTGCTCCTGCAAATCAACAGCAAAGTATTACTACAAAACTGCAAGACCCTAACAGCCATTATTTACCTATTAGTGAAAATGAGCTGATTACTAATAAAGCTTTAATACAGAACCCATTTTATAAATAATCTTAAGTCATGAAAAAAATATTCACCTTACCCATTTTGCTCAGACTTATACTAGTCTTTGTATTGGCCAGTACGGTTATTAACTGTACTTCAGAAAAATTTAAAGAATCTACAGATGAGACACTTAATATAACGGAGTTTTTAAAGGCTAACGAGGAATATTCATCCTTTTTAGAAATTTTGGAAATTACAGATTACGCGTCTTTTATGAATACCTATGGCACCTACACATTGTTCTTACCAGACAATGATGCTGTGGCTGCTTTACTATCAGATATGGGTGTAAGTTCACTATCAGACATCCCTGTAGATGAATTACAGGATTTAACTAAACTTCATATTCTTGAACAAACTATAAAAACGACAGAATTTACAGACGGTAAAATCGCTGCGCCCAGTTTACAAGGACAATTCTTAATCACAGGAGCGTCTAATAAAAATGGGACTTCAAGTATAACTGTAAATAAAACATCAAATATTATCTCTTCTAATATTGAAGTAGGTAATGGTGTTATTCACGTTTTAGATAAGGTGCTACGCGTTGCAGATAAAACGCTTGCACAAACGTTAGATAGTGACACCTCTCTTACGCTCTTTACAGAAGCTGTAAAAGCTACCGGCTGGTATGACAAACTAAATTTACCGGTCACTTATGATGCAGATAGTATTCCCAGTTACTTAACCGTGTTAGCACAAACAAATGAAGCATTTGAAGATTCTGGCTTAAATACGCTAGAAGATTTAAAAAACAGATATAGCCATTTAGGAGACCCTTTAAACCCTAAGGATAGTTTAAACCTATTCGTAGCATACCGAATCCTGCCCGGGCTTAACTATCTGGCAGATCTTGCGGTTACTCCTGCGGTCATTACAAAGGCCCCGCTAGAAGTAATTACAGTTAAACTGGCATTAGACACCTTATTACTTAACGAAGAAACGTTTAACGGGATTCTTGAAAAAGGAGTTGCCATAGATCGAGATAACAGTGATATAACCGCATCAAACGGTACGCTACACCTGGTAAATGAAAACTTTTTTATTAAGAAAAGATTACCTGCTCCCGTGTATTTTGATGTTGCAGATCAACCGGAATTTAGACAATTAAGTTCGGTCTTTAGAACCCCGGGAGCTCCTGGTGTTTATCTTAAAAACTCAGAGTTAAGCTTAGTATCCTGGCCAGATAGCCAATCATTGGGTTATATAGCCGCTGCCATAGGAAGTAGCTCGCAGCTTGACAGAGCCTGGCACGGTGATGTAATTGATTTAAACAGATTTAGACAAGGTCACCTTAACCCCATGACGTTTACTTCTCCTGTAATTATCAAAGGGCAGTATAAAGTATGGGTATCGTATAGAGTTAATGAACGCTCTTCTGCCGCTGCACAAGTTTCTGTTGATGGTGTTGCGTTACCCAGACTTATAAATTTTAGAGAGTATGGTAACACAGATCTTCCAGAACGGGTATTAGAATCTCAAGGCTATAAGCGGCATATAGAACCCAGTACTAACCGATTTAATTGCAGGTTAGTAGGTATTATAACTATTGAAACTACAGGAACTCATAACATTACACTTGAAGCTATTCAAGATAGTAGCAACGGTAACACGTGGATTGATGTAATCGAGTTCAGACCTATAGATATGGACCAGCTTTACCCAAAATTTCAAGCTGGTGGAGATGGTTTAATCTTTGAATAGAACACAAAATAAAATGAGTAAAAAACTTAATCCCTTTAGGATGATATCAATAAAAACTTATATAAAGCCACTTATTGCCGGTCTACTACTTGCAGGTGTAATTTCCTGTTCTGACCCCTGGGAAGAACACGCAGAAACCAGCGATACCAATTTAAGTGTTAATCTGGGTGAAGCACTCACCGCATCAGCGCAAACTTCAGAATTTGGCAAATTACTCACGGAAACCGGCTATGATAAGATTCTTGCTTCTTCAAAAACTTTTACGGTGTGGGCTCCTACAAATGAGGCTTTAGCTCAGGTAGAAGCGTCAGCATTAGCAAGTGCAGCTGCAAAGAAACTCTTTGTAGAAAATCATATTGCACTAACCGCTTTCTCTTCAGTAACGAAGCAAGATACGGTTACCGTAAAAATGTATTCAAACAAATACCTGGAGTTTAAATTCGGTAAGGTAATGGTAGATGCAAATGTTATAGAAGCAGATAAGTACACATCAAACGGTTTATATCATATCATCGATAAAGCTTTGACTCCTAAAAAGAATATTTGGGAGTTTATAAAGAATAAAGCTTCTACTAACGCAATGAGTAAATATTTAATAGATCTTAATGATGTTAATATTTATTCTAGAGATAGCGTTCAAAAGTCATTAGCACTACCCGGTATTTATGCAGATTCATTAACGAACTCCTACTTTACAAATGTCTACAATCTTAATAATGAGGAAAATAAATACACCTTTTTTCTTTTAGAAGACGGAAGCTTTGTAACGGAGACCGAGCGATTAAGACCTTATATGAATCGTATAAGTGAAGACTCTACTACAACCTATACAAATTATTTTACAGTACGAGATTTGGCTTTTCATAAAGCAATTGCTCGCGAGAATTTACCCGATACGTTAGTGTCTAAATTTGGAGTAAAAGTACCGTTAAATGACGCTACTATAGCTGAAGAGATACAATTAAGCAATGGCGTTGTTTATGTGATGGGTAAATTAGAAGTACCCCTCGAAACCCGCCTGCTCACAACGATCATTGAAGGAGAAGAACCTTTTCAATTTAGCCAGGGAGATAAACGCGGCAATACATTTTATCGTGAAAAAGAAGATCCTAGCGGAAACATCTTTAATGATATAATGATACAGAATCACCGTGTAAATAGATTTACCATTTACTATGGTGCGTCTAATTTATACACCACCACCTATAAGGTTTACTGGCGAGCTATAAATGATATACAAACTAATACCTTTCAGCAACGCGTGAATATAGGAGGTTTTATATCTGCAGTTGATGGTAGCTTAAATGAGCCATTTGCAGAATTACCTTATACTAACGTAGCGCCTAATGTTTACGAAGAAGTTTATGTAGGTGAATTTGAATTAACTCTAAAAGGAAGTGGTCAAACACTGGTCTCGCTTATGGCTGCAAACTCAACCTCAGACGGTGCAAACACCTTAAGTCTAGATTATCTTAAACTAGTACCTGTAATTAAATAAAGTCTTTTAAACCAATCGTTATGCTCAAAAAATTACAACTAACCTGTCTTCTTAGCATACTGTTCTTCGGTGGAATAGATGAAGGACTTTATGCGCAAACTTCTGCAGATTCTACAGCGGTTAAAACCCGGAGTCAAGAAGGTATAGCAGTAGAAGGTCTTATCAAAGATGCTAAAACCGGCAAAGGAATTTCAGGAATAAGTATTGCCGTTGAAAACTTTTCTGCTGCTATTACTAATGAAGATGGTACATTTTCAATAAAAGTACCGCATCTAAATGCGCTATTAAGTATAAGTGGTTTAGAATATCAAGCAAAAGTATTCCCTATTAATAATAGAGAAAATGGTTTTGAAATAGAATTGTTTGAAGCTAATTATTCTCCATTTTATGAAGTTGCTCGTTTACCGGGTAACGATCAATTACAATATACCGGTACACAGGCTACGCACGTTGAAGATTTTGATGAATTGCAATGGAGCAATCCTGTTAATGAATCTGTAGGAGACTTTCTACAAGGTAAAGTTGCTGGTCTTAACAGCGTACGCAAATCTGGGGTACAAGGCTCTGGGGCTTATCTTACCTTAAGAGGATTTAATTCGCTTTATGCAACTAACAAACCGCTATTAATCGTAGATGGCTTGATTTACGATGATGAAGATTACGGGTCAGGGATAATTCAGAATAACACCTCTTCTCCTCTATCTATGTTAGATGTCAAAGATATTGAAGATGTTTCTGTTCTTAAAGATGGCTCATCACTTTACGGGACAAAAGGTGCAAATGGTGTCATAATTATTACCACAACCCGAGCTGTAGATTTAAGCACTAAAATAGATTTTACAATGTACGGCGGTGTTAACCAAATTCCAGATCGTCTTCCTGTATTAAATTCTGGTGAATATCGAAGTTATTTATCGCAGTTAGTAGCTACCCGTGGAGACAGTCAAACCCAAATTGAAAATCAGCCCTGGGTAAGTGAGGACCGTTCTACCGGTAACTACTTCAGATATCGAAATAATACAAGCTGGCAAGAACAGGTTTTTAAAAATAGTGGTAATCAAAACTATTATCTGAAGATTAGAGGTGGTGACGATATCGCTAAATATGGTCTTTCGGTAGGATATTTAAACAGTGACGGAATCCTAAAAAATTCTGGCCTGGAGCGCTACAACACTCGTTTAAATGCTTCCTTAAAACTTACAGACAAACTTTTTGTAGACGCTAACCTTTCTTTTATACATAATACAGAATACCAAAGCGATCAAGGCTTAGCTTACAAAACGAGTCCGTTATATTTATCACTAACTAAATCTCCTTTTATGGCGATAAATGCCATAAATGCTTCAGGTGAAGTTTCACCTAATTTAGACGATGTAGATTTATTTAATGTAAGTAACCCTTTAGCTATTTTAGATAATGGTTTTGGAGTAAATAAAAATTACCGCTTTTTTGGTAACCTTAATTTTAAATATCAGTTTAATAAAAATTTTAGTGCCCATACCATAGTTGGTATCAGCTATAACAAAGAGCGCGAGAGTTTCTTTATTCCAGATTTTGGTGTTGCAGATCTTGTGCTGCCTACTGCAATTGCAACTAACAGAAGTGGTAGTGAAGTGCAACGATTGTACAGCATTCTTACAGATACCTATCTTAATTACTCAAAACAATTAGACTTTAAAAATAAACTTGACCTGCGCCTGGGCTTACGTACTCAAAATAATAATTCTGAAAGTGATCTGGGCCTAGGGTTTAATTCTGCTACAGATGATTTTACCAGTGTAGGTGCAGGAAGTAATCTTTTACGATTTGTAGGTGGTGCACTGGGCGAATGGAACTGGGTAAACTCCTATTTAAGCGCAGAGTATGATTATCTAAATAAATACTTTGTAACCTTTAATGCAGCTTTAGATGGTTCTAGCCGTTTTGGTGATGCAATTGAAGATGGAGGTGTAACTATAGGAGGATCTCGTTTTGCTACAATGGGATCATTATCTGCAGGATGGCTTATTTCTTCAGAAAATTTCTTAAAAAATATAAAGGCGATTAACCTCTTAAAGTTGAGAGGTAGTGTAGGGTTTACAGGTAACGATGATATAGGTAACTATACAGCTCAACAATTGTATGTATCACAAAACTTATTAGGACTTCAAGGTCTGGTGCGTGATAATATAGGAAACCCAGAATTGAAGTGGGAAACGGTACGTAAAATTAATCTGGGTGCAGATATAGCGCTTTTTAATGAGCGCTTAAATGCATCGGTTGATGTTTATGAGAATAAAACAACAGATATGATTACGTATGAAACCATTAGCACAACAAGTGGTTTTGATAATATTGTTTCTAATAGCGGTACTATGCAAACCCGCGGTATCGATCTTTCATTAAACAGCAGATTAGTAAATACTTCAGATATAAAATTTGATTTAGGTTTTAGGCTATCACGTTATATAAATGAAGTAACAGATATTCCTAATGAGATGATTTTATCTCAGTTTGGTGGTGCTACATATATCACGCACGAAGGGGAAGATGCTAATTTATTTTTTGGGTATCAAACAAATGGCGTCTATGCCACAACAGCAGAGGCGACTACGGCAGGTTCAAAAATACCTTTGGGTAATGGTAATTTTGCTCCTTTTCAAGGTGGTGATGTAATATTTACAGACCTTAACGGTGATCAGGTAATTGATGAGAAAGACCGCACAGTAATAGGAAATCCCAACCCAGACTTTACAGGAAGCGTGAGTACGAGTTTTGCCTACAAAAGACTTAGTCTTTCAGCCTTATTCAACTTTTCTGTGGGTAATGATATTTATAATGGCCTTCGCAATAATTTAGAAAAAATGAGTGGTTATGAAAATCAGAGCATTGCAGTACGTAATCGCTGGGTTGCAGAAGGGCAGCAAACTTCAATCCCCAGAGCAGTTTGGGGAGATCCTATGGGTAATGCCTCTTTTTCAGACCGATGGATTGAAGACGGTTCATATTTAAGACTTAAAACGCTAGTTCTGGCCTATGATATACCACTTGATCTTGATTATTTAAATGCCGTAAAAATTTATGCAACAGCAAACAATTTATTTACACTAACAGATTATTTAGGTTACGATCCTGAGTTTAGCGCTACCTCATCCATTTTTGGACAAGGTGCAGATATAGGTCTTGTACCTCAATTTACTACAATACAAATAGGCGTACGCCTGGGGCTATAATAACATAATCTTATAGAGCTAAGAAAAATGATGACAATGATTCAAATTAACAGAAAAACTATAACTCTTGGGGTGCTTGCTTTTATATTAAGCTTTACGTCCTGCCAGGAGTATCTAGACGTTGAGCCTCAAGATAAATTAAATTCTGATCAGGTATACAGAGATGTTTTTGATGCAGATGCAGCAATTGTAGGTACCTACGGAAAGTTTATGCAGCTTGCTGAAAAATACGTATTACTTAATGAATTACGTGCAGATTTGATGACTACAACACGTAACTCAGATCCAGAACTTATTGAACTTTCGCAACACGCTGTAACATCAGATAATAGATTTGCAAATCCTAAAGACTTCTATGAGGTTATTCAAAACTGTAATGACAATCTTAAGAATTTTGATAAGATGCTTGCTGATAAAAAATTCACGCAGACAGAATACAATCAGCGCTATTCAGATATAGGTGCATTACGCTCATGGGTATATCTGCAGTTAGGTATTCATTATGGTGAAGTGCCTTATATTACAGAACCTTTAGAAAACCTGAATGATGTATTAGACACCTCAAAATATCCAAAAATCCCTTTTCAAGAGTTAATACAAAACCTCGTTGAGTTTACTGAAGGGCTTAACTATACAAGCCCTTATTCTGAGGACAGCACTTTAGTTATTGATGTAGATGGATACAATACGGCAAAATTTTTTATCAATAAAGAATGCATTTTAGGTGATTTACAATTGTGGAATAAAAATTATACACAGGCAGCAATACACTACAAAAATGTGATGGAAACAGGCTCCAGAAGCGGTAATGATGTTGAGCGTTATGATGTGTACAGAATTAAATATGCTGAGATTGCCTCAAATAATGATTTAGCCGTAGGATATAGAAGATATAGTGAGCAGGATGCTCGATCTCTGGTTAATAATAATACGCAAGGATGGCGCTCAATCTTTGCCAGAGAGCGCGATGTATTATGGAATACCGAATGGATTTGGTCATTACCGTTTGATAGCGACTTTGCTCCTAAAAATCCCTTTATAGACCTATTTTCTAATCGCGGTGGTGATTATCTGGTTAAGCCTTCAAAGAATGCAATGAATCTTTGGGAAAATCAAAAGCAGCAAAATGGCTTTCCGTATGACGCTAGAGGAAAGCGCTTCTCCTATAATATGATAGATGGTGATGAGGTAATTATGAAGTATATCTATAACTTCTTAGATCCTATTAGACAAATGCCTATCGACGTTTTTCAAACAGATGGAAATTGGTTTTTGTACAGAGCTGCAACCTTACATCTTCGATATGCAGAAGCTGCAAACCGTGACAATCAACATAGAATTGCAGATGCATTATTAAACTTTGGGATACGCAATGAATATACCGTTGCTGGCGTGACAGATAAGACAGATATAGAGCAAACGTTTCAGCCGTTCCCATACGACTTTGATGCGCGTAATGGCGACTTTCCCAGATTTAGAGCAGACTGGCATCGTAGTGGTGGTTTAAGAGGCCGCGCCTACATAGAACGCGCACCGGTTGTAGGTGACAGCTTAATTTCTATAGAGAATAATATCATTGAAGAAGCAGCTCTAGAACTAGCATACGAGGGTAACAGATGGGGAGACCTTGTGAGGGTCGCATTAAGAAGAAACGACCCGTCATTTTTAGCCGATAAAGTATACGCAAAATTAGCTGCAGACGGCAATTCACAGGCTGCCTCAATCCGTACAAAACTGATGTCTAAAGAAAACTGGTACTTACCCTTTGTTTGGAGTACCGAAGATTAAATAATTAGCATTTAAACTTAATATAAAAGAGTTACTATGAAACTGATTAGAAAAATTTCGACACGACTACTACTCTTGACTTTTATTGTCATTAGTGGTATTTCTTGTAAGTCTGACGATCAATACTTGCTAAGTCCTGATGATGAAACAAATGCTCTGGCAGAATTAAAATTCTTTGAAATTCAGTCTGGAGAAAATAGAGTACTTGTTAAGGGTGTCATAGATGATGAGAACATATCTGAGGTTAAAATTACCTGGGATGCTGGCGCATTGTCTATTCCTGTAAATGCAACATCGACTCCAGATACTATAAATGCTCTTATTGAAAACCTTGAAGAACGCCTATATACTTTTGAAGTTCAAACTTTTAGTAATACCGGTGAAAGTTCTAAAATCCTGAAAGGTGCGGCTGCCGTTTTTGGTGAAGAGTTTAAAAATAGCGCTTTAAACAGAGAATTAATATCGGGACTTTTATTAGATAATAAACTTGATTTAGAATATGGCCCTACAGCCGCTAGCAGCGGTATAATAGGTACCGAAATCACCTATATCAATCTAGATGGTGATACTGAAGATGTATATTTAGATGCTAATTTAAATACGATCTCTATACCAGATTATAAAAATAAATCTGTTCTTAAATATAGATCAGCCTACCGCCCTACTCCTACGGCAATAGATACCATATATTCTAATTATACAGAGACCTCATTTGCTGCACCTCCGGTAATTTATTTTATTGCAAATGGTGCAAATGATAATGTTCAAATTGAATGGTTGCGTACAAACGGCTTTATTGTAAGCACGAAGTATGATCATAGTAGATTTGACCCCAATGATCAAAGTAAAATTGATGAATTGAACGGTGCAGATTTAGTAATTATAGGTCGTTCCGGTAGTTCTGGTAATTTTAATGGCACCAGTAAAACGGCCTGGAATTCATTAACAGTACCCTTAATTTTAAATTCTCAATGGATATCTCGCAATAGTCGTATTAATTGGTTTAATCAGGCAAGTGATCCTGTACCGTTCACAACTTCTTCGGTAGTGATGAAGGCTAAGATTGAAGACCCCACAGATGCCGTTTTTCAAAACGTTACGCTAGAAAATAATGATTTATTATCCTGGCTAAGCACCCCTATAAACCTTCTTTACACTGCTACCCAAACAAACGGAAAAGTAATGGTTACAAGTGCTCCCGGCGAAGCAAATAATGATGAAGGTGGTGCCATGCTTTATGTACGTTTTGAGCCCAATGTAGAATTTTATGAAGGTGCCGGTGAGTCTCCTGCAGGCCCTCGTACTTATTTTGGGTTTGGAGCAGATTCTGGTGGTTCGTTTTACTTTCAACTTACAGATGAGGCTAAACAAGTTTACTTAAATGAGATTAAAAGATTAATCGACCTTAAAAATTAAATGCGTATTACTTTGAAATCTAAATACTTAATCAAAATTATTAATAAACTAACAATGCTGCAGCTTTTTACTGCAGCATTGCTGTTTCTAGTACTCAGCGCTTGTCAAAATAAAACTAAAACAGACGTTACGGAAGATTTTCAAAAAGTTGTAAAACCTAATTTTCTGGTAATTATCGCAGACGACGCCGGCTGGAATGATTTTAGTTTTAATGGTTCTGAAATTAAGACACCTACATTAGACAGCCTTGCAGAATCTGGTCTTCAACTTAATAGGTTTTACACCTATCCCACCTGCTCACCTGCTCGTGCTAGTTTTTTAACTGGCAGACCTGCCAGTAGAATGGGCATTGTTGCTCCCATTAGCGGGCGCAGTGAATTGAGTTTGCCAGACTCTCTTAAAACTCTTCCGCAGTCTTTAAAAGCGTTAAACTATAAAACCGCTTTAATGGGTAAATGGCATCTGGGCTTGAAACCCGAAAATGGGCCCGAAGCTTATGGTTTTGATACTTCTTACGGCTTTCTGCACGGTCAACTAGATCAATACGCACACACCTACAAAAATGGCGATAGTACCTGGTATAAAAATGGAAAATTTATTACTGAAGATGGTCACGTAACAGATCTTTTGACAAATGCCGCAGTCAATTATATTTATGAGCAAAACACTACAACCCCCTTTTATCTACAATTAGCATACAGCGCTCCTCATATACCCCTGCAAGAGCCTCAACAATGGTTAGAAAAATATACTGTGATAAAAGATAGCAGCCGCAGAGCATACGCAGCTGCAATGAGCCATATGGATTCTGGTATTGGCAGGGTTCTAAATGCTCTAAATGATCACAACCTAATAGAAAATACTGTTGTTTTGTTTATAAGCGACAATGGAGCACAGCAAAACTGGATTCCTTCAAACGAACTCTATGCAGGTAAATTCGGACCTAATTTAACGCTGGGAAGCAATTTACCGCTTCGAGATTTTAAAACTTCAAATTATGAGGGAGCTATACGGGTTCCGGCTATTATATCCTGGAAAAATCACATCGAACAAGGTGAAAGTTCTAATTATATAAATGTTACAGACTGGATGCCTACCTTTTTAAAATGGGCATTAACAACTAAAATACCGGTTACTGTAGAAGGGGAGCCTGCTCAGCACCTTTTAAAACAAACTACTTTAGAACGCTCAAAACCTATTTACTTACGCGGTCATCTTCAAGAAAGCTTAATTATCAAACCTTTTAAGCTAATACGCACCAGACACTTAGAACGTGCACCTGATTATGCCCTTTACAATATAGAAATTGATCCTTCTGAAACTAAGAATCTAAGCTTAACTAATCCTATAAAACTAAGATACCTTCAGGATGTACTTAAAGCTGAATTTAGCAAGGATACTCCAAAAGTTAATGTAGAATTAAGAAATTAGCGCCTTTATATAGATAGTGCAGTTTCCGAAGGTAAACTATACGACTAGAAATTATAAATTTTAAAAAAAACAATAAGCCTCTTAAACTTATGACTCACGCATTTACGATGAAATTAATACCGGGTTTTGAAGAAGAATATAAACGCCGTCACGATCATATTTGGCCAGAACTAGAATCACTTCTTAATAATTCTGGAATTAAGGAATATTTTATCTATCTCGATGAGCATACAGGGACACTTTTTGGTTTTCAAAATTTAGAATCAAATCACAGCACTGCACGTTTACCGAATGACCCCATAGTTAAAAAATGGTGGGCCAATATGGCAGATATTATGGAAACAAATGCTGATAACTCTCCCGTTGAAGGGACTTTAAAAGAAGTGTTTAAACTGAAAAACAATAGGTAAAACCAATTGTTTTTAGAAAACGGTCTAAGAGATTCATTAATTTCTCTTAGACCATTTACTGAATTTATTTAATCTGAGCTTTTATCGCTACTTAGATTTACCTTCTCCTTTAAAATTTTGCGTACTGTTTTTAAATAAAACATTAAAAGTGGTTAGACTACCATAAATACGCGTAATATATTGCTGTAAATCTATTTTCTCCTGATCATCCAGGTTTTTACTAGCATTAATTTTTTGCTCCATAACACGTATGCGATCCCGTACCATAACAATCTTATGAAAAAAACTATCTATAGGGATTTCTTTATTGGCCAGATTAGGATCAGCGGGATTTAAAGTAATCGAGCCTCCTCTCCATTTATCTGCTATAGGAACAACCTCTGATATATCTGAATACTGCTTCAGAAGATTTCTTAGCGTCTTTTCGACTTCATAGAAGCTAACACTGTCAACATCATCTTCAACCGCTTCAATAACCTCAAAATCAGAATCAATATCTATCGTTTCTAACCCGTTTTCAATAAATGTTACCCAGTACAATTTTGAAGTAATGTTTGTCACAACACCCAGACCCAATTGATCGTGTTTTATGCGTGAACCTATGCCCAGAAGATTTTTCATCATTTAAAATTAATTAGTTGAATCAATATTAAAACTTTTCAGGAAAAATAAATCTGATGCTTACTATAAAAAAGAAAAAGTTAATAGAAATGAGAAGCCGGGTGACCTATAAATTTTTATCTATCATCTCATACTGAAAGTACTCTTCTCTAATACTCTCATAGTTGAGGCTGTAGTGAACATACATACCCAGAGCAGATAAAAATAAGAATCTATCGAAGTAATAAAAAATATCGAATCCAAAATAGTATGCAAAAAGTGCGGCAATGTCAGAAAAAACAAAACCAAATGCAAAGAAGGTATAAATTAACGAACGTGTGCTGTTATACTTATTGTTATAGGCGATTGCCTCTACACCTAGTAGCATCATTGATGCTCCATATAAATATAAAAGTACAGGTTCTACACCATCATGAAAGGTATAACTTACCATATTCATAATAATGTAAAGCGTATAAGTATTAGCTGCCACTAAAATGGCTGTTATAAGAACAATTCCCGGCTTAAATTTAATTTCAGAAAGTTTGGGTAAACGCTCTAAAACAATGGTCAAATAGCCTAATGTTCCAAAAATTAAATAAAGTTTATACCCCCAGGCCTCCTCATAAAACTGAAAAAACACATCTTTTACAAAGAAAAATGCTAGAACAGAAAGCATCCAAACGTTAAAATGTCCTCGTTTTAAAGTGTAGTATATAAAAAAGAGAAAAACAGTAATCAATCGAATTAATCGACTGGTTTCTAAGTCCATATACGCAATAACGGTCAAATTAACCAATATGGCTAATACGACGAAAAGTATAAAGTAAATTCTATCCTTAGAATTTATGGACTTTAGAAAACTCATAATGTTTTAATCATAGAAAAAGTTGAGAGTAATAAACATACGATAAAACAGAATGGAGGGTTTTCAGAAAATGAGTTTTTTTTTAAAAGTCAACAATAACCCCGATACCTAGTTGCTGTTTCCATTGTGTTCTGGCTCCCATCGTAATCTCCTCACCGTCAACATTTGTTTCGGTAATCTTAATATCGTTATCATATTTTAAATGCGAACCTAATCTGGCAAGTACAAAACTATTCACCTTAAAATTCAAATTTAATTCCCAGTCAACATCTACGTTTCCAAAGCTATTTAAATAATCTGTATAGAGATTTATAGAATTTGTAAAATTTATATTCTCCATTAGCTTTGCCTTCAACACACTTTGTAAGAGAATTCCTAGTTCGCTATTTACATTCTCACCTTCTTTAATGATGTTTCCATCAGCATCACGTACGGCTGGTGTTACACCAAATGAGCCATTATTTGCCAAATCTTGATCTAAAACAAATGTTGATTTATAAGTTAAGGGAGAAGCGTATATAGATAGGTTATCTATACGCTTACCATATTCACTTCCTACTCCTAAAAATATATAGCCGGGTGCCATAAATTGAGAAATAGGCACACTAGTATCTGGGTATTTATAACCATTTGTAAATTGTGAAGCAAATCTAAATTTTGCAGAATAATACCAGTTAGAAATAGTATCCCTGCGATACCCATAATCAGACGTGATCTCAATCATGTCATCGGTTTTTCTAATCTCTCTTCCTTCCTGACTATTTATACCAAATCTACCTGAAAGTTTATTTCTCCATTTAGTGCGCTCATCATTATAATTTCTTTCTATAACAAGCTCTGCTAATCCTGAAATAGAGTTACTACCTCCTGAATTCCAGTTTACAAAAGCAACTTCACTCAAATCTAGACCTACTCTGTTTATTTCAGTCCAGTTTGTGGGTTCTTGAATAATGATTTGGTCTGTAAGTTTTTTAATAAGGTTTTTCTTAATAGGTAGTGGAAAAGCCACGTGCTGTGCCGTTAGTGCTTGATTAAAAAGTAAGCCAGACAATAGCGCTAAGGAGAAAAAAATCTTATACAAACCGAAAATTATTTAATTACTACTAATAGGTAAACGTGCCAAACGTACTTTTAATTGTTAATTTTTTAGATTCTGAAGCTTCAACCCTTCCTATAACCTGAGCTTCTATATTAAAAGATTTGGAAATAGCAATGATTTCTTCAGCCAAAGCAGGATCTACGTAAAGTTCCATACGATGTCCCATATTAAAAACCTGATACATTTCTCTCCAGCTCGTGCCACTTTCTTCCTGTATAAGTTTAAATAATGGCGGAAGTTCAAAAAGGTTATCTTTTACAATATGTACATTATTAACGAAGTGCAAAACTTTGGTCTGTGCTCCTCCACTACAATGTACCATGCCGTGTAATAAATTGCGATCAACTTCCTGAAGAATTTTTTTAATGACAGGTGCATAGGTACGCGTAGGTGATAAAACTAATTTCCCTGCATTTAGCGATGAATTATCTATCGCATCCGTTAGTTTTTTAGAACCACTATACACTAAATCTGAGGGTACAGCGTGATCAAAACTTTCAGGATATTTTTCGGCTAAATAACTACCAAAAACATCGTGACGTGCCGAAGTAAGACCATTACTTCCCATTCCTCCATTATATTCTTTTTCATAAGTAGCCTGGCCAAAACTTGCCAATCCAACAATTACATCACCAGGTTTAATATGTGCATTATCTACAACATCTTCTCGCTTCATTCTCGCAGTAACCGTAGAGTCTACAATAATTGTACGTACAAGATCACCTACATCTGCCGTCTCACCACCAGTACTTTTAATGGTAACGCCGTGATTGCTTAAGTCTTCAATAAGCTCTTCAGTACCGTTAATAATTGCAGAAATAACCTCACCCGTAATTAGATTTTTATTTCTACCTATAGTAGAGGAAAGCAAAATATTATCTGTTGCTCCCACGCAAAGCAGGTCATCAACATTCATAATTAATGCATCTTGGGCTATTCCCTTCCACACAGAAATATCACCGGTCTCTTTCCAGTACATGTAGGCTAATGAAGATTTTGTACCTGCGCCATCTGCATGCATAATAAGACAATGCTCATCGCTACCCGTAAGATAATCTGGAACAATTTTACAAAAGGCTTGTGGAAACAACCCTTTATCTACATTTTTAATTGCGTTATGCACATCTTCTTTACCAGCCGAAACACCACGACCCGCGTACCTTTTAGAAATCTCCTGACTCATCCTTGTTAATTATTTGGCAAAAGTAAGAAATAAAAACGTCCTGAAATTTCAGGACGTTCTTAAGGTTGATTAGTTAATTAAATTATTCTTCCCAATCTGGCATTGCTGCGTTTAAAAATAAGAGTTGATCATCGTCTCCAGAATTATCATTAAAAATATAATTATAAATAGAAGGAGTCGCTCCTATATTATTTTTTACTCGTGTAAAAGCAATAGAACCTTCAGATGGAGAGAATATAGGGTCAAGTTCATTCTCTCCTAAAGCTACATCTGTCTCTAATTGAGTTGATAGACCCGTGTTAAAATCATATAAAAATAATCTACTTTGAAAAATACGATATTGGTCGTTTTCAGATCCACTAATATCTCTAGAATAAATTAATTGCGAAGCATTAGCATTTAAACCTAATCCTCCTGCTGCGCCATTAACATTTTCAAGAATTGTACGCTCTATAGTTTTTGTATTTAGGTTTAAGGTAAAAATTTTAACCCCATATCCACTAGAATTATTTGTTTTGAGTGCTATCACATTATTGTTAAAATCTGTAGTACTCACCTCGGTTATAAAACTACCATCTGTGGTTTGATAAATAAGTCTTGTTCCTCCTCCTGTAGCATCAACGCTATAAAGTTTATCAAAACTAGGATAGTAAATTTTAGAACCATTTACTGCCCACGCGAAATCTATTTCGTCTAATCTGAAGCCATTTACAGGTATGGATGAGGTAATTTGTTTTAAATCTGTACCATCTAAGTTAGCAGTGAATATATTAGTAACCCCTCCAGAAGTTCTTAAAAAGGCCATTTTATTGACGTCTAAATTTTTTCTGGGCCTATAACTATTAGTAGAACTAGATGTAACCTGAAATTCGACTCCAAAGTCCTTAGAAGATCCAGCATATATGACAGAGTTACCATCTTGAAGGCGTGTAAATAAGAAGTTAAAATCTTCATTTAAATCTGTTTGAAACTGGCTTATAGAGCTTTGAACTTTATCGTTTATTGAATCATCTGCTGCTATCTGCCAAAAATAACTAGTTCCTAATTCTAAGTTAGACACACTAAATGTAGTATCATTTACAATTGTATATATTTCAGAACTATTAGTTCTGCCATTTCTTAACTGTAAGATATAGGATATATCATCATTATCACTAGATGCAGAAGACCATACAAACTCTATATCAGATGTAAATATTATATCACCATCTTCTGGATACAGTAAATTTGGCGTCAAAGGAGACTTGTTATTATCTGAAGCTGTTTTTAATTCAAAAACAACATTGCTTATCCCTCCTACTGTTACCGCAGCTGCTTCAAAAGCTGTGGCATAACCTTCTAGTTCAGCTTGAACAGAATATGAACCTGAAGAGATTTCATCTAACTGAAAATTGCCCTCATCATCAGAAAATGTAGTACTTGACGCCGGGTTTGTAGAGATTTTGACATTTGCAAGAGGGATATTTGAACTTTGTTCTACAACTGTACCTGCTAATTTACCAGTTCCTATTTCACTAATTGTATCTTCACTGCATCCTATAGAAAAAATGCCTATAAAAAGAATGTATATATATATAATATTTCTCATAAATAAAAGCTGTTTAATACTTTATTGTTGTACTAATTTTGTTTCTTAGATTTAAGATTGAAGTAATAATTAAGACCTAAACCAAAATTCCAATAAAAATCATCTCTCTTACCATTCACTACACCTTCTATTTCATCTGTAAAAGTGATATTGTTTTCTGCAAAAATCTTAATTCCTAATTTAGGCATAATCGAGTATTCGATTCCTGCTCCATATTGAATTTTGCCACTTGTCTTTTTAGAATTTAAGGCCTGTTTAGAATCGCTAAATCCTAAGATAATACCTCCACCAGCAAATAAATATGGAGAAAGCTTATCATTAGGAAGTAATCTAAATTGAGCGTTGAGATCGATACTTCCATAAACATCTTCGTAAGTACTTCCGCTTTTAAACTGAAATACTCCTGCATTCAAATTGAAACCTATAATTTTATTAAAATAATGGCTGTAACCCAGCTTTGCCATAGGCCCTATCCGTTTTTCGGTATAATCCCCATCAAATAGTGTAGCTGCAAATGTTACGTCTAAGGCGTCATTAAATTTTGGCTCATAAAATGTTCGCTCGTATAATCGTGCAGATTGTTCTAGTTCTTTTTCTTCATTATAGTTTAGAACCAACTCTTCATTTACAGCTTTCCCACCTTTTGCAGACCAATAACCACTTTCTACACCTTCTATAATTAATGCGCGCACAGCCTTCTCAATAGCATCTTGAACTGCAATTTGAACAGGCTCATTCTGAGTAATCCCCATTTCTGCTTCTAATAAGCGTTGAAATTTAACAAATCTGAAAAAATTAGCATCAAGAGCCTGAGATAGAATTGTTTTAGATACATATACCGTTTTTAAAATCTCTCCGTTACTTGTAGAAACCATTCTTAAATAAACTGTTATACGATCCTGCCGGTATTTAGCAGATCCTCCTAACCCAAAATATCGTGCACCAATACCTCCTGTTATTATATTTGTATCATAAGAAACAATACCTCCTTCAAGAATTACTCCAGCATATTTTAGAGGGGGCAATGGAGGTTCATTAGGATTTAAATTTTTTATATATTCCTGTTTTGTATTTCTTATAATATTTCTTTCAGTTGAAAGATTGCTTAAATTTTCTCTTTCAATAGGAATAAACCATCCAGAATCTTCTAAAGCTTTAAGCAAAATGGTAGTCCCTCCTTGTGTAACGGCAGTACTAAATGTGCTACCATTTTCTACAGCTTTATACTGCCCCGTTTGATCTCTAAAGTTATACACTGCTACCTCAACAGGATCCTGGGCTGCAGGTAAATCAAGAAGGGATCTAGTTGATTTTGAAAATTCTCCAGAATGAGAAGGTGTTTGATCTAAGGGTTGATTAAAAAAGGCTCCGCAAGAATGCAGGCTAAATACGGCTAGCAAAATAGCAAAGCGTATAAAATGTCTCATATTGTTGTAATTAATTATTGGGGACTATGACCTGAGTTTGTTCTCCTGTTGATGTATCTAAAATATTAATGGTTAAACCTTCTTCTCCTTCAAAGACTTCTACGTTAAGATTGCCAAAAGTGAAAGTTCCGGGTTCTTGAAAGTCGCCGATACCTGCAATTTGCGTGTTTAACAGAGATCGTGATATTTGACTTAGAATCTGCCTATTTAAATTGTCGCCAAAGCGCTCTAGATCTGATTGAGTTTCATTAGCACTTTGTTTTGCAGTTAAAGCATTTTGGGATGTTGCTGAACTTAATAGCCAGTTATAATTAAAGGTGTCCCCTCCAAAAGCGGGATTAAGGGGCTTATAAGAAAATTGCTGTGAGTAACAGCTAAAGCTAAAAGCCAAGAATATAATGTAAATAATTTTCTTCATACTAATATCTAATAAACTCGTCTTTAATACGTTCAAGATTTTGAAGCTGCTGCAGAACACTATTAAGTGTTGCATTTGCTTGTCGTTCTAAATAATCTCTAGATGGATTTGAAAAAAATTGCCATACTAATTGATTATCTACTTTTATTGAAATCCTTGTATTTCTGCTTCTACCTGGACTTTCAGTGATGATAATATTTTTATTTGATTTTAATCCTGACAAGAAATATTTTGAATAAAATAATTGATAAAAATCACGCCCCACTTTGGTTATGCTATTTTCAATAATTAAGCCTTCTATTTCAAAACCATCTTGACTCAAAGATGTCTCTTTAGAAATTTCAATTTTACTAGATTCCGGAACAGGTCTAGAAATTGTCAACTCTTCGTTTTCTTCAATATCATTAAAAACTACCCGGTCTTGTCCAAGTGGTTTTTTATTTTCATCATAAATAACTAATAGGATAATTACCCTGTTACGTTCTGAAGAGTTTAAAATTGATTCTGCTAATTCTTTTTTTTCATTAGCTCCTATCACAAAGCGTCCCTCCTGTGTATTTTTAGAAATCTTTTTTAAAGAATCGCTTTTAAATGCTGAAAACTCATATTGTAAACTTCGATCTGCAAAAGTTTTGTTTTCTGCAATTGCTCTTATTGTAAAAAATTCACTGTTTTGATCTACGATAATTTTTGCTTCAATTTCTTTATTTAAAAATTGTCCTATTACCGGATTGGTTAAAACACAAAAAATCAAAAATAAAATTGATTTTTTATATACTATTATGTTAGATAAAATTTGCATTTAATCTATACTTCTTACTATAAGGGATTGGGAAAATCCATTTTGTCTAAATTTAAGTGACTTAGTCAAATCATTGACTCCCTGTCTTTCAAAGCTTAGATCATTACCATTTTGTATAAGATCAAGAGAAATATCTGCGGATGGATCCAACACAAAATCTGTAATACTATTACGGTTACCTAATTGTTGTATTTCTGAAATTGCCGTATTAACATTATATTCTAAATTCACATCATTGGCATTACCATTCTGAGTAACACTAATATCACTTGCCTTGCTAGTGATATTAATATTGGTCAGATTATAACTGCCTATTTGTTTAATATAAATCTCATTATTGTTAAGTTCAGTATTTCTAGAATTTGTATCATTAAATAAACCTACAAGGTTTAAAGCTTCTTGATTGAGCATGCTTCCTTCTAAAATTTTCTCCTCTACATTGGGATTACTTATATAATTTTGAGCGCTAATAGCTTGAAATGAAAGCATTAGCAAACTATTTAATAAAATATACTTGTAATACATAAGCTTCTGATTTAAAATAAAATCTAAGAGGATTAATATTCTATCAATCCCCTTAGGTTTTATAATTTATAATTAATTAAAAACTCTTACTAGTTATTAAGATCCATATCAGTTCTTGGAGTTTGTGGAGTTCTCATTGCAGGAGTATTTCTAGTTAATACTGTAGCATCCTGTGCATTAGTCATACCTGAATCCTGTTGTAAAACATTTACTTGATTATTACTACCGCCTCCTGGATTCGATACATTTTGATCTGCAAAGAAGTTATGACCTGAACCATATTGAGAGATTACAGATGAACCACCTATACCAAATTGAGTTGAAACCGCAAAGTTATTAGCACCATCTTGGAAATGATCTACATAATTACTATTCCATCTTTGAAAAGATTGAGAGTTATTAGAATTTCCTTCTTGTTTATGATACGCATCATTATCGCTACCCCACTGAATTGCAGATGCTAAGTTGCCATCTCCATCCTGATCAAGATCTGCATAGTTACCATCTCCATTAGCGCTACCTAAGTTGTTTTGATAAACAAGAGACTCATTGTTAGATCCCACTTGATTTTGAACTGAGATATCACCACCTGAATTACCACTACCAAATTGATGAGATTGAGCTAAGTTGTTAGTTCCATCTTGCACTTGAAAAGCCTTAGCATTTTCAGATCCTGAACCGTTAGATCCAAAAACTGGAAATATAAATGTTCCACTTGCAGTACCCCATCCAAAAGAATTAGGATCATAGTAACCTGCGTTCAAAACAGCGTCGTTCCCTTGATTTACAGTAGCATTATTCTCTTGACCTTCCTGAACCTGATCAGAATAATTACTATTTCCCTCTACTTGCGCAAGAGCTACATTACCACCTAAAACATTGTCAACAGTATTTTGACGAATGAATGATTGGTTCATGTCTCCATCTTGGAAAATAGTAGCATCATTACGATCATCTGTTCCCGGTGCACTGGCATTATTAGGAGCTGCATTCTGGCGAATATCAGCGTAATTCAAATTACCCATCTGAGTAGTCAAAGCATTATTATCATCAATAAATTGACGTGTAAATGCCTCGTTGCCTTCCCCATCCTGAATAACTTCAGCGACATTACCTACAGCGTATCCTACACCTTGTTGAATTTCTGAATAATTATCGATACCAGTTTGATTTGTGGTAGCTTCATTTTCATCACCGTCTTGCGTAGTATACGATTTGTTCGTTGTTCCATCCTGCATTACCTGAGCTTCATTGTCCATTCCTCCCGGATCAGAAACAGTAGGACCATTAAGCCCTGTTTGAAGAACAGACGCGTAGTTACCATCGCCCGCCTGATTAACATCTGTGTTATTGATTTCCCCTACCTGACGCACTTTAATCATCTGGTTAGAGCCTTCCTGAATACTGGTACCAGTATTGCTTTGTGCGAATGCGGCTACACCCATAAGGAGTGCGCTGGCACTTAAAATTACTTTTTTCATAATAGAATGTTTTAATTATTAATATATAGAATGGTTAATTTTCTTTTAAAAGAAAACATCGGTTTAAAAAGAACCGATGTTTATCTATTATTATTTAATTAGTTATTGAGATCCATATCAGATCTTAGTGTTTGTTGAGTACGCATAGAAGGAATATCTCTTGTAAGAACAGTAGGGTCCTGTACATTTGTCATACCAGCGTTTTGTTGTAAAACATTAACCTGATTATTACTCCCTCCTCCTGGATTAAATCCGTTTTGCTCTGCAGCGAAAAGGTTTCCTGTTCCATATTGAGAAATAACTACTGACCCATCTATACCAAATTGCGTAACATCTGCCTGGTTTGCAGTACCATTTTGGTATACATCAAGATAGTTTCCATTCCATCTTTGGAAAGATTCTGAAATATTTGCAGTCCCTTCTTGCTTGTGAAATGCATCATTATTTCTTCCCCATTGCATTGTGAAATTTGTATTATCAGAACCGCTTTGCTCAACATCTGCATAGTTACCATCACCATTAACATTTCCGTCATTATTCTGAAAAACTCTTGAAATGTTTTCAGAACCTACTTGACTTTGAATACTAATATCTCCTCCGGCCGTCCCACTACCAAACTGATGAGCTTCAGCTCTGTTTCCAGTACCGTCCTGAATCTGGAAAGCTTTAGCATTTGTAGATCCTGCACCATTAGACTCTAAAATAGGTGATGTTACATTACCACTAGCTAAAGAAACCCATGATGATGGTACTGTTAATGCATCTAATACAGCTTCATTTCCTTGATTTACAAAAGCCTCATTTTCTTGACCTTCTTGAAATTGATCTGAATAGTTGTTATTTCCTTCAACCTGAGCAACTGCAACATTACCCCCCAGAACATTGTCAACAGTATTTTGACGTATGAACGACTGGTTCATGTCTCCATCCTGAAAAATAAATGCATCATTACGATCACCTGTTCCCGGCGCACTAGCATCGTTAGGAGCTGCATTTTGATTTATATCAGCATAGTTATCATTTCCTATTTGAGTAGTTAAAGCTTTGTTATCGTCAAAAAATTGACGGGTAATAGCTGCATTACGCTCACCATCTTGTATAACATCTGCAACATTTCCTACCGCATATCCTACACCCTGTTGAATTTCAGAATAGTTATCGGTACCTAATTGATCTGTAGATGCGTTATTTTCATCACCATCTTGTGTGGTGTAAGATTTGTTAGTTACACCATCTTGCATAACCTGTGCATCATTCCCTAGACCTCCTGGATCTGATACCGATGGGCCGTTAAGACCTGTTTGAAGAACAGACGTGTAATTTCCATCTCCATCCTGATTCACATCAGTATTGTTGATCTCACCTACCTGACGCACCTTAATCATTTGGTTTGAGCCTTCCTGAATACTGGTACCAGTATTATTCTGCGCAAAAGCGACAACTCCCAACATTAGCGCTCCGACGCTTAGTACAACTTTTTTCATAATAGAAAGTTTTTAAATTAATAATATATAGAATGGTTAATAATATACTTAACAACAGTTTCTGGCTATGATCAAGGGGTGATCTAAACAACCAAAACAAAAAATTTAGGAGATAGAGGGTTGCGAAGAATTTCAATCAGCATTATCCGTTTTCGGTTTCAACGCAAGGCTAAATTAGGAAAAACTAAAGTGCTGATTTTATGATTTCTATAACTTTTCGATGAAAGTTACATCTAGCGAAATCGTTGTAGCTATAAAAGCCTTGTAGATAGTAGGTTGACGGCTGAAAAGGGAAAAACACCCTTTTATCATACAGAAAAAAAAGTGTAGTCTTTAACCTACACGATAAGTAGGAAAGAATTATTTAGGTAACAATTTATTTACGTAAATGTGTTAAAAACAAGACTGAGATTTTAACGAAGATTCAATAATTCTCTGTTTTTAGCAAGAGGCCATAATTTGTCTTCGACTAATAATTCTAATTTATCTGAGGCATAACGTATTTCTTTAAAAAAAGGAATTACAGAGTCTTTGTACATAGAAGCCCGGTCTTTCATTCCTAATTGATTAGCTTTTTTACGTATTTCTATCATTGCTGTAATACCCTCATTAATTTGTTTGATATACGTAGAGATTTGCTCAATAATTTTAATCTGCTCTTTCGCTATAATTTTATAGTCTGCTTCAAAAATTTCTTTTAAACCTTTAACATTCTCGATGAGTAAATTCTGATATCTAATTGCTGTAGGAATTATATGATTTCTTGCCATATCACCTAAAACTCTACTTTCTATTTGTACACGTTTCACATACTCTTCGAGTTCTATCTCATGACGTGCTTTCAGTTCAACCGCATTCATAACCTCCATCTCCTCAAACAATGATGTGGTGATTTTTGAAAGCTGAATATCTAGAGCCTCAGGCGTGGTTCGGTTATTACTTAATTTTCGCTTTTTAGCTTCAGACTCCCACTCTGGACTGTAACCATCTCCTTCAAAACGAATTTTCTTAGATGCCTTTATATATTCTCTAAGAATATTAAAAATGGCATCGTCTTTTTTCATTCCTTTCTTATCTACAAGGGAGTCTACTTCAATCTTAAAATCTTTTAATTGTTTAGCAACGATGGTATTTAAAACGACCATTGGCTTAGCGCAATTTGCGGTAGATCCTACAGCTCTAAACTCAAATTTATTTCCTGTAAACGCAAAAGGCGAGGTACGGTTACGATCTGTATTATCCAGTAAAATTTCAGGAATTTTACCTACTACATTCAGTTTTAAATCTGTCTTTTCCTGAGGTGACAATTTTCCGTCAGATACTTTTTCAAGTTCGTCAAGAACCTTAGTTAATTGTTTTCCTATAAAGACAGACATTATTGCGGGCGGCGCTTCATTAGCTCCCAGCCTGTGATCATTAGATGCCGATGCTACTGAAGCTCTTAGCAATTCCTCATAATCCTGAACCGCCTTTATTGTGTTAATAAAGAACGTCAAGAACTGTAAATTCTTCATAGGGGTGCTTCCCGGACTTAACAGGTTAACACCTGTATCTGTAGCCAGTGACCAGTTATTGTGTTTTCCACTTCCGTTAATGCCTTCAAAGGGCTTCTCGTGAAAAAGAACTTTTAATTTATGACGCTCTGCAACACGCGCCATCAAATCCATAATTAACGAATTGTGATCTACAGCGAGATTGGCTTCTTCAAAAATCGGAGCAAGCTCAAACTGGTTTGGAGCAACTTCATTATGCCTAGTTTTAACAGGAATACCCAGCAGCATACATTGTTGCTCCAGATCTTTCATAAAATTTAATGCTCTTGACGGTATAGACCCAAAATAATGATCATCTAATTGCTGTCCTTTTGCGGGAGCGTGACCTAATAATGCGCGACCGGTTTGCATAATATCTGGGCGTGAAGCAGCCAAAGCAGAATCTATAAGAAAATACTCCTGCTCCCAACCTAGAGTTGCAGTCACTTTGGTAACGCCTTTATTAAAATATTTAGCAACTTCGGTCGCTGATGTATCAATTGCATTAAGTGCTCTTAGTAAAGGAGTTTTATTATCTAGGGCCTCTCCTGTATAAGAAACAAACACTGTAGGAATACATAAGGTAGTATCTAAAATAAAGGCTGCGGAAGTAGGATCCCAGGCTGTATACCCTCGAGCTTCAAAGGTATTACGAATTCCCCCATGTGGAAACGAAGAAGCATCTGGTTCTTGCTGAACTAATTTTGCTCCTTCAAATTTTTCTATAGCACTTCCGTCTGGCAAACATTCAAAAAAAGCATCGTGCTTTTCTGCAGTAGCTCCTGTTAATGGTTGAAACCAGTGTGTATAATGTGTTGCTCCAAGACTTATAGCCCATTGCTTCATCCCTGCGGCTATACTATCTGCCATTAATCTATCAATTTTTGTACCTGTATTTACAGCATCCTGCACCGCATCATAGGCATCTACAGAAAGAACCTGGCGCATTGCATGCTTACCAAAGACATGTTTACCATAAAGCGCTGATCTTCTTTCACTTTCTTCAATAAAAACAGGTTTTCTCGAAAGACTTTCTTTAAGAGCAAAAAATCGTAAAGTATTCATTTTTTGATAGATTTTTATGAATTTAAAAATTCTAGAGGGTAAAAATATATAATTCCGCAATACACCCCTACATCCTAGGGGGTAAATTAAATTTATTCAATCAATTTTAACTACACACCCCCTAAAATTGAAATGCTAGATATTAAAGATTTGTTATATTTGTTATTAGTTTAATTCAAAAAATTTAAAATTAATTTTATTATGGGCAAATCAAAATTAGAGTATATCTGGTTAGATGGTTATTCGCCAACTGCCAATCTAAGAAGTAAAACCAAAGTTGAAGATGATTTTAGTGGAAAACTAGAAGATTGTTCAGTATGGTCTTTTGACGGTTCTTCAACTAAGCAAGCTGAAGGTGGATCTTCTGATTGCTTGCTAAAGCCCGTAGCTATATATCCTGATCCTGCACGCAGAGACGGTTATTTAGTAATGACTGAAGTTCTAAATGCAGACGGTACTCCACACGAGTCTAACTATAGAGCACAAATTGACGATGACGATAATGATTTCTGGTTCGGTTTTGAGCAGGAATATTTTATAATGGATAAAAACACACAACTTCCTTTAGGTTTCCCTGTAGGTGGTTATCCTGGTCCTCAAGGTATGTATTACTGTTCAGTAGGTGGTAAAAACACACACGGTAGAGCTTTCGTAGAAGAGCACGCAGATTTATGTATCGATGCAGGTCTTAACTTTGAAGGTATCAACCAGGAGGTTGCAAGTGGCCAATGGGAATTCCAACTTTTTGCTAAAGGTGCTAAAAAGGCAGGAGATGAAATTTGGGTAGCGCGTTACTTATTACAACGTCTAACTGAAGATTACGGGTATTATATAGAATTCCACCCAAAACCTATTAAAGGTGACTGGAATGGTTCTGGAATGCACGCAAACTTCTCAAACACAACATTGAGAACTGCTGGTTCTAAGGATGTTTATGACACGATTTGTGAAGCATTTAGACCTGTAGTTAAAGAGCATATAGAAGTTTATGGCGAGTTTAACGATCAGCGTTTAACCGGGAAACATGAGACTGCTTCTATAAGCGATTTCTCTTATGGTGTATCAGATAGAGGAGCGTCTATACGTATTCCTATTATTGCTGTTGAAAGAGGTTGGAAAGGATGGTTAGAAGATCGTCGTCCTGCTTCTAACGGTGACCCATACCGTATTGCCGGTAGAATTGTTAAAACTGTAAAAGGAGCTGAAGCTAAATTATAGTAAGTTTTCTATATATAAAATAAAAGCCCGCAATAAGCGGGCTTTTTTTATGCTGTATACTGAAAAGAATCTTTAACTGAAAGCTAAACCTATAAACACGCAATAGGCAGCAAATAGAATAAACCCTTTCCAGCGGTTTAATTCTAATCGTAAGGGAAGATATCCCAGCGGCAAAAGAATAATGGCAAAACCTAATAACCAAAACATATTAGTATCTAGAATTCGATCATCAATTACCGGTATAGGAGTTATCACTGCCGTTAATCCTAATACTGAAGCGATATTAAAAATATTAGACCCTATGAGGTTTCCTAACGAGATTGCCTTCTCCTTCTTTAAAGCTGCTATGATTGAAGCCGCAAGCTCTGGCACACTCGTACCTATTGCAATAACAGTTACTGAAATTGCATAGTCGCTTATCCCTACAGATTCTGCTAATTCTTTAGCCCCCTGTACTAACCACTCTGATCCAAAATATAAAGCTACAGCACCAATAACTAACCAAACTGTAATTTTAAAATAGGAGGTTTTAGAGAGACCGGCATCAATTTCGTCATTTTGCCCTTCTTGAGTCGCTTGTGACTTTTTTGCCCTACGTATTAAAATAATGAGGTAAAAAACTAAAGATACCAGTAGAATAAATCCTTCTAGCTTTGAGATCGTACGGTCATTCATAAGTGCCAGATAGAGTCCTAAAGAAAACAAAACCATAACCGGCCAGTTAAATTTAAAGAAATCATTATCTATTCCTAATGTAGAAATAATAGCCGTAAGCCCTAAAACCAATGCAATGTTTGCGATGTTACTCCCTATGACATTGCCCAAAGCGATATCTGGCGAACCGTCTAACGCTGCCTGTAAACTAACTAATAATTCTGGAGACGAGGTGGCAAACGAAACTACTGTTAAGCCTATTACCATTTTAGACAGCTTAAGCTTAAAAGATAAACCCACAGAAGCTCTAACTAAAAACTCACCTCCTATAACCAGAAGCGTGAGACCCACCAAAATAAAAACAATACTCATAAACCTTTTTTAATGCAGCGAAGATACATAACCAACCCATAAAATGGAGAATATAGAAACCCATCCTAACTCAAGAAATAAGTGAACTTAATAAAGATTCCAATTTAATTTGAAAGTACCTCTAGTAATTTTATAGCCTGCACGGCTTCTCTCACATCATGCACCCGCAGAATAGAAGCTCCCTTTTGCAAAGCGATAGTGTTAAGAACCGTTGTACCATTTAAAGCTTCCGCAGCAGAAATGTCAAGTGTTTTATAAATCATTCCTTTTCTGGAAATCCCAATTAGAAAAGGTAGACCCGTTATTTCAAACTTTTCAGCATTATTTAAAAGTTCAAAATTATGAGTACTGATTTTACCAAAACCAAATCCAGGGTCTAAAATAAGGTCATTTACACCTAATTCTCGAGCAGCGGCTACTCGTTCACTTAGATAAAAAAGCACTTCTTTGAGCACATCATCATAATACGCAAGACCTGCCATTGTTTGCGGAGTACCTTTCATATGCATCATAATGTAAGGCACTTGTAAGTCTGCAACTGTAGTAAGCATTTGCTCATCAAGCATACCTGCGGAAATATCATTTATTATTGCAGCACCTGTATCTATTGCTTTGCGCGCCACTTCAGCCCTAAAGGTATCTATAGAAAGTAGGGTTGCAGGAAAATGTTTTAAAATAGACTCTATAACGGGTAACAGACGTTTTTGCTCTTCATCTACAGAAATATCTGTAGCTCCCGGCCTAGAACTGTATGCTCCTACATCAATAAAAGTAGCACCTTCTTTTAGCATTTTTTCTGTTTGATTCAATAGTTTAGAATCACTAGAGTAATTACCTCCATCAAAAAAAGAATCTGGGGTAACATTAAGAATTCCCATCACTTTCGGTTTTGAAAGATCTATAAGTGTTCCTTTACAGTTAATGCTTTTCATGAAAATGTACTATGTTTTTTTAGATTGCTTATTTTAGGCGAAATTTACGCAAAATGAATGAGCCTCTTTCTTGAATCGATATTTATAGACTTCAAGAAATATACATTCAGATACAATTGAAGCACCAAAGCCCCTCGGGTAGTTAAACTATATTAATGAAGCAGACTTCGACACAATACGACGCGGTAATTACCACCTGTCGTAATTTATTTTCTAAAAAAATGAATGACTACGGAAGTGCGTGGCGCATATTGAGACTTCCGTCATTGACAGATCAAATTTTTATTAAAGCACAACGTATACGTGGGCTTCAGCAAAATGCTGTACATAAAGTAGATGAAGACGAAGCTTCAGAATTTATAGGAATCATAAATTACTCGGTAATGGCGTTGATACAACTAGATCGTGGAGTGGTAGATCAACCCGATTTAGATCTTGATGAAGCGTTAAAGTTGTATGATAAACATGTAGCTATCACTAAAAATCTAATGGAAAATAAAAATCACGATTATGGTGAGGCCTGGCGTGATATGCGTATTAGTTCATTAACAGATCTTATTTTACAAAAATTATTACGGGTAAAGCAAATAGAAGATAACAAAGGCAAAACCCTGGTTTCTGAAGGGATAGATGCAAATTACCAGGACATGCTTAACTACGCAGTATTTGCCTTAATATTAATGGAAGAAGGTTCCGCAAAACAATAAAAATTTGAAAAAACTAGTTGGTGTAATTCGCATTTTTGTAGGTATTCTCTTTATAATTTCAGGATTTATTAAACTCAATGATCCTGTAGGATTCTCTTTTAAGCTACAGGAGTACTTCTCTCCAGATGTCTTAAATATGGAGTTTTTGAGTCCGTTTGCACTGGGACTTGCAATCTTGTTAGTTATCGTTGAGCTGGTTCTGGGAGTTGCATTAATTATAGGCTATTATAAAAAGCCTACGATGTGGCTTCTATTGCTCATGATCTTGTTTTTCACCTTCCTTACCTTCTATTCTGCCTATTTTAATAAAGTGACAGACTGTGGTTGTTTTGGAGATGCGTTACCGCTTACCCCGTGGCAGTCGTTTTCAAAAGATGTAGTTTTATTAATTCTTATTTTGTTTTTGTTTTTCAATCTAAAACACATTCAGCCTTTCTTTTCTAATTTCGGTAGGTCTATTGTCATCTTTGCCACATTTATAGGATGCTTAAGTTTTGGATATTATGTTTTAATGCACCTTCCGGTTTTTGACTTTAGAGCGTATAAAGTAGGTGTAAATATTCAGGAAGGAATGGAAATTCCTGAGGGAGCAGAGAAAGCCGTTTTTGACTACCACTGGAAATTTGACGTTAATGGTTCTCAAAAAATTATTACCACTCAAGGAGAATACCCCTCTTCTGAAGGAACGTTTCTAGGTGTAGAAACCGAAGTTGTTACACAAGGTTATGTACCACCTATACACGATTTTACAATAGAAAAAGAAGGTGAGAATTATACTGAAGATTTTCTAAACACACCCAATCTCATCGTAATTATAGCGTACGATATTAATAAAACAGAATGGAATGGCTGGCCGGTTATTAAGGAACTCACAAACGACGCATTAAAAAAGGGATATACCGTAATTGGTCTTACATCTTCGGGCGAAAATGAGGTTAATGATCTCAAAGAAAAACAGAATATAAATTTTGATTTTTACTTTACAGACGCTACCGTTTTAAAAACAATTGTACGCAGTAATCCCGGTATTTTAAAGTTACATAATGGTACAATTCTTCAAAAAAAACACTGGAACGATGCTAAAGAAATTGATCTTGAAGTTTTGCCAACTGCAAAATCTGCTCTCAATTTAGTATTAAAAAACAAATTAGACAGCATCTCGCGCTATGACCAATTGTATCGCCCTTTATTACAGGAATCAGATCCTGATAAACGTGAAAAACTTGCGCAGGATTTAGGTATCGCTAAAGAAGATTACACTGGTGATCTTTGGAAAAAACAGCGCATGATAGACACCAGTAATTTAAAAATTATTAAAACGATTTTAGATAATTACGGCTATCCCGGAAAATCATTAGTAGGCGAACCTACTAATCTTATCGCGCTTGAAGTGATACGGCACAATCCTATTCAGATAGAAGAATATCTAGATCTATTTAAAAAAGCTGCGGCTCAGGGAGAAATCCCAATGACTCAAGTCGCTGCCTTAGAAGACAAGTATCTTATGCAGCAACGCAAGGAACAACTGTACGGAACTCAAGCTCAGATTACAGCGGCAAACGGATTTTTCATTTGGCCAATAAAAGACCCTGAATCTGTAAATGAAAGACGTGCTGCAGCAGGTTTTACAAGTACTATTGAAGAATATGCTACAGATTTAATGGGCAAAAACGCTAGTTATAAGACATTAAAACTATCTGATATTAAAACGCTCTGATTACTTACATTCTAAATAAAATCGGTTATGCCCTGCTTACTCTATTTGGAGTAGTTACTGTGGTGTTTTTGTTATTTACCGTGCTTCCGGGAGACCCTGCGCGTATGATGCTTGATCAAAACGAAGATCCTCAGCAACTGGCGATTATTAAGCATAAATATGGTTTTGATCAACCCATATTAACGCAGTATGGGTACTATTTAAATGACTTATCCCCTATCTCAATACACAATAAATCTGGTGCAAATTATACCAGTTTATCCTCTGGTAAATACACGTATATCACACTCATAACAACACGTGTTCACGCCATAGTTTTAAAAGAACCTTACTTAAGAGAGTCGTTTCAAAAAACAGGAAAAACCGTTGTTGAAGTTATTTCAGAAACGCTACCAAATACTATAGTTCTTGCAGTGAGTGCAATTACACTTGCCATACTATTGGGTATTTTTTTAGGAATCGTATCTGCCAATGCTCGTGATACCTGGTTAGACAAATTTATACAGGTAATAAGTACACTGGGAATGAGTGTCCCCAGTTTTTTTAGCGCCATTCTATTTGCGTGGCTTTTTGGATATGTACTTCACAAGTATACAAATCTTAATATGACAGGAAGCCTTTATGAGATCGATGATTTTGGCGAAGCCATTACTATACAGTGGAAAAATATAGTATTGCCCGCTATTGTTTTAGGCATTCGGCCATTAGCTGTTGTCATTCAATTAATGCGTAATTCGCTTTTAGAGGTTTACAATCAGGAATATATACGTACGGCACAGGCAAAAGGCTTAAACAAATGGCAAATTGTATGGCGCCATGCCCTTAAAAATGCATTAAACCCGGTAGTTACAGCTGTTTCGGGTTGGTTTGCTTCGATGCTAGCGGGAGCCGTTTTTGTAGAATATATTTTTGGGTGGAATGGTTTGGGAAAAGAAATCGTTGATGCCTTAAATACACTAGACTTACCTATAATTATGGGATCTGTTTTAGTAATTGCAACGATGTTTATTCTCATAAACATTCTGGTTGACCTCATTTATGGACTTCTCGATCCTAAAGTACGTATTAGGTAGGTCAAATGTTGTAGAATAGCCTTACTAACGTTAATTTTATAGCTTATTCTTATTTTAAGCATAGTCACTTTTTCACGATTTATTTTCCGCTTTGCGACCGTTTAATAAAAGCAAATGTGCCGAAAATCTTCAGGAAAACTTTATAAAACTGAATTTAATAATAATATCACAACGTAATAGTTATTAATACAAACAACTACTAATCAAAATACAATGAGAAAAAACATCGTAGCCGGTAACTGGAAAATGAATACAGATCTTGCTGAAACTCAAGATTTAATTTCAGACTTAAAGAAAATCGCTAAAACTTCTGAGGCAGAAGTTATAATTGCACCTCCCTATACTAATCTTTACAGTGCTTTTGAGGCTGTAAAAGGCTTAGATATAAGCGTAGCTGCTCAAAATATGCATCAATCTGCTTCGGGTGCTTTTACCGGCGAGATAAGTGCAGGTATGTTAAAAAGTATTGGTATTAAAACAGTTATTTTAGGTCATAGTGAGCGTCGCGCGTATTTTGATGAAAAAGAAGATCTTTTAGCAGAAAAAGTAAATACTGCATTAGAAAATGATATGACGGTAATTTACTGTTTTGGAGAAGAATTAAAAGACCGAAACTTTAGCGAGCATTTTGAAGTGGTAAATAAACAAATTAGTAATGCATTATTTCACTTAGATGCAGCTGCATGGAAAAATATAATATTAGCTTATGAGCCTGTTTGGGCAATAGGAACCGGTGAGACTGCCAGCCCTGATCAAGCTCAGGAAATGCACGCATTTATACGCAAAACCATTGCCGATGAGTACTCACAGGAAATAGCTGATGAAGTTACCATTCTTTATGGTGGAAGTGTAAAACCTAACAATGCACAGGAAATTTTCTCAAAACCAGATGTTGACGGTGGTTTAATAGGTGGCGCTTCATTAAAAGCAGAAGATTTTATGGCAATTGTAAATGCATTTTAATATATATTAATGGCTGAAGCATATTCTGAGTATGAGTTTAAAGTAAATCCCGTAAACCCGGGGGTAGAAATACTCATTGCACAACTTGGCGAACTTGATTTTGAAAGTTTTGATGAGACCGAAGATGGCGTTAAAGCTTATATCGTATCCTCATTAAATCGCAATGATTTACTTGAGAATATTTATATTCTCAAAAATCAGGAGTTTGAAATTAGTTATACTGTTAATCATATCGAACCTGTTAATTGGAATGAGGAATGGGAAAAAAACTTTGAGCCCATAGAAGTTGATGGTATTTGCTCGGTTAGAGCACCTTTTCATCCTAAACCAGATACCGAGTATGATATTGTTATTGAACCTAAAATGTCATTTGGTACAGGTCATCACGAGACCACACATTTGATGATTAAACATCTTTTAAAGCTAGATGTAACCGGCAAAAAAACTTTAGATATGGGTTGTGGCACTGGTATTCTAGCAATACTCGCTGCTATGAAAGACGCTAAGCCGGTTGAGGCAATAGATATAGACCCGTGGTGTTATGAAAACACGGTAGAAAATGTAGAGCGAAACGGAGTGTCATTTATTGAAGCTTTTGAAGGAGATGTAAAACTTCTAGACGGCAAACAGTATGATTTAATAATCGCTAATATTAATAGAAATATTCTTTTAGCAGATATACCAGCTTATGCAGGTTGTCTAAATCATACAGGTACTTTGCTTCTTAGCGGCTTTTATACCCAAGATATTCCTGCAATTACCGAAGTTTGTAATCAACATGGGCTAAATTTTATCATGAATTTTGAAAGAAATAATTGGGTAGCTTGTAAATTTGTAAAAAATTAAAACCCTGAATTTAAGTTTTTTACATATGAGCACAAGAGAAAAGATTCAAGAAGAAGTAGATGTCCTCGAGGCCGAAGATCGAAATAATGAGATAATTGTTTATAATGACGACGTTAATACCTTTGACCACGTTATAGAAACTTTAATACATGTGTGCGAGCATACGCCCATACAAGCAGAACAATGCTCACTCATTGTTCACTATAAAGGTAAATGTACCGTTAAAACAGGTAGTTACGATTATTTAGAACCCAGATGCAGCGCATTACTTGATGCGGGATTGAGCGCCGAAATCATCTGAAACTAACTCAAATATAATTAATTAAAAGCCTCCTCTCAGAGGCTTTTTCTTGTTAATTACTTACCGATTAAATCGATTCAGTCGATAATATGCAAACTTTTAACGTTTAAAGGTTTTCATATTAAGTTTTTTTTAATAGTTTTCAGAAATCATTAATAAAATTTAAATCTATGTTAGTACACACATTTAGAAAAGCTGCTCTATTCAGCTTAGGTTGTTCTTTAGTTTTTGCCTCTTGTTCTGAAGATGCAACCGAAACTCCTGAAGTAGAAATGCAACAAACTGCTACACTTGAGGTGTCTCAGGCAATTCTTGATCAGGTTGAAGATTTAGGAATGAATACCCGATTTGTAAAATGGGATGATTTCTATTTTCCTGATGGCACTTCTGAACCCCGCCTATTCTTAGAAGAAGATGTTATCGTAACCCCAGAGCAATTAACCGCAATGGTCAATTTGACAAAAGTAGAAAAAGGTGCAACGCAGAGTAAACAATACAGAACTTCTGCTTTAGTATCTCAGGGACGTACTATATCTATAATAGGATATACCGGCGGAAACCAGGCACTAAGTACAAAAGAACGTACAGCATTACAGTGGGCAGTAGATAACTACAATAGATTAAGTGGCGTATCTATAAGCTTCAATCTAACCTTTGGTACAAACTATCAAAATAAAGATATGGTTGTTTACAATAATACTGTAAATAACCCAAGTGGTGCAGGTGGGAGCGCAGGGTTTCCAAGTAATGGTTTACCCCATAAATTTGTTCAGATCTATGGTTTAGCAAATTATGATACAAATGTAGTAGAGCACGTTATTACGCACGAGATAGGACATTCTGTAGGTTTTAGACATACAGACTGGTTTAGCAGACAGAGTTGTGGAGATAATGTAAATGAAGGTGGAGATGTAAACTTAGTACCCGGTACACCTAGTGGTTATGATGCTACATCAATTATGTTAGCTTGCTTTAGCGCTAGTGAAGATGGTGAGTTTAATGCTAATGATATTACCGCTTTAAATAACATGTACTAGTAAACAAAATACCCCTAGAGAAAGCCATTTAAAAATTAAATGGCTTTTTTTTTAGTTTATTCTTGTAGATAGTCAAAAAAGACTTATATTTGCACCCGCAAAATGAGACAAATATATGTTGATTTTTTGCTGAAATAAAGGCCTTGTGGCGCAACTGAATAGCGCACCTGATTACGGCTCAGGAGGTTCCAGGTTTGAATCCTGGCAAGGTCACAAAATTTAAAACCACACTTTTTAAAGTGTGGTTTTTTTGTTTATCATATTTTCATACCTAATAATTTAGAACTCAAAGTCTGTATAAATTTTAGTTCAAAAAGTGAAGTATTGTCAATCTGTTGCGTTAGCTTAATAAGAAGCGCCACATTTTTTAAAAATAATTTTAGTAATTTTCTAAAAGAGCTTCCGAAGAAAATCTTCTAAAAGCCACCTAAAATTGATGTATCGCTCAACTTAGCTATATTTCTGCCTATCTAATTTTTACATATTCTATGAAGTCTGTTTTATTTGCCATTCTAACATTCACCTCATTTTGGGGGTTTTCTCAACAAGACGGCAGCCCTGATGAACCTATAATTCCGGTTGATAAAGCAGGTCTTTTAAAAAATATAGATATCACCTTTGATCTACGTATGGACTTTCAAGCCTATACCTTTAGAGGTGGTGACAATTACTACAACGGTCTCCAATTTGAAAATGGCTTTACAGCCCTGGGAATTGCCGCAAAAATAAATGATAAACTCAAATTTAAATTTAGAAATCGCTTCAATAAAAGTGGTGATGTACAAAGCCTCGATAGGCTGGGAAGTAATATAGAACTGGCATATATAGATGTTAAATTGAGTAATGCACTCAATATGTATCTTGGCAAAATGACAGCTTTATACGGTGGTTATGAGTATGAATTTATTGCTCGTGATGTGCTTGAATACAATGATATTTATGGTAATGCACTGGCCTTTGTTACCGGAGCCGGTTTAAGCTATAAAACTGCTGAACATAATACGTTTGGGATACAGGTGTTAAACTCAAGAACAGCCCTTTATGAAGACATCTATGGCGATGTGGTTGCAGAAAATATACAGGAACCAGACTGGCCGGTTACCTTTGTAGGCAACTGGCGCGGAAGCTTTTTTGACGGTAAACTAGAAACAATATACAGTTTGAGTCATTCTACAGAAGTTAAAGATAGAGGTACCACATTTTTTACACTGGGACATAAATATGAAAACAAAAACATAACCTTAATGTATGACTTTCATTACAGTTATGAAGAAATTGATACAAAGGGCATTGTTACCCGGGTTATTGATAACGAAATAGCCGCAGAAAATGTGACCTATATTGAAAACTGGTTTCGTGGTAAGTATCGTTTTAGCCCTAAAATTGAAGGATTGTTGACATTAATGACCAGTAGCGCTCGCGATAATGCACAAGCTGACAATAAATTGATAAGAACCAGTTATGGCGTGATACCTACTGTGTATTACAGTCCGTTTAAAGATCTTAATGTAAAGTTTTATTTTGCCTATATAGGTAGGTACTATGATTATTCAGAGTATGCGATAAATTCATTTGGCGCATCATCTTTTAATAAAAATGAAGTGCGAGTTGGATTTATAGCTCCTTTATTGCTCTTATAAATCAACGGCCCTTAAAGGTTTTTACTTCGGAAAAATTTAGAGAAAACTTTAGATACGTGCCTGATAGGTAAATAAGTTATAGTATCTCCCCTGGTTAGCAATAAGTACATCGTGTGTTCCGCGCTCTGCAATCTGACCATTTTCTATGACTAAGATTTGATCTGCTTTTCTAATGGTACTTAAGCGGTGGGCTATAACAAAGGTTGTTCTTCCCTGAGTTAAGGTAGCCAGACTTTTTTGAATTAATGCCTCACTTTCGGTATCGAGATTAGAAGTTGCTTCGTCTAAAATTAAAATTTTAGGATTTGCTAAAACAGCTCTCGCGATTGCGATTCGTTGACGTTGACCACCAGACAATTTTACACCACGCTCACCTATTAAAGTATCTAAACCGTCCTCAAACCTATCTGTAAATTCATTTACGTATGCTGCATTAACCGCCGCTTGCAATTCATCCTCAGTAGCGTTAGGCCTGGGAAACAAAATATTCTGTCGTATACTGCCTTCAAATAGAAATTCATCTTGTAAAACAACACCAAGATGTTTCCTAAAGCTATTTAAATTCACTTTTGATATATCCTGCCCATCTACGGTTATTGTACCAGACTGCGGATTTAAAAATGTGGCCGCAAGGCCTGCGATGGTACTTTTTCCAGAACCTGAACTTCCAACTAAAGCTACAACTTCACCCGATTTTGCTTCAAAATTAATCCCCGTCAACACCTCTTTATTTTCCTCGTAAGCAAAAGATACATTCTCAAAAACAATATGTCCTTTAAAGTTTTGAAGATGTTGAGTACGGTTTTTCTCGTCAGATTCTGGTGTCATATTCATCAGTTCTTCAGTACGATCAAGACCTGCTAAAGCTTCTGTTAATTGACTTCCTATATTACTCATTTGAACAATGGGCGCTATCATTAATCCTAACAAAAATGTAAAAGTCAGGAAATCACCTATAGTTAATTCGCCCATCATAATTTTATAACCTCCTATTCCCATTATTCCGGTGGTAGCCAATCCTAACAAAAATGTTGAAGAGCTGGTCATTAACGCAGTCGCCGTTAAACTCTTTTTTACATTTTGAAAAAGTCGCTCTACACCTTCTTCAAATATTTTATTCTCCTGTTCTTCAGCATTAAAACCTTTAATTACGCGTACACCCCCTAAAGTTTCTGTAAGCCTTCCTGTGACTTCGGCATTTATAACCCCTCTATTTCTAAAAATAGGTCGAATGATCTTAAAAGCCTTTAGCGCAATCAGTGCAAAAACAGCCAGTGGAATAAGCGTAAACAAAGTCATCGTCCAGCTTATGCGTAACAGCAAAACGAGTGATACCACAGCTGTGATACTACCTCCTACCAGTTGTACTAATCCTGTTCCTATTAAGTTACGTACGCCCTCTACATCACTCATTATACGGGAGACCAGCGCTCCCGATTTTGTATTATCAAAAAACCGAATGGGTAAAGACAGTACCTTTTTTTGAACCTGAGCTCTCAACTCTGAGATCATATATTGAGCCTGTACGCTCAAAATCTTAGTCAATAAAAACGACGTTGCTGCTTGAATTAAAATAGCGAGTCCTACAGCTGCGACTAAGAGCTTGAGTAGTTCTACATTCTTATTAGGTATAATATCATCCATTAAATATTTAAGAGACAGGGGTGCTACAAAGCTTGCTGCCTTGCTAATCACAATTAAAATTAACCCTATAAACACCAGCTTTCTTCTGGGCCAAATAATGGTTTTAAAAGCACTGAGAATACTTACTTTTTTTTCTGACATTAAAAATAGTTTAAAACCTTAGTCGTTAAAATTTGTAAAAAATTATCCTCCCCTGTAATCTTATTTAAGGAGTACGCTAAACAACAATTACTTGATTTAAAATATGGCTCTAAATAGTTATAAAAACAAAAACCCTCACCAATAAGTGAGGGTTACAAAAACATTTAAAATATTCTATTACTCTTCTGGGAGTAATACAAATTCTGCATAATTAGTTTCATCAAAATAAATCATTGCTGCATCTTTAAAATAATCTGAATCGATTGCTGAAATATCTTCTTTGTAGTTTAAAAAGCTGTCATAATCCCGCCCCAACTCATAAGCTTCTTTAATTTTAGCGATCCAGAACGAGTCATAGTTTAGAAACTCTTCAGTATTGCTTAATTCTGCTTCTTTAATTTTATCAACATTTTCTTGAGAAACGCCATTTTTTTTAATAGCGGCAATTTCTTCAAAAACCTTGTCCTTTAATACCTCAACATTCTCAGGAGCACAAGTAAAACGTATATCCATTCTGTACCAGTCGTAAGGCCTGTCTGTTGTAAAACCACTTACGCGCACACCATAAACGCCACCCATTTCTTCTCGCAATTCTTCAGTAAGTCTAATTTTTAAAACCTTTGCAAGTAGGTTGAGTTTTTTCAATTTTTCAGGAGAATAATCAAGTGTGCCCGTATATCGCATTGCTACCTGAGCTTTATCATCAATCCCTTTATTTACCGTTTTTTTAATTTTCCCGGTGACTCTCCTTAAACCTATATCTTCCCAGTTGCTTCCTTCATCTAGATTAGATGGTAAACTCGCGAGATATTGTGTTGATAACTCTTTAATTTGATCAGGATCAAAGTTCCCTGCAAAAATAAATGTAAACTCATTTGCATTAGAAAAACGCTCTTTGTAAAAATCATAAACCTCATCAATATTTAGCTCTGCTTCTATTTGATCGACCTCAAGAGGTACAGCTCGTAAATGATTATTCATCATCGTCTGTGCAATCACTTTTTCAAAATAAGAACCCGGGTTATCATCTGCCCCTTTATATAAAGAAATTAATTGCTCTTTATGAGAGCCAAAAATATTTGCATCTTTATTAGGCGCTGTAAAGTATAAATGAATCATTTGAAACATACGCTCCAGATCTTCTCTATTGCTGCTTGCTGAAATTAGCTCATCATAATAATTAATATATGGCGTTACTTTGACATCTCTACCCATATTCAATTTTTGTAATTGAATATTAGAAATTGAATTTACCCCACTTTCTGAAACAATTCTACCGGCTTCACGTGCCGAAACATAAATACTATCTGGTGCTACAGAACTACCACCCGGTCTAAACCCACGTACAGCAATCATATCATTCTGAAAGGTTGTAGGTTTAACAATAACGGTAACCCCATTAGCAAATTCCCAGGTTGTAACGTCTACTTTATCATTATAAGATGTAGCTGTAAGTTTACCGGGTTGCGGCTTATCTTTCATCAGCGCTACATTCGCCATATCATCTACATAAGGCTTTAAATTCAAACCTTCTCCATTTTTTAAAATATTTAAAAGCTTAGCTTCTTCAGGTAATTTGGCAAGGTCTTGCTCTGGAGCATTTACAATAATAGCAACATCTGAAGTAGCTACCCAGGTTTGTGCTACTGCGTTAACCTCGTTTAAGCTAATCGTTGGTAAAATTTCTTTATAAAAATTATACCTAAAATCTTCACTAACTACAGGATCTTCAAAAGTGAAATTATCAATTAGCGCTTCTACATAAATACGATTGGGTATTTTATCTGCTTCCGTTTTAAAAAGCACTGCATTCTGAAGAACTTTTGCTTTGTAGCGTTCTAACTCTGTTTCTGTAAAGCCAAAACGTTTTGCACGCTCGCTTTCTGCAATAACGGCTTCTATTCCTTTTAATACCTGGTCCTCTTTTAAATTTGCTCTTAAAAAATAACTGTCTTTATTGCCTAAGAAAAAACCTATTCCTGCCGAAGCACTTAAGAAAGGCGCATCTTTATCTTGTGTAAGTTCATTAAAACGTTCTCGCAACATCCCGGAGTATAAGCTTTCAAGAAGTGAAGTTTTATAATCTTCAAAACTTAGCGTTTTCTCGTGTTCTTTCTTATAGTAAAAAGCTACCGTAGTATTCTGAGTCTCTTTATCTGTAATCACCTTAGCCACCGGTTTATTAGCCGTTTCTATTTTATACACAGTACGCTCCTTAGGCCTTTGTGGTACTTCTAAGTCACTAAAAAGAGATTTTACTTGTGCTTCTGCTTTTTTAGCATCAAAGTCACCTACCAGTACAAGAGCCATTAAATCTGGTCTGTACCAGTCTCTGTAAAAACGTTTCATAGCCTCATAATCTGAATTTAGAATTACATCCAGACTTCCTATAGGTAACCGACTTGCATAGCGCGCATTGTTTGTTATTACCGGTATAGACTCATCATACATTCTAGATCCCGCACCGCTGCGTGCTCTCAGCTCTTCTGCTACAACACCTCGCTCATTGTCTATTTCTTCATTTGAAAAAGTAATACCACCAGCCCAATCTTTTAAAATTTGCATGCTGGTGTCAAAGATCTCCTGATCATCTGTAGGAACAGTAAGCTTATATACGGTCTCATCAAAACCAGTATGCGCATTTAAATCTGCACCAAACTCAACCCCTATACTTTGTAAATAATCAATAAGTTCATTTTTCTGAAAACTTGTGGTACCGTTAAATGCCATATGCTCTACAAAATGCGCTAATCCGCGCTGGTCTTCATCTTCTAAGATAGAACCTGCATTAATTACCAGACGCAGTTCTGCTTTATCTTGAGGTCTTGAATTTTCCTTTATGTAATACGTTAAACCGTTTTCTAGTTTTCCTGTAATCACTGAAGGATCTAAAGGTAACTGCTGTTTTAAATTGGTAAAATTTGTTTTCTCCTGTGCCTGTAAGGGAGCATTAAAGGTTAGTAAAACAATACTAATAATTGTGAGTAAACGTGTCATGTGCTTGTTTTTAAGTAAAAGGATTACCTGCAGATATTGCAAGCAATCCTGTAAAAGAGAATTATATGGCTAATCCTTAATTTTTAGAAATTGTAACCTGGGTTTTGATCTTCAAATTTTATGAATTCGTTACCTTCTATTTCTGCCAGAGGTATTGGGAGAATATACTGGTTGATACTGGTGATGGTAGGTTTTAACTGCATTGCCTTATCAAAACGTATGGCTGCAAACCAGTCTGCACCATTCTCAAAAGCAAGTTCTTTTATAGTTTCTTCAAAAACCAGTTCTAAAACTTCATCTGTTGTGGTTGCCACTGCATCATCATTACCTGCTCTGTTGCGTATTACATTTAGGGGTATAAGGCTCGCTTCAACAGTTGCACCGCTGCGGGCAAGAGCTTCAGATTTAATAAGATATAGTTCAGCAAGACGCATAAAATACGTGGGTCTAAAAGTGGCTGCATTGTTTGTTTTTAGCACCGTCAAACCAGAATAGGTTAAAGGTTGCCTCGAGTCACCTGCCATCAAGGTAGGAAACCACGTATTACCGGCTCTACCCGAATAAAAACGCTTTCTGTTATTTTGATCGGTGTCTGAATTAGCGTCTCTATAGATCTGCAGTATTAATTCTTTAGAATTTAAACCTTTACTAAAAACATCTGCATAGGAGGGTTCAAGCGATCGCGCAGTATTATTTATAACAAGATCTGCTGCGGCAGCTGCATCTGCGTAGGCTCCCATATATAATAAAACACGAGCTCTTAGTGCTTGAGCAGCTATTTTAGAAGCTCTGTAATTTACCGTAAAATCTGGTGCGTTATTTATTGCAAAATCAAGATCTGCAAGAATCTGTGTATAACATTCTTCAACAGTACTTCTAGGCTTACTACGGGTTACAAAGTTTACAGGTTCGGTTCTTAGAACTACTCCTAACGCACTAGATCTATCGTAAAACTGACCAAAATAGCGCAACGCATCAAAAGTGGTCATCGCGCGTAAAAAATGGGCTTCGCCGATAATCTCACTTCGCAACGTCTCTGAAATTTCGCTTTCAGAAAGTTGTTGCGTGAGTTTAATACTATTGTTAGAAGCATCCATAACTGCGTAAATAATCTTCCAATAACTATTTACGTTAGCGTTATCTGAATGCAAATCGTTTTCCTGAAATTCTGAATTTGCAGTACCCCCACCCGCTGTACTCATCGTACCTATCATCGCACTGGGTATTAATTCTGAATACATATAGTAATGTGCAGAAGTAAAAGAAACAATCTGACCGTAAGCTCCACTAAGTAATGCTTCTGCATCATCGCTGTTTTGAATCACATTATCTGGAACGAGGTTATTTGGTGGATTTTGATCTATCGCATCAACTATTTCACAAGAAACCGTCAATGCAGCTAGTAAACTGTATAAAATATATTTTTTCATAAGTGTAGAATTAAAATCTTAAGTTAATACCTAAGGTGTAAGCGCTTTGAAGCGGATATCTGTTAGTATCTCTTCCTGAACCCGATATGTCATTATCAAACAAACTTCCTCCCTGCGGATTTGCTCCGGGATAGTTTGTAATCGTAAACAGGTTTTGAGCGATACCGTAAATGGCTAAACCATTAAAAAATGAGAATCTATTTAAAAATTCTTTAGAAAATTCATAGCGTAGATTAAGCGTATTTAATCGTAGATATGAGCCGTCGTGCACATAAAAACTAGAGATGCTACCATTACCATTAGGATCTCTGTAAACAGATCTAGGTACATTTGTAGGATTTTCTGGGGTCCACGCGTTAAGAACATCTGTAATTTTATTTTCAGCAAAAAATGAGCTTTGAAAGTTTACATTACGCGTTTGCGAAAACCAGAATAAATCATTTCCCACAGAGTAACTAAACTGAGCCGCAAGAGATAATTGTTTATATCTAAAAGTACTTGAAATACCCCCAAACAAATCTGCCTGTGCATCACCTATTACTTCCTGATCAAAAGATGATATTATACCATCTGGCACACCTTCTGGTCCTGAAATATCTTTAAACCTTATATCTCCAGGTGCTGTCTCGTCGTCTTGATAGACCCCGCCCGTTGCATTTGCATTTAAAGCATCTATACTTGCCTGATCTTGAAAGAGACCTTCTGCTCTATACCCATAAATTAAACCTATAGGGCTCCCTTCTCGTAACCGACCACCATTACCGGGAATACCGGTTACAAATCCTTCATCATCTTTGTAATCATCTGCTATTTTAGTAAGCTTATTATTATTTTTAGTAGCATTTATACGCAAATCCCACGAAAAATCTTTAGAACGAATAACTCCTATATTAACTAACAGTTCTAAACCTCTGTTTTGGGTTTCTCCTACATTTGCTAATATTGATCCCGTCCCAGTGTTTCCGGGAGGAATTACAGGAAATATAGCATCTCTGGTATTTTTTTCATAATATCCAAATTCCCCTGAAATACGATCATTTAAGAACCCAAACTCAACACCAAAATCTAATTGCTGCGTAGTTTCCCATTTCAGCTTGTCGTTACCCAATTGCGTTAAAATAACTGCGCTACCACCATAAGTATACGTTTCATATAGCGTACGCCACTGGTACGGACCAAAATCCTGTTGCCCGGTTGTTCCCAAACTCGCTTTAAATTTTAGGTTGTTTAGTGTTTTATTTCCTTTTAAGAAGGCTTCTTCGGAAGCTCTCCAGGCTACCGCAGCAGCAGGGAAAAAAGCATATTTATTTTCTACAGCAAACTTTGAAGAACCATCTACCCTACCCAAAACCGTTAGTAAATAACGATCGTCATAATCATAATGAACACGACCAAAATAAGAATGCAGTCCTGAGCCCTGGCTAGTTGATAAACCTCCATTACTAGAAGTTGCACTACTCACGTTGCTTAAAACTCCATTGCTAAAGCCCTCTCCAAAAGCTTTATTATATGAAGAACTAACTTTCTCAAACGTAGTTCCTAATACACTTTCTATGCTGTGTAAATCATTAAAAGTTTTTGAATAGGTAAGATTTGAGTTCCATTGCACTACAGACGATTGTGATCTGCTATCCTGTGCGTAACCATCACCATCTCCTTGCAGACGACTCCACCCACCACGCGATAAGTATTCAGGATAGTAGCTGTTTTGATTTCCTGTATTGTAATTAATAGACAATCTGGTTTCCGCTTTTAAACCTTCTACCAGTTCTAATTGAGTGAAAAATGTACCTAAAAACAGGAACGTTTTATTCGTATTATTTGCCTGGGATAATGCTATTGGATTTTCAAAATTACTGCCTGGTGAAAATGTATAATTTCCATCTTCATCAAAAACAGGAACATCTGGTCTGTAAATGTATATACGATCAAATAAGCCTGAATCTGTAGCGTTCTGATCTGAAAAAGTGGTTTGTAAACGTGTGCCAAACGTCCATTTTTCGGTCGCTTTAGTATTTAAGTTTAGATTTAATGTATAGCGTTTTCTGTCTGAACCTTCAAGTGCTCCCTGCTCACTAAGTGCAGAAAGTGACGTTGAATACTGTGTACTTGCGTTTCCGCCGCGTATACTCAAATTATAATTTGAAGAAACCTGATTAGATGGATTAAGTTCCTCTTCCCAATTTGTATCTGCGTTTCCGAAGTAAGAACCGTCACGAATACTTTGTGAAAACGCATCTGTATTTGAACTTGAATTAACAGCAGTAAGCCATACTTCTTTAAACTGCGCTGCATTTAAAACATCTAAAGTAGGTGTCTTTTGTACAGTGGTAGAAGCACTTAACTCAAATTGTGTTTTACCATCTTTTGTACCTTGTTTTGTCGTAATGACGATAACTCCGTTTGCTGCACGAGATCCATAAATAGCAGCAGCAGACGCATCTTTTAAAACGGTAATAGATTTAATATCACTAGGGTTTATGTTTCCTATAGGCGTACTCAATCCTTGATTGTCTAATTCTTGCCCCAGGTTACTGCCTTCGGTACCACCTACCGGTATATTACTTTCTGAAACAACAGGAATCCCATCAATAACATATAAAGGCTGGTTAGAACCAAAAAGAGAAGTTGTACCACGTATACGAATTTTTGAAGCCGAACCCGGTTGGCCATTAGGTGAACTTACATTTACACCCGCTACAAGACCTTGTAAGCCTTGATCTACATTAATGGTTGGTGCCTGATTTTGAAAACCTTCCATATCGACCACTCCCACAGAACCCGTGATGTTTTCTTTTTTTACTTCACCATATCCTATAACCACGACTTCACTCATTTCTTCAAGTGACTCTTTTAAGGTTATATCTATCTGGCTTCTGCCAGCTACGGCAGTCTCATAGGTTTCAAAACCAACATAGGAAAATATAAGAGTTTCATTAGCCGCAGCAGCAATACTGTACTTACCGTCAAAATCTGTTGAAGCCCCTATACGAGTATTTTTAATCTTAACTGTTACTCCGGGTAAGGGCAAACCATTAGCATCTATAACGACACCAGTTACTCGCTTTTGCACAGAATTTTCTACAGACTCAATAAATGAACTTACAGCAACTTCTGGAGCGGGCTTAAGTACGATTAGATTTTTACGTATGACATAATCTGTCTTGGACGCGGCTAAAATTTGGTCGAGAACCACGTTAATTTTTTCGTCGTTCACGTGAATAGATAGTAGTTTATCTGTACTTAATGTTTTTACATTATAAATAAACTTAAAATCTGTTTTGGTCTCTATTTCGGCTAGTACCTGTACTATACTGGCGTCATTAAGATTAAGCGTAACTTTATTCCGCTGGGAATACGAGTTTGCCTGTAGACTAAATAAGGATACAAAAAGTAATAGCGTAGTGATTTTCATCGCTAGAGAATGTTTGTGTAAACGAGACATTATATGCCTCGTACAAATAGGGATTTTCATACATTTACGTTGTTAGGTTAATTAATTTGAACTAGTTGACTTTACATTTATTAGATCAGGGAATGTTGGCGCATTTCCTGATTTTTTTTACAGATTATTAATGATTATCACGTTCTCTTTATGCGTAAATTTAAATGGCGCATCAAGAGCAAAAGCTTCTAAAACCTCATCTACAGTTTCGGTATCAAAGCTTGCATTAAAACGTTCTTTATTAATAGTTGTATTTTTATTTATGATGGTAACCGCATACTTTCTTTCAATTTTCTGAAGAATTTCTGTAAAGGATGCGTCTCTAATAATCAATCTCCCTTCTAACCAGGCAGTATGTTCCCACATATTTGCTTGCTGTACAGAAATCGAGTTTAAATTTGGATTAAAGGAGCCTAACTGATTTGGCTTAAGAACAACAGATTGATTTTGAATTTTAGAATCATTATACATTTGCACAGAACCTTCTACCAGAGCTACTGCTACCAGATTATTTTCGGCATAAGAGTTTACGTTAAAAGATGTACCTAAAACCTCAACGTTTAAACCTTGAGTTGAAATAATAAAAGGTTGGTTTTTTTGCTTACTTACATCAAAGTACGCTTCGCCTTTAAGAGTAAGTAATCGCTCTGTACCCGGTTTAAAATTTATAGGGTAGGTTAACCTACTGCCGGCATTAAGCCGTATAACCGAACCATCTCCTAATTTTAAGGTAAATGAATTTCCGTTAGGTACGTTTAAAGTGTTGTATGCAATTTCTGTAGTTGCTGTAGAATTTGTATAGCTTAATGTATCTGCATTTTGAGATGCAATCTGAATCCCTTTTTTATCAAATAATTGAATCTGCTTGTTAGATCGAATAACTTCAATCGCTCCATTTTCAGTTTCTACACTTAGGGCGTTTTGAGTATTAACGGCGTCAGCAAAAGGACGATATACAAAATTAAAAGTTATAAGAATGGCAATAACAGCGGCAGCGGCATAATGCCATACTTTAATTTTTTTCTTAGGTAAAAGTGATACAGCAGGTTTTTGATCTTTTACTTTACTTAAAACAATTTCCCAGGCTTGATCTGTGTCAAGATTTTGTAATTCTTCTATATCTGCACCTCTTAATTTTAAAGTGGATATTTTATTAAAGAAGTGTTTATTATCTGCAGATTCATTATTCCAAAGATCAAATAATACAGATTCCTCAGGAGTAAGTGTTCCGTTGAGTTTTTTTATAAGAAGATTAATTTCTTTTTTCATAGTAGCACCATAATATGGGTTCTACTAGTAAGAGCATTACAAAATAGTTTAGGGTGACTCCAAATGCGAAAAAAATTATAAAAAGGCTAAATTTAACATTTAATAACCAATGAAAGCCCATAAAACCTGCGCATATTTCATTGACTCTCGCAAAATTCTATATGCCTTTTTTATATGTGTTTTTAATGTATTCTTAGAAATATGAAGACTTTCTGCTGCATCTGTATATTTATAACCATGTATAACGCAGAGTTCAAAAGCTCTTCTGCATTCTTTAGGTAAAAGATCTAATTCTTTAAGAATACTGCGAGACTCTTCCTCTTGTATTATTTGATTTTCCTGAGTAAGATTTTCAGAAGGTATTCGATGTTCTGCCTGAGTTAGAATTTTAGTTGTTGAGTTTTGACGTATAGATTTTAAACACGCATTGTAAACACTTGTTTTAATATAAGCAGGTAAATTATTTATATGATTTAAATGATCTAGCTCTAACAATTTAACAAAAACCTCCTGCACAATATCTTTTGCATTGTCTTTATCAAGCACATAGCCGTATGCAAAAACACAAAGATTTTTGTAATCGTTTTGAAAAACAGATTTTATTTCGCCGGCCGAAGTATTCAAAAAGTAGGGACTTTCTTATAGTTACCGGATAAATATAGTTTAGTTCTTTTTAACAGCAGATTTTAAAGCTAATTATTATATGTTTTTACTTAAGACGCACAGAAGCAACTTTAATGTTGACGATATTTTAAAAAAATGATCCGAAATTTCAGTTCTTCATAAGTCTTCGACCCATTAAAAATATAAAGGGAAACCTTTAAAAAAGATTTCCCTTCACAATCATAGCAATTGATTTCCCTAATTATTCTGGCATTACAACAGTGTCAATTACGTGAATTACGCCATTACTACCCATAACATCAGTAGCAATGATCTCACTGTAATTTCCTTTTTGATCTTTTAACCAGATCTTACCATCTTTTTGCATTACAGTAATGCTCTGTCCATTTAAAGTTTCTAATGTAACGCTACCGTTTCCTTCCTTTAAAGCAGCAACTACATCTGCAGCAGCAAGCTTACCAGAAATTACGTGATACGTTAGTATGCCGGCTAGAGCATCTTTGTTTTCGGGCTTTAGCAACATTCCTAAAGTTTCTGAATCTACTTTACCAAATGCAGCATTATTAGGTGCAAATACTGTAAAAGGACCATCACCTTGCAATGCAGAAACTAAATCTGCCGCTTTAAGTGCTGTTACCAACGTGGAGAAATCTTCGTTGCCTACAGCGACATCAACAATTGTTTTTTGCGCAGATACAAACTGACTTGCAGTTAACGTAAATACAGCAGTTAAAATAAATACTAGCTTTTTCATAAAAATTTGATTTTTTGGTTAAACGTTTGCGCTGTGTTTTGAAGCGCATTCATTTATATTTACACGAGATAATTTACGCTAGATGAGCATAAGCTCTTTTTTGGTAAATCTTTAACATTCATGCAGAACGACAAATTTCTTATTGAAAGACTTAAGAATAAAGAAGAGTCAGCATTAGCGAGTCTTTATGACAAATATGCTCCTGCATTGTATGGTGTAATCCTTAGGGTTTGTAAAGATGAACAGGAATCTCAAAATATTCTACAAGACACGTTCTTAACGATATGGGAGAAATCCCATCAATACGATTCTAAAAAAGGGAAATTTTACACCTGGTCCTATCGTATTGCAAAAAATAAAGCGCTAAACTTTTTAAGGTCAGAAAATAAACTCATCCAGACAGATGATTTTAGCGTATATAATTTAGAAGAAGAACCTTTAACTCAAGAACAGGACTACTTAAAACTTAAAGGAAGCCTTAAACAATTAGAAACACACCACCAGAAAGCTTTAGAGTTAGTCTATTTTAAAGGGTTAACACATAACGAAGCTCATAAAGAAATGAATGTCCCGTTAGGAACATTTAAATCATATATAAAACAAGCTTTAAAAAAATTGCAGACCACCTATAGTAAAGCTTTGGTATGGTTAATGATTTTAATTGAAATGATACGATGATGGATAAGTCATACATATTAGAACATAACATCTTAGAGCAATATCTTTTAGGTGAGCTGAGTCGTGCCGATGAACAAAAGATTGAAGAATTAATACTGAAAGATGCCGATTTAAAAGAACAATTAAACTCGCTGGAATCTAATTTTGAGTTAATGGCTTTAGAAAATGCAATTACTCCTCCAGAAAAAGTAAAAGATTCTTTAATGAAGGTTGTTAGGGGCTCAAACCTCAAAGGGAATTCTGTCGCGAAAAAAAACTCGTTAAAGACATATCTAGGTATAGCGGCTACACTTGCTGCGCTATTTATGATTACTAGTCTTTACATTTTAAAACAATTAAGTGACACTCGCAATCAATTAAAGCTAGTAGATACTGAAAATTCAGTCTTGATTGAAAACATAGAAAATCTTAATACCAGTGCAGAACACACATCAAAACTGTTAGCGCTCTTAAAATCTCCTGAAACTGAACAATACATTCTCAAGGGAAATGAGCTAGCTCCCGGTGCAAAGATTGTTACTTATGTGAATCACAAGGAAAAATCAATCATCGTTAACGCTAAAGATTTACCTAAGTTAGACGAAAATCACGATTACCAGATGTGGGCAGATGTAGAAGGTGTGATGATAGATATGGGTGTTATTGCTAAAGAAAGTGATTTGCTGGCGATGAATTATATAGATAAAGCAACATCTTTAAACATAACTATAGAACCTGCAGGAGGTAATGATCATCCTACTGTTTCCCGTCTGGTATCTAATGTTTACCTCAGATAAATCTAAGATTAATCTCTAGGATTTCAATCTTTAAATAAATTTTAGATCCTCAAATTGCAGCGTGAAAAGGGCCAATTTTAGAAAGCTTACTTGCCTTTTTACGACCTATAAAGTGCAATAAATTAATTTAAAACATAAGGATGCAATTGATTCTTCCAGATTTAAAAGAGTACGCTGTTTTAGATGAACGCGTAAAATCACTATTGATTCCTTCAGAAATCATAATTAATACTACAATCAATAAACCGCAACTTGAAGACGGTGAGCATTTCATTGAAGGGCAAAAAAAAATTAATATTTATCTAGACAAGCTGGAGTCTTTTACAAAACAATGGTATGCGTGCCGTTGTGATATGTTTCCATAAGGAAAATAACTACATCCCTATCAAATAATCATAAAGCGTACTATCTACATTTAATGCCGTATTTTTATATCGGTATTAAAATTTATGCGTTCAATTATGGTTCTTAGATCTATTCTCTTTTTTTACTTTCCACGTTAACCTTATTTGGTCAAACCCGTACGGTTACTGAATTACATACTGGTTGGCGTTTTCAAAAAGGAAATTTTAAAGATGCTGCACTTCCTTCTTTTGATGATTCTAATTGGGAAGAGGTAACAGTACCTCACGATTGGGCTATTTACGGTCCGTTTGACAAGGAGATCGATAAACAAACCGTTGCCATAACTCAAAATGGTGAACAAACCGCCACCGAAAAAACAGGACGTACCGGCTCTTTACCTTTTACAGGAACCGGCTGGTATCGTACAAATTTTGAAGTGCCAGAATATTCAGAAGATAAAAAAGTGCTTTTATTATTTGAAGGAGCAATGAGCGAACCACAGGTTTACCTCAACGGAAAAAAAATTGGCGAATGGGCTTATGGATATTCTTATTTCTATTTTGATATCACGGCATTTTTAAAAAATGGTGAAAACACACTTGCCGTAGAATTAAGTAATAAAGAATTCTCCTCACGCTGGTATCCAGGTGCTGGTTTGTATCGTAACGTAAGCCTTATAATTAAAGACAAACAAAGTATAGATCAATGGGGAACCTTTATCACTACTCCTATTGCTACGCAAGAAGAAGCAAAAATTAATATTAAAACTGAGGTTAGCGGAAATAATTTAAAACTGGTTACCACAGTTTTTGATAAAGATGGTAATCAAATTACTCAAGATTCTACAGCAATAGCGTATAGCAATCAGTTTGATCAAAATCTAAAGGTTAAAAAACCCAATTTATGGAGTCCTGAAAATCCGTATTTGTACACAGCAGTTTCAAGACTTTATTCGGGTAATGAATTAAAAGATGAAGTGACGACAAAATTTGGTATTCGTTCTATCTCCTATTCAGCAGAAACCGGCTTTCAACTTAATGGAGAAACCCGCAAATTTAAAGGAGTTTGTTTGCATCACGATTTGGGACCCCTCGGTACCGCAGTAAATAAAGCTGCACTGCGCCGCCAGATGAAAATTTTAAAAGACTTAGGCTGTGACGCCATACGTAGTTCTCACAATATGCCCTCGTTTGAGCAATTGGAACTTGCAGACGAGATGGGTTTTATGTTTCTCGCAGAAAGTTTTGACGAGTGGAAAAAACCTAAAGTTGAAAATGGTTACAACCGTTTTTTTGATGAATATGCCGAAAAGGATGTGGTTAATTTAGTTCGTGCAACCCGAAATCATCCATCTATCGTTATGTGGAGTGCAGGTAATGAAGTGCCAGATCAGTACGGAAGCGCAGGTGTAAAACGAGCGCGATGGTTGCAAGATATTTTCCATAGAGAAGACCCTACACGCCCTGTAACTGTGGGTATGGACCAGGTTAAAAATACCATGGAGTCTGGGTTTGGTGCTATTCTCGATATTCCCGGACTTAATTACCGAGTGCATTTATATGAAGATGCTTATGATAAATTTCCTCAAGGTTTTATTTTAGGCTCAGAAACTGCCTCGACAGTGAGCTCAAGAGGTGTTTATAAATTTCCGGCTGAAAAGGCAAGTATGAAACAATATCCAGATTTTCAGAGTTCGTCATATGATTTAGAATATTGCAGCTGGTCTAATCTCCCTGAAGATGATTTTATTTTACAAGATGATAAACCCTGGGTTATTGGAGAGTTTGTTTGGACGGGTTTTGACTATCTAGGTGAACCTACACCTTATGATGAGAGCTGGCCTTCACGCAGTTCGTACTTTGGCATGATTGATCTGGCAGGAATTCCCAAAGATCGTTATTATCTATACCGCAGCCGCTGGAACACTCAGCAGGAAACCTTGCATCTGTTACCGCATTGGAACTGGGAAGGTCGTGAGGGTGAGAAAACTCCGGTTTTTGTGTATACCAGTTACGACAGCGCAGAACTTTTTATAAATGGTAAAAGTCAGGGAATACAAACTAAAAATGATGCAACTCCACAAACTCGTTTTCGATTAATGTGGAATGATGTGATTTATGAACCCGGCACCCTTAAAGTTGTAGCATTAGATGCTAAAGGAAACCCAGTTGCTGAAAAAGAAGTGAAAACTGCCGGTAAACCTTATGCATTAAAACTTAATGCAGATCGCACCACTTTAAATGCAGATGGTAAAGATTTATCATTTGTAACCGTTTCTGTGGTAGATAAAGAAGGGAACCCTTGCCCTACTGCCACAAATCAGTTACAATTTAAAGTTACAGGTAAGGGAAGTTATCGTGCTGCCTGTAATGGTGATGCGACTTCGCTTGAATTATTTCACGAGCCAACGATGCAATTATTTAGCGGTAAACTTGTAGTCTTAGTGCAAAGTGATACTAAACCCGGAACTATTAAACTTAAAGTAAGTGGAACTAATTTAAAAACGGCTACACTAGATTTAAATAGTGCATCAATAAATTGAGACATTACCTATCTCCCTTTTTTGTAACTTTATAAAAAAGAAAAACGATAAGCTATGAAAACCTCATCTCGTCTGGAACAAGCTATTAGTAAGCTTTATACCGCCTTTCACAATGGTAATCTCAACCCAGAATGTTGTAAAAGTTGTGCGGTAGGCAATATTCTCGATAATACGGATACCTGGAAACATCTAACGGAAGGACACGGTTCTTTACAACTTACTTACGTAGGCAAAGTGAATGAAGCCTTTGGTCGCAGATTAAATGGCTACTCACCTTTAGAATTATTGGAAATTGAAGCTGCCTTTTTAAAAGGTTGTGGATACACACTTCCGCTTTCGCGAAAGCAAAACAAAACTATCGACCGCAACTCAAAAGAAGTCATGTTTAATGGAATGTGTGAGGCAGTCGCTGTTTTATGCAAACTTGATAATGTTGCAAATGTGATGGACTTTTCAAAACTCTTTGACTTTAAAGAAGATGAGCCGGTTTATCAACTTGCCTTTTAAGTCAATCTTTATAATTGACTTAAAAAAATTCTATTAGGATAGCCATATATATATTCCTACGGTGAGCGCTACCAGTATAGACCCTGCCACGTTTACATATTTCCAGGGTTCACTTGGATTGGGGTACAATTCCTGAACATAATTACCTTTAAAGGTAACTTTAGATACCAGAAACATAATCAGGAAATTTAGAACAAACTCAATACCCCAAAGATGCACAAAGTGGATGTCTAATTTTAGAATAAACGTTGTAAGAATATAGAACGAAAAGCCAAATAGTAAACCTGCCTTTGCTCCTTTTGCATTTATTTGTTTGAAGAAAATACCGGCTATAATTACTGAAGAAATCGGGATAAAGAAAATACCATTGAGTTCCTGTAATAACAAATACAACCCATCTGGTGCGTATGCAACCATAGGAGCAACAGCAATAGCTAAAACTGCTAAAACTAATGAAGATAACTTACCAAAGCGCACCAACTTTTTATCAGATACGGTTGGGTTAATAAGCTTCTTATAAATATCAAGACAAAATATGGTGCTTGCAGAGTTGAGTACACTATTAAAGGTACTTAATACTGCTCCCAGAATTACGGCAGCAAAGAAGCCGAATAAGTAGGTAGGCAATACTTTCTTTACGAGCAATGGATAAATTAAATCTGGTGTTGCTTGAAATTCATCTTGAAAGTAATAATACGCTATAAGTCCCGGCAACACGATGATAATGGGGACAAAAAGCTTCAAAACACCAGTATAAATAAGCCCTTTCTGCGCTTCAGCAAGATTCTTGGCACCAAATGCACGCTGAATAATAGCTTGATTCATCCCCCAGAAATATACCTGATTAATCATTAATCCGGTAAACAAAGTTGAAAAAGGAAGGTTAGAATCTTCAGCACCTATGATGTCAAACTTTTCGGGAGCAAAATCATAAACGGTTTGCATTCCGCCAAAAATACTTCCGTCACCTATTTGATATAACGCAAATAGCGGAATCAAAATTCCTCCTGCCATAAGCCCTACTCCATTCAAAGTATCGGAATAGGCAACAGCTTTCAGTCCGCCAAAAATCGCATACAAAGAACCGATTACTCCTATAACCAGGACGGTATAGACAAGTGCTGTAGATCTAGAAATATCAAACATTTCAGAAAAACTAAAAACACTTTCGATATTTATCGCACCTGTATACAATACAATTGGCAACAGTGTTACCACAAAGGAGAGCATTAATAAAAATGCGACTACAGATCGTGTGGTACTGTCAAAACGTTTCTCGAGATATTCAGGAATTGTGGTGAGCCCCATTCGTATAAATCGGGGTATAAAAAATAAGGCTGCAATAACAAGCGCAATCGCCGAGGTGACTTCCCAGGCGATTACGATAATACCATTTTGATACGAACTCCCATTCATACCTATAAGATGTTCTGTAGATATATTTGTAAGAATCATTGATCCCGCAATCACAGTTCCGGTAAGAGTTCTGCCGGCTAAAAAATAACCATTTGCGGTTGTAAACTGATCTTTACGAAGTTTCCATGTCGTATAAAAAATTACAAATAAGGTGAATCCAAAAAAACCTATATAGGTAGCTGTCATAATTTAAAAAGTCTTCTGTGCCCTATTAAAACTTTAAGGTTTCTGGTAAGTATTTTTTTACCAATTCTTCGTAATACGGTCTCAACTTTTTAGAATCTGGTGGCACCGGTGCTTTTGAATATAAATCGTAGGGATTAAATTTCTTAACCCACTCAAACATCTCGTGATCCTTTTGAGTCATTAAATGTGCATATGCATTTTCCCTATGTTGTGAGTAAAACGAGTGATACCGTATCATATACAAAGCAGGTTCGGGCAGATAATCTTTAAGAATCTGATACAGATATTCATCGTGTCCCCAACTCATTTTAACCTTATCTAGACCACAATTTTCTTCATAAACACCTAGTTTGGTATTGTACTCTTGATTGTAGGTATCAGGATTGTCTTTAAAAAACTCCGGGTAAACTATTTTGTCTGAAAAAGCACACCCTACCGGGAAAGTATCTCCTACAACTGCCCATTGTGGCTCTCCAAAAAGACATAATACTTTACCTACGTCGTGTAAAAATCCGGTAAGTACAAACCAGTCTGGGTGACCGTCTGCACGTATAGCTTCAGATGTTTGTAGTAAATGCTGCAATTGATCTAAGTCAATATCAGGATCACTATCGTCTACAAGCGTATTCAGGAAATCAATGGCTTCCCAAATAGACATTTCTCTGCGATCAAACTTTAAAAATTCGTTTTCCTTTTGAGTAACAAAGTCATACGTCTGATATTTGTGATTTACGCGGTAAAATTCTTTAACTGTATCTACCCGATCTGAATCTATATAGTTTCTAAATTCTTCCTCACTTTTCTCTGAAGGTTCCGGATCTGGATATCTGTTTAATAAATCATCTTCCCAATCGTCTAGATTATGCATAGGGCCGTTTGCTGTAGCATCCATAGTATATATTTTTTAATTAAACTTTTTTTGTTGGCACATAGTTAAAGAGTTGACTAAAAACTCTTGAAACCTCTATAAATTTACTAAAATCAACAATTCGCAATCGATTTCGAGTTTGTTCAAACCTAAAATTTTAAAATCTTAGTTTTTAGGTAATCAATACGCTTTACAAGAATAGATTTAATCTTTATTAAGCATATGGATAAACTATGCAGTTATATGTACAACCTCGCCATATCCATTGCAAAAACGGGAGTTTTATAAGAGATCACATAAATATTATTGAGCATCTAGAGTATACCAGAATATTAATAGTTTGGTATTTGCTGCTTCGGTAATCTGTCTTAAAACTGTTATCTTTGAATTGGCTTTAGGGGTATTCTATCTAGAATTGAGACAGTCCCTTTGAACCTGTTTGGTTAACACCAGCGTAGGGAAAAGTATCAGAACTTCAATTCCAGAAAGAGCAGTATCCTCTAGCCGCAAATTTTTAAAACATACGCGATGAACGAGAAACTCTGGCAACATATTTTAACCGTAAGAAATCAATCGCCACTAGTGCAAAACATCACAAATTATGTGGTGATGAATAACACTGCAAATGCACTTCTCGCCATTGGCGCATCTCCTATTATGGCGCACGCACACCATGAGATGGCTTCCATGCAAAAAATATGCAACGCACTTGTAGTTAATATAGGCACCTTAGATGAGTACTGGGTAGAATCTATGCTCATTGCAGCAACCGAGGCAAACCACAACAACAAACCCTGGATTTTAGATCCTGTGGGCGCAGGTGCTACGCCATATCGCGATGAGGTATTAAATAGACTTTTAGAACTTAAACCTGCTGCAATACGTGGCAATGCGTCAGAAATCCTGGCATTAGCAAAACACAATAAAACACAAACTAAAGGTGTTGATAGTACTGCGTCTAGTCTTGAAGCTATAGATGCTGCCAGATACTTAACTAAAGAATTTGGATGTCTTGTAGTAATCTCTGGCGAAACTGATGTTATTGTAAATGAAGGTCAAGAATTTAAATTAAATAATGGGAATGCATTAATGACAAAAATTACGGGTATGGGGTGTTCTGCAACCGCCATACTTGCTGCATTTATTGCCGTAATTACTAATAAAACTGAAGCTGCAGTTGCAGCAACTGCCCTAATTAGTATTGCAGGAGAACTCGCCGCAAAAAACAGCGCAGGTCCAGGAAGTTTACAAATGAATATTCTGGACAAATTGTATAACATCACAGAAACCGAATTTTTACAGCATATTAAACTTTCTAATTAAATGAATATAAATTCATTTCCGTACCGCTTATATTTAGTCCTATCTGAGGAAGCCTGTGCTGGCAAAGACTTTCTAAAATTAGCAGAAGAGGCTGTTAAAGGTGGTGTAGACCTTATACAGCTACGCGAAAAAAACACCACACATAACCGTTTTTTAGACAAAGCTATTCGGTTAAAAGAAGTACTTTCTAAATATGATGTTCCGTTAATAATTAATGACAATCTAAGCGTTGCCCAGAAAGCAAAAGCTTACGGAATACACGTAGGTAATAACGATATAAATCCCACAGTAATTAGAAAAGACTGGCAAACCTGTAAGTTATTAGGCTACTCTATCGAATATCTAGAGCAATTATACAACGAGCAAACCTATACATCAGATTATCTGGGAATAAGTCCGGTGTTTAAAACTCCCACAAAAACTGATACCGTCACTGCCTGGGGAATAGAAGGAATACAGCAAATTAGAAATGCTACCGAAAAACCTCTGGTTGCAATAGGCAGTATAAAAGCATCAAATACAAGAGAGATAATTGAAGCTGGTGCAGATTGTGTGGCTGTTGTTTCGGCAATATGTGGTGCAGATAATCCTCAAAAAGCAGCTTCTTTAATACGTAATGAAATTGAAAAGGCATCAACATATAAACGCAACTTAAGCTAGCTCATGAAAAATTATACATATCCTTCTGTCATGAGTATTGCAGGTTTTGACGGCAGTGGTGGCGCGGGACTTCAAGCAGATTTAAAAACAATTTCTGCTCTGGGGTGTTATGCTACTACGGTATTAACAGCACTACCCGTTCAAAACACAACCGGAGTAAAGTCAATTTTCTCAATTCCTGTATCTGTAGTTGATGAGCAATTAGCTTCTATTTTTGATGATATATTACCTTCCGCAGTAAAAATAGGAATGGTACATACCCCGCAACTGGTAGAAACTATTGCAAGATACCTCAACCAGCATCCTAGCATACCTATAGTTTTTGACCCCGTTATGGTAGCTACCAGTGGTCATAAATTGATTGAAGAAGCAACAATAAAAAGTCTTGTTACTCATTTGTTTCCAATCGCTTCAATCATTACACCTAATATGGATGAGGCTGCGTTGTTAGCCAAAATGGACGTGAAAAATCTCGACGATATGTATGTTGCTGGTCAAAAAATTTTACAACTAGGATGCAAATCGGTTTTATTAAAAGGTGGACATTTAAATGAAAGCACCCTCACTTCACTCTACTTTAAAGAAGACGGAAGCGTTTTAGAATATTCCTTTGAGCGTTATGAAACCCGAAATATGCACGGATCTGGTTGTACGCTTTCTTCGGCGATTGCTTCGTATATCGCACAAGGCAAAACCTTAGAGCGTGCAGTACAATTAGGACAGGACTATGTGCATAAAGCAATCTATCACGCAAAAGATGTGGTGATAGGTAACGGTAACGGACCATTAAATCACTTTTTTGATCCTCAAAAACTTATAAAAAATGAAATGGAGTAATATTAGCTGGGAACGTATTCGACCTATATACGACACGATAATTAAAATGCCATTCATCAATCAATTAGCAGATGGATCGCTACCTCTTGAGCAGTTCCAATTTTATATTCAACAAGATTCAATTTATTTAGAAAATTTTGGGAGAGCACTGGCATTAATCGCAGCGCGTTGTCACGACGTGCAGGATATTCTTGCTTATACTCGCTTTGCTGAAGGAGCTATTGTAGTTGAAAATGCTTTACACGAATCCTTTTTTAATGATTTTAAAATCACCAAGTCACAGCAAATAAGCCCTGCCTGCCATCACTATATTCACTTTTTAAAAAGTACAGCCGCACTAGATCAGGTTGAAGTTGCAATGGCAGCGGTATTACCGTGCTTTTGGATTTATAAAGAAGTAGGTGATTTTATTTATGCTAATCAAACCTCAAAAAACAATCCTTATCAAAAATGGATTGATACTTATGCCGGTGAAGAATTTGGATTGCTGGTAGATCAAGCAATTGCCATATGCGATAGGGTAGCACAAAACTGTAGTCAAAGTCAACTTGAAAAAATGCACAATGCCTTTTACACGGGTTGTCAACTTGAATTTATGTTTTGGGATAGTGCTTCTAAACTGAATAGCTGGGAGGTCTAATTGTTAAAATTCAATTAAATAAAATAAATTTTGTCACGCGGGCATAAACCTATCGTCATTAAGATAAGTAAGTAAGATTGACAAAATGTTTTCTTTATATTTATTTGGATTAGCCGCCTTTAATATCGAAATCAATAAGCGTTAATTATATATTTCAAAATCCCTTAGATTATTCTAAGGGATTTTTTTTTGCTCATAGACGTAGTCAAATTAACCGAATCAAAAGTTAATGAGATAGGTTTACATTTCTCAAACTACTACAAAACGAGCTTAAGTCTAAGCCGTGAACTTTTGGATTTTCAAATCTGCCAATTGGATAAAAGAAACTTTTCTAAATAGATATAAAATATTCAAAATGTGTAAATCCCGCTTCTGGTTTTTAACAAATATTTAATAAACATTGCTAAAACCCTAACTATCAATACTCCGTACATATTGAGTATCCTAACGGATGTAACTCTTAATTAATCCAAAATACTCAATATTATGAAACACATTTTTACCAAAATTAGTATGCTTTCACTGGCTCTTTTGAGTCTAAGTAGTTGCGACAATGATGACTATTCTGAAGATCCTATTGCAATTGCAACTTGTGATGATGGGATAATGAACGGTACAGAAACAGGTATCGATTGTGGGGGATCTTGTGCGCCTTGTGCAGTTCCTGTAACTCCGGGAAGACGTTCTGAGCTTTACGTTACAAACACAAACGCTTCAAATCCTTCAATTTTCAAATACAGTATTTCTGGAGATTCACTAGTAACTTTTACTACAAATTCTACAGTAACCGAAGGGATTTATTACAATGCTGCTTCAGATTTATTAGTACAAGCCGCTGCAATGCCATCTGGTGTATTGCAAGCGTTCTCCGGTACAAGTGCCCTTAACACCTCAACTCTAACGGCAGACTTTACTAGCTCTGCAGATTTAACTAGTCCCAGAGAAATTGCTGTAATAGGTGATACTTATGTTGTTTCAGACAATTCTGATAATACCTTTTATGTATATACATTAAATGGTTCTAGTTTTAGTCTTACTGCAACTGTAGATGTTCAATTTCCTGTTTGGGGAATTGCATTTAGAGGAAATGATTTATACGCAGTAGTAGATGGTCCTGGCTCTAATGAACTTGCCGTATTTGCAGATTTTGCTGCTAATGCAACCACGGGTACTTTAAATCCTACTAAGCGAGTTACGATTGAAGGTATCGTGAGAACACACGGTTTGACATACGATGGCAATGATGATGTTATGATAATGACAGATATAGGTAGTGCTGCTGATGCAAATAATGATGGTGGTTTTCATATGATTTCTAATTTTTCAACAAAATTTGATGCTTTATCAGATGGTGAAGTTTTACCATTAAGTATGCAAGTACGTGTTGCAGGATCAAACACGATGATGGGAAATCCTATTGATGTTGCTTACGACTCTGAAACTGATGCGGTTTACATTTCTGAAGTAGGAAACGGGAAAGTATTAGGATTTACGAGTATCGGAACTGGTGGTAACTTAACACCTTCGTTTTCCAAAGATCTTGCAGGAGCTTCTTCAATATACTTCTCGAGCGACGAGACAGATGGTAAAACCGGAATGGCTTCTATGAATAAAATGACACAATTATATACTACTAGTACTGCTAATGGTGATATAACAATTTATGACGGTTCTGGTGCTACGTTAAAAACTGTTACCTCTGGTGCTACAGGTTCTGAAGGTATCTTCTACTCTGCACTTACAAATATTTTAATTCAGGGAGCTCGCACACCTGCAGCGCAACTAGAATACTATAGCGCATTCTCTGGCGCAGCGATGACTGCGACAGCAACTTTTACAAGTACTGCTAACGCAAACTTAACAAGCCCAAGAGAGATCGCCGTTTATGGCAATAAAGTTGTAGTTGCTGATAACGCAAGTGGAATGTTATTTGTTTACTCGTATTCTGGTACTGCATTTACTCTTGTAAATTCATTTACTCCAGATTTTGTAGATCTAACAGGGGGAACATTAAGAAGCGTTTGGGGAATTACATTTAAAGGTAATGACCTTCTTGCTGTAATTGACGGACCTGGTTCTAACCAACTCGCAGTATTTGAAGACTTTTTAACGGCAAATACTACAGACGGTTCTATATCTGCTACTAAAACTATAGGTATTGCAGGTATCGTAAGAACACATGGTATTGATTATAGTGAAGCAGATGATGTACTTGTTATGACAAATATAGGTCTTGCTGCAGGTGGTGCGATTGACGGTGGAATTCACGTAGTACAAAACTTTAACGCATTACTTACTGCAACTGCCGATGGCGGTACCATTGCAACAAGTAATCAAAATATAATTACTGGAGCTGCAACATTAATGAATAACCCTATAGATATTGCTTACGACCATAAGACTAAAACAGTATTTGTAGTAGATGTTGCACAAGGCGCAGTTTATGCATTTGCAAATGCACTTACTCAAGGTGGTAATATCGCTCCTACAGTTAACAATACGCTAGCAGCAGCCGCTTCTATGTATTTATACAATAATTAAGTCCCTGAATTTATCTAATCTAAATTTAAAAGGCTCCCTATCTGGGAGCCTTTTATAATTAAAAATAACTCTGAAAAAAATGTACCATTAATAATAACCACCCTACAGCAAGCAACAAGCCTCCTAATGGAGTTATAGGTCCTAAAAATCGCATTTTAGTTCCTGCAGCACTACTAAGGCAAAGACCGTAAATGGAAAAAGAAAATAAAAATGTACCAAGGCTGAAACATATAATAATTACTGATTCTAAACGCGAATTAAAATTAAGATTGAAGCTTAAAACCAATAATAGAATGGCGTGATACATTTGATATTTTATTCCAGTCTCAAAACTTCTCATTTGATCTTCATTTAATTTTTTCTTGAGCGCGTGAGCACCAAAAGCACCAAACACAATTGCTAAAAAACCAAACAACGATCCAAAAAACTGACTTACTAAAATTTCCATAATTTATAATTGAATAGAATTTAAAGGTAAATTTTGAGAACTATTTAAACACAACTTTGAGCTGAAAATTATATCTTCAAAAAATGAATTTGAAAAATTATATTACAGACGTACCTAACTTCCCTAAAGAAGGGATAACTTTTAAAGATATTAGTCCCCTACTCGCTAATCCTGAAGCTACAAACAAAGCTGTAGAGCTACTTGCAAAGGGTTTATACGGTTTTGATGCTACAAAAATTGTAGGCATAGAAAGTAGAGGATTTTTATTAGGCATTCTTTTAGCCCAAAAATTAAAACTGGGTTTTGTGCCCATTCGCAAACCGGGAAAATTACCGGGAGCCATAATTAGCCAAAGCTATGCGCTTGAGTATGGTGAAGATTCTATCGAAATTCAGGAGAACAGTATTAAACCCGGAGATTTAGTTATTGTTCACGATGATGTTTTAGCAACTGGCGGGACAGCAGCAGCAGCTTGTAAACTGGTAGAAAAATGTGAAGGTACTGTAGTACAATGTAATTTTTTAATGGAACTAAATTTCCTGGAAGGAAGATCTAAAATTAGCAACTATCCACTTCATAGCATTGTACATTACTAGTCTAAAGAATTTTTAGTAACCCATAATTTATATCCAAAAAGCGCCAATTGAAATTTGCTAGCCTTAGTAAGGTCTAACTCTTTTTTAGTAAAACTAGGCAAAACCCTTTTATTGATTTTTGCCAAAGTTTTAAATAGTTGCTTTTTCATAAACTTCAAATTTTAAACTTTAAAGATCTATTTCTTTCAAATTTAGATTATTAAACACAATTCTGAGCGCGCTTTCAGAAAGTGTTAAGACTTCATTTCTTTAACTGAATAGTGTCTCGATAATTGTAAGAATTAAAGTTACCATAACTGTGATTTTTTGATTGATGAATGATTTGTTCTACAAAGAATGCAAGTAAAAATCACATCTACAATTATTTCAAGCATTATTAATGCAATTGAATACAGTATTGTAAGTATAAAAATGAAATATGCTACATATTACAATACCTACTTCTTACTTTCGATTACATAGATTAATTAAACTGACAGCTAAGTATAAAATATGAAACAATTACAGGGTTCTATTTTAAGTAATTTTACAATTCTAGGGTTTTTCGAGGCTAATTTGACATAAAAATAACCTACTCATCATATTTAATAAAAAAGACCTGCAATTCAAAATAAGAAAAGCAGGTCTTAAAAGTTGATAAATTATAAATACTAATTGCTACCTTTTTTCAGTTTAATTATGATAACTCCTGTTTTTCCTTTCATTTGATCTTTATATTGTTTTGTTTGTTCTTCACCTTTAAGAACATTTATAGATTCTATAGTAGCAGGATCTATGCTATTTAAATTTTTATTCTCCACAACTTTACCATCTATTACGATTAGAGCTTTTGAGGATTCATTTTCAGCATTTTGATCTTTAACATATTTTGCATTTGAATGTTTCTCGCGCAACTCAATTTTAATAGGTTTTTCTTCTTCATCAATTTTCTGATTAATGGATTTACTTTGCTTCTCCATTTCTTCACGTTGCTGATCAAGTTCTAACCTTCGCGCGTCCATTTCTTCACGTCTTTTATCCATTTCCTCACGGCGCTTCTCCATTTCTGCTCTACGCTCATCCATTTGAGCACGACGAGCATCCATTTGTTCTCGCATAGCATCACTACCACTTACAATTGTATTTGTACCTGAACGTTGTGTGATACTATTTGAAGCAGAAACCACTCCAAAACTTCCATCTTCAGATCTATAAATAACAATATCTCCTATAGGGTTTGAGCTATTGTAAGACGAGCTTGATTTGCTACCAGATTCTTCATCTACTACATTTAAAGTTATAGATGTAATTAAGCCCTGGCTGTTGTATTTAAGCTTTGAATACTTTAGCGAAACCTTGTATTCAGATTTCAACTCTTTTACTAAAGCATCTAATTCTGCTTTTGTAGCAGATTTAGAAATCACCTTTTTAAATTCTTTTAAGTTGGTCATAGGTGATTCAGTTTTAGGAGTTAATTCTATAACTGGATTTGTTTTCATTTCTGAAGTTTCACCAGTTTCTTTTTGAGAGGTTGCTAATGACGCAGATTGTGCAGCTTGCTCCCCTGAAACAGTAGCATTTTCCGCCTCGCTTTCCGAAGTATAGCTTACAACTTCTTTTACATTAAAACTCCACATAAATGCTGCCATTACCGGTAAAACCAGAAGCATTTTCCACTTATTGATCCTTTTTGATTCTTGTTTGTTTAACATAACTATTCGCTTTTTAATAAATGATTGATAAAATGAATGTGTAAGGCTTGGTACTCTTTGCGGTAAAGCAACGCGTACCAATGCCATTTGATATTGTTTTTGATCTGCAACTTGACTGGCTGTAGCAAAGTCTGCGAGGTATTCTAAGTTTTGATCTACTGCTTTCTTATAAAGCCACGCAAAAGGATTAAACCAAAGCATCACCAATGTAACTTGCATCAGAAGCATATCTAAACTGTGACGCTGGCGCGCGTGGGTTTGCTCGTGAAGAATGATCATATCCAGTTCTGCCTGGTTATGACCCGTATGGTCTAAAACAATATAATTAAAAAATGAAAATGGAGTTTCTAAACCATCAATTTGAATATAATGAAATCCATTACGTGTTGTAGAGGCTGTCTTTTTAATAAAAATCAGAATATTTATAATTTTTTTAAACAGTAAAAAAATCATTATTAAAACCCCTACTCCATATATTAAACCGGCAATTTGCCAGCCATTGATATCTAGCCAGGCCGCTGTTGTAACGTCATGCGAGACGCTATTCTGCACGGGAATATCAAAATTTATAAGCGGTTCTTTTTTATAAACTGTACGACTCAATGTAATTGCGGGTGCAAAGATTGCTGTGAGGATTCCAATAAATAAAAAATGTCTGTTTAGTTTAAAAAAGGTTTCTTTTTCTAATAACAGTTTATAGGCCACATAAAAAATAGCTAATATAGCGGCGCTTTTTAATAGGTAGGTTATAAGTAACATACTACTGTTTATTTTCAATTAATTCGAGAATCTCACGCAATTCGTTTGCTGTAATCTTCTCTTCCTTAGCAAAAAAGGAAACCATATTTTTATACGAACTATCAAAAAATCGTCTTGTAGCTTCGTTCCAGAATTTATGACCGTAAGCTTCTTTAGTAATAATAGGAAAATATTGATGTGTTTTACCATATGCTTTATATCCCACATAACCTTTCTCTTCAAGATTTCTAACAATTGTAGATACGGTATTGTAATGTAAGTTTTCATCCTCGAGACCAGCCTGCACTTCTTTAACGAATGCTTTTTCTAGATTCCAAAGCACGTGCATAATCTCTTCTTCCTTATTTGTTAATTTTTCCATCTCTATAATTTTAGGGGTTTTGGCTTTCATTCTATGCTATTTCTGCTTTTGTAACTATAATTACATACTTAAACAACTAATTATAAGCAGTTGATCAAATGTAAAACTAAAAAATTAGGTAAACAACTATTTTTATAGTTTTAAAACTATATATATAGTTTTTTAGTCTCATTACTATAAAATCGTATTCTAGAAGCGTGAAATTTTTACCTATTTTTACAGAAACCTATTAGCCCTTGGACATTCTTGAAAATTTTAGAATACTCGATTTAGTCGATATTCTATTAGTTGCAACCCTACTCTACTACCTTTACAAACTTGTTAAAGGGACTGTTGCTATTAATATATTTCTAGGAATTTGTATTATCTGGGTCATCTGGAAAATCACCCAGTTGTTACAAATGGAAATGTTAAGTACCATTCTAGGACAGTTTATAGGTGCTGGGATGTTTGCTTTGATTGTTGTCTTTCAACAAGAAATACGTAAGTTTCTTTTAATGATAGGATCTACTAACATAGGTCGCAAAAGCGGATTTTTAAAGCACATTAAATTTTTACAAGATGAAGCCAAAGATTCTTCAAACACTAAAGTTGAAGTAATCATTGAAGCCTGTGAGAAAATGGGAAGCGATAAAACGGGAGCGTTAATTGTGATTCAACGTACTACAAATCTAGATTTTGTAAAAAACACCGGGGATTCTATGAATCTGGAAGTAAACAAACCCATTTTACAAAGTATCTTTTTCAAGAACTCTACACTTCACGACGGAGCTGTAATTATCGAAGAAAATAGAATTACCGCAACCCGAGCCATTCTTCCTGTTTCTAATGAACGTAACATACCGCTACGTTTTGGTTTACGGCACAGAGCAGCTGTAGGTATAACAGAAAAAACAGATGCAGTAGCCCTAGTAGTGAGTGAAGAAACCGGAGCAATAAGTTATTTAAAAGATGGGGAATTTGTACTCTTTAAAACCACTCAGGAACTTATAGAACTGTTACGGAAAGATCTTTCTTAAAAAGAATTAAACGATTTCTTGATTAGCCGCAAATTGAACTTCATAAAGATTGCGGTAATAACCACCCTCCTTTTGAAGGAGCTCTTTATGACTGCCTATCTCAACGATTACGCCTTTATCCATAACAATAATCTTATCTGCTTTCTTTATAGTGGCAAGGCGGTGTGCTATAACAATAGAAGTTCTGCCTTTTGTAATTTTATTTATCGCTTTTTGAATAAGCTGTTCGCTATTAGAATCTACAGATGAAGTTGCTTCATCAAGAACCAAAATTCCAGGATTGCTCACGTATGCACGTAGAAATGCAATAAGCTGTCGCTGGCCACTAGAGAGCATTGCCCCTCGTTCCTTAACATTATAATGATAGCCGTTAGGCAGACTACTTATAAAAGAATCTACACCAATAGCTTTAGCAGCTTCAATTACGTCTGCTTCAGTGATATTAGGATTATTTAAGGTTATGTTATTTAATATAGAATCTGCAAATAAGAATACATCTTGCAAAACAACAGCGATTTCAGCACGCAGCGAACTTAGTTTTACCTCTTTAATATCTATACCATCAATTTTAATTTTACCACTGTCTATTTCATAAAAACGACCTAGTAGATTAATTATCGTAGATTTTCCTGCACCTGTAGAACCTACAATGGCAACCGTCTCTCCTGCTTTTACTTCGAGGTTAATCCCCTTTAAGACTTCTTCATTAGAAATATAACTAAAACGCACATCTTCAAAAGCAAGATCACCTTTAATATTCTTTAAAATATGAGTTCCTTTATCTTCAATTCTAGAATCGGTATCTAGTATGGCAAAGACCCGGTTTGCGGCTACCATACCCATTTGTAGCGTATTAAACTTATCTGCTATTTGCCTTAAAGGCGTAAAAAGCATTTGCGAAAATTGTATAAAAGCAGTAACTAAACCTATAGTTATAACATCACTTTGTGCTGCCCGCAGACCGCCGTACCAAACCAAAAGACCAATTGTTATTGAAGTAACCATTTCTGCAACCGGAAAGAAAATCGAGTTATACCAAACCGTCTTATTCCAGGCACGCATATGTTTCTTATTTATGCCATCAAATTTCTCACGCTCTATATCTTCTCTTGAGAAAATCTGTACGATTTTCATCCCGGTTACACGCTCCTGTACAAACGAATTTAAATTAGCTACCTGCGTACGTACTTCTTCAAAAGCGACTTTCATCTTCTTTTGAAAAATACGGGTTGCATAAAGTATAAAAGGTAGAATAACAAAAACGATGAGTGCTAATTGCCAGCTTTTATAAAGCATAACACCCGCAATAACAAGCATTTTGAGCATGTCACTAATTATCATAAATAGACCTTCGCTAAATATACTTGCTATGGTTTCAATATCATTAACAGCACGGGTAACCAACCTACCTACAGCAGATTTATCATAATACTGCATTTTAAAGCGAATCATATGACCAAAAAGTTTCACACGAATGTCACGTACTACTTGTTGACCCAGCCAGTTTGCAAAATAAATAAATAGCAGTTGAAATAGGGATTCACCTAATAAAACAACCAGGGTAAGCTGAATATAATAAATTAAGCTATCAATATCTTTAGGCTGCATACCTTGATCTATTGCAAGCTCCAGATAGATAGGCCTTAATACAGCAAAAACAGATATTAATATTGCGGCAAAAGCCACAAAGTAAAGCCTTACGCGATATGGCTTAGTATAACCAAGCAAACGCTTAAAAAGCCCAAAATCAAATGCATTACCCTTAGTCTCTTCTGCCATCTATCTTAAAAATTTCTTCTGGATATTTAACTGCCGTTAAGTATAGCCCGTGTGCCGGTGCCGATGCTCCTGCTTCAGAACGTGCTCTGCTGGCAATTATAGTTTTTACCTGCGAAGGCGCTATATTTTGCATCCCAACATCTAATAAGGTTCCTACCACAGCACGTACCATATTACGCAAAAAACGGTCTGCAGTAATTGTAAAAATTAATTGCTCGTCTTTACGTTCCCAGTTCGCCTTAGTAATCTCGCAAAGATAAGTTTTCACGTCTGTATTTGATCTGCTGAAACTTTTAAAATCTTGTTTACCGAGCAAGTGCCCAGCCGCAAGATTCATAAGATCTACATCAAGTTCTTTCTCAAAAAAATAAGATTGATTGTTTAAAAATGGATTCTTAGCCTGATGTATTTTATATTCATAACTGCGCGCAACAGCATCAAACCGCGCGTGTGCTTCTTCCCTAACAGGTAAAATTGAATTTACCGCAATACTCTGGGGCATAAACCGGTTTAAACGGTGCTGCAAATGCTTTAATTCTTCTTCTGAAAAAGCAACCTCTACGTCAAAGTGAGCAAAGAGTTGTTTTGCATGAACACCGGCATCTGTTCTCCCAGCTCCGGTAACAGCAACATCACCTCGTAATAATGTAGACAAAGCGTCTTCTAAAACCTCTTGCACACTTATACTATGGGGCTGCCGCTGCCAACCGTGATAGGGTTGACCATCATATGCTATCTCGATAAAATACCGCAATCTGTAGGTTTGTAATTAAGCCTGCAAAGATACATCTTTGCAGGAAGTCATGATTCTTCTCAATAGATTTTGACTAAATCTGATTAATTTATGAAAAAAATTCTCCTCCTTAGTGACACGCATAGCTATATAGATGATCGTATTTTAGCGTATGCCGAAAAAGCAGATGAAATCTGGCACGCGGGAGATATAGGCAGTCTTGAAGTCACAGACGCCTTAAAAAAAATAAAACCCTTGCGGGCAGTATTTGGTAACATAGATGATCACGAAATCAGGAAAGAATTTCCTTTAAATAATAGATTTATCTGTGAAGGTGTTGATGTTTTGATAACTCACATTGGTGGTTATCCCGGTAGATATTCCCCGGCAATACGCGAAAAATTACGCGCAAACCCGCCTAAACTCTTTATTTGTGGTCACTCTCACATTTTAAAAGTAATGCCAGATCGCAAGCTTAATCTGTTACACATGAACCCTGGTGCAATAGGCATTCACGGCTTTCATAAAGTACGTACTATGCTAAGATTTACCGTAGATAACGGAAATATAGAAAATCTCGAAGTTATTGAGATCGAAAGAAAATAAATCACACACGATCTAATTTAGATAAAAAGAAAAACCCTGCAAGTTGGCATACTTACAGGGTTTTTGCACTAATTAACTAAGATAGTAGATCTATCGTAACCGGTCAACAGATTTTACAAGATCCTCATCCCGCTTAATTGCTTTGTTGGCCAAAGCGATAAAAACGATAGAAATGATGGGGATTAGCATCCCAATACCCTTCTCAGGAGCCGCCGCCCCTCCAGATAAGATTTGCGACTGGTAAACCAATACACCTAGCAAAATAAAGTTCAATATTATATTAAGTCGGCCCAGAACAAACTGAAGCTTTCTGTTTTTAAATAAAAAAATAGTAATCAAAGATAGTAAAGCGCTTCCAAAAAACAACCCTACTAACTCTAATTTATCAACAGCGTAAACTAAGTCACCTCCTGCTGTACTATATACCGGAATAGCAAAAAGCAAACAAGCAGAAACTACTGCCGCAAGAAAAAGATAAATACTCTGTATACGTTGAATCATATATTCTATAAACCTGTTAAGGGTCACAAAAATATAAACTTCTTTGAGACTAGGATCATTTAAATAAAAAATATTATCGTATAATTGCATTAGAAAGCCTAACCACTTCTTTGTTGGTTACTTACTTGCCGAAAAATTTCTTAGACCTTCTTCAAAATTTTTTGTCAGCTTTCAAATTCAATACGATACAGAAATTCATACTTATATTTAATGTTTAATATTTCAGAATTAAAAGCTAAGAAACTTCCCGAACTTCAGGAAATAGCTAAAGGCCTAGATATCCCCAAATACAGGACCTTAAAAAAACTAGACTTAGTATATAAAGTCCTAGATCAACAAGCTGCAGATCCTAAAGCTGTGGCAGAAGTTATAGAAGTCTCCTCTAACGAGAAATCTACAAAACCGAATACTCCAGAGGTTCAAAAGACACCAAAACCAAGAGCTCAAAACAAAAACAATCCTAAGAATAATCGTCCTGAACGAGATAATTCTAAGAAACCAGAGCCAGCTGCTGCAGCTAAAAATGAGGATGTCAAGACAGAAAAACCTGAAATAAAAGAAGACAGACAGCGCAAACCAAGACCTGCAAAGTCTGAGTCTGATTCTTCTAAACAAAACGACAATAAGCCTCAAAAAACTAGAGCTCGTAACGAAAATTCTTCTAATTCTAATAACCGCTCTAATACTAGAGAAAGAGATACTAACGGTAATAGTAATAGCAACTCAAACAACAATAACAACTCTAATAATCGTAATAATAACCGCAATACAAACTCTGGCAATAACGGAAACAAAGACACGCGTAACCGTTACAGAGAGCCAGATTATGAATTTGAAGGACTAATAGAAAGCGAAGGAGTATTAGATATTATGCAGGATGGGTATGGCTTTTTACGCTCATCAGATTACAATTATCTATCATCACCAGATGATATTTATGTATCTCAGTCTCAAATCAGATTATTTGGATTAAAAACAGGAGACACTGTACTTGGAGTTATTCGCCCACCTAAAGAAGGTGAGAAATATTTTCCACTTATTAAAGTATCAAAAATAAATGGCTTAGATCCTAGTGTAGTACGTGATCGCGTTTCTTTTGAGCATTTAACACCTTTATTTCCTAAAGAAAAATTCAATATTGCAGACCGTCAAAGCACAATCTCCACTCGTGTGATGGATTTGTTTGCCCCTATAGGAAAAGGGCAACGTGGTATGATTGTATCACAACCCAAAACAGGTAAAACTATGCTTCTTAAGGATGTTGCAAATGCAATTGCAGCTAATCACCCAGAGGTTTATCAAATGATATTACTTATTGATGAGCGTCCTGAGGAAGTAACAGATATGCAACGTAATGTAAAAGGCGAAGTTGTAGCTTCTACTTTTGATAAGGAAGCTCACGAGCATGTGCGCGTTGCAAATATTGTATTAGAGAAAGCAAAGCGCCTTGTAGAGTGTGGTCACGATGTGGTTATACTACTGGATTCAATTACGCGTTTAGCAAGAGCTTACAACACAGTACAACCTGCTTCAGGTAAAATTTTAAGTGGTGGTGTAGATGCAAATGCACTTCATAAGCCAAAGCGTTTCTTTGGTGCTGCCAGAAATATAGAAAATGGCGGATCATTGACTATCATTGCTACTGCTCTTACAGAAACAGGCTCAAAAATGGACGAGGTTATTTTTGAAGAATTTAAAGGAACCGGTAACATGGAGCTTCAGTTAGATCGTAAGATTGCAAACCGAAGAATTTTCCCTGCTATAGACCTTACTTCTTCAAGTACTAGACGAGATGATTTATTATTAAGTGATAACGCAATACAAAGAATGTGGGTAATGCGTAAATATCTTGCTGATATGAATCCCGTTGAAGCTATGGAATTTGTTAGCGAGCGCATAAAACAAACTAGAAATAACGAGGAGTTCTTAATATCAATGAACGGATAATAAGAGTCAATATTTATTATAATAAAACCCGGTATCTCAAGATACCGGGTTTTTCATTTTATATTTTCTCAGCCTTAAACTTTTAATGATACTTATATCCTGATAAATCAAATTAGACACCAACCTCGATCATAAACTTAGAATTAGTTTAATAACCTCACTAAATAAAAAAGATCTTTAGAATCCCTATAAATAAAACAAACTATCAATTCCTCTAAATTATAAATATTTAGAAACCTTCAACTCTTAAAAGCACAACCCACATAGTGCTCAAATAAATCTGGATTATAAACAAAAAAAACGCCTACAATTGCTTGTAGGCGTTTTTAAGTTTTTAAAACAAGTTACTATAACGCGTTCACGTGCTTAGCAAGTTGAGATTTTAAGTTAGAAGCTTTGTTATCGTGAATGATATTATTCTTAGCTAACTTATCAATCATAGAAACCACAGATGGAAACAAAGTTGTTGCTTCAGCTTTATCTGCCTCACGCAATCTCTTCATTGCGTTACGAGTAGTTCTGCTCTGGTAACGATTTCTTAAACGCTTTACTTCGCTATTTCTAATTCTCTTTAGAGATGACTTGTGATTTGCCATTATCTTGTTTTGTTTTTAAATTGTAGCCCGTAGGGGAATCGAACCCCTCTTACCAGGATGAAAACCTGGCGTCCTAACCGATAGACGAACGGGCCATTATGTCAAATATTTATGCTTTTAGGCGCACAACCAACCTTACTGTAGTCCGTAGGGGACTCGAACCCCTGTTACCAGGATGAAAACCTGGCGTCCTAACCCCTAGACGAACGGACCAATCTTTCGCTTAATTGCGGATGCAAAAATACACATATTTTTAGATCGTGCAATAGCTAATTGAATATTTTTTAAAAAAAATTCAATTAATATGCCTTAGCAAAGAGAACACGCATTTTTGCAGGATTGCCACTGTAAACACACACACCCTCTTCCTCTTTGAAATTCAACGGAATACATCTAATCGTAGCTTTAGTTTCTGATTTTATACGCTCTTCACTTTCTTTTGTACCATCCCAAAACGCACTAACAAATCCGGTCTTATTTTCTAAAATATCTTTAAATTCATCATAGGTATCTACTTCGGTGATATGACTATCCCTAAAATTCTTTGCCTTATCAAAAAGCGCTTTTTGCATTTCTGTAAGAAGTTCCTGTACACGGTCTACTATAGCATCTTTAGAAACAGTTTCTTTAGTAAGGGTATCTCTACGTGCTAACTCAACGGTACGCTTCTCAAGGTCTCTTGGGCCTATTGCTATACGCAATGGCACACCTTTAAGTTCGTACTCATTAAATTTCCAACCTGGTTTGTGTGTGTCTCTATCATCATATTTAACAGAAACACCTAATAACTTAAGTTCACGCTGAAGCTCTCTTGCAACTTGTGAAATTGAATCTAACTGATCTTCTCCCCTATAAATAGGAACTATTACAACTTGTATTGGAGCAAGGTTAGGAGGTAATACGAGTCCATTATCATCACTGTGTGTCATTACTAAAGCACCCATTAATCGCGTTGAAACACCCCAGGATGTTGCCCAAACATGTTCCTGCCCGCCTTCTTTAGTTGCAAACTTCACATCAAATGCTTTAGCGAAATTCTGACCTAAAAAATGACTGGTACCCGCCTGAAGAGCCTTACCGTCTTGCATTAAAGCTTCAATACAATACGTATCTAAAGCTCCTGCAAAACGCTCACTTTCGGTCTTGGTTCCCTTTATAACCGGCATTGCCATAAAATTTTCAGCAAAATCAGCATAAATACGCATCATTTGCTGCGCTTCTTCTATCGCCTCCTGCTGCGTAGCATGAGCTGTATGACCTTCTTGCCATAAAAATTCTGAAGTTCTTAAAAATAAACGTGTACGCATTTCCCAACGCACCACATTTGCCCATTGATTAATTTTTATAGGAAGATCTCGATAAGACTGAATCCACTTTCTATAAGTATCCCAAATAATTGTTTCAGAAGTTGGGCGAACAATTAACTCTTCTTCTAGTTTAGCATCGGGATCAACAATAATACTCCCATCTATATCATTTTTTAAACGATAATGTGTTACAACTGCGCATTCTTTTGCAAAACCATCTACATGGCTTGCTTCTTTACTAAAATAAGATTTAGGAATAAACAACGGAAAATAAGCATTCTCATGGCCCGTATCTTTAAACATTCGATCTAATTCTGCCTGCATTTTTTCCCAGATCGCATAGCCATAAGGCTTAATCACCATACAACCTCTAACACCCGAATTCTCAGCTAGATCAGCCTTTACAACCAACTCGTTATACCATTTTGAATAATCCTCTGCCCTCGTAGTTAAATTCTTTCCCATATATGTTTATTTGGCACAAATATTGTGACTTTATCTTTAATTGAAAGTTTTGCAACATGTTTGTTAAATGCACAAAATTGACCGCAAAACTAACTAAATTTACAATGTACAACAATAAAATACGGATGATATGCGAGGCGTGAACTTAACTCTAGGAACTTTTATAAAACCAGCTGTTGCTGCTGTTTTCACTTTAGTAGGATTTATTTCCTGCGGGCCATCTCAATATTCTATGAATGATGGAATATATGGCACTAGTACCCGCATGTCTGACACTAATTATGAGCAGGAAGTAGCAAGCTCTAATGCTAGCGTTTATGCAAATTATTTTTCTCAGGGTGCATCAGATTTGCAGACAGCACAGGATGATGGATCAATATTTACAGATGTAGAATCTTACAGCTCAAATTCTCAGTATACTGATGAAAATGCGATATCTCAAGGAGACCTTACCTACAATTCAAATGCAGGTTGGGGAGATACCTATGATGAGGTAATTGTAAATATATATCCATCATTTTACAATCAAATGGGTTTTGGTTTTGCCAGGCCTTTTTGGGGTAATGGTTTTGGATATGGTGGTTTTGGATATGGTGGTTTTGGATATGGCCCTCATGGCTACGTAGGTTTTGGTTTCGATCCTTTCTTTTCAGGTTATGCCTGGGGAGGATATCCAGCCTTTGGTTATGGATATGGTTACGGTTTAGGATGGAGATCGCCATTTTATTATGGGTATAATCCATATTTTGGATATGGCTATAGAAATTACCCATTTTATGCTAACCGATATTACTCTGGTTATAACAACGGGAGATATGCCTATGCCAACAACAGACGCTCAAACAACACCTATAGCACTAGTAGAACTGCAAATTCCCAATCTACTGTTACTTCAAGATCAAGAAATTCATCAGTAAATTACGCACGTACTAGTAGAACGTACAGCCGTAACAATGTAGGCGTAAATCCTACTTCTAGAAGTAATGCTTCGAGAACCTCTGCTAATACGTCGAGATCCAATTCTATTTATAATAGTACAGCACGTAGAAGCAGCAATACCACAAGAACTTCAACAAATTCTAAAACGGTTATTAATAGATCTACAGCTACACCCTCAAGATCGGGCACGTACTCAAGAAGCAACTCTGCGAGCACTCCAGTAAGGAGCTCAGTTCCTGCAAGGACATCTGCTCCAACGAGAAGTGCTGCTCCGGCAAGAACATCTGCCCCTTCGAGATCAAGTAGTTCTGGATCGAGCAGAAGCAGTTCTGGAGGAAGACGTGGTGGCCGTTAATCAAACATCAAAATAATTCATAATGAAAAATATTCTCATACTCCTATTCATAGGTTTAAGTGGGCAGGTATTTTATGCCCAAACCGTAAGCGATGCGGTACGGTACAGTTCACAAGACATTACGGGTACCGCAAGGTATCGTGGTGTTAGCGGTGCATTTGGCGCCTTAGGCGGTGACGTTTCTGCTATTAACAACAATCCGGCAGGTTCAGCAGTTTTTAATAAAAGCTTTGTATCATTATCCTTATCATCTGGAAACTATGATAATCAAACTTATTATAATGATGGTATTACTGTTTCTGACAAATCTGATATAGACTTAAACCAGTTTGGAGGTGTATTTGTTTCTCAAGGAAACGGTAAACTTAGAAAGTTTGCATTTAGTTTTAATTATGATCGTTCAAACGATTTTGACAACGGGTATGTGGCTTCAGGTACAAGTACAAATTCTATTGCAGATTACTTTTCAGGATATGCGCAGGGAGTTCCATTAGATCTTTTAGAATTGCGAGATGATGAAACTACAGCAAGTTTATATCAATTTTTAGGCGAAAATGAAAGTTTTGGTGCGCAACAAGCTTTTTTAGGATATCAGGGATATTTAATAAATCCTGAAACTGACAACATCAACAATACAAACTATACTAGCGCTCAGAACGGCAATTCGTTTGATCAGGAATATCAGTATTTAAGTTATGGTAATAATAGTAGATTTACATTTAACGCAGCTGCACAGGTTTCTGAAAATTTGTATTTGGGAATAAATTTAAATGCACATACATTTAATTTCAGAAAAGAAACTATTCTCTTTGAGAATGCAAATGGCTCAGCAAACGCAGTATCAAGCACACGGTTTGATAATGAATTAAGAACTTATGGTACTGGCGCATCCTTGCAATTAGGAGGTATTTATCATATTTCTCCAAGTTTACGCTTAGGAGCTACCTATGATACTCCTACGTATTACACTATTTCTGAAGAAACTGACCAATATTTATCGACCAACGGAATTAATGGCAATGTCGTTTTATCTCCAAATGTCACCAACATATATGAAGATTATGATCTTCAAACACCCGGAAAAGCAACAGGTAGTATAGCATATATTTTTGGCTCTAACGGATTTATAAGCTTTGATTACTCATATGAAGATTATACGTCTATGAAATACAGACCAGATAATGATGTTTTTTTTCAGCAAGTAAATGCAAATATTGAGAATCAATTAACGGGCGCCTCTACGTATAAAATAGGAGGTGAGTTTCTTTCTGGTGACTGGAGTTTTAGAGGAGGTTATAAATTTATAGAAAGTCCTTACAAAAACGATGCAATTTTAAGTGACCGTAGTGGTTACTCCTTAGGTCTGGGTTATGCAATAGGTAATGCACGAATTGATTTAGCATATGACTGGGCAAAACAGCAAAGTAATACAGCTTTGTATGATGGGGCATTTGCTAACACAGCATATATAGACACAATAAATACAAATATTGTCGCATCTCTCTCTTTTCAGCTTTAAAGAATTTGCGCAAAGTAGTAGAAAACCCTCAAAATATTTTTGAGGGTTTTTTTGATCTTTAACATCTCTAACACAATTAAAACTGATGACTTTAAGACGTTTTTAAATTGTTAAATTAACTATCTTTGCAAGCCTTTAGCCTAAGCAGCGACTAATAGCTTTATGAATATGAATTTTGAAAACGAAGAACTAAAAGCAATCGATGAAGCAGGTGATAATCACCACAGCGCTTCAGCCGAAACTCCCCTAAGAGAAGATGCTTTTGAAATGAGTGATGCTGAAAAAATTGCTCTTATTAAGGATGATGTAACTCACATTATGCAAACATTAGGCTTAGATCTTACAGATGACAGTTTAAAAGGAACTCCAAACCGAGTTGCTAAAATGTTTGTAAATGAGATATTTGGAGGTCTTAATCCACAGCGAAAGCCTAAAGCTTCAACCTTTGAAAATAATTATAAATACGGCGAAATGCTTGTAGAGAAAAACATTACTGTTTACTCAACCTGCGAGCACCACTTATTACCTATCGTAGGTAGAGCGCACGTAGCTTATATTTCTAACGGTAGCGTTGTAGGACTTTCTAAAATGAATCGTATTGTAGATTATTATGCTAAGCGACCACAGGTTCAGGAACGCCTTACGATGCAAGTGGTTCAAGAATTACAAAAGGCTTTAGGAACTCAGGACGTTGCATGTGTTATTGATGCAAAGCACCTGTGTGTAAATAGCCGCGGCATTCGCGATATTGAAAGCAGCACAGTAACAAGTGAATTTGGCGGAAGATTTAAAGAAGAATCTGTACGTCGTGAATTTCTAGATTACATTAAATTAGATACTGCTTTTTAAGCAACGTACTTCTCATTTAACATAAGCATATACAAACCATTTTTATGACGTCATTGTATTCTAATCAAGCCGTTACTCTTTACAATTCTTTATCTGGCGAAAAGGAACTTTTTAAACCGATATTAGAAGGAAACGTAGGGATGTATGTTTGCGGACCTACAGTTTACAGTAATGTACATTTAGGTAACGTACGCACGTTTATGTCTTTTGATATGATTTTTAGATATCTAAAGCATTTAGGTTACAAAGTACGCTATGTTAGAAATATCACAGATGCGGGTCATTTAACAGATGATGCAGATGAGGGTGAAGATAAAATATCTAAAAAAGCAAGACTAGAACAAATAGAGCCTATGGAGGTTGTACAACAGTACACTATAGACTTTCATACCATACTTCAAAAATTTAATTGCCTTCCTCCCAGCATAGAACCTACCGCAACAGGGCATATCATTGAACAGATAGAAATTATCAAGGAAATTTTAGAGAACGGATATGCGTATACTAAAAATGGATCTGTTTATTTTGACGTTCTAAAATTTAATGAAACTCATAATTACGGCAAACTGAGTGGTAGATTACTTGAGGATATGATTACCAATACTCGAGAACTTACTGCTCAAAGTGAAAAGAAAAATGCTCAGGATTTTGCACTTTGGAAAAAAGCAGAACCCCAGCACATTATGCGCTGGCCATCACCCTGGGGTGACGGTTTCCCGGGTTGGCACTTAGAGTGTACAGCTATGAGTACAAAATACCTTGGCGAAAAATTTGATATTCACGGTGGTGGTATGGATTTAAAATTTCCGCATCACGAGTGTGAGATTGCTCAATCTGAAGCATCAAACGGTAAAGACCCGGTTAATTATTGGCTGCATGCAAATATGCTTACCCTTAATGGCAAAAAAATGTCTAAAAGCACCGGTAACAATATTTTTCCGGCTGAAATTTTTAGCGGTGAAAGCCCTTTTTTAACAAAAGGTTACTCCCCCAGTGTTGCGCGCTTCTTCATAATGCAGGCACATTACCGCAGTGTTCTTGATTTTAGTAATGATGCGTTACTCGCAAGCGAAAAAGGATTTAACCGTCTTATGGAAGCCATTAATTTGCTTGAGGGATTACCTACTTCAGCACAAAGTTCAATAGATGTAGCATCCTGGTCACAATCGTGTTATGATGCGATGAATGATGATTTTAACTCACCTATTTTAATAGCCCAACTTTTTGAAGGAGCTAAGTTTATTCATCAGATTAAAGAAGGCAAAGCCACAATAACTAAGACAGACCTTGAAGCATTTCAAAAAGTCATTCATTCGTTTGTTTTTGATATTTTAGGCCTTGAAGATTTAAATGCTACAGCTGAGTCTAATTCAGATAAACTTAACGGTGCGATTGAGTTATTAATTCAACTTCGAAAAGACGCCCGTGCTAACAAAGATTTTGCAACCAGTGATCAAATAAGAGATCAACTTCTAGAATTAGGGATTCAACTTAAGGATGGTCGAGATGGAACCACATATACATTCTCCTAAATAATAATTGAAGGTGAAAAATTTAGCTAAAAACATACTTATTTTTCCCATTCGTTTATATCAAAAATTTGTATCGCCTATTTTGCCTCCTGCCTGCAGGTATGAACCCACGTGTTCTCATTATAGCGTAGAAGCCATTCAAACGTACGGGGTTTTTAAGGGAATGTGGTTAGCAATAAAACGTATTGCAAGTTGTAATCCCTGGGGCGGCTCTGGTTATGACCCTGTCCCTAAACGGGAAAATCACCATTCACATAATTAATATAAAAACAACTTAGAAGCCTACAGGCTTTTATATATTTACGCACAAAACTTTTTATGCTTATGCTTCCTTTAAAAATGACTTGGAATCCTTCTACAGGCTTAGATCTGGGATTTTTAACCATACATTATTATAGCCTTATGTTTGTTCTGGCCTTTTCTCTAGGCTGGTATTTAATGAAGAAAGTTTATAAGTACGAGGGTGTCGAGGAAGAAAAACTAGATCCTTTATTTATCTATTCGGTTTTAGCAATCTTACTAGGTGCACGATTAGGACATGTTTTCTTTTATCAAACCGAATTATTATGGGAAGATCCGCTATCGGTTTTACTTCCATTTAGATTTGTACCCGAGATAGAATACACCGGTTTTCAGGGTTTGGCAAGTCACGGCGCTGCAATAGGTATGATTTTCGCCATGTACCTGTACAATAAAAAAATATTAAAAAAGAGTGTCTTGTGGTTATTAGACCGCGTAATACTCCCTGTTTCCTTGGGTGCTATTTTTGTGCGTATAGGTAACTTCTTTAACTCTGAAATGGTAGGAAAAATAACCGATTCTAATCTCGGAATTAAATTTGTTCAGGATCAATACAATAAATACGAGGTGCAACGCCTTACCGGAATTCCTAATGAGCATAAAGCTTTTAGAGCACTTACAGACGATCCTCAATTTGCAAATTATATTGCAGATATACCATATCGTTTTCCGGGTCAGCTAATGGAAGCTACAGGTTATGTTTTTGTCTTTCTAATTTTGATGTTTGTGTATTGGAAAACTGAACTACGCAAAAAAGAAGGACTCATTTTCGGTTTATTTCTCGTGCTTTTATGGACGGTTCGATTTATTGTAGAATATTTTAAAAGAGCACAGGTAGAAGGTCGTGAAAATTGGATCTTTGGGTTGAATACCGGTCAAATACTGAGTGTTCCTTTTATACTTATTGGAATATTTTTAATTATACGCGGTTTTAATCAAAAGAAAAACCCTAAATACTAAATACAATGTACCGTCAATTTCTTTTATTAATTATAACTGCTCTCGTACTCACTTCTTGTAAAGATGAGAATACTTCTGAAGAGAACGCATTAGATCAAGCCCCTATTACATTCACTAAAGAAGGAGAACTCAACATAATTAAAGTAGACAGCAGCACTAAAGCCTTAGATATAGAATTTGCTGAAACAGAATACGAGACCTCTACGGGTCTTATGTATAGAGAATCTATGGAAGGAAATCAAGGTATGCTTTTCATCTTTCAAGATGAGCGACCTCACAATTTCTATATGAAAAACACTTACATCCCGTTAGATTTATTTTTCATTACTAAAGATAAAAAAATTGCCACTATCATTGAGAATGCGATGCCTCTTGATGAATCTAATCTACCTTCAGAAGTACCGGTTACTTATGTTCTTGAAACTAATGCGGGTTTTGCAAAAGAATGGAATATTAAAGAAGGAGACTCTGTAAGCTGGACACGTAATTAAATGGATTATCAAAAAGTTCTTGATGAGATAGTTGCAGAAATCTCTCTGTTTAACGCAGCAGGCAAAGTAGCAACCTACATACCTGAGCTAGGGAACGTAGATCCTAATAAGTTTGGTATTTATCTTCAATGCACAGACGGAAAAGGATACGCTACCGGAGATGCTTTAGAACGCTTTTCAATACAAAGTATATCAAAGGTTTTAAGCCTGTCACTTGCTCTTAAATTAGTAGGCAATCATATCTGGACGCGTATAGGCGTAGAACCCTCTGGAGACCCTTTTAATTCGCTTGTTCAATTAGAATATGAGAAAGGTATTCCACGCAATCCGTTTATTAATGCCGGGGCTCTCGTAGTGGCAGATATTTTGATGTCTGAACTTGATAATCCTAAGGAAGAACTACTTCAATACGTAAGAGATCTCGCCGAAGATCAAACCATAGAATACAATCATAAAGTTGCTGCTTCAGAAATGGAGCACAAATATCGTAATGCTGCACTAACGCATCTTATGAAGGACTTTGGTAATATCAAAAATGATGTTAATGAGGTTTTAGATTTTTATTTTCATCAGTGTGCTATAGCGATGAATTGTAAACAGCTGGCACAAGCCTTTACAATTTTTCTTAACTACGGAAAATATGATTTGAGCTCAGAAGCCGCTGTACTAGATTCTACATTAGCAAAACGTATTAATGCATTAATGCTTACCTGTGGGTTTTATGATGAGTCTGGTGAGTTTGCGTTTAGCGTAGGTTTACCGGGTAAAAGTGGTGTGGGCGGAGGCATTGTAGCCTTGCATCCTAAATATTACAGTATAGCGGTTTGGAGTCCACCTTTGAATTCTAAAGGTAATTCTGAATTAGGACTAAAAGCACTGGAGCTTCTTACAACTAAAACAGAGCAATCTGTATTCTAAATAAACCCAAGAATACTTTTAAGTATTAGGCATAAAAAAAGAGAGCCGATAGTTTTAAACTATCGGCTCTCTTTTTATGAATTAAATTCAGTAGTTAAGCTACTGTCTCTTCTTCAACTTCTACTTCAGGCTTTAAAGCCTTTTTCTGTATCGTATCAAACATAACCGGCGTTGCGATAAAGATAGATGAGTATGTACCTACTACAACACCCACAATCAATGCAAACATGAAGCCCATTATACTAGCACCTCCAAAAATGAAGATCGCAAGTAATACGATTAATGTAGTCATCGAGGTATTTAACGTACGGCTTATAGTACTGTTGATTGCCTGATTTATTATAAGATCCATTTTACGAGTAGGACCATATTCTTTCATAAATTCTCTGATACGGTCAAATACAACCACCGTATCATTCAGCGAGTATCCAATTACTGTAAGAATCGCAGCGATGAATGACTGATCTACTTCCATATTAAATGGCATAAACTTATAAGTCAATGAGAAGATACCTAAAACAATTAATACATCGTGGAATACTGCAGCGACAGCTCCCAATGAAAATTGCCATCTTCTAAAACGTAATAAGATGTATAAGAACACCACTACAAGAGAACCTAAAACTGCCCAGAATGAATCTTTCTTTATATCATCTGCGATAGTAGGACCTACTTTATTATACTCAAGTATACCTATTTTAGCTTCACTAGACCCACCTTTTACAAATTGAGCATAAGTAAGATCTCCTGGTAAATAACTACCTAAAGCAGAAAATAATTTTTGCTGAATATCATCATCAACTTCAGAAGCCTCTTCGTCAATTCTATATTTAGTAGTGATTTTTAACTGGTTTGCTTCACCATATGTTTTGGCCTGCGCACTTTCTAGTTCTGCAATCAGTTTACCTTCAACTTCACTAGCATTTACAGGTTGTTCAAAACGCACTGTGTAGTTACGACCACCTACGAAGTCTACCCCTTGATCTAAACCATTAGTAAATAAAGAAATTAAACTAACAATGATCAATGCACCACTTACGATATAAGCAATTTTACGTTTTGCTAAGAAATCTTTATTGAAATTAGTGAATAAGTTACGTGTAGCTGCAGTACAGAATTCTAGTGACTTACCATTTTTACCGTATCCGTCGATGAAGAGACGTGTAACAAAAATTGCTGTAAATAATGATGTTGCTATACCTATCATTAAAGTAGTAGCAAAACCTTGTATAGGTCCTGTACCAAATAAGAATAAAATTAAGGCAGTAAGGAATGTTGTTATGTTAGCATCAAGAATAGAAGAAAGTGCATTACTAAAACCATCTTTAATTGCATCTTTTTGCGACTTACCTTTTGCAAGCTCTTCTTTAATACGCTCAAAAATAAGCACGTTTGCATCTACAGACATACCTATTGTAAGTACGATACCTGCAATACCAGGAAGTGTAAGTACCGCTCCCAGACCAGCAAGAATTCCGAAAATAAATAAAATGTTTACTGCAAGAGCAATATCTGCAAAAAGACCTGCTTTACCGTAATAGAATACCATCCAAACTAGTACTAAAACCAATGCAAGTACAAAAGAAATCAAACCACTGTTGATAGCTTCCTGACCTAGTGAAGGACCTACAACGTCGTAAGAAATAATTTTTGCTGAAGCAGGTAATTTACCAGCTTTTAAAACATTTGCTAAATCCTGAGCTTCAGTAACCGTAAAACTACCAGAAATCTCTGTAGCACCACCTTTAATCTCCTGCTTAGCGGTTGCAGCAGAATAAACTACATCGTCAAGAACAATCGCGATAGCATTTCCTTCACTTGCAACTTCTCCTGTTAATTTAGCCCATTGTCCTGGACCCTGACCTTCAAAATCTATACCTACAGATGGTAAGCCAGATTGTGTGTATTGTTGACGAGAATCCTGTACCACATCACCGTCCATAGCAGGAGTTCCGCTTCTGTCAGATTTTAATGCGTAAAGACCTACTACACTAGTTTCTCCTTCTGCAGTTCCCCATCTAAATTTTGCATAACGCAAATCTTGTGGGCGTAAACGCACAACTTCCGGTTTAGATAAATAGCTGTTAATTGTCGCTGTATCTTTTGCCTGAGCATAACCTACAACAGCAGCCTGCCCATATTGTTGAATAGCAGGATTAAAGCTGAAAAGCTCAAATAAAGGATTATTCTGAGTAGTTGTGCTTACTGAATCTTCTTCACTAGCTAATAACTCTTCAATAGAATCATCTTTAGTTTCGGTAGAATCAACAGTAACAGCTTCTACCTCTTCATTTGTAGCAGGAGCTACAAGATCTTTAAGAACTGTATTTACCTCAAATAAATAAGGAGCAACGTTAGCTGCATAATGTGTTTTATAAAACTCTAACTGAGCAGTACTTTCTAACTGAAACTTCACGCGCTCAATATCTGTTGCACCAGGAAGTTCAATAAGTATTCTTGATTGATTGTCTAAACGCTGAATATTAGGTTGAGTAACCCCAAACTTATCAATACGATTACGCAATACTTCAAAAGCAGACTTTATAGACTCTTCGACTTCTTTCTCAATAACAGGCTCAACCTCAGCATTACTCATGTTGAAGTTTACTTTCTCTCCTAAAGTAGTATTTGCAAAAATGTCTGGAGAAGCTAGTTTATTGTCTCCCGGAAGAGCATTAAAAGCATCGAAGAAATCATCAAGGAAACTATTTTGACTATCCTTTTGTGCTTCAGCAGCTTGATCTAATGCCTGGTTAAATGCAGGATCTGTACTGTTATTACTTAAACCTTTAAGAATATCTGCAACAGAAATCTCAAGAATAGCATTCATACCACCTTTAAGATCCAGACCTTTATTAAGCTCTTTAGCTTTTGCATCATTGTAAGTAATACCTAAAGCGATAGGATTATTACCTACAGAATCTAAATAGCGACGCTCTACTTCACCCCGTCTATCTACATAATCTTCTACAGTATTTGATACCTGACGCTCTGCGTAAGCCGAAGCTTCGTCTTCTGCCTTATTTGTAAAGTACGTAAACGAAAGCTGGTATAAACTCACCAACCCAAATAAAATCGCAAATACTCGTATGAGTCCTTTATTCTGCATTATTCTATAAATATTTATTAATTCTTCCCGAACTTTTTCCGGGCAATTTTTTAAAACGTGCAAATATAGGGTTTCAATGCAGAAACGCCAATAAATATATTTTAGATTCCTTTAACTTTTTAATATTAAAACTAATTAATTAAAAACAGACCAATAATTTGTGAATCAATTATTTACGAAATAAATAAAATTCAGTCTTTACTATATAGCTACACAATCTTAAAAGCAGATACTTTAATCCTTTAATTTTTAATAGATATTAACCTCAATTTGCCGCTTAGTGACTTCCTCGAGATTTTTAAGAATTATACGTGCATTCAATTAGGTTTAAAAAAAAATGCCACCCCAAAGGTGGCATTTTTAATCAAAGTGATCTCAAATTAAAATTCAAGTAATCCATTGGTTTTACGCACGGCATCTGCACTTTCCTGCATTTTTGCTTTTTCGGCATCACTTAGTTCTATAGTAACGATTTTCTCGATACCATTTTTACCTAAAAGCACCGGAACACCTATGCAAATATCTTCTAAGCCATATTCACCTTCTAATAAAACTGAACACGGAAACATTTTTTTCTGATCACAAGCGATTGCCTGCACCATTCCTGACACAGCCGCTCCCGGAGCATACCACGCAGAAGTACCTAATAATTTTGTAAGTGTAGCACCCCCTACTTTAGTATCTTCAAGAACCTGATTTAAACGATCTTCAGCTAAAAATTCTGAAGCTAATACGCTATTACGGGTTGCTAAACGGGTTAATGGAATCATACCTGTATCACTATGACCGCCTATAACCATACCATCTACGTCAGAGATAGGGCATTCTAATGCTTCAGCTAAACGGTATTTAAAACGAGCGCTGTCTAACGCACCACCCATTCCTATAATTTGATTTTTAGGAAGTCCTGTAGCTTTATGTACCAGGTAAGCCATAGTATCCATAGGGTTACTCACAACGATTATAATTACATTAGGAGAATGTTTAATTAAATTAGTCGCAACATCCTTTACGATTCCTGCATTTATGCCAATTAATTCTTCTCTGGTCATACCCGGTTTACGAGGAATCCCACTAGTAATTACAGCTACATCACTATTAGCTGTTTTAGAATAATCGCCTGTGGTACCAGTTATGCGGGTATCAAAAGCATTTAATGACGCAGTTTGCATTAAATCCATTGCTTTACCTTCTGCAAACCCTTCTTTAATATCTAAGAGAATAACATCTGAGGCAAAATTTTTCATTGCAATATATTCGGCACAACTCGCACCTACTGCTCCTGCTCCTACTACGGTAACTTTCATTCTATTTTTATTTTAGTGAATAATATATTAATTAAGCACAAAAACCAACTATAAAACGTTAACGTTTGCGCTTTTCAAAAATACGATTTCTAAAAGAGTATGATAGCAACTAAGCTTTTAAAATTGACCTAAATAAGGATGACTTTCAATACTGAAAGTCATCCTTATTTTATAAACTGTAAAATGCTATCTAAAACTAAATGCAATACCTGCACTAACATTGCTATATTCCTGAACCGTATAGTCTGCAAAAATCTTAAAAAATGCAAGATTTAAACGCGCTCCTAAAGAAGCTCTCACACTAGACGGATTATAAGACAACATTATAGGATCTGTAATTGTACCATTATTGGTCGCACTTCCGTTTGTTGCATACTCATAAGTACCTAATACATTCAACTCAGATTTACCACCTGTAAAACCTAACCCGCCATACACAGTTACAATAGGAAAGTCTAAAGATGCTACTCCCTGTACCGTATATGAATTCAGTTTAAACTCTGCAGCCTGATTAGAACCATCTATGGTAGATTCTGCCTGAATATCATAATCTACATTCATCGTTGTAAATGCACCTACTACCGCCACATTTAAGGGCAAGTTATCTAAAGGACCGAAATACTGCATAATGTTATGTTTGAATCCCGCACCAAAAAGCTTCCCCTTTACATTATCACTTCCCACTTCAGGAACAAAGCGCACCATTAAATCTGTACCTTTAAAAACACCTAAACTCGCTTGTATTGCCGGCGCAGGAACTGCATTAATAGGTAAATCATCTTTAACTCCCTCTGGCATAGTAAAGGTAACATCACCCTCAGAGGTGTTAAATGTAACTTCAGAAGGTGTAGCGTTACCGGCAACGGTAGGTGTTAAATCTGAACTGGCAGTATATTGATTTCGAAAATTAAGACTCCCTAAAGAAAATATCTCCTTTTCTGAAGGAACTATAGCCCCGTTAAAACCTATAGTAATATCAAAACCCAATTGCTTGTGTGTCTTTGCAGTATGATACCAGCCTCCAGACATACTATAAACAAGACCTTCCATAGCCGGTGCTATATACGCCCCCATTAACGTGTTTGCATCTGCTCTTCCTGCTTTTACAATAGCTTCAAAACCATCATCCTGGCTATAAGCTGATAATGTACAGGCTGTAACAATTAAAGTAAGTAGATAGTTTTTCATAAATGATATTGATTTGGTTCAGTCAAAAATAGCGAAAGCACTCGTAATCATAACTTAAAACAATAAAAAAACCTGTTTCTTTCAAAACAGGTTTTAAACAATTCTTTATAAATAAGACTAGACGTCTATATTTGCATAAATAGCATTTTTCTCTATAAACTCTCTACGAGGCGGCACCTCATCTCCCATTAACATAGAAAAAATACGATCTGCTTCGGTACCATTATCTATAGTAACCTGGCGAAGCGTTCTAAATTCAGGATTCATAGTTGTATCCCAAAGTTGTTCTGCGTTCATCTCCCCAAGACCTTTATAACGTTGAATACCGGCACTACCGCCCATAGCTTCGTTATACTCATCACGTTCTTTTTCAGACCAGGCATAGCGCATTTTTTTACCTTTTTTAACCAGGTAAAGAGGCGGAGTAGCAATATAGACGTGACCACCTTCAACTAATTCGCGCATATAGCGGAAGAAAAAGGTAAGAATCAATGTTGCAATGTGACTACCATCTACATCGGCATCACACATAATTACAATTTTATGATAACGAAGTTTACTTAAGTTAAGTGCTTTGCTATCTTCTTCTGTACCAATGGTAACTCCTAATGCAGTAAAGATATTTTTAATCTCTTCATTTTCAAAAACCTTGTGCTGCATCGCTTTTTCTACATTCAGAATTTTTCCACGAAGTGGAAGAATTGCCTGAAAATTACGATCACGACCCATTTTTGCAGTACCACCTGCCGAATCTCCCTCGACTAGAAACACTTCACACTCTTTAGGATCAGTTTCTGAACAATCGGCTAATTTTCCAGGTAAACCACCTATACTCATCACCGTTTTACGCTGAACCATCTCACGCGCTTTTTTAGCTGCGTGACGTGCCTGAGCTGCAAGAATAACTTTTTGAACAATAGTTTTGGCATCATCAGGGTGTTCTTCTAAATAGATCTCAAGCATTTCTGAAACTGCTTGCGATACTGCTGAAGTAACCTCTCTGTTACCTAATTTAGTTTTCGTTTGACCCTCAAATTGTGGTTCAGCAACTTTTACCGAAATAATTGCAGTAAGACCCTCTCTAAAGTCATCACCTGCAATATCAAATTTCAATTTATCGAGAAGACCAGAAGCATCTGCATATTTTTTAAGAGAAGTTGTTAAACCCCGTCTAAAACCAGCTAAATGTGTTCCTCCCTCGTGTGTATTAATATTGTTTACATACGAGTGTAGATTCTCTGCATAGCTGTCATTATAAATCATTGCAACCTCAACAGGAATGTCATTCTTCTCACCTTCCATAGAGATAACGTGGCCTATTATAGGCTGACGATTGCCATCCATAAACCGTACAAACTCTTTCAACCCTTCTTCAGAATGAAAAGTTTCTACATCAAACTCACCTTTATCATTTTTATGACGCTTATCTGTAAGGGTTATTGTGATGCCCTTATTTAAGTAAGATAGCTCGCGCATTCTACTTGCCAGCGTATCATAATTAAATTCTATAGTTTGTTGAAAAATTGTAGGATCTGGTAAAAAAGTCACCGCGGTACCCCTGTCTGTAGTATCACCTATAGCTTTAACAGGATACATCGCTTTACCTTTCTCATACTCCTGCTCCCATATTTTACCATCACGATAAACAGTAGCACGCAAATGGTCTGAAAGTGCATTTACACAACTCACACCAACACCGTGTAAACCACCAGAAACTTTATAGGAGTCTTTATCAAATTTACCTCCGGCACCAATTTTAGTCATAACTACCTGTAGAGCAGACACACCTTCTTTTTTGTGTAAATCTACCGGTATACCGCGACCGTTATCTTTAACTGATATCGAATTATTTTCATTTATGACAACATCTATGGCATCACAATGCCCAGCCATAGCCTCATCAATTGAATTATCTACAACCTCATAAACCAAGTGGTGCAAACCACGTACTCCCACATCTCCAATATACATTGAGGGGCGCATACGCACGTGCTCCATTCCCTCAAGCGCCTGAATACTATCTGCCGAATATTGCTTCTTATTGGCTTCTTCGCTCATATATCTTTATTTAATTAAAATGTTCTGTTTTTCTTAAAGCGGAAACTTTTTGCTCTATCTAATTATTGCCTAATAATCAAAAAATAACCCTCAAAGGTCGTGTTTTTTGATAGCTAACAAATATAAAAAATAGCATCCCCATATATAGGCAAAACCCGAGCCAAAGGCTTTAAGTTATCAACAAAATGTGTAAAAAAAGCGTAAAAACAGGTTATTAATAGTTTATATTATTTTCAATACCCTTAATGACAAAAAAAAGCCGCTTTCTAAACAAGAAAGCGGCTTCAAAATTTAACCTCAACAGCTTACGCGTGTTGTTTTTTAATATATGCATCAGAATGCACATTTGCAACCGCTCTTCCAGAAGGATCGTTCATATTTTTAAATGCCTCATCCCACTCTAAAGCAATTTTAGTACTGCACGCTACAGAGGCTTCCTGAGGCACAGACCACGCTGCTGCATCGCTAGGGAAATGATCTGTAAAAATACTTCTATAGTAGTACTCTTCTTTATTTGTAGGTGTTTGTATAGGAAATTTATACTTAGCATTGGCTAATTGCTCATCACTTATTTTCTCATTTACAACCTCCTTAAGAGTATCTATCCAGCTGTAACCTACCCCATCAGAAAATTGCTCTTTCTGTCTCCAGGCAACACTTTCTGGCAAGTATGATTCAAAAGCTTTACGCAGCACCCACTTCTCCATACGCTCTCCATTAATCATTTTGTCCTGAGGATTAATGCTCATTGCCACATCCATAAATTCTTTATCTAAGAATGGCACACGACCTTCAATACCCCAAGCAGCAAGTGACTTGTTAGCACGTAGGCAATCATACATATGTAATTTACTTAATTTACGTACTGTCTCTTCGTGAAATTCCTGAGCATTAGGAGCTTTATGAAAATATAAATACCCTCCAAAAACCTCATCTGCACCTTCTCCAGAAAGTACCATTTTTACACCCATAGATTTAATCACACGCGCCATAAGATACATAGGCGTAGAAGCTCTAATGGTTGTAATATCGTAAGTCTCGAGGTTATAAATAACATCTTTTATCGCATCAAGACCTTCTTGTATTGTAAATTTTATTTCATGATGCACAGTACCTATATGATCTGCAACTTTTTGAGCAGCAGCTAAATCTGGCGAACCTTCAAGCCCTACAGAAAACGAGTGTAATCTTGGCCACCATGCCCCATCTGTGTCTCCGGATTCAATTCTCTTTTCAGCATATTTTTTTGCTACCGCAGAAGTGATTGAAGAATCTAATCCCCCAGAAAGTAGTACTCCGTAAGGTACATCAGACATTAGTTGACGGTGTACCGCTGCTTCTAAAGCATCACGTAATTTTTCAATACTGGTCTCGTTATCTTTTACAGCATCATACTCCATCCAGTCACGCTTGTACCACTGTCTCAATTCACCATCTGCACTGTGTAAATAGTGTCCTGGAGGAAATAATTTAATCTTTGTACAGGTTCCTTCAAGAGCTTTAAGTTCTGAAGCTACATAAAAAGTACCGTGCTCATCCCAACCCATATAAAGTGGAATAATACCCATATGATCTCTTGCTACAAAATACTCATCTTTAGCAGCGTCATATAAAGAGAAGGCAAAAATTCCATTCATCTCATCTAAAAAGGCAGGGCCTTTTTCTTGATACAAAGCAAGAATTACTTCACAATCTGATTCTGTTTGAAAATCATATTTACCCTCAAATTGCTTACGCAGTTCGCGGTGATTATAAATTTCGCCATTAGCTGCAAGAATTAGTTTTCCGTCTGGGCTTAACAATGGTTGTTTTCCCGATCTGGGATCTACAATAGATAAACGCTCGTGAGCTAATATTGCTTTATCATCTGCATACACCCCATTCCAGTCTGGACCACGGTGACGTATTTTTTTTGACATTTCTAATAACTGAGGTCTTAACACTTCAGCCGGTTGCTTCAATTCATAGGCACATACTATCCCGCACATAATCGTATTGTTTTAATTTGATAGGTCAAAGATGCTAATTCAATTCTAATTGACAAACGAATAAAGTCATTATAGTTACATATTATAACATTTTATCTCAAAAGTGTATTAGTTTATAATTAAAAACGGCATTCTTTAATACTTAAAATTTATATTATAAATCATCTGGCATTTTAATAAAGCCTTAACAAACCTAAGCTCTTGACCATTGTACATTTGTATGCATATTTAAAAATAAATTCTAAAAAAAATTAAATGAAATCTCTTATAATCAGCAGTTTTTTGCTTGCATTTTTAGTAATGGGCAATACGGTAAACGCTCAAAAATTTAGTGAATTAGATAAAAGTCCATTAGACATTGCAATGTTTAGAGGGCAGGATAAAGCTCCTAGAGTACGTGTTATTTACAGCAGACCTCAACGTAAAGGACGTGATGTTTTTGCAACTAAAGATGGTTTACAGAAATACGGTGAGGTATGGCGCACCGGTGCTAATGAATCTACAGAGATTAAATTCTATAAAGATATGATGCTGGGCGACAAAAAAGTTGTTGCAGGTACTTACACACTATTTACCATACCAGGAGAAAAAGAATGGACTGTAATACTAAATAAAGATCTAGACACCTGGGGAGCTTACGGTTATAAAGAAGAACGCGACCTGGTACGTTTTACAACGCCAGTTCATAAAACAGCTGCTCCTATTGAGTCATTCTCAATATCTTTTCAACCTACGGAAGCAGGTTCTGACATGTTTTTAGGGTGGGATGACACGTATATACAAATACCAGTTGAAGAAATTCAATAATATTGTATTTCTAAATAAATTAAAAAAGGCTTCCAGATAACTGGAAGCCTTTTTTCTTTACGGTATATTAAGATATTTATGAGTTTGTAAACTTATTTTCCACTTGGGGTTTGCCATTACATAATCTACTATTAAAGGCGTCATTTTATCGCGTACACTCCATTCTGATTGTAAATACAATTCACAATCCTCATTTGCGAGGGCTGCATGTTCTTCCGCAAAAGCGAAATCAGATTTATTAAAGATTATTACTTTTAATTCGTGCGCTTCTTTATAAATACGCGGTTTAGGTAACATGCGCTTTTTTGGAGAAAGACAAATCCAATCCCAGTGACCACTCAACTCGTAGGCGCCAGAGGTTTCTATATGCACCTTAAGGCCTTCTGCCTTGAGAAGACTCGTAAGATGCTCCATATCCCACATTAGTGGTTCACCCCCTGTAATAACAATGGTTTTACTATACTTAACTGCATTTGCTACAATTGCAGCTGCTTCTGTAGGAGGATGTATTGCAGCATCCCAACTTTCTTTTACATCACACCAATGACAGCCTACATCACAACCACCTACCCGTATAAAATAAGCCGGTGTACCTGTATGTGCTCCTTCACCCTGAATTGTATAAAACTCTTCCATTAAAGGAAGTAATTCTCCCAGCTTTACCCGGGTTGCTATTGCCTCTTTTGTCATAAGCGGCAAAGATACGGCGCATTAAAATCGTTGCCAAGGCTTAACAACTTATTTTAGCATACACTAGTAAAAGATTATCGAGTGGTATTTAAATTTTTCTACCCCTATGCTTTTTAGTATTAATCCTTATTTTTGACCAAATTTCAACTTATGGATCAATCTGAAGCGTTTAAAGAACATATTGTACAAGGCAACAGCTTTAAAGGAGAATTTATTACTGTGGGAGCAGCAATGCTTAATGGAAAAACCATTAGTGGTGCCCACGTAAAAATTCCGCTTAAAACCTTAAATCGCCACGGCTTAATTGCAGGAGCGACCGGTACCGGTAAGACTAAAACGCTGCAGGTCTTAGCTGAAAATCTTTCAGAAAAAGGAGTTCCTGTCTTATTGATGGATATGAAAGGTGATTTGAGCGGGATTGCAAAGGCAGGAGCTGGTCATCCTAAAATTGACGAACGCCATGAGAAAATAGGAATACCCTATACAACTAAAGATTTTCCTGTAGAATTACTTACGCTATCTGAACAAAACGGAGTGCGGCTTAGAGCTACCGTGAGTGAATTTGGCCCTGTATTATTCTCGCGTATTCTTGATGCTTCAGATGCACAAGCGGGTATTATTGCCATACTCTTTAAGTACTGCGACGATAAAAGTTTACCACTGCTTGATCTTAAAGATTTTAAAAAAGTATTGCAATACGCTACAGAGGAAGGTAAAGAAGAAATACAGGATTTATACGGAAGAATATCTACAGCTTCGGCAGGGTCAATTCTACGTAAAATTGTACAACTAGAACAACAGGGAGCAGATATTTTCTTTGGAGAAAAATCTTTTGAGGTTGACGATCTTTTACGTCTTGATGAGAACGGAAGAGGAAAAATTAATATCATAAGGCTAACAGACATTCAGGATCGACCGCAATTATTTTCAACATTTATGTTGAGCTTACTAGCAGAGATATACAGTACATTTCCAGAACAGGGAGATAGTGAACGACCCGAGCTGGTCATATTTATAGATGAAGCACATCTTATATTTAGGGAAGCCTCTAAAGCTTTGCACAATCAAATTGAAAGTATTGTCAAATTAATACGATCTAAAGGTGTAGGTTTATATTTTGTTACTCAAAATCCTACAGATGTACCCGAAGGTGTTTTAAGTCAGTTAGGATTAAAAATTCAGCATGCACTTAGGGCTTTTACAGCAAAAGACCGCAAAGCCATAAAACTTACTGCCGAGAATTATCCTGACTCTGAATATTACGATACCAAGGAAGTGCTCACATCTTTGGGTACCGGCGAAGCTTTAGTTTCGGCACTCGATGAGAAAGGTCGCCCTACTCCCCTTGCAGCTACAATGATGCGCGCACCCATGTCGCGTATGGATATTTTAACCCAGGATGAGCTTGATGATTTAAACCGAAAATCTACGCTAGTTTCTAAATACAACTCCACTGTTGATCGGGAAAGTGCTTACGAATTATTGAATGAAAAGATTAAAAAAGCAGAGAGTGCTGAGGTAAAAGAAAAGGCGCAACAAGAACGTGCAACAGTAAAACGTAGTGCTCGTACTTCTACCCGAAGCAGCACAACAGAAAAAGCAATAATTAAAGTGCTTACCAGCGCGACGGTAATACGTGGTGTTTTAGGTATCTTAGGAAAGATGATCAAATAAAAACAAACTAAACTCTAATATTCTAATGAAACGTATTTTACTCATAACCCTATTAACTAACCTTTTTCTCGTCTCTTGTAATTCTGACAATCCTTACAGTGTAACTGCAGACAGTGTGGGACCACTTACAAAAGAAACCACAACTTCTGAATTAAAAACACTTTTTGAAAATGACAGTGTTGTTGATCAAAACTCTGGATTGAGCGAAGAGCTTAATGTAAATGCAATCGAGATTTATGAAAAGGGCGGCAAACAACTTTTGAGTTTAATGCCTATAAAAGAAGGTACACCTAAGACAATACGCACAGTTCAAATATTTGATGCGCGATACACAACCCAGGAAGGCATCAATCTAAATAGTACGTTTAAAGATATTACTGAAGCTTACGATATCTCTCGTATTGAAACTCTAATTAGTAGCGTAGTGGTATTTGTAGATGATATCAATGCCTATTTTACGATAGACCGTAAAGAGCTAGCCGGAGAATTACGTTTTAATATGGATGCTAAAGTTTCTGAAGCGGAAATTCCGGATAACGCCAAAATTAAGTATTTTATGATAGGCTGGTAAGTCTTCAAACCGAACGTATTGTGAAAAACAAAAATTATTATATTCAAAAGAATCCTTTTATAGTACCTACAGATGACGGGAAGTATATAGGTGAACATTTCGGTAAAGCAAGCGATGGCAATTCAGATTTAAGTATTGCACATATGATTGCGCCGCCACAATGGAGTGAACCCTTTCAAACTCCAGAATTTGATGAATATACATTTATTATAGCTGGTAAAAAGCAATTTCTTATAAATGAAGAATCTATAATTTTAGAAGCAGGGCAGTCAATAAAAATTAATGCAGGCACCAGAGTTCAGTACAGTAATCCGTTTGACGAACCCTGTACATATATATCTGTATGCAAGCCTGCTTTTGATTTTGAGCACGTTAATAGAGAGAAATAGTTTCTCTATTTATTAAAATCCTATTAATTATAAGCCAAAGCATCGTTAATCTACGAGGCTGAACGTTTACATTCTGCTACTTTTGAACCATAACCAATACGAATTTCAATTATGATTAAGATTTTAGCTCTAGTTATGGTAATAGGAGGTGCAATTGCACTGGTTGCAGGTGTTTTAGGCATCTTCGGAAGTATAAGCACAGGACTTAGCCCTTGGGCAATGGCCATTTTAGGAGGCGTTTTCTTCTTATCTGGTATATCTCTTCTTAAATATAGAAAAGATACTGACGTGATAGATGCTGAAAACAAACGCTAGAAATATCATAACCCTTATATTTGACCCTCTTCAAAAGAGGGTTTTTTTATGAATAAACTTTTTATGAAAATGCTTCCTAAAATCTTAGGAAACTACGTAAACACTCTGGCGCTAGTTAGTCCTCAAGCGGCAGCAAAAAAGGCTTTTAAAATTTTTAGTAAGCCTAGAAGAGGCAGAATAGGTCCGCATCACGAAGATTTTTTAAAACCAAATCTTGAACCGGCTTTACAAATAGATGAGCTGAGTATTCAACCCTATAAATGGTCTGGTGGAGAAAAAACAATTTTACTCGTACACGGTTGGGAAAGTCACACGCATCGTTGGAAAGAAATGATTGTACGCTTAAAAAGTGAAAATTATACAATTATAGCATTTGATGCACCTGCACACGGCTACAGTACGGGTAAATATCTATACGTACCTATTTATGATCAAGTTTTAACTGCTATATTAGATAAATACCAGCCAGATTATATGATAGGTCATTCTATTGGAGGGATGACAGTTCTATTTAACCAATCTCAAAAATCAACATTCAAACCTAAAAAACTGGTCGTATTAGGTGCTCCAGATAGACTTGAAAGTATTTTAACTGATTATCAAAAAATATTAAATCTTAGCGACCGGGTAATGAATGCACTCGAGAATTACTTCTTGAAGCGATTCAATTTTAAAACTAAAGATTTTTCTTCTTCAGTTTTTGCTAAAAATATTGAAACTCCCGCCTTAATCATTCACGATAAAGACGACACTATTACTCCGGCTTCAGGCTCAAAGTCAATACACGCTACTTATAAAAATTCAGAATATATAGAAACAAAAGGGCTAAATCATTCTCTTTACGATACAAAAGTGAACGATCAAATCGTAGATTTTCTTAAACGTTAATTTGATTTTTAAACACGTTACATTTACAACTATGGAAGAACCCACTAAAACCCGAATAAACAAATACCTCAGCGAGGTAGGATTTTGTTCTCGACGTGAAGCAGATAAATTAATTGACGCAGGTAGAATTACTGTAAATGGCAGTGTACCCGAAATGGGCACCAAGGTAAGTGCCGATGACGAAATACGTGTAAATGGTAAGCTTGTAGGCGAAAAACAGGATGCACCTGTATATTTGGTTTTTAATAAACCTGTAGGTATTGTATGCACTACAGATACGCGTGTCGAAAAGAATAATATAATAGACTACATCAACTATCCCACTCGTATTTTTCCTGTGGGAAGACTTGACAAAGCTAGTGAAGGACTTATTTTTTTAACTAATGATGGAGATATTGTAAATAAGATACTGCGTGCACGCAATAACCATGATAAAGAATATATTGTAGAAGTTGACAAGCCCGTGACCGCTTCTTTTGTAAAAAGTATGGCTGGTGGCGTACCTATACTCGACACTATTACCCGTAAATGCGAAGTAGAGCAGTTAGGTAAAAACAGATTTAAAATAATTCTCACTCAGGGTCTCAATAGACAAATACGCCGTATGTGTGAACACCTGGGCTACAATGTAACCCGCTTAAAACGTGTGCGTATTATGAATATACACCTTGATGTAGGTGTAGGCAAATACAGAGAATTTACTAAAACCGAATTAAAAGACCTAAATGCGCTTTTAGTAAATAGTACTAAAGAATTTATCGCTGAAGGAAGCAACACTCCAAAACCAAGTGGCCCACGAAGAAGAATTGAATAACTGTCGAAGAATTCAATAATTAAACCTGTGTTAATGCGGGTTGTCAACTCGTATATTCGTTATAATTTTAAATAACACCTTTTAATTTAAAATTATGGCAGATCGAATTCCTTCTGTAAAAAATGAAGAACAATACGAAGCTTTACGCGATAAGGGTTACAGCAAAGAAAAATCTGCACGTATAGCAAACACGCCAGATTCTGGCAAAAAAGGTGGTAAAGCTGAAAAGTATGAAGACCGCACTAAGAAAGAATTATACGAGCAGGCTAAAGACGTTGACATAAGCGGTCGTTCAAAAATGACCAAAAAAGAACTTATTAAAGCTTTAAGAAACAACTAACCAAAAACCTAATCTAACCATGCCTTCACCATTTCATCTTGCAATACCTGTTGACGATGTACAAAGAGCCCGTATATTTTACCGCGATACTTTAGAACTTGCTGAAGGTCGCAGTACAGATGAGTGGGTTGACTTTGATTTTTTTGGGCATCAATTAGTAATTCACTACAAACCTAAAGAAGAGTCGGCCACAATACATCATAATGAGGTTGACGGAAAACACGTTCCCGTACCTCATTTTGGTGTGGTCCTCGACTGGGAACATTTTCAGGTTTTTGCAGATAAATTAAGAGCTAAAAATATACAGTTTGTAATTGAACCTTACATTCGATTTAAAGGTCAGGTAGGTGAGCAAGCCACTATGTTCTTTTATGATCCTTGTGGTAATGCTTTAGAATTTAAAAGCTTTAAAGACATGTCTCAACTATTTGCAAAATGAATAAACTCAAACCAGAACTCGTAAGGCAGCTTTTTTTAATTATTTTAATACTATTCCTCTTTATACTAATCCTTGAGGAGATGATTCCTTATTTATCTGGGGTATTAGGAGCGATAACCTTATACGTTTTACTACGTAAGTTTGTAAAAAAACTGGTAAAACGTGGTTGGAAACCCGGTTTAGCGGCTGGTCTTGCAATGCTCGCTTCTTTTCTTATTATTATTGTTCCTATAGGGCTAACCGTGATGATGCTTACCAATAAAATAGGAAAAGCTGTAAAAAACTCAGAACGGGTGATTGAAGTTGTTAAAGAACAAGTGGGGACCTGGGAGGCAGATTTAGGCTTTAAGGTTAGCGAATCCATAGATACCAACTCTATTACCAGTTGGGTATCTACAAACCTTCAGAATTTTGCAGGTGGCACTTTTAATGTATTTATAGCTGTAGGTATTATGTACTTTATGCTCTATTACATGCTTATAAATCGTACCGAAATGCGCAAATCTTTGTTTGCATTTATCCCTTTAGATGCTGAAAGCATTAAACGTATTGGCGAAGAAAGTGTTGCAATGGTAAAGAGTAATGCACTGGGAATACCACTTGTAGCAATTGCACAGGGTGTAGTAGCTTTGATAGGGTTTCTCATTTTTGGGGTACCCGATCCATTCTTTTGGTTTGTTATTACAGCTATAGGAAGTATGATTCCATTTGTGGGAACTTTATTAGGTATTGTCCCAGTTGTTATTCTAATGGTAGCGGGTGGTGACAACTTGCAAGCAGTAGGTATTGCTATTTACGGTCTAGTCGTAGTAGGATCTACAGATAATCTTATTAGACTTTATGTACTCGAAAAACTAGCAAACGTACATCCTTTAGTTACTTTAATTGGAGTTATAGTAGGTGTGCCTTTATTTGGTTTTATAGGGTTAATATTTGGACCACTAGTCATCAGCTTATTCTTACTAATTGTAAAAATTTACAAGCACGAATATGGAGACTCTGATCCTCAACTTGAAGAAGAATTAAACACTGATGTTTCAGAAGCTTAACAGAACAACACATATACCTAATAGTAAACCTATCTTAATTTGGGATGGAGCATGTGGTTTCTGTAAATTTTGGGTCACCCGCTGGAAATTTGCGACGGGCGATGCTGTTTATTATACAACATTTCAGGAATCTGCTCAAAATTTTCCAGATATCCCACTTAAAGAATTTAAAAAAGCCAGCCGATTTATAGATTTAGATGGGTTTATTTATAGCGGTCCCGATTCTGCTTATAAATTGTATGAGTCTATTCCTTCTAAAGATTATCCTTTTCACAGATGGTATATAAAATACAGCGCTTTTAGGTGGTTGAGTGATCATGCTTATAATTTTATAGCCAAAAACAGACCTATGGTATTCAAATGGGTTAAAATTCTATTTGGTAGTAATCCTACAAATTTAAAACCGTATTGGCTTTTATATATTTTTTGTATTCTTCTCTTCGTTTTTGTGCTTTTTCAATAAATTGCCAGCTATTAATGCAAACAGCTTAAAATAAGAAAACGTTTTTAAGCAAATTTATAATTAAGAATAAACACATTATATGGAAATTCTTGGAGTTGATGTAGGAGGATCTGGTATTAAAGGAGTACCTGTTAATCTGGATCAGGAGAAATATTTAGGCGATAGATTTAGACTAGACACTCCAATGCCCCGTGAACCTAAAGCAATGGTAAAAACGATTGCCGAAGTTGTAAAAAATTGGGATTGGAAAGGTGTTGTGGGTGTTGGTTTTCCTACAGTAATTCATAAAGGTAAAGCCCTTGAACATGGTAATCTTGATAAATCCTGGTTGGGTTTACAGGTAGATGATATGATTTCTCAAAAAATAGGCTTACCTGTAAATGTAATGAATGATGCAGATGCTGCTGGTCTCGCAGAGATGGAGTTTGGTGTTGGGAAAGGAGTGCAAGGTCTGGTTATAACCGTAACTATAGGAACCGGTATAGGAAGTGGTGTTTTCTTTAATGGCGAACTCATTCCTAATTTTGAATTGGGACAAATGAAGTACAAGAAGAAAACCTCAATTGAAGAATTTGCTTCTCGTCGGGTACGTCTAGATAACGAAATGAGTTTTAAAAAGTGGGGAAAACGCTTTAATAAATTTATTCAGTTAGTAAGTCAAATTAGTCAACCCGAACTTATAATAATAGGTGGTGGCGCCAGTAAAAACTTAGATGAATATATTAAATATCTTAAAACTGATATTCCTATTATGGCGGCTCATACACGTAATCACGCAGGAATTATAGGTGCTGCTCTGGGTGCACGGCATCTGTTGAAATAAAATATTATAATCCTAATAAAAAAGAGGTCTTTATAAAGACCTCTTTTTTATTGTAACCTATTTATTAAACTTATAGTGCATTATGTCTTGCTCTTGCCAGCAAAGTATTCTTTAACAACATTGCGATAGTCATAGGTCCTACTCCACCAGGAACAGGAGTAATAAAATCTGCTTTTTTACTTACCGCTTCAAAGTCTACATCACCAGTAATGCGGTAACCACGTTCTTTAGTCTTGTCTGGAACTCGAGTTATACCTACATCTATAATCGTCACGCCCTCTTTAACCATATCTGCTTTTAGAAATTCAGGAACACCTAATGCGGTAATAATAATATCTGCCTGTTTAGTTAATTCTTCTAAATTAGTTGTACGGCTATGAGCAAGAGTTACGGTGCTGTTACCCGGGTTACCTTTCTGAGACATTAATATACTCATAGGACGCCCTACAATATGACTGCGACCTATTACAACAGTGTGTTTACCTTCAGTAGGAACATTATAGCGCTTTAATAATTCCATAATACCAAAAGGTGTAGCAGGAATAAAAACCGGCATATCCTGAGCCATTTTGCCAAAGTTTGTAGGATGAAAACCATCTACATCTTTATCTGGATCTACAGCAAGTAGTACCTTTTGCTCATCAATATGTTTTGGTAACGGAAGCTGCACAATATACCCATCTATTTCAGGATTCTTATTAAGCTTATCTATTTGATCTAGAAGTTCTTCCTCAGTAGTTTCTTCAGCTAACTTAATTAACGTAGAATCAAAACCTATACGCTCACAAGAACGCACTTTACTTCCTACATAAGTAAGACTCGCACCATCATTCCCTACTAAAACCGCTGCAAGATGAGGTACTTTTTCACCTCTGGCTTTCATTTCTTTAACTTCCAGAGCGATTTCATTTTTTAAATCATCACTGGTTTTTTTTCCGTCTAGAATAGTCATATTCAATAATAAATGTTAGGCGTTAATTGTTATTGGAAAAGCACTTACAACTTTTAACCATTAACATTTAACTAATTTTATCGCATATTATTCATCATCTGCATCATCTTGGCTCCGCCACCTCCTTGCATCATTTTCATCATTTTACTCATTTGAGTAAACTGCTTCAATAATTGATTGACTTCCTGTACCGAAGTTCCTGATCCTTTACTAATACGTTTTTTACGACTGCTGTTAATAATTGAAGGCTGCGTACGCTCATCTGGAGTCATGCTGTGTATTATAGCTTCAATACCTTTAAAAGCATCATCATCTATATCAAGACCTTTTAAGGCTTTGCCGGCCCGGGTATCATCCCGATAAGATCTTTCATATTACCCATTTTCTTAATCTGCTGAATTTGCTTTAAGAAATCATCAAAACCAAACTGATTTTTAGCAATTTTCTTTTGCAGCTTACGGGCTTCATCTTCGTCAAATTGTTCCTGAGCACGTTCTACAAGAGATACAACATCTCCCATCCCAAGAATACGGTCTGCCATACGGGAAGGATAGAAGACATCAATAGCTTCCATCTTTTCACCAGTACCTATAAATTTAATGGGTTTATTAACAACCGTTTTAATAGATAAAGCTGCACCACCACGGGTATCTCCATCTAATTTTGTTAAAACAACCCCGTCAAAATTTAAAATATCATTAAATGCCTTTGCGGTATTTACAGCATCCTGACCGGTCATAGAGTCAACTACAAATAACGTCTCCTGAGGTTCAATTGCTTTATGCACAGCCGCAATCTCATTCATCATTGCCTGGTCAACAGCAAGTCGACCCGCGGTATCTATAATTACCACATTAAAACCATTTGCTTTTGCGTGAGCAATACCGGCTTGTGATATTTTTACAGGATCTTTCTCTTCTCTGTTAGAATATACCTCAACGCCTATTTGATCTCCCACCACGTGAAGTTGATCTATCGCTGCAGGACGATACACGTCACAGGCTACAAGTAAAGGTTTTTTGGTCTTTTTAGTTTTCAAATAATTTGCCAGCTTCCCAGAAAAAGTAGTTTTACCACTACCCTGCAAACCAGACATTAAAATAACAGTAGGATTACCAGAAAGATTAATTCCTTCTGCATCTCCTCCCATTAATTTTGTGAGTTCGTCTTTAACCAGTTTAGTCATTAACTGACCCGGTTTTAACGCAGATAATACATCTTGCCCCAGTGCTTTATCCTTAACGGTACTGGTAAAATCTTTTGCGATTTTATAATTTACGTCTGCATCTACAAGTGCACGACGTATTTCTTTAAGAGTTTCGGCTACGTTTACTTCTGTAATCTGACCGTGCCCCTTAAGCACGTGCATCGCCTTATCTAACTTATCACTTAAATTATCAAACATAGGTTCTCAAATAAACAACCTCCTGTAATTTAAAGAGGCAATTGATGGATTCTTATTTTATGTTTCGAGAAATTTTCGAAATACAGAATTCCAAATTACGGAATACGGTTACAAATTTAATGATTTTGTTACTGAGATTAAAGGTTTACATCTTTTGTATTTGATCAATTACAAAAACGTGCGGAAATGTAATCGCCGCTAAAAAAGAAAACAAAATAGGAAGCAGCATAGCAACATCTGTACCCACGAAAAAATATACTCCCAAAAGTCCTAAAATCGAAAAAAACCAATAGATAGCAGAGCTTTTTATATATCTAAATATGCTACTTCGGGAAACATCTCCATATAAAAAAATAAGCTGATCGTTAAGCGAAGGAATACTATGCCAAATCACAAAGTAAATAGCAAAACCCCAAATTAAGGGAGTACTACTAAAAATGATGCTAAATATAAGTAGGTAGAACCCTTCTAAAACAAAATTACAAGTTAGCAGATTTCGGTACACGTACGTAAGAATAAACAGAATACCGAGGCTTGTTAGTAACAGAGGAAGAAACCAACTTAACGGCACCTCAAATGCCGTCAGGTTTACTACCACTTCCTGAACTTCAAGGGGATTAAAATAAAATAAGAGCAAGAAAATAGTTAGACCATAAAAAAACGCATAAATCTTAGTTTTACGTGCTCTAGATATAAATTGGTTACTCCAATGCTGTTCTCCAAAATGATAGGCACTTATACCTATAAATAAAAGTAATGCACTTGTAGGCAATAGATAAAAACAAACCGCTCCTAGAATTACGATTAGTATATAAAACAAGAGATAGCGCCACTTAGAATTCAAATTACTTTTTGTAGCATCTAAATTCACAAGAAGCTTAATGTCATTTGAACCATGTAATACTCCTATGGTCAATATTAGAATAAGACCACAAAAATTTTCACCCCAGGGTGTTAAAAAAGAACTTACCCAGAGTAAAAAAAAAGTTATGATTATTAATAATGACCTCAACACGTATTATTTTTAAGAAAAATGCAATTTTTACAAATAAAATTTATTAAAAATGCAATTATTATGTTCAAAGATTTGTAAATTTAGTTAAACAAAAAAAATATTGCTATGAAAACTTTTACAATGACTTTTAGTGCCATTGCACAAATGGCGACAGACGACTACGTTGGCTTCACCTTTTTTGTGGGAAGCATGGCTATGATGGCTGCATCAGCGTTTTTCTTCTTATCAATGAACGACTTTGACCGTAAATGGAAAACTTCAATTCTAGTCTCAGGATTAATTACATTTATTGCAGCCGTACATTACTTCTATATGAGAGGATACTGGGAAGACTATTCAGAATCACCTACCTTCTTTAGATATGTAGACTGGGTTCTTACCGTACCTTTAATGTGTGTTGAATTTTATCTGATTTTAAGAGTTGCGGGTGCAAAACGCTCTTTAATGTGGCGCCTTATTTTCCTTTCTGTTGTAATGCTGGTTACAGGTTACATCGGGGAAACTATTTATCGTGATCAGGCACAAATTTGGGGCTTAATTTCGGGTATCGCTTACTTTGTAATCGTATACGATATCTGGCTGGGAAGTGCTAAAAAACTAGCAACTAGTGCCGGTGGGCACGTTTTAAAAGCACACAAGACCTTATGTTGGTTTGTTTTAGTAGGCTGGGCAATTTATCCTTTAGGATATATGGCAGGAACTCCCGGATTTTATAGCGGCTGGTTTGATGGTCTAAGTATGGATGTTATTTATAACATTGGTGATGCAATTAACAAAATAGGATTTGGCCTGGTTGTATATAATCTCGCTATAATGTCTACCGAAAATAAGAAAACTGTTTAAGCGATTTTAGTTAGTAATAAAAAGGTTTAAACTGAAAGCGGAACTATTTATTTAGTTCCGCTTTTATTTTTTATATGTTATGTCTAAAATCTACATACGCTCAGGAACCTCTATTCCCAATAAGCTAAAAGCTGATGCTATCACTTCAATAACTTTTAAGCTTGATATTTTTTAAATACAAAAAGCCATATCGCAAATACGATATAGCTTTATCATTGTAGAAAATGGTCTTAAATTTTAGAAAAAACAATTTTAAAACTACTGTCTGTTCTGCTCTCAAGTTCTATTTTGCTTGAAGTCTGAGAAATTACTTTAAAAGTACCATTGAGAATTGAAAAACTAGAGTTTCCTTCAAATTCTAAATCAAGAAGAACCACAGTCTCTGACTCAGTCTCAAACTCAGCTTCGACATTTTCTAAAATATTTGTAACCTTATTACGTACTTTAACTTGGCCATCATTTGCAAAATTAAATGTAAAATTTGCAAAATTTGACGTAAAATCTGCTCCTGCTTTAATGCCAGAATCGATTTTAAATGTAGTATCACTTAGAAAACCTTCTAGTTCTTTTCTCAAATTTAAGGCTTCTGCTTCTGCTTCATCTTCTAAATCATCACTCGCTTCACACGATTCTAGTTGCTCTGCAAATTCAAGATCAGAATTTATAGCGATCTGGCTATTACTTTCAGAAGACGCACTTATAGGATATTGAATACTAAAAAATTGATTCTCATCTAGGCCGCTAATAAAAGTATAAGTCTCTTGTTTACTAGTTAAGACAACGCTTCCTGTTTGTTGTGCATTTGCATCAAAAGTAAAAACGCGTATTGGGAAGTTAAGATCTAAACACGAGATTGCGTCGTCTCTTGTTTCATCACTGCTTTCGCAAGTTTTCCTTAAAGCGTCAAACTCTTGTTGATTTGCAATGGTAACTTTAGAATAGTTACTTAACTGCACTTGTATAGGATACTGAAATTCTACCGAATCATCATCATTTGTAAATTTTGCAAAAAGTTCTGCAACAAGACTAAGACTAGACTCACTAACTAAAGTTACTTCTTGACCATTTATAGTTGCTACAACAGGAAATACGATAGAAGCACAACTAATCCCATCTAGTATATCATCGTTAGACCCATCAGAAGCATTATTACGCGTTAGTAAATCTGCAGTTTTTGAATTAGACGCATTAGTCTCACTTCCTTGATCTATGTAAACGTCCTCTTCGTTTTGACAGGAGGTAAACAAAAGTGTAGCAATCGTAAAAATTCCTAGTATTGATTTCAAATTTTTCATAATTATTAAATTTAGATTTGAATTTAAATTTTATCACATTCAACACTAAGACAACTTAAAATCTATTTACCCTACCTCAAAAATAATAAAGATTAATTTTGTTATTTTTTAATTTATAATAAGCTCCTGTAATTCCCTAATGCTTTGAAAATTTCAGAATTAAATAATTTATGTAAAGAAACTGTATTTCAGAATTTTTATATTTCTCTAATACAAGGCGCAAAAAATTTTGCATTCTATAAATGTGGAGATGAGTCACAGGCACTTGACTTAACACAAGAGGCATTTATTAAAATTTGGGAGAATTGTAATCGTATTGAATTCTCAAAAGCAAAAACTTATTTATTTACGACTATAAATAATCAATTTTTAAATAGTGTAAAGCATCAAAAAGTTGTGCTTAACTATGAGAAAAAAACTCTTACCGAGGATCGCTCTTTTCAAGATCCTGAATTTATACTGGAAGAACAAGAATTTAAATCAAAACTACGAACTGCAATCTCTAATCTGAGTGAAGGTCAGCGAGAGGTTTTTTTAATGAATAGAATTGACGGAAAAAAATACAAAGAAATTGCAGAACTGTTAGACATTTCAATCAAAGCCGTAGAAAAAAGAATGAGTCTAGCTTTAAAAGCATTGAGAGCTGAAATACCTAATATCTAAATATCTAAGTAGGGTATTTCAAATTATGGTTGTCTTACTCATAGAATAGCGTTTATGGAAAATGAAAAAAACATATTAAAATGGCTTAATGGCGAAATGAGTCCTTTAGAATTAGAAGCATTTAAAAAAACCTCTGATTATAAAAAATATGCTCAAATAGCGAATTATTCTACTAACCTGAAGACTGAGCAATTAGATTTGACAAAAAGCTATGCAGATTTAAAGACTAAATTAGAAGAAAGAACCAAATCAAAATTAGTAACACCTAATTTTAAATGGATGGGTGCTGCGGCTGCGGCGGTAGTAATTTTATTATTTTCAACCTACTTTATTTTTAGTGAGCGGCAGATAGATACCGTAGCCAAAGTTGCACAAACAAAACAAACACAACTACCTGATGCTTCAGATGTTCTGCTAAATTCGGAAAGTAGGCTTTCTTACACTATTAAAGAGTGGAAAAAAGGGAACCGTGAAGTAAATTTAGAAGGCGAAGCCTTTTTTAAAGTAACAAAGGGAAGCGATTTTAAGGTAACAACAACTACAGGAGTTGTACAAGTTTTAGGAACTCAGTTTAATGTAAGAGATCACAATGATTATTTTGAAGTGCAATGTTATGAGGGCAGAGTGCGCGTAACTTTTAATAATCAAAAAATAATTCTATTATCGGGTGAGCGGTACCGTTTTATAAATGGCTCAGGAGAAAAAATAGACGGCCTTGCTGCCAAACAACCATCATGGATTACAGATGAAAGCAATTTTGATGAGGTACCTGTTAAATACGTGATAAATGAATTAGAACGAAAGTACGATGTGAAAATCACTACTGAATATATAGACCTAAAGCAATTATTTACGGGCAGTTTTAGTACAACAGATTTAGAAAAAGCTTTGAAATCTGTGGCTATTCCCTTAGGATTAAATTTTGAATATATAGGAAAGAAAACCATTCGCTTGTATGCAAATTAAAAAGTGGTACATTCTAATCATAATTTTGTTATATGTAAACCTGCCTGGTTATACTCAAAATAATCAAGGTCAGGCTCTAGAGCAATTGCTAACTCAACTGGAAAATCAATTTGATGTTAAATTCTCATACGGCGTAAAGACTATTGCAGATTTTAAAGTACCATCAAATTTAAAGTTTAGTACGCTTAACGAAGCTCTTATATTTTTAAATACTAAAACCTCCTTTGAAGCAATAGCACTAGATGAGCGGTATATTACCATCTCTCCTTCTAAAAAAAACATCTCACTCTGTGGGGTGGTAACTGATTCAGAAACAGGTGAAATATTACCGGGTGCTAGTATAAGTTTAAGTAAAAATCAAGGCTCTATAGCAAATAATAATGGTGCTTTCAGCATCGTTACTGAAACAGTAAATCTTAACATCTCAATTTCTTTTATTGGCTATAAAACCTCTACTATACCTGTAAAAGAGCTAGTCTCAACTACCGGAAATTGCTTAAATATACCGCTTACACCAGAGAAAATTAATTTAGAAGAAATTGTAATTACTCGGTTTCTCACTAGAGGGTTACAACGCAGTCAGGATGATAAATTAATCATTAACAGTAAAAAATTTGGTATTCTGCCGGGACTCACAGATCCCGATGTTCTACAAACTATACAAGTGTTACCGGGCATAGAAAGTATTGATGAAAGTTTAAACAATATTAATGTACGAGGTGGTACTCAAGACGAAAATCTAATGTTGTGGGATGATATAGTTATGTATCATTCAGGTCATTTTTTTGGGTTGATTTCGGCCTACAATCCCAACCTCACAGAACGCGTAGAAGTAGGAAAAAATGGAACTTCTTCAGAATATAGTGGTGGTGTTAGCGCCACTGTAAGTATGTTTACTTCAGATAAAATAGACAAAAACTTAACAGGCAGCGTGGGTTTAAATGCCCTAAGTACAGATGCATTTCTACAGATACCTTTAAGTGATAAACTTGCCTTTCAATTTTCTGGCAGAAGATCTCTAACAGATCAATTGCAAACACCTACCTATAAAGCCTATTACAAACGTAGTTTTCAGGACTCTGAAATTAATAATCAACAAGAAACTACAAATCCAAATCAACAAACCTCCTCAGATTTTTCGTTTTACGATTATTCAGGGAAAATGCTTTACAATTTCAACGACAAGCAAAAAATACGCTTAAGCTTTATCAAAATTAGCAATGATCTTTTTTATGAAGAAACTACTACCGAAGAGAATATTCCCGCTAAACAAAGTCAATTATCACAAAAAAATCTAGCCTTTGGTGTAAATCTCAGCTCCACGTGGTCCAACGCGTACACGACCTATATAAATGCTTATTATACCAAATACAATATAGATTCTGAAGAGTTTGAAACAGCTTCGCAACAGCAATTAGATCAAGAAAATGAGGTGTTAGAAACCAGTATAAAATACAAAGGCACACTACTATTATCTCCACAACTAAGTTGGTTGCATGGATATCAATTTATTGAAACCGGAATACGCAATGTAACTCGTGTTAACCAACCTCTTTTTAACCAACGGCAAAAAAACGTATTACGGAGCCACAGTATATTTAATGATTTATCTTTAGAATATAAGGGGCTGTTTCTTAGATCTGGTGTACGGGTTTCATATTTTGAAAAATTTAAAAAGCTTCGCATTGAGCCCAGAATTAATGCCCGGCAAAAGTTTGCAAACTACTTCTCAGTAAAACTTCAGGGTGAGTTTAAATATCAGACCGCCACTCAAATTATTGATTTTGAAAATGATTTTCTAGGCGTTGAAAATAGACGATGGATTTTAGCTAACGATAATGATATCCCACTTATACGCAGTAAACAACTATCTCTGGGTTTTGACTACAATCATCGGGGCTGGCTTATAGACATAACAGGGTTTTATAAAAGGGTCTCTGGTATTACAGCTTCAAATCAAGGTTTTCAAAATCAATTTCAATTCATTAAGACTTCAGGAAGTTATACTGCAAATGGTATTGAAGTTATTTTGAACAAAAATTTAAGCAACGCAAGTGCTTGGCTTACCTATACGTTTTCACAAAATGATTATACCTTTGAAAAATTAAGCCCAGCTTCGTTTCCTAACAATACAGATATTAGACATTCCTTTACGCTAGCAACAAATTATGCAATCTTTAAAAATTTAAAAATTGCAGCTGGTGCAACATACCGAAGTGGCAGACCATATACAAAACCTATTGAGCCAGAAACCTTACCAGCTGGCAATAACTATAGCGTTGTAAATTATGGATTACCTAACGCCGAAAATCTAGATGATTTTTTTAGGTTAGATGCTTCTCTAGCTTATGAATTTAAGTGGCAAAAAGTTATGTCAAAATTTACTGTAGGCGTTCTCAACATTCTAGATACTCAAAACACAATTCAGCAGTATTATGAAGTTAATCCTGAAAATAGACAAGAAACCCTAGCTATCGTAAATACTTCGCTAGGAATTACGCCCAATGCCTCCTTACGCATAAATTTCTAAAATCTACATACGCTCAGGAACCTCTATTCCTAATAAGCTAAAAGCTGATGCTATTACTTCACTAACTTTTTTTGAGAGCGCTACGCGGAAGCTTTTCTCTTCATCTCTATCTGCTCCTAAAATCGAAACTTGCTGGTAAAAAGAATTAAACTCTTTAACCAAATCATACGTGTAATTAGCAATTAAAGCCGGACTGTGATTTTCTGCTGCTAATTTTATGGTTTCAGGATATAAAGCGACTTGCTTTATCAGTTCTTTTTCTTTAGGATGTAAGTCATTATGATCTGCAGTAACCGGCACCCCATTATCTACTGCCTTTCTCAAAATAGACTGAATACGCGCATAGGTATACTGTATAAAAGGTCCTGTATTTCCTTGAAAATCTACAGACTCTTCGGGATTGAAAAGAATACGTTTTTTAGGATCTACTTTAAGAATATAATATTTTAATGCACCCAGCCCTATTATCTTATACAACTCCTGCTTCTCTGTATCGCTATAGCCATCAAGCTTACCTAATTCTTCAGCAATATTGCCTGCTGTGGTTGTCATTTCATTAATAAGATCATCTGCGTCAACTACAGTACCTTCGCGGCTTTTCATTTTTCCGCTTGGCAAGTCTACCATTCCATAGCTTAAATGATACAGGTTTTCAGCCCAGTCATATCCTAGTTTTTTCAGAATTAAAAACAAGACTTTAAAATGATAATCCTGCTCATTACCTACCGTATAAATCATTCCGCCTACATCGTTGTGATCTTTTACACGTTGTATTGCTGTACCTATATCTTGCGTCATATATACCGCAGTACCATCGCTACGCAAAACTATTTTTTCATCAAGACCGTCTGCTGTTAAATCGCACCAGACTGAACCATCTTCCTTTCTATAAAAAACTCCGTTTCTAAGGCCTTCTTCAATATTATCTTTACCTAATAAATAGGTATTGCTTTCATAATAGTAACTGTCAAAATCTACACCCAGATTTTTATACGTTTCTTCAAAACCTGCATAAACCCAGCTGTTCATCATTTCCCAAAGCGCAACTACCTCCTTATCTCCTGATTCCCATTTGCGTAACATATCCTGTGCCTCGAGGATTAAAGGAGCTTGTTTCTCTGCTTCTTCCTTTGTCTTTCCCTGAGCTACTAGATATGATTGCTCTTCTTTGTAGGCTTTATCAAACTTCACGTAGTAATTACCTACCAGTTTGTCTCCTTTTAAACCTGTAGACTCCGGTGTTTCACCCTCACCAAATTTTTTCCAGGCAAGCATACTTTTACAAATATGAATCCCACGGTCATTTATAATTTGTGTTTTATAAACTTTTTTACCTGAGGCTTTTATGATTTCTGCTACAGAATATCCTAACAGATTATTGCGTACGTGGCCTAAATGCAACGGCTTATTCGTATTTGGTGAAGAGTACTCTACCATCAAAGCCTTACCTTCTGCAGATTTATGTCCGTAATTTTCTATAGAACGTATTTGCTTAAAAAACTCTAAATAGTAACTGTCTGCTATAACCAGATTCAGAAAACCTTTAACCACATTAAAATCAGAAATTTCGGTAAGATTCTCCTTTACATAGGCCCCTATTTGCTCGCCAATAACCGCAGGGTTTCCTTTAGCAACTCGCAAAATAGGAAATACCACAACCGTTAAATCACCTTCAAAATCCTTGCGTGTAGGTTGTAGTTCTACTTCGTTTAATTCGGCATTAAAAAGGTTTCGTACTGCATCTTTAACGGCTTGACTTAATTTTTCTGGTAAATTCATGAGTGTTTTTTTCTGAAGCCGCAAAGATAAGCAAAAGCAGGCTTTAGCAAAGCGAAAAGCCTACAGCCTAATACATAGTCTCTATTTTAATTCTATTTAAGGATTGCTAAATATAATTTCTACACAAACTTGTATCTTTAAAAGAAAAAATGTTACTGAATGTTTCTTACAATAACCCGGAAATAAAACGAAAAATTAATGCTGAGGTAGGTGCGCCATTTACACTGCGTGAACGTATAAAAATGCGCGGCATTGGCTCTTCAAAATTATTTATAACGACCACAAGCATTGAGATTCATAACCTGCTCATTCTTGACAGTTATGTTGATACGTGCAATATAGAAATGCGCCCGAATGGTATTATCGTTGGTTTTAGATCATTACTAGAATCCTATGCGCTAATAATACCGTATTACAAACTCACCTTATACAAAGGCAAGGCTGAAGAATACAGTATTTACAGAGATAATTATTTTATAAAAATACGAGCTAAAGCTAAAGACAAAACTACCCACAGTTTTATCAAAAAAATAATGGATTATAAAGCAGAAAACTTACCAGAACTTCCCGAAGGTATGTAGTTTGAGTACCTAACAGTACCTTAAATAGTTTTAGTAATACCTATCTTTATAAAAATGCTTTATGAAAATTTTACTCACAGGCGCTAATGGCTACATTGGCATGCGTTTGCTACCTATGTTGCTTGAGCAAGGGCACGAAATTATTTGTGCTGTTAGAGACAAAAACCGGCTATCTGTAAATGCGCGCACACGCGAACGTATTGCAATTGTAGAAATAGATTTTCTCGAAGAACCAGACTTAAACAAGCTTCCTAAAGATTTAGACGCAGCTTATTATCTTATTCACTCAATGACCTCATCTACATCAGACTTTGATGAGAAAGAAGAACGGTCTGCACAAAACTTTAATAAATACCTCGCGGAAACTGCTTGTAAGCAAGTAATATACCTGAGTGGTATTGTTAATGAAGAAAACTTAAGCAAGCATCTTAGATCCCGTAAACAAGTAGAAGATACTTTGTATCAGGGAAATTTTAATCTTACTGTTTTAAGAGCTGCGATAATTGTAGGATCAGGAAGTTCGTCATTTGAAATTATACGTGATTTATGTGAAAAACTACCTGTGATGATCACTCCTAAATGGGTCACCACCCGTTGCCAACCGATTGCAATTCGCAATGTATTACAATTCTTATCTGGTGTTTTAGGAAATGACAAATGTTATAATGAATCATTTGACATTGGCGGTCCAGATATTCTTTCTTACAAAGAGATGATGTTGCTCTACGCTAAAATACGCGGTCTGTCACTTACCATTATTAATGTACCGATAATGAGTCCTAAAATATCTTCCTATTGGTTATATTTTGTAACCTCCACGAGTTACAAACTTGCGTTAAATCTGGTAGACAGTATGCGCGTTGAAGTAATTACCAGAGACACCAGATTACAGGAATTACTCAATATAAAACCGCTCACCTACACAGAGGCTATCAAATTGGCTTTTGAAAAGATAGAACAAAATCAAGTTGTCTCAAGCTGGAAAGACTCTATGGTAAGCGGAAGATTTAGAAAAGATGTAAGTGAATATATTAAAGTTCCTGAATTTGGTTGTTTAAAAGATCGACAAAGAATACAACTAAAAAATCCCGAACAAGCACTAGAAAATATTTGGTCTATAGGGGGAAATCGTGGCTGGTATTATGCAAATAGACTTTGGAAGATACGCGGATTTATAGATAAAATTTTTGGTGGTGTAGGACTTAGAAGAGGACGCACCCATTCTCACGAACTATATGAGGGAGATTCTCTTGATTTCTGGAGAGTATTATTAGCCGATAAAAAAGAAAAAAGATTATTGCTTTTTGCTGAAATGAAAGTACCGGGCGAAGCCTGGTTAGATTGGGAAATTGATGATCATAATGTACTGCATCAAACAGCTACCTTTAGACCTCGGGGGCTTTGGGGTAGATTGTACTGGTTTAGCATGTTACCTTTTCACTATTTCATTTTTGATGGAATGATTCGGAGTATCGCAAAATATAATCCTAAAAAATAAGAACTATCAGACCCACAAAAATCTTTAAGGATGCGCTACTGCTTAAAACAGCAATTGTGATTCTATTAATTATATGTTTTTTCTTTTATGCTTTTACTGAAGAGAGTTATAACATAATTGAGAATATATCTCTCGAAGTTCGAAACTACTTCGGCCAATTTTACCTGGTTCTGGGTTTATGTTGTGTTCTTATATTAGTCGCTGTGGCAATTTCTAAATGGGGAACTTATAAACTGGGAAAATCTAATGAAAAACCTGCATTTTCAAGAATGGCCTGGGTCTCGATGCTTTACAGTGCAGGAATGGGAGCCGGTATTTTATTAAGAGCCGTACAAGAACCTGTTTATATGCTTTTAAATCCCCCTATAAATACCAATGCATCTAAACAAACAATCGCTCTTGAATTTACATTTTACCAGTGGGGATTTACGGCATGGGCATTTTATGCACTTTTTGCTTTAGCCATAGGTACAGCAGTTTTTAAATTTAGCAGACCTGTTTTAACCAGTAGTACAATATTCAACAACTTAGAAAATAAAGAACATAAATTAAAATTTACCGGAAGATTTATAATTGACCTTTTGACCCTGCTTACAACGGTATTTGGTCTTGTTGCAGCCGTAGGTTTAGGTGCCAGCCAAATTAAAGGCGGCTTAGATCATTTACTCGGAATTACATTAAGTTCTAACTACATCATAGCACTTATTCTAGTAGTAGGCGTACTCTCTTTAACTTCAGCATTAAGCGGTGTTGAAAAAGGTATTAAGCGTTTATCTACTGCAAATATTTACCTCACCCTCGCATTACTTTTCTTTGTCATTATACAAAGCGATGTAATAGCCATACTAAAACAATTTGCAATATCATTTTATCATTATGTTGTAGACTTTATACCTATGAGCCTTGCGCTGGGTAACTACAATCCCGGCACGCAATTCCTAACAGATTGGACCTATTATTACTGGGCATTCTGGATAGCCTGGGCACCGTTTACAGGTATTTTTATCGCTCGTATTAGTCGCGGAAGAACCATTAGAGAAATAATAATAGGAGTACTACTTCTTCCCTCTTTAGGAACATTCCTGTGGTTTACAGTTTTTGGGCAGTCAGCATTTGAACTTATAACAAGTTGGCAAATGTATTCAGGAGAATTTGATAATGTATTTACGTCGCTTTTTGTATTTCTATCTAATTACCCGCTTCAGGTTGTTGTAAATAGTATAGTTGTTTTATTACTTATAGGTTTTTTAGTTACTTCATTAGATTCTGCAATCTATGTATTAAGCACATTTACTTCTACTGCAACAAAAGAACCTTCAAAGAGTCACCGTATTTTATGGAGTATAATTCTCACTCTAAGTGCGGTAGGCCTCGTTATATTAGGATTTGTACGTAAAGAAAGTAATGTATTAATAGCCGCACAAAAGTTGCTCATAATAACATCACTGCCTCTAAGTTTATTTATGGTTTGGATGATTCTTAAATGGTTAATGAACCTGAGTCACTGGAAAAAATAGATTTATTTTCTAGGAAGAAAAATTTCTGCCATCATACAACGGGCACTACCTCCACCACACGTTTCAATAGTTTCTAAATCACTGCTAAGAATCTCACTGTATTTAGATATACTTTCTATCTGACCTTTATTTAACGATTGATGTGCACTCGAGCTCATTACCAGATATTTTTTACCTTCAGCATTAGCAACCTGAAGCATATTGCCGGCAAATTGATGCATTTGTTTCTCAGAAATGGAAATGATTTCTTTACCTGATTCCTTTAGCTGATTCAGTACAAATTTTCGCTCTTTCTTATCATCTATACACTCTAAACAAATCACACAAAACTCTTCTGCTACACACATCATAACATTTGTATGATAGATGGGCAGACGTTTACCCTCAACAGATTGATACGCAGTGAAAATAACTGGAAGATACTCAAACTCTTCACAAAATTCGATAAACAAATCTTCGTCTGCACGTGCAGAAAGTGCACAATAGGCTTTCTCATTTATTCGATCTAAAATGATACTTCCTGTACCTTCTAAAAAAAGGCCTTCCTCTTCTGCTTCTGTATAGTCAATGATATTATTAATTATAAATCCTGATTCTTCTAGAAGGGTAAAGAACTCTTCTCGGCGCTCTTTTCTTCTATTTTCTGCATACATGGGGTAAATAGCAATATTTCCATTCTCATGGGTACTTACCCAATTATTCGGGAATATTGAATCTGGAGTATCTAATGTTTTATCATCATCTAAAATAAGTACGTTAATACCGGCAGTTTTTAACTTTGATACAAACTTATCGAACTCCCCTTGTGCCTTTTTGTTTATTTCATCATTTTTAAGAGCTAACTCTTCTTGAAAGTAATTATTAACGGCGGTTTGTTCATTCATTCTAAATGCAACAGGGCGCACCATTAACACAGTATCAGTAACTTGTTTCATAGGGAAAATTTTCAAGCAAATGTAGAATACGTATTTTGATTGTGCACACGATTTTCCTACGCATTTAAATGTAAATTTTAAAGTATTTCACTCTCTAATTAAAGGAAGTGTACTACATCTTAAAAGTCCTTCTTGCTTAGATATTTCGGCATAAGGAACTTCTTCTACTGTAATACCTTTACTGCGAAGCCACGTGTTTAATCTGGTGAAATTTCGTTCAGATATTACAACATCTTGAGATATAGAAAAAATGTTTGAATTCATACTAAACATTTCATCAGAATCTATCTCAAAGACATTTTCTTTACCAAAATGATTTAATAACCACTCATATTCTTCCTCTATTAAAAAACCATTTTTATGTAGAATGGCATATTTATCTCCAACGGGTTGAAAACAGCAATCTAAATGAAGGGCGTTTTCATAAGGATTTACGTTAGATTTTCTAAGATTGAAAGACATAACCTTTTTTTCAGGAAATGTTTGCTGTAAAAATTTTACTGCAAGCATATTTGTACGTGCAATAATATAATCTGAATAATCTGGTTCTCTATAAACTCCCACTAAAATGTAATCTCCCACAGGCATTACATCACCCCCTTCAATGTGAGCCTCTTCAGGAAATCGTATTATTTTATCGGGATCTATTTGAGCTAAAACATGCTCAATAGCTTCGATTTCCTGTTCTCTATCTGGTAATATATTTGCTTTTATAAATATATCATCAATTACAAAACCTATATCTCTAGTAAATATTTGGTTATAATTCTCAATTAATTTGGGTCTAAAAACCTGTACCCCATATTTATTAAAAACTTCTTCTACAGCTTCTATCTCACTTACCATATCCTCCTCTTTAGGATAGGTATTTGATTTAATATACAACATAGATTTAGGGTCGTATGCATCTTCAAGAGCAGGCACGCCACCATTGCTTTTTGCGGTTCCTAATATCACAGAACGAAGACGTGAGGTCTCATCGTTTATATTAAGTTTTATCATAAAATGTAATTATCAAAAATATATAAACATAAAGCGGGTTTCTGACAATGATCAAAAACCCGCTATTATAATAGAAAACCAGAAGGTTTAGCGCTCTTCCATAGGTTTAAATGATCTCAAAGTCTCTCCTATATAAACCTGACGAGGTCTTCCTATAGGCTCTTTGCGTAAACGCATTTCTCTCCATTGTGCAATCCAACCCGGTATACGACCCATTGCAAACATTACTGTAAACATTTCGACGGGTATACCTAAAGCACGATAAATTATACCTGAATAGAAATCAACATTAGGATATAACTTACGCTTTACAAAGTAATCATCTTCTAAAGCTTCTTTCTCAAGCCCCTTAGCTATTGTCAATACCTCGTCATTTATACCTAGTTGCTCTAGTACATCATCTGCAGCCTTTTTAATAATTTTTGCTCTGGGATCAAAATTTTTGTAAACTCTATGACCAAAGCCCATTAGACGGAAAGGATCTTCTTTGTCCTTAGCTTTTTGCATGTATTTTTTAGTATCACCCCCATCTGCTTTAATAGCTTCAAGCATTTCTATAACTGCTTGATTTGCTCCTCCGTGCAATGGTCCCCAAAGTGCCGAAATACCCGCTGAGATTGAAGCAAATAAACCTGCGTGTGAAGAACCTACTATACGTACGGTAGATGTAGAACAGTTTTGCTCGTGATCTGCGTGTAAGATTAAGAGTTTATCAATAGCCTCAATAATTACAGGATCTACTTTGTACTCGCTATTAGGCTTAGAAAACATCATTTTATGTAAGTTTTCTACGTAGCCTAAACTGTCATCACCATAATCAAGAGGTTTACTCATTTTAGTACGCATTGTCCAGGCTACTAAAACAGGAAATTTACCCAATAGTTTAACAATAGCTTTATACATATCTTCTTCAGAATCAACATTTACCGCTCCAGGATTAAATGCTGTTAATGCAGAAGTAAGTGAAGCTAAAACCCCCATAGGATGAGCAGATTTAGGAAAACCATTCAAGATTTTCTTTATATCTTCATCTACGTGATTTTCTTCTTTAATATCATTATGAAACTTTTTAAGCTCATCTTGAGTAGGCAGCTCACCAAAAATTAAAAGATAAACAACTTCTAAAAAAGAAGCTTTTTCTGCAAGTTCCTCAATAGAATAGCCTCTATATCGTAATATGCCTTCCTCTCCGTTTAAAAATGTAATTGCGCTTTCACAACTACCCGTATTTTTATAACCAGGATCTATAGTAGTATAACCACCAGTTACAGCTCTTAGAGTAGCTATATCGATTGCATTTTCATTTTCAGTGCCTGTAATAACAGGAAATTCATAGGATTTACCCTCAATTGTCAACGTAGCATTATCTGCCATTATATTATATGTTTTAGCTAATTATCAAAAAATTCAAGTGTTGCTAAAATACAAAATTAAGAGAGATTACTAAAGCAAATAGGGCATTCACGAGGTTAAAAAAAACAAAATAATTTGACAACCGGTTTATATAGACAGCTATTTTAAAACAATAAAGTTTTAACCTCTAAAATGAAAAATGATCTCAATAAAATATCTGAAATAATAAGGAGTTTTCTAAACCTCTTTAAATCAAAAAAACACCCATATGGGTGTTTTTAAATTATATTTTTTAATAAGATTAATTTATTTTAAAAGCATTCATTTTAGGAAAATAAGCAACAGATCCTAATTCTTCTTCTATACGCAGCAATTGATTGTATTTTGCCATACGATCACTACGCGATGCAGAACCGGTTTTTATTTGTCCTGTATTAAGTGCAACTGCAAGATCTGCGATAGTTGTATCTTCAGTTTCACCAGAACGGTGAGACATTACTGAGGTATAACCGGCATTGTGAGCCATATTAACAGCAGCTATAGTTTCAGTTAACGTACCAATTTGATTTACTTTAATTAAAATTGAATTAGCAATACCGTTTTCAATTCCTTTAGAAAGGCGCTCAACATTAGTAACAAACAAATCGTCACCTACCAGCTGTACTTTATCGCCAATCTTTTCTGTTAAAGATTTCCATCCCTCCCAGTCATTCTCATCCATACCATCTTCTATAGAGATAATAGGGTATTTTGCTGCTAATTCGGCAAGATAAGTTGCCTGCTCTTCACTAGAGCGAATAACACCTTTATCACCTTCAAATTTAGTATAATCGTATTTTCCGTTTACATAAAATTCTGCTGCTGCACAATCTAAAGCGATCATTACTTCGTCTCCAAATTTGTAACCTGCATTCTCTACAGCCTTTTGAATACTTTCAATAGCATCTTCAGTTCCTTCGAGTGTTGGTGCAAAACCTCCTTCATCTCCTACAGCAGTGCTTAGGCCACGATCGTGCAATACTTTTTTAAGGTTATGAAAAATCTCTGTACCCATTTTCATAGCGTGTGTAAAGCTTTCTGCTTTAACCGGCATAACCATAAATTCCTGAAAAGCGATAGGAGCATCACTATGTGACCCACCATTTATAATATTCATCATAGGTACAGGAAGTGTATTTGCACTAACACCACCTACGTAACGATAAAGAGGCATGTTCAATTCATTTGCTGCTGCTTTTGCTGCTGCAAGAGAAACTCCTAAAATTGCGTTAGCACCTAATTTAGATTTATTAGCCGTTCCATCAAGATCAATCATTGTTTGATCTATCAAATTTTGTTCAAATACAGAAACCCCTAGGAGTTCTTGAGCAATAATTGTATTAACGTTATCAATAGCTTTTAAAACGCCCTTACCCATATAATCTTTACCCCCATCACGAAGTTCAACAGCCTCGTGCTCACCAGTAGAAGCTCCTGAAGGAACTGCTGCTCTACCTAAAACTCCATTTTCGGTTAAAACATCTACTTCTACTGTGGGGTTTCCTCGTGAGTCTAAGATTTGACGTGCGTGGATATTGATAATTATACTCATATTATTTTAAAATTGATTAGTTCTTTTAGTATGCGCAATATACTGAATAAGCCAGTATTTATAAACCTTAGCAAGTGGTTTAGCTGTAATTTAATGATAATTTAAAACTACAAGCCCAGATATAAAATACTTACAAAACCTATTAAGAAATGGCTATTTTTATCACATTTCTATAATTTCTTAAAAGTGTTATTTATCTGGTTTTATGCTTATGCAGTTTTCTTTTTCATTAAACCTATAAATTCATCAAATAAATAGGTCGCATCATTAGGACCAGGCCCAGCTTCAGGATGATATTGAACTGAAAAACAAGCTTTGTCTTTCATCCTTAAACCCATAACCGTATTGTCATTTAAATGTTGATGTGTAACTTCTAAATTAGCATTTGATTTAGCCTCCTCATAATTTACCGAAAACCCATGATTTTGAGAAGTAATCTCGCCTTTACCTGAGACATGATTCATCACAGGGTGATTTATTCCTCTATGCCCGTGGTGCATTTTGAAAGTACTTATACCATTTGCTAGTGCAATTATTTGATGACCTAAACATATCCCAAAAAGTGGTTTATCGGCAGCTAAAATATTCTTTGTGGTCTCTATAACTTGCTTCAAAGGATCTGGATCTCCAGGCCCGTTCGAAAGAAAATAGCCGTCGGGATTCCAGGATTCCATTTCTTCAAATGTAGCATTGTAAGGAAATACCTTAATATATATATCACGTGAAACCATATTACGCAAGATATTTTTCTTAATTCCCAAATCAAGAGCAGCCACTTTGTATGATGCATTTTCATCACCAAAAAAATAGGGCTCTTTGGTTGACACTTTTGACGCCAATTCCAGACCATTCATATCTGGTACGTTTGCTAATTGTTTTTTGAGTGCCTCTATATTATCGACATCTGTAGAAATTACAGCATTCATAGCACCATTATCTCTTATGTAAGAAACCAAAGCCCGGGTATCTACGTCTGAAATTGCGAATAGATTATTCTTATCAAGAAAAGATTGCAAAGACTCATCAACACGAGTACGTGAATAATTATAACTAAAATTACGGCAAATTAAACCTGCAATCTTCACAGAACCAGATTCGGTCTCATCATTATTGCCACCATAGTTACCTATGTGAGCATTTGTAGTAACCATTAACTGACCAAAATAAGACGGATCAGTAAAAATCTCCTGATATCCGGTCATACCGGTATTAAAACAAACTTCTCCAAAGGCTGTACCTTCTTTGTCTCCTACAGCTTTACCATAAAAAATAGTTCCGTCAGCAAGTAGAATTAATGCTTTACGATTGGTTTGATACTTCATGTTGTTCTTTTAAAATACTAATTGAATTGTGGCAAAATTAATTATAAAAAAAAGGATAAACCTAAACGGCTTATCCTTTTTAAAATTTATTCGATATTAAAGAAATTGCTATTCTTCTTCATCAGAACCTTTGGTCTCTTTTTTAGGAGCTTCCTTTTTAGTAGCAGCAGCATCAGCTTCTGTATTAGCAACTTTCTTACCGGCTCTACGAGTAGATTTTTTCTTAGTTTTACCTAAGTTATAAATCTCATTGTAATCAACAAGCTCGATCATCGCCATATCAGCGTTGTCACCTAAACGATTACCTAACTTGATAATACGCGTATAACCACCTGGACGATCTCCTACCTTTACAGCAACATCTCTAAATAATTCTGCCACTGCATCTTTTTGACGCAATTTGCTCATTACGATACGACGATTATGTGTAGTATCTACTTTAGATTTTGTAACAATAGGTTCTACAAATTGCTTAAGCGCCTTGGCCTTAGCTACTGTAGTATTGATACGTTTATGCTCAATTAGAGAACATGCCATATTTGCAAGCATAGATTTTCTATGTGCTGTCTGGCGTCCTAAATGATTTATTTTTTTTCCGTGTCTCATGACATTTTAATTTAAGCAAACATCTTGCTCTACCCTTTTTGAGGAGCAAATTATGCTGCGTTACTAGTCTTTATCTAATTTGTATTTTGAAAGATCCATACCGAAGTTTAAACCCTTTACGTTCACAAGCTCTTCAAGCTCTGTAAGTGATTTTTTTCCGAAATTACGGAACTTCATAAGATCATTCTTATTATAAGAAACTAAGTCTCCAAGAGTTTCAACTTCAGCAGCTTTTAAACAGTTAAGTGCACGTACAGATAAATCCATATCCACTAATTTAGTTTTAAGCAATTGACGCATATGTAAAGATTCCTCATCATAAGTTTCAGTCTGAGCAATCTCATCTGCCTCAAGGGTGATGCGCTCATCAGAAAACAACATAAAATGGTGAATCAATGTTTTTGCAGCTTCTGTTAAAGCCTCTTTAGGATGAATAGAACCGTCAGTGATGATTTCAAAAACTAATTTCTCATAATCCGTTTTTTGCTCAACACGAAAGTTTTCTATACTATACTTTACATTTTTAATTGGAGTATATATCGAATCTGTAAAGATAGTACCTATTGGAGCATTTTGCTTTTTGTTCTCTTCAGCAGGAACATAACCACGACCTTTCTCTACCGTGATCTCCATGTTGATGTTAACTTTCTTCTCCATATTGCAAATAACCAATTCTGGATTAAGAATTTGAAAACCAGAAATAAATTTCTGGAAATCTCCTGCAGTTAACTGTTCTTTATCAGAAACAGAGATTGTTACAGTCTCATTATCTATCTCATCAATCTGTCTTTTAAAACGTACTTGCTTAAGATTAAGAATGATTTCAGTAAAGTCTTCTACAACTCCCGCAATAGTTGAAAACTCATGATCTACACCCTCTACGCGTACAGATGTAATAGCAAAACCTTCTAAAGAAGAAAGTAATACTCTACGTAGCGCGTTACCAACAGTCAAACCGTAACCTGGCTCTAAAGGTCTGAATTCAAACTTACCTTCAAAGTCGGTAGAGTCTATCATTATGACTTTATCGGGCTTCTGGAAATTTAGTAATGCCATATTATGTTTTCTAAGAGTTGTTATTATTATTTAGAGTACAATTCAACGATGAATTGCTCGTTGATATTTTCAGGTATCTGAATACGTTCAGGAACCGAAACGAATGTACCTTGTTTGGTGTCATTATTCCAAGTGATCCACTCATAAACGTGGCTTGCATTTGAAAGAGAATCCTGTATAGCTGTCAAAGATTTTGACTTCTCACGTACAGCGATCGTATCACCAGCTTTTACTTGATAAGAAGGAATGTTTACTAATTCTCCATTAACAGTAATATGTCTGTGCGATACAAATTGACGTGCAGATCTTCTAGAAGGAGCAATACCCATTCTATAAACTACATTGTCTAAACGAGATTCACATAATTGTAATAACACAACCCCGGTAATACCAGTAGAACGAGTTGCTTTTTCAAACATATTACGGAATTGATTTTCTAAAATCCCGTAAGTATATTTTGCTTTTTGCTTCTCTTGAAGTTGTATTGCATATTCAGACTTTTTACCACGGCGTCTGTTGTTTCCGTGTTGACCTGGAGGATAATTTCTTTTTTCAAAAGATTTGTCATCTCCAAAAATTGCTTCGCCAAATTTACGAGCGATTTTAGTTTTAGGACCGGTATATCTTGCCATTCTAATAAATAATTTGTGGGGTGATTAAGGAATTAAGGTCTAGTCCTTCGCAAAATCGTTGATCCCCGATTGATATAAAATAAATAATTAATTAAACTCTTCTACGCTTAGGAGGGCGACATCCATTATGTGGTAATGGTGTAACGTCTACGATTTCTGTAACTTCGATACCACTATTGTGGATAGAACGTATAGCAGATTCACGACCATTACCTGGTCCTTTTACATAAACTTTAACCTTACGTAAACCAGCTTCGTGAGCCACTTTACTTGCATCCTCTGCAGCTAATTGTGCTGCATAAGGAGTGTTTTTCTTAGAACCTCTAAAGCCCATTTTACCGGCTGAAGACCAAGAAACAACATCACCTTTCTTATTTGTCAAAGAAATTAAGATATTATTGAACGATGCTGAAATATGTGCTTCACCTATCGACTCAACAATTACCTTGCGCTTTTTTGTACCTTTAGTAGCTTTTGCGCCTTTTCCTCCACCTTTAGTGTTTTGCTTTGCCATTGTTACTTATTATTTAGTTGCCTTTTTCTTGTTAGCAACCGTTTTACGCTTACCTTTTCTGGTTCTTGAGTTGTTTTTGGTACGTTGACCACGTAATGGTAAACCAGAACGGTGTCTGATACCACGGTAACAACCAATATCCATAAGACGCTTAATACTCATTGAAACTTCACTTCTAAGTTCACCTTCAATCTTATAAGAACCTACAGCATCACGAATACGACCTATTTGATCATCATCCCACTCGTTTACTTTTAAATTCTCATCAACATCTGCCTGAGCCAATATCTTCTGAGCTCTGCTATTTCCGATTCCAAAGATGTACGTCAAAGCGATTACACCTCTCTTTTGTTTTGGGATATCTACCCCTGCAATTCTAGCCATAATCCTTAACCTTGTCTTTGTTTGAACTTAGGGTTCTTTTTATTAATAACGTATAATCTTCCTTTGCGACGTACAATCTTGCAGTCTGCACTTCTTTTCTTTACTGATGCTCTTACTTTCATCTTGTCTAGTATCTATAAGTTATACGAGCCTTTGATAAATCGTATGGGCTCATTTCTAGTTTTACTTTATCTCCAGGTAATAATTTAATATAATGCATACGCATCTTACCTGAGATATGCGCAGTCACAATGTGACCATTTTCGAGTTCAACTCTAAACATTGCGTTAGACAATGCTTCAATTATTGAACCGTCTTGTTCTATTGCTTGTTGTTTTGCCATTATGCTACTGCTTTTCGATTTTTACCTGACTTCATTAAGCCATCGTAATGTCTATTTAGTAAATAAGAATTTACTTGTTGCATAGTATCTATTGCTACACCTACAAGAATAAGCAAAGAAGTACCACCATAAAAAAGTGCCCAACCTTGTTGCATTCCTAAAACACTTACAGCAACCGCAGGAAAAACAGCAATCAATGCTAAAAATATTGATCCGGGTAGCGTAATCTGAGACATAATTCTGTCTAAATATTCAGAAGTCTCTGTACCTGGTCGAATACCTGCTATAAAACCACCACTTCTTTTTAAATCATCTGCCATTTTATTAGTAGGCACCGTGATTGCTGTATAGAAGTAAGTAAAAATTATAATTAATAATGCAAAAACAAAGTTGTACCAAAAACCAAATATATTTGTGAATTCAGCAGCAACTGATTGTGCAGTGGTAGATTCTGATAAACCAATAACAGCACCAGGAATAAACATAATCGCCTGAGCAAATATGATAGGCATAACACCAGAAGCATTAAGCTTTAATGGAATATACTGTCTACTTCCAAAAACGTTACGCTCATAACTCCCACTTGCAGTTCTACGTGCATATTGTACCGGTATCTGTCTAACTGCCATTACTAATAATACAGAAAGAAGAATTATAACAAACCAAATTACGAGCTCTATGAGGATCATAATCAAACCACCATTAGATTCAGAAACTCTTGAAATCCACTCCTGAATAAATGATTGAGGTAATCTTGCTATAATACCCACCATAATTAGTAGTGAAATACCATTACCTATACCTTTATCAGTTATTTTTTCACCTAACCACATTGCAAATACACAACCTGTAGTCAAAATAATAACTGAAGAAATAATGAAGGTAACATTACTTCCCATAACAAAAGCATCAGCAGGAAGTATATTAAACAAGTTGGTTATATAACCAGGTCCTTGAATAAGAGTTATTGCAATGGTTAACCAACGTGTAATTTGGTTAATTTTACGACGACCACTTTCTCCTTCTTTTTGTAGCTTCTGTAAATAAGGTACAGCAATACCCATAAGCTGCACAACAATAGATGCAGAAATATAAGGCATAATACCTAAAGCAAATACAGAGGCATTTGAAAATGCCCCACCTGTAAATGCATTTAGTAACCCAAGTAAACCTCCGTCTGTCTGAGCAGACAAGTTGGCTAATTGAGATGCATCAATACCTGGAAGAACTATTTGAGCCCCAAAACGGTATACTAATAGTAAACCGAGGGTTAGAAGAATACGATTCTTCAACTCTTCTATTTTCCAGATATTCTTAATCGTTTCTATAGCCTTCATACTAAATAATGTTATAAAGTTACTGCTTCTCCGCCTGCTGCTTCTATAGCTTTTTGTGCTGAGGCTGTAAATTTATGAACACTAATCTTCAATTTAGCTTTTAGCTCTCCACGACCTAAAATTTTCACTAAGTCATTTTTACCTACTAATCTGTTCTGAACCAAAACATCAATAGTAACTTCGTCCTGGATTCTTCCAGCGTCAACATACTCTTGCAAAGTATCAAGGTTTACACCTGAAAATTCCTTACGGTTTACATTTGTAAAACCAAATTTAGGAACACGTCTTTGAAGTGGCATTTGACCACCTTCAAAACCTACTTTCTTAGAATATCCTGATCGTGACTTCGCACCTTTGTGCCCACGGCCAGCGGTTCCGCCATTTCCTGTAGCTTCACCACGACCTCGCCTGCTGTCGTTCTTTTTTACCGAGCCTGCTGCCGGTTTTAGATTGTTTAAACCCATTTCTCTAATAATGTTTAAGCTTCCTCTACAGAAACTAAATGACTTACTTTATTTACCATTCCAAGTATATTAGGAGTATTTTCATGCTCCACTACCTGATTCATTTTTTTAAGACCTAAAGCCTCAAGAGTTCTCTTCTGGTTTTGCGTACGATTGATCGCACTTTTAACCTTAGTTACTTTTATTTTTGCCATTGTCTTAAAATTATCCTTTAAAAACTTTATCAAGAGAAATTCCTCTCTGTTTAGCTACGGTTTCAGCACTTCTTAATTGTAAGAGTGCGTCAAAGGTAGCCTTTACCACGTTATGTGGGTTAGAAGATCCTTGATTTTTAGAAAGTACATCGTGAATACCCACTGCTTCAAGTACTGAACGAATCGCACCACCGGCAATTACTCCTGTACCAGGAGCTGCAGGCATAAGTAGCACTCGTGCACCACCATATTTACCTTTTTGCTCGTGAGGTATGGTACTTTTACTAAGTGGAATACGTACTAAGTTCTTTTTAGCATCTTCGACCGCCTTAGCTATCGCACTGGCAACATCCTTAGATTTACCAAGACCTTGACCTACTACTCCACTTTCATCACCAACTACAACAATAGCAGAAAAACCAAAAGCTCTACCACCCTTTGTTACCTTAGTAACACGTTGAACACCTACTAAACGGTCTTTAAGATCTAATCCGCTTGGTTTTACTAACTCTACGTTTTTATATTTTTGATACATAACTTCTTAGAATTTTAATCCGCCTTCTCGGGCTCCTTCTGCTAATTGTTTTACTCTACCATGATACAGGTAACCTCCACGGTCAAATGCTACCGCTTCTACACCTGCCTCTTTAGCCTTCTCTGCGATTGCCTTACCTACAAGCTTAGCGATCTCTGCTTTATTTTCCTCAGATGAAGAGAATCCTTTATCACGAGATGATGCTGCAGTTATAGTTTTACCCGTAGTATCATCAATGATCTGCGCGTAAATCTCTTTATTACTTCTATATACAGAAAGTCTTGGACGTTCTGCAGTACCCACAAGAGCCTTACGGATTCTGAGACGTATTTTGTTTCTTCTAGTGTATTTTGAAAATGCCATAACGCTATTTTATTATGCAGATTTACCTGCTTTTCTTCTTAATTGCTCTCCTACAAATTTGATACCTTTTCCTTTGTAAGGCTCTGGCTTACGGAAGCCTCTAATCTTCGCTGCAACTTGACCAACTAATTGTTTGTCAAATGAAGTAAGCTTTACGATTGGGTTCTTACCTTTATCGCTTACTGTTTCAACAGTAACCTCTGGCGCAACTTCCAAAACAATATTGTGTGAATAACCTAAAGCCAAATCTAATTTTTGACCTTGGTTACTAGCTCTATAACCTACACCTACTAACTCTAGTGATTTAGTGTAACCATTAGCTACACCTTCAATCATATTTGCTATTAAAGCACGGTATAAACCATGTTTTGCCTTATCCTCTTTTTTATCGGAAGAACGCTCCAGGGTGATTACACCCTCTTCAATTTTTATATCTATGTTAGAATACTCTTGCTTAAGCTCTCCTAACTTTCCTTTTACAGTAATTATACCATCTGTTACATCAACAGTAACACCAGCTGGTATCGTAATTGGGTTTTTTCCTATTCTTGACATTGCTCTGTTCTTTTAACTGATTAATATACGTAGCAAAGTACTTCTCCTCCTACATTCTCTTGTTGAGCCTGCTTTCCTGTCATTACTCCTTTTGAAGTAGATACAATAGAGATACCTAAACCATTAAGAATACGTGGCACTTCTTTAGAAGAAGAATATTTACGTAAACCTGGCTTACTTATTCTCTGAATGTCCTTGATAACAGAGTCCTTAGTCTCTTTATCGTACTTCAAAGCAATCTTAATGCTGCCTTGAGCGGTTTTATCTTCAAATTTGTAACTTAAAATATAACCTTGATCAAATAAGATCTTGGTTATTTCTTTTTTCAAGTTAGAAGCAGGTATCTCCACAACTCGGTGGTTTGCTGCTGCTGCGTTTCTAATCCTAGTTAGAAAATCTGCAATAGTATCTGTATACATTTATATAAAATTGCGGTTTTGGTTTTTTATAATGAACTATTCAGAATAAAACCTAAAACCAATTTATTCTTATTTTACCAGCTTGCTTTTTTAACACCTGGTATAAGACCTTGATTAGCCATTTCACGGAAAGTTACACGTGAAAGACCAAAAGTTCTCATATATCCCTTAGGACGTCCTGTTATTTTACAACGATTATGTTGACGAACAGGAGATGAATTTTTAGGCAGCTTTTGCAATGCTTCATAATCACCAGCTTCTTTTAAAGCCTTTCTTTTTTCTGCATATTTGGCTGCAAGTTTCTCACGCTTTCTCTCGCGAGCTTTCATTGATTCCTTTGCCATAATTACTTCTTTTTAAAGGGCATTCCCAATTGAGTTAATAATGCTTTTGCTTCTTTATCAGTTTCCGCAGAAGTTTCAAAGGTAACATTCATACCTTCAATTTTACGAACTTTATCGATATCAATTTCAGGAAATATTATTTGCTCTGTAATACCTAAGCTGTAGTTACCACGACCGTCAAATCCTGTTGCGTTAATACCGTTAAAATCTCTTACTCGAGGTAGTGCAGATGTAATTAAACGATCTAAGAACTCATACATGCGCTCACCGCGCAATGTAACTTTTGCTCCAATAGGCATACCCTTACGTAATTTAAAAGCAGCAACATCTTTTTTAGACATTGTTGCCACTGCTTTTTGACCAGCAATTGTTGTTAATTCTTCTACAGAATAATCAATCAATTTTTTATCAGCTACAGCCGCACCTACTCCTCTAGAGATTACGATCTTTTTTAATTTAGGAACCTGCATAACATTTGCATACCCAAATTCTTCTTTTAGAGCCGCAATTACACGCTCATTATATTCCGTCTTTAGTCTTGAAATGTAAGCCATAACTAAATTACTTCATTTGATTTTTTAGAAAAACGCACTTTCTTATCACCTTCCATACGGTAACCTACACGAGTAGCATCACCATTACCATCTACAAGAGATAGATTTGAAATATGTAGAGCTGCCTCTTTCTTTGCAATACCACCTTGAGGATTTGAAGCACTTGGCTTCTCGTGTTTAGACACTAAATTAACCCCTTCAACGATTGCTTTGTTCTTATCTTTAATAACGCGCTGTACTTTACCTTCCTCACCTTTGTGATCTCCAGCAGTAACTCGTACGGTATCGCCAACTTTTATTTTAAGCTTTGTCATCTTACTTCTGTATTAAAGCACCTCTGGCGCTAATGATACAATCTTCATGAATTGCTTATCACGAAGCTCTCTCGCTACAGGACCAAATACACGAGTTCCGCGCATTTCTCCTTGAGCATTTAACAACACACAAGCATTATCATCAAAACGGATATATGACCCATCTGGACGACGTACTTCTTTGCGTGTACGCACAACAACTGCAGTAGAAACGGCACCTTTCTTTACTTGACCGTTTGGAGTTGCATCTTTTACAGAAACAACTATTTTATCACCTACAGAAGCATATCTTCTTTTTGTACCACCTAACACTCTAATCGTCAAAACTTCTTTTGCACCAGTGTTATCAGCTACTCTTAATCTTGATTCTTGTTGTAACATAATTACTTAGCTCTTTCAATTATTTCTACAAGTCTCCAACTTTTAGATTTACTTAAAGGTCTAGTTTCCATAATCCTTACTGTATCTCCTATGTTGCAGTCGTTTTGCTCGTCGTGTGCTACGTACTTTTTCGTTTTTAAAACGAATTTACCATACATAGGGTGTTTTACCTTTTTAACTTCAGCAACCACAATTGATTTCTGCATTTTATTGCTGGTAACAACACCTATACGTTCTTTTCTTAAATTTCTTTTTTCCATCTTAAGCAGCATTATTGTAATTCGCGTTTTGTCAGCTCAGTAGCAATACGTGCTACAGATCTTCTTAGACCTCTAAGCTGAATGGGATTTTCCAAAGGAGAAATAGCATGTGCCATTTTTAAATCGGTATAAGCTCTTTTCGCTTTTACTAACTCTTCCTGTAATTCTGCTACAGATAGTTCTTTTACTTCTGATTGTTTCATTTTTCTAGAATTTAGTCAGCTTGATAATCCCTAGCTACTACATATTTTGTTTTAACCGGAAGCTTTTGTGCTGCTAAACGTAATGCTTCACGAGCCACCGGCTCAGAAACACCACCTATTTCAAACAACATTCTACCTGGCTTAACTACAGCTGCCCAGTACTCAACAGCACCTTTACCTTTACCCATACGTACTTCCAACGGCTTCTTTGTAATAGGCTTGTCTGGAAATATTCTGATCCATAAAGATCCTTCACGTTTCATAAAACGTGTTGCAGCAATACGTGCAGCTTCTATTTGTCTTGACGTAAGAAAATTAGAGTCTAATGATTTGATACCAAAAGTACCATTAGAAAGTAAATGCCCTCTTCCGGCATTACCCTTCATTCTACCCTTCTGTTGCTTACGAAACTTTGTCTTTTTAGGCTGTAACATCTCTTTTTACTTTAAAAAATTACTTTCTACGGCGTGGTTTTGGTGCTCCAGCTCCACGACCGGCCTTTCCTCCTTGCTTCTTAGCAAGTCCTACTAAAGGAGATAATTCTCTCTTTCCGTAAACCTCACCTTTCATGATCCACACTTTGATACCCAATCTACCATAAGTAGTATGAGCCTCTACCAAAGCGTAATCAATATCAGCTCTGAATGTTGATAATGGAATACGACCTTCTTTATAAGATTCTGAACGAGCCATCTCTGCCCCGTTTAAACGACCTGAGATCTGTATTTTGATACCTTCTGCATTCATACGTATTGCAGCCGCAATAGCCATCTTCGTTGCACGACGGTAAGATATACGATTCTCAATTTGACGGGCTACTGAGGAAGCAACCAAAAAAGCGTCAAGTTCTGGACGTTTGATCTCAAAAATATTGATCTGAACTTCCTTATCTGTAATTTGTTTAAGTTCTTCTTTCAACTTGTCTACCTCTTGACCACCTTTCCCGATAATAATACCAGGTCTTGCAGTAGTGATAGTAACGGTTACAAGCTTAAGCGTACGCTCAATAATTACTCTAGACACACTAGCCTTAGATAAACGAGCGTGAATGTACTTTCTAATCTTATCGTCTTCGGCGAGTTTATCACCGTAGTCGTTACCACCGTACCAGTTAGATTCCCATCCTCTGATAATACCTAGGCGATTTCCGATTGGATTTGTCTTCTGTCCCATTTATTATTTGCTTTGTGTGTTATCTTTAGCAGCAAGTACCACAGTCACGTGATTGCTACGTTTTCTAATTCTATGTGCGCGACCTTGTGGTGCAGGACGTAGTCTTTTCAACATACTTCCACCATCCACTCGAATCTCCTTAACAACTAAATCTGCATCTTCAATACTTGCATCTTCGTTTTTCTCTTGCCAATTTGCAATGGCAGAAAGAACTAACTTTTCAACACGACGAGAAGCTTCTTTATTACTAAATTTCAATATTTGAAGCGCCTTTTCTACTTTCTGACCTCTTACTAAATCCACAACTAAGCGCATTTTACGAGGCGAAGTAGGGCAGTTGTTCAGTTTTGCAAAGGCTACACTTTTCTTAGCCTCTTTTCTCTGCTCTGCTCTTTCTTTTTTACGAACTCCCATAGCTTCAATTATTTTTTACCTTTATTTTTTGACCCAGTGTGACCTCTAAAAGATCTTGTAGGTGAAAATTCTCCTAACTTGTGACCAACCATGTTTTCTGTTACGTAAACAGGAACAAATTGACGACCGTTGTGAACTGCTATAGTTTGACCAACAAAATCTGGAGTAATCATTGATGCTCTTGACCAAGTTTTGATTACTGTTTTCTTATTAGCTTCTACATTAGCAGCTACTTTTAGCTCTAATTTATAGTGAACGTAAGGTCCTTTTTTTAATGAACGTGCCATATCTTATTATTTCTTTCTACGTTCTACAATATATTTATTACTCGCTTTCGTCTTAGTACGGGTTCTATAACCTTTAGCAGGTATACCATTTCTAGAACGTGGGTGACCACCTGAAGATTTACCTTCACCACCACCCATTGGGTGATCTACTGGGTTCATCACAACCGGTCTTGTACGAGGACGTCTACCTAACCAACGCTTTCTACCAGCTTTACCAGAAACGATAAGCTGATGATCACTATTAGATACAGCACCTATAGTAGCCATACAGTTAACAAGTATTAATCTTGTTTCACCTGATGGTAATTTAACAGTAGCAAACTTACCATCACGAGCCATAAGCTGAGCAAAAGCACCAGCACTACGAGCCATAATAGCTCCCTGACCAGGACGAAGTTCTATACAAGAAATAATTGTACCTAATGGAATATCAGATAATGGTAAAGCATTTCCTATTTCAGGAGCAGAACCACTACCAGAAACTACATTCTGATCTACCTGAAGACCATTAGGAGCAACGATATAACGTTTTTCACCATCTTGATAGTTCAACAAAGCAATAAAAGCAGTACGATTAGGATCATACTCAATTGTCGCTACAGTTGCAGGAACACCTACTTTATTTCTTTTGAAATCAATAATGCGGTAGCGTCTTTTGTGACCACCACCAGTATAGCGCATGGTCATTTTTCCTTGACTGTTTCTCCCCCCAGATCTTTTCATCGGAGCCAAAAGGCTTTTTTCCGGCTTATCAGTAGTAATGGCGTCAAACCCATTTACTACTCTAAATCGCTGTCCTGGGGTGATTGGTTTTAATTTTCTTACTGACATTTGTTTGTCTTAAATGTTATTATAAAAATCAATCACATCACCTTCCGCCACCTGTACAATAGCCTTCTTAAAGCCTTTTGTTTTACCAGTGATCATACCAGATTTTGTAAATTTGGTATTACGATCTGGGCGAACGTTCATTGTTCTCACTTTAATTACCGAAACGCCATAAGCTGCCTCTACGGCATTTTTCACTTGGATCTTATTAGCACCGGGATTTACTTCAAATGTATAACGGCTGTTAAGCTCACTATCCATAGTCGCTTTTTCGGTAATCACGGGTTTTATTAAAATACTCATGTCGTTTACTTACTTAAAGTTTGCTCAATTTCTTCTAGAGACCCTTCTAAAAACACTACATTATGAGCATTCATAATTTTATAAGTGCTTAATTCTGAACTCATTACAACTTCAGAGGTCTTTAAATTGCGTGACGACAAATATACATTATTATTCGACTCACCCAACACAAACAAAGACTTTTTATTATCTAGGCCTAAAGCCTTTACAACGTCAATAAAATCTTTTGTCTTAGGAGTATCAAATTTGAAGTCTTCAACAATTATTATAGCCTTGTCATTTGCTTTTAATGTTAGAGCAGAACGACGCGCCAAACGCTTTAAACCTTTATTCAATTTAAATGAATAATTACGAGGTCTAGGCCCGAACATACGTCCACCACCTCTAAATACACCAGACTTTATACTACCAGCACGAGCTGTACCCGTACCTTTCTGTTTTTTAATCTTACGTGTACTACCTGAGATCTCTGCACGCTCCTTAGCTTTATGCGTCCCCTGTCTTTTGTTAGCCAGGTGCTGCTTTACATCTAAGTAAATAGCGTGATCATTAGGTTCTATTGCAAAAATAGCGTCAGAAAGGTTTGCCTCTCTCCCTATTTCTTTTCCTTTAATATCAACTACTGCTACTTTCATTATCTTTCAATAATTACATAAGCGTTTTTGTGACCAGGTACACAACCTTTAACCACAAGTAGATTCTTTTCAGCAACTACTTTTAAAACTCTTAAATTTTGAACTTTAACTCGCTCATTCCCCATTTGACCAGCCATACGCATACCTTTAAATACACGAGCAGGATAAGAAGCCGCACCAATAGAACCAGGAGCTCTTAATCGGTTATGCTGACCGTGAGTAGATTGACCTACACCACCAAAACCATGACGTTTTACAACACCCTGGAATCCCTTACCTTTAGATGTACCTATGACATCTACAAACTGACCTTCTTTAAAGACATCTACAGACACTGTATCGCCTAAATTGTACTCCCCATCAAAATCTTGAAATTCGACAATTTTACGCTTTGCAACTGTACCCGCTTTCTTGGCATGGCCTTGAGCAGCTTTAGTTGCAGTCTTTGCGTCATCGAAACCTAGCTGAAGAGCACTATACCCATCAACTTCTTCAGTTCTGACTTGGGTAACAACGCAGGGACCTGCTTCTATAACTGTACAAGGAATATTCTTCCCGTTCTCGTCAAAGATGCTGGTCATACCCACTTTTTTTCCAATTAACCCAGACATATTAATTATTATTGATTATTACTATTTTACTTATTTATTTATCGTTTGGCAAAAGCCAAAATAAAAACAGGGTCAAAATACTTTCAACCCTGAATGTATTTTTATCCGTTTTTCCCTCGCACGCAGCTTAGGACATTTTGAGAAATTAGGGCTTAAAATCAAAGCCCTAAAATACTTATACTTTAATCTCTACTTCAACACCACTTGGCAATTCAAGCTTCATTAACGCATCAATCGTTTTTGAAGAAGAACTGTAGATATCAAGCAAACGTTTGTAAGAGCTAAGCTCAAACTGCTCACGAGATTTCTTATTCACGTGAGGAGAACGTAATACTGTAAAGATTTTTTTGTGAGTAGGAAGTGGGATTGGCCCAGTCACTACAGCACCGGTACTTTTTACCGTTTTTACGATTTTTTCAGCAGACTTATCTACTAAGTTATGATCGTAAGATTTAAGTTTTATTCTGATTTTCTGACTCATTTCTTAGTAATTAAGCGTTAGCAATTCCTTTAGCCGCTGAAATAACATCCTGCGATACGTTTGCCGGAGTTTCTGCATAGTGTGAAAATTCCATAGTAGAAGTTGCACGACCTGAAGATAAAGTACGTAAAGTAGTTACGTAACCAAACATTTCAGACAATGGCACAGTTGCTTTAACAACTTTTGCTCCTGCACGGTCACCCATACTAGTCATTTGACCACGACGTCTGTTAAGGTCACCCACGATATCACCCATATTTTCTTCTGGAGTGATAACTTCAACCTTCATTATAGGCTCAAGAACTACAGCACCTGCAGCTTTAGCAGAAGCTTTAAATCCTAATTTAGCAGCAAGTTCAAAAGATAATGCATCAGAATCTACCGGGTGGAAAGAACCATCCTTAAGAGTAACTTTCATAGCATCAACTTCAAATCCTGCTAATGGACCGTTAACCATAGCTGCTTTAAATCCCTTTTCAACAGAAGGAATGTATTCTTTAGGAACGTTACCACCTTTAACAGCATTAACGAATTCTAAACCAACCTTACCTTCTTCAGCAGGCTCAAGTGTAAATACGATATCAGCAAATTTACCACGACCACCAGATTGTTTTTTATACACCTCTCTGTGATCTGCAGCTCTTGTAATCGCCTCTTTGTATTCAACTTGTGGTTGACCTTGATTAACCTCTACCTTAAACTCACGTCTAAGACGATCAACAATAATATCTAAGTGAAGCTCACCCATTCCAGATATAATTGTCTGACCAGAAGCCTCATCAGTACGAACCTGGAATGTTGGATCTTCTTCAGCAAGCTTAGATAAAGCCATACCTAATTTATCAACATCTGCTTTAGTCTTAGGCTCAACTGCGATACCAATTACCGGATCTGGAAAATCCATACTTTCAAGAACGATAGGATGCTTCTCTGAAGTTAAAGTATCCCCTGTTTTAATATCCTTAAAACCTACAGCAGCACCAATGTCACCAGCTTCAATAAAATCAATTGCATTTTGCTTGTTAGCGTGCATCTGGTAAATACGTGAGATACGTTCTTTGTTACCTGAACGATTGTTCAATACATAAGAACCAGCATCTAAACGACCTGAATAAGCACGGAAGAATGCTAAACGCCCCACGAATGGATCTGTAGCAATTTTAAACGCAAGAGCAGCAAAAGGCTCATTTACGTCTGGCTTACGCCATTCTTCTTTTTCTGTATCTGGGTTAACACCTTTAATCCCTTCTTTATCTACTGGAGAAGGCAAATAACGACATACAGCATCTAGTAAGAATTGTACACCTTTATTTTTAAAAGCAGAACCACAAATCATAGGAATAATAGACATATCCATTACAGCAGCACGAAGAGCAGCATGCACTTCATCTTCAGTAATAGAGTCTTCATCTTCCATGTATTTCTCAAGTAAGTTTTCATCATAAGCAGCCACCTCTTCGATTAGCATACCACGATACATTCTTACTTCTTCTTTCATTTCTTCAGGAATAGCAACAACATCAAAAGTCGCTCCCTGAGTTTCATCATGCCAAACTACAGCACGATTCTTAACCAGGTCAATAATTCCTCTAAAGTCAGCTTCATCACCAATTGGCAAAACGATAGGCACTGCATTAGAACCTAACATCTCTTTAACTTGCTTACAAACCTCTAAGAAGTTAGAACCCTGACGGTCCATTTTATTAACAAAGCCCATACGAGGTACTTTGTAGTTATCAGCAAGTCTCCAGTTAGTTTCAGATTGTGGCTCTACACCATCAACTGCACTAAATAAGAATACTAAACCATCTAAAACACGTAATGAACGGTTAACTTCAACTGTAAAGTCAACGTGACCAGGAGTGTCAATAATATTAAAGTGATAGTCTTTAGAATCAGGAAGAGGTTGTGCATTTTCCATTGGAAACTTCCAAGAACAAGTTGTTGCAGCTGAAGTAATAGTAATACCACGCTCCTGCTCTTGCTCCATCCAGTCCATAGTTGCAGCACCATCATGCACCTCACCTATTTTGTGACTAACACCAGTATAATAAAGTATACGCTCTGTAGTCGTGGTTTTACCCGCGTCAATATGAGCCGCAATACCTATATTTCTTGTATATTTTAAATCTCTTTGTGCCATTTTTTTTTAGAATCTAAAGTGAGAGAATGCTTTATTCGCTTCCGCCATCTTATGAGTATCTGTACGCTTTTTAACAGCAGCACCTTCTTCTTTAGCAGCAGCTAAAACTTCTGCAGCTAATTTAGAAGCCATCGATTTTTCGTTACGCTTACGTGAGTAACTAATCAACCACTTCATCGCAGTTGAAATCTTGCGATCTGGTCTAATTTGCATAGGTATTTGAAATGTAGCTCCACCTACTCTACGGCTACGTACTTCTACGTGAGGCATAACGTTAGATAATGCATCTTTCCAAACTTCCAAAGCAGTTTTTTCTTCGTTGTTCTTCTTTTCTTCTACGATATCCATTGCATCGTAAAAGATTTTAAAAGCTACCGACTTCTTACCATCCCACATCATCATGTTTACAAAACGCGTAACAAGTTGATCGTTAAATCTTGGATCTGGTAAAAGAGGTCTCTTTTTGGCCTGTCTTTTTCTCATTTCTTTTCTTTAAAAGTGTTGATAATTACTTCTTAGGGCGTTTTGCACCATACTTAGAACGACGTTGTAGTCTTCCCTGAACACCTGCGGTATCCAAAGCTCCACGTACAATGTGATATCTAACTCCTGGCAAATCCTTTACCCTTCCGCCTCTAACCAATACTATCGAGTGCTCTTGTAAATTGTGACCCTCACCACCAATGTATGCATTCACCTCTTTACCGTTAGTCAATCTAACACGCGCAACTTTACGCATTGCAGAGTTAGGTTTCTTAGGTGTAGTGGTATACACACGGGTACAAACCCCGCGGCGTTGTGGGCACGAATCTAAAGCAGCCGATTTACTCTTCTTGGTTATTTTGGCTCTTCCTTTTCGTACTAATTGTGAAATTGTTGGCATAATTTCCTTTACCTAATTATAGTTAATCTAATAGCCCCTCTTCTAAGGGCTTGCAAAGGTATAAAATAAAATGAGTAATTCAAGCTATAATTCATTAATTTTCAAAGGTATTTCTAAACACGTTCAAAAATAGGTTCTATCATATTACTCAACAAGAATTACAGCCCATTGAAAATATACTTCACCATCCTCACTTTATTAATTTTTTACACGCCGTTATTTAATATAGTACTGGCTCAAAATCTCACTCTAGAAGTTAAGACTATAAATCATGAGCAGGATAGTATTGCAGGCATTTATTTTCAACAACGGAAATTTGACAACTTCAACTTATTAAATGAAAGTATTTCGAAAGCTAAAGAACAATTAGAATCTTCAGGATATTTCAATTATATAATAGACAGCTTAAATTTTAAATCTGAAACAGTTTGCACAATTGAATTTGACAGCGGAAAGAAAATTGATAAAATACAAATTTCAACAAATGATGAACTTGTAAAAAACTATTTAAAAAAACTCAACTTAAATTATAAGGACACCTATTTTATATTACCTCTAGATAACCTAAGCACTACTCTTAATCAATTTACTGCATTTGAGGCTCAAAATAAATTTGCAACCACGTCCTTTCAATTAAAGAATCTAGTAATTCGGAATGCAATGGCATTTGCAACTTTATATATTTATAGACAAGAATCTAAATCTAATGTAACTGTTGCAATTAAGGGCTATCCCAAATTTCCACATGCTTTTACTAAACACTATTTGAAATTAAATGGCAGAGTTGACAAAAATTACCTATTAGAAAAGGCAGAGACCTTTTACAAATTACCTTTTATAGAGCAGCTGAAAGAACCTGAGGTTCTAATTAGCAATCAGAACTCAAAATTATATTTGTATACCAGCAAAACAAAAGCAAATCGCTTTGAAGGGTTTCTTGGATTCAGAAATAACGAAAATAACACAAATGTTAAGCTAAACGGGAATATAGAAATCAACCTTCTGAATAATTTTAACTTTGGAGAATCTCTAGACTTTATTTTCAATAATGGTAATAACCAACAAAGTTTAAATCTCACTACTCGACTACCTTTCTTATTTAAATCACCTATTAGCTTAGGAGCCCAATTGAACCTTTTTAGAAAAGATTCAACATTCTCAACATCTTATCAGAAAATTAATCTAGATTATTTTATTACGAGCAATACTCAAATTGATGTCTTCACTAGTTTAGAAAAATCAACACTTTTACTAAAAGACACAGCGCTTTTATTAAATGATTACACTAAAAATGAAATGGGTGTCAATGTAAAACACAGCTCATTTCCTGTAATTAATAAGTTAAAAAGTCCAATCGAATTAAATTTAACGCTCGGCTTAATCAACCGTAAAACTCCAGAAACAAAAACGAAAGACAACCAATTTAAATTAGAATTTAATGCTCTTTATCTCTTACAATTCACAAATAAGCATCACCTTCTATTAGAAAGCACAAATAAAATTTTAGAATCGAAAACATTTTATACAAATGAACTATTTCGCCTTGGCGGAATAAAAAGCATAAGAGGTTTTAGAGAAAATCAATTATTAGTAAATAGATACCATCTCATACGAAGCGAATATCGCTATATAATTTCTAAAAAGATTTACTTCAACACAATTACAGATTTTGGTTTAATTGAATATAAAAATCATGATGAACTTAATTTTATTTACAGTATAGGTCTAGGAACTACTATCTCAACTAGAGCAGGCGCAATTCAAATAAACTTCGCCAATGGTAATCAAACTAAACAAAATTTCGCTCTTTCAAATACAATATTACACATAGGCTTAAAAACTCAATTTTGAGTAAAGAATAGCACTTTTATAAGACAAGCCTTACAGCCACACAAAACACAAAACTAATTAACGTATTTTAACAGAAATAATCTATCTTTTTAATAATTACACTTTAAAATAATTAATATTAATACAAATATTCAATGGTTTCTTGATTTAACATTAATAATATAATTATTAACAAATATTTAAAATATTAATCTAATTAATTGTTTTCCAAATATTTTTTATTGATTTTTAGCACGGCTAATTCAAATAAATTTCAAATATGAAAACAAGATTACATGGTTTCCTAACACTATTAGTAGTGTTAATCATGCAAATTTCATTTGCACAAACAAAGACCGTATCAGGTACTGTTACGGACGACACGGGAGTACCACTCCCAGGAGTTAATGTTGTAGTTAAAGGCACAACTCAAGGAACTCAAACAGATTTTGACGGTAAATTCTCGATTTCTGCTTCAGAAGGGGGAGTTATTGTATTTTCTTATGTTGGTTTTGCTAATAAATCACAGACCGTTGGATCCTCAAATACAATGAATATTTCGCTTGAAGCTGGCGAAATACTTGATGAAGTAGTTATCAATGCTCTGGGCATAGAAGTTGATAAAGCTACTCAAGCATCCTCTATTTCTGAGGTTAGTGCTAGCTCTGTTCAATCTTCTGGAGAAACTAGCATAACAAAAGGACTTGCAGGTAAAGCATCTGGTGTACAAATCATAAGTTCATCCGGAGATGCTGGTTCTAGTGCATTCATACAAATACGAGGTCAAAGTACTATTACAAGAAGCCTACAACCATTAATTGTTGTTGATGGTATCCCTATCAGTAACGACGAGGTAGGTAATGGTGTTGGAGGAGTTACACAACAGTCTCGCTTAGGAGACCTAAATCCAAATGACATTGCAAGCGTTAAGATTCTTAAAGGAGCTTCTGCTGCTGCATTATGGGGGGCTAGAGCAGGAAATGGAGTTGTTGTAATTACAACTAAGAAAGGAAAGGGAATGGATAAAGGCTCATTAAAGGTGTCAATATCTTCAACCGTGAGTTTTGACGAAACTAATGATGTATTAGACACTCAAAGTATTTTTGGGCAAGGATCTAATGGCTCTTACGCAGGAGGAACTCAAGCAAATTCCTGGGGTGATAAAATAAGCTCACGAGCTGGTGGCCCAGACGATGTAAATTCTTCTTCTCCAAATTATTTTGTTGCCAGAGATGGTACAACTTACTATCCAATTTTAGCAAAAAACAGCAGAGAAAATTTTAACGATTCTAATTACGACGCGGTAATTAATCAAGGTTTATATCTTGAGAACAATATTAGCCTAAGTGGTGCAACTCAATCAGGAAATTATTTTGTTAGCGTAAGCGATCTTAAGCAGGATGGTATAATAAAAAACAATGATTACAATAGAGTATCATTAAGGCTTAATAGCGAATTTAAACTAAGTGATAAAATAAGATTCACAGGTACTTCTACCTTTTCACAAATTAATTCTAATAGAATTCAACAAGGTTCAAACACTTCCGGCCTTCTATTAGGACTATATCGTAATCCTGCCGATTTTGATATCAGAGACTACATTGGCACACGATATACAAATGGCGTTGTGAGTACTACAAATAGTCAGCGCGCATATAGAAGAGGACTTGGTACTACAGATAGACAATCTCCTATATACAATAACCCATTATGGACAACAGATGTTCAACAAAACCCTAATACCGTCGAACGCTATATTATGGGAGGTCAATTCAATTACAATGCGCAAGATTGGCTAACCTTAATCGCAAGAGCCGGTATTGATCACTACACAGATGAAAGAAAAAGTATATTTCCTATAAACTCTGCAGAAGCAAATGGTAGCGGAAGCGCTACTGAGCGTCTATATACGAGCACACAAACTAACATAGATTTTATTGCCCAGGGAGATTTTTCCATTTCTGATAAATTTGATTTCGGATATCTAATGGGAGCTAACTTCAATAGAAGATTAAGCGAAACCCGTGGTGGTGGATATACCAATTTTATATTAGACACTCAAAAGTTTTTCTACGATAATGCGGTTATTGCAAACAGGTCAACAGTTATAGGTGAAAGTGAAGTCCGCATTATGGCCGGTTATGCTCAAGCAAATTTCAGCTACGACAACCTACTATATTTAAACCTTACTGGTCGCGCTGAAACGGCCAGTACTTATGGTGATTCTAAAACATTTTTCTATCCTTCAGCAGAATTAGGTTTCCAATTTAGCAATCTTATTGAAGACAGAGAACTTCTTTCTAACGGTAAACTAAGATTTACTTTTGGTAAAGTAGGTATAGAACCGGCAGCCTACGCCACAAACACTTACTTTGTAAATGCTTCTGGAGCTGAAGGTTACGGACCAGCATATGATGCTGGAGCCTATGATGGCTCTTTCGTCAGAAGTGGTGTTCAGGGGAACGCAAACCTAGAGCCAGAAAAAAAGACAGAATATGAAGCAGGTATAGACTTAGGATTCTTCAATAATAGACTTACATTAGGAGCAACATACTATTATAATGAAACAGAAGATGCTTTATTTACCGTAGCTATACCTGGATCAACAGGTTTTTCAGGACGTTATGACAATGCTGCTTCACTCGAAAATAAAGGTTTAGAAATAGACTTTAGCTTTGATTTGATCAAGACAGAAAATTTTAGTTGGAACATCTATGGTAATTACTCAAGAAACAGAAATAAAGTAACTTCTCTTGAAGGAACTGAATCTCTCTTTCTAGCTGGCTTTACAGGAGTATCTTCTAGAGCCGTAGAAGGGCAACCAGTCGGAGTTTTATGGGGTGGGCGTTATGCTAGAAATGATGACAACTCTTTAGCTTTAGACACACGTGGATTTCCTACAGTAGCCCTAACTGAAGGAGTGATCGGAGACCCAAACCCAGATTGGAGAGGGGGGCTAGGAACATCAATTAGCTTTAAAGGTATTACAATAAGCACTCTTTTTGATGCTTCAATTGGCGGAGATGTTTGGGATGGCACAAATGGCGCACTTAATAACTTCGGAAGAACTCCAGAAACAGCGAATGAAGTTACAGTTACTGCTGCACAAGCCAACACTATAATAGCTGCAAACGGTCAAACAATTGCTCAAAGACCACAAGCTGTTACAAATCCAGATGGATCAATAACTATACGAGGAAATATAGCTGATTTTGGAGCTGGACCCCGTCTGTTAGATCAAGCCTACTATACAGGAATTGGTGGCGGTTTTGGACCTGTTGGAGAACAATTTATAAAAGATGGGTCATGGGTTAAATGGAGACAAATTACATTATCCTACAAATTTACCAATAGTGCATTAAAAGAAAGCCTAGGTCTTTCTAATATTGAGCTTTCTCTTACCGGAAGAAATTTATGGTATTGGTCTAAAGATGACTTTGGTCAAGATCCAGAATCTAACTTGACAGGAGCTTCAAACGGAAGAGGACTACAGTATTTCAATCACCCAAATACAAAATCATATCTAGGTACTCTTACTATTAATTTCTAATATAAAAAAAATGAAAAATACATTTTATATTCAACTAATATCTTTACTCGCATTTGTTAGTTCTTGTACCAGCTATGTAGATGAGCTTAATGATGATCCCAATCAACCCACCGATGCCGGAATAGCTAACATAATACAGGGAGTGCAACTTTCAAATCAATTCTGGCAAGCCGGAGAGTCTAATCGAACTGCGATGCTCTGGATAAATCAGGGAACTGGTGCCGATAGACAATATATAGCACTTAACGATTGGAATACAGCTCAATCGACAATTTTTGATGGGATATGGAATGAAGCTATGGTAGGAACTATTAGTCAAGCACAAGTCCTTAAAACTAAAGCAACTGCTTTAGGTAATACTTCAACTTTAGGAATGGCCCAAGTTATAGAGGCTAATGCTTTTGGAACTCTTACTTCGCTTTTTGGAGATATCCCTTTTTCAGAGGTAAATAAGTATGAAGAATTCCCCAACCCCAAGTATGAAGATCAAGCTGCGATTTATACGCAAGTACAATCGCTTCTAGATCAGGCCATAGATAATTTACAAACTGCAGCGGGAAGCATAGAAAATGACCTAGTTTACAACGGTGATACATCCAAATGGATAGCTTGTGCATACACTTTAAAAGCAAGGTATTACTTACACGTAGGTAATTATCCAGCGGCCTTAACTGCCGCTCAAAATGGGATAATGGATGCAGAAGGAGATTACAAGGCCTATTTCGGAACAACCTATGGCGCAGACTTCAATCCCTTTTATAGTTTTTTAGTATATGATAGACCAGGATATTTGTCTGCTGCAGATGCGTATGCCCCAAAAATATTAGATCCTTCAACAACATTATATAGAGGTAATAGTAAAACTGACGAATCTGCCAGATTTGCTTTTAATTACTTAAATTTTGAAGAAATCTATAATAGCGGCTATGAATTAAACTTCTTTTCTGTTTTTGATTGGGGAGCACCTGATGGTAAATTCGGAACAGAATCAGATATGCCATTAGTTACCTATGGAGAAAATCTTTTAATTATTGCGGAATGCAGAGCACGCGAAAGTTTTAGCGCCGGTCTTACAGCATATAACAATTATCGCGCTTTACTTGATACAGGATATTCTATAGGACTTGATAATGATGGATATGCAGATTGGGGTGATCCATTCAATTATGATTCATACGTTGCTGCAGATTTTGCAACGGGAGGGTTGGAGAATACAGACGGTATTACACCAAGCAATGCTCTTTTAAGAGAGATTCTAGAAGAACGATACATTTATTTTATTGGTCATTTTGAGTCGTTTGTTGATTTTAACAGAACAAATAATATTGCTGAAATAACCCTAAAATCAGGTTTCAATGGTAATGCAGAACGATTTGTGTACCCGCAAGTAGAGGTAAATGGAAACTCCAATATTCCAATGCCACTTCCAGGTGTTTTAGATCCTACTCCAGTAAATCAGTAATAACATTTAGATTTAATCAAAGAATTTTAAATATAAACGCTCAGAGAATTATCTCTGAGCGTTTTTTCTTTAGTCATAATAAATAATATTAATAAAAATTAAAACTACATCGTTTAAGTAGGTGATCAAAAGAACAATAATAAAAACATCTAACTACTTTAATTTCAGATAAATCAAATACTTTATTAACATTTTTTTACGATATCGAAAAATAACCTATCAAAAAATAGATTTCAATTAGAACATTCCCAAACATTAATAGATTTTAGTGCATTTTCATCAACACTAATTAAAACTTTAAGACATAAAAATTGGTTTTTGAATATTATTTATACAAATTCGCAGCTGGCTAATTCAAATAAATAACAAACATGAAAACTAAATTTAGTGGATTGCTAACGCTTTTACTGGCGTTGGTAGTGCAAATCTCGTTTGCACAAACAAAGCAAGTAACCGGTACGGTTACTGACGGAAGTGGAGTTCCACTCCCGGGAGTTAACATCGTGATTCAAGGATCAACGACAGGTACTCAAACAGATTTTGATGGTAACTATGCTATTGAAACAGAATCAGGATCAACATTAGTTTTTTCTTATGTAGGTTTTGGAGATGTTCAAAAAGTTGTGGGATCATCAACTACAATAAATGTAACACTACAGGCGGGAGAAGCTTTAGATGAAGTTGTTGTAACTGCATTAGGTATCTCAAGAGAAAAAAAATCTTTAGGATATTCTACTCAAGAAGTTAGTAGTGAAGAGTTAACTGAAACTAGAAACAGTAACGCTCTAAATGCTCTATCTGGTAAAGTTGCCGGGGTACAAATTTCAAACGCAAGTGGTAGTCTTGGAGGATCTTCTCGTATTGTAATACGTGGTATTGGATCTATAACTCAAGAAAACAGACCACTTATTGTAGTAGATGGTATTCCATTAGATAACAGTAACTATAACAGCACATCGACTCAAAATGGAGGCGGTGGTCGTGATTTTGGTGATACTGGTTTTGACATCAACCCAGATGATATTGCAAGTATGAACGTACTTAAAGGTGGTGCTGCGGCAGCACTTTATGGTTCACGTGCGTCAAACGGTGTAATTCAAATCACAACAAAATCAGGTAAAAAAGGTAAAGGTGAAGTAACCGTTAATACCGGTATCACTTTTGACGAAGTAAATGTTTTACCTCAAACTCAAAAGCTCTACGGTGGTGGTGGTGGAAACTTTGCCATTGGAGATCAGGGTGGTTTTAACCAGGCTAACATTAACGGTACAACATACAACCTAGTTGATTATGGTACAGATGAATCTTGGGGACCACGTTATGAAGGTCAACAAGTTTTACACTGGGATGCTTTAGATCCTGGCACACCTGGATATTTACAAACTAGACCTTGGTTAGCTCCAACAAACGACGGAAGCACGTTATTTAAAACTGGTTATTCTTACAATAATGGTGTTGCTTTTTCTCAAGGTGGTGAAAATTCAACAATGCGTATGTCTATAAATAACACGCAAACAGAAGGTATTTTACCAAACACTAATCTTAAAAAAACCAGTATCAATTTTAATGGATCTACAAATATTGGAGATAAATTAAAGGTTGATGCTTCTGTAAACTTCACTGTAACAGATGGTTTTAACAGACCTGCTTCAGGATATACAGGAGAAAGTGTAATTCTACAATTATATCAATTTGGTCAGACTTCTCTTGACTACGACCGTTTAAAAGCATACAAGACAGCAGATGGTCGCCAGAGAACTTGGAACAGAACAGCATTTGACGATGCAACTCCACGTTATACAGATAACCCATATTGGGTATTATATGAAAACACAGCTAATGACAAAAGAACACGCTGGTATGGTACTGTAGGTGCTACTTACAACTTTACAGATGATTTTTATGCAGTAGCAAAAGTTTACGGTGATACTTACGACTTTAGAGTTAATCAAAGAACTGCTGTAGGCTCACAAGCGCAAGCTTCATATTCTGAAACAGATAGAGATTTTCAAGAAATAAACTATGAAGGACGTTTACATTATGACAAAAAAATATTTAACGATAAGTTAAGTGTAAATGCATTTGTAGGTGGTAACAGAAGGGTAAATGAATACCATTCTTTAGGAAGTAATACTAACGGAGGTCTAGTAGTTCCTGGTTTTTATAACTTAAGTAACTCAGCAGATAACCCTACGGTAAATGAATTTGATTCAAGAAGACAAATCAACAGTTTATTTGGTTCTGTATCTTTTGGCTACGATAATTTTGCTTATGTAACGGTAACTGGTAGAAATGACTGGTCTTCGACTTTGCCTTCTGCAAATAATTCTTACTTCTATCCTTCTGTAAGTGGTAGTTTTATCGCTTCTCAGTTTATAGATGCTGACTGGTTATCATTCTTAAAACTACGTGCAGGTTATGCAGAGGTAGGTAGTGATACAGACCCATACCAATTAAGCAATGTGTTTGTAGGTAGTAACCCATTCTTAGGTACTGTACCATTTACTTTAGTTAGTAGTAATAAGAATCCTAATTTACTTCCTGAAGAAAAACGTACTTATGAATTTGGTGTTGAAGCATCATTCTTCAATAGAAGGTTAGGTTTTGACGTAACGTATTATAACGAACTTACTAGAGATCTTATTACTCCGGTACAAGTTGACCCATCATCAGGTTTTACTTCAACTGTGTTAAATGCAGGTGAATTAGAAAATAAAGGTATTGAGATATTAGTAAATGCTACTCCTATAATGACCGATGATTTTAGCTGGGATGTAACCTGGAATTTCTCGAAAAACGACAACACTTTATTAAGTTTAGCTCAAGGTCTTGAAACCTTACAAATAACTTCATTTCCATTCAACGGAGTGTCTCTAAATGCTGTTGTAGGTGAGCGTTACGGTCAGATTAGAGGTACAAACTACGTTTATGATGACGCAGGAAACCGTGTGGTAAATGCAAATGGAAGCTATGCAGAAACTCAAGATGTAGAGAATTTAGGTTCAATACTTCCAGATTACAATATGGGTATTAGAAACACTTTTACATACAAAGGTATTAGTTTAGGTTTCTTAATTGACAGACAGAAAGGTGGTAAATACCGTTCTTTAACTAATATATGGGGTAATTACTCAGGTATATTAGAGCAAACAGCTGCAAATAATATTCGTGAAGAAGGCTTAGTACTTCCAGGAGTTACAGGAGATATTAACTACAATGATGATGGCTCTTATACCGTAACAAATACTGCTGAAAATACTCAAGTAATTTCTGCACAACAATACGGTTCAGATTTCTACTTTGGGAATGATAACCAAAACGTTTTTGACGCATCTTACTGGAAATTACGTGAAGTAACTTTAGGATACAGTTTGCCAAAAACTTGGATAGGTGATGCTTTTAGCGATGTTCGTTTAACTGCATTTGGTAGAAACTTGTTTGTATGGGGTCTTGATAACGACAATTTTGATCCTGAAGTTGCAACATCTGGTAGTGGTAACATACAGGGATCTGAAGGTGGTTCTTTACCATCAACTCGTTCTTACGGACTTAATGTTCAATTAAAATTTTAAGAAATAATGAAAAATAAATTTATAATCCTATTAATGCTTGTCATCTCTGCAGGATTTAGTTCTTGCGATGAAGGCTTAGAAGAAGTGAACAGCAACCCGAACGACCCAGAACTTGTTCCTACTGCTAACATCTTTGCTTCTGCAACAAAAAGCTACACAGATTTTAGTCGTGATGCTTTTAACTCAGGTCGTCTAACTCAAGTTTGGCTTCAGTATTGGGGACAAACTGCATATGCAGATGAAGATCGTTATTTATATCGTGAAACATCAGCACAAAGCATATACCAGAACACCTATTTAGTTGCAACAGATTTCAAAGCAATTCTTGATTTAAATACTAATGAAGAAACGCGCGACGATGCTGCTGCTTCAGGTGATAACGATAATCAAATCGCTGCATCTCGTATTATGTTATCTTATATGTTTTATGAGTTAACAAATTTCTTCGGTGATGTTCCTTACTATTCTTATGGTTCTGATGATCCAGATTTTCAAGCTCTTAATGTAGATAATAATCTGACTCCTATATTTGCTCCACAAGAGAAAATATATGCAGATATTCTTAAAGAACTTAGAGCATCTGCAGATATGATCAATACTAGTGCTCCTGTTTTTGTTAGCGGTGATAACATTTTTAATGGTGATGCTGCAAAATGGAAAAAATTTGCAAACTCTTTAATTTTAAGAGTAGCAAATAACCTTAGAGGTACAGATCCTGCAACAGCGACAAGCGCAATTAATACAGCAGTACAATCTGGAGTAATGACTTCAAACGCTGACAATGCAGCACAGGCATATGCTGCAGAAGACTTAAATGCATCACCTTGGTGGAGAGCATTTGTTGTAAGCGGTCGTACAGATTTTGCAGTAGCAGCTCCATTTATCAATTTGTTAAAAGGAGAAACAGGGAATTTTGGTTTAGATCCTCGTTTATTTGAAATGGCAGCTCCTATATCTGCAAGTATCGGTTCTATTACTAGTAACACTTACGAAAGAAGTGAAGATCCTGCAGATTATGAAGGCGCTCCTTATGCATTTAGAAATATGAACGGTCTTAATTTTACTTCGTATTCATTTACTAGTAGTAATGTATTGAAGCAGGATTATAGTGAAGTTCTTATGGAATATGCTGAAGTACAGTTTATTCTTTCTGAACAAAACAACTGGAATCAAACAAACTATGTTAACGGAGTACGTGCATCTATGGAGAAATGGGGTGTTGCTGATGCAGATATTGATGCTTTTGTAGCGACTCTTCCTCCTGCAAGTCAAGAGAATGTTCTTAACCAAAAGTATATAGCATTATATATGCAACCTAACACTGCATATGCTGAATACAGAAAATCAGGTTTCCCAAACATATTATTACTTCCTGGTGACACGGTAACATTACCAGCAAATCAAATTGAAGCACAAGCTCCTGCAAACCGTATAGAATCATATACTTTCGTTTCAGGTGTAAATGGCGTAACTGATTTACCATTTAGATTGAGATATCCTCAAATCCTACAAACACTTAACCGTGAAAATCGTGCTGCAGCTGCTGCTGACTTAGCTAACGGTGACACATTATTAAGTAAATTATTCTGGGACGTTAACTAAGTTAAAGTTCTATTTAGAATATCTAAAACCACCCGTTTACACGGGTGGTTTTTTTATTTCACAAAACTCAAAACAAACCTATCTTTGCACTATGTCAAAAAACACCCACATCTACGGTACCAGAGCAATTATTGAAGCGATAAACGCAGGTAAAGAAATAGGCAAAATATATCTACAAAAAGGGCTTGCAAACCCCTTGTCAAAAGAACTGGAAGGTAAAATAAGAGAACACGGTATCTCTGTATCTTATGTTCCTCAAGAGAAGCTATATAAACTTTCAGATCAAAACCATCAGGGAGCTATTGCTACCATCTCCCCTATTCGCTTTGCAGATTTTGAAGCAACTGCCGAAGCTATTCTGGCTTCAGAAAAACCGTCATTATTTCTTTTACTTGATCAGCTCACAGACGTACGTAATTTTGGCGCAATTATACGTACTGCGGTATGCACCGGTGTAGACGCCATTATTGTACCTAAATCTGGTGGTGCACCCGTGACAGATGATACAGTTAAAACTTCAGCAGGGGCTATATTTAATATTCCTATTTGTAAAGTAGATCATATTAAAGATGCTTTATTTTATTTACAGGGCTCTGGTGTGCAAGTGGTTGCAGCAACTGAGAAAACAGAAGATTCTATCTATGATCTAGACTATAAACCACCTACTGCTTTAGTTATGGGTAGCGAAGGTAAAGGGGTTACTGCCGGAGTCTTAAAACTTGTAGATCATAAAGCAAAATTACCTATGGCTGGTAGCATAAGCTCTTTAAATGTTTCGGTAGCCTGTGGTGCATTTCTGTATGAAATTGTAAGACAAAGAAGTTAACCTTTAAAGTCTTTTTCAGAATCGTCTTCAAGCTCTATTGGTGGGTCGATAAAATTTCCATTTTCATCAAATTGCTTCAAAAATGGATCATCATCGGGGTTATATGCTTTGGTTTCCCAAACATATTTTGCAGGTTTTGGTATTTTATTTTTTACGATAAAAGCTAAAATTGCGCCAGTTAGGAATCCAGATAAATGGCCTTCCCAGCTCATTCCTACCTGAATGGGTAATGTTCCCCAGATTAAGCTTCCGTAGAGAAAAACAACAATTAGGGAAAAAGCAGTAAGTCTATAGTTTTTAGACCAAATTCCTTTAAAAAATAAGAAAGAAGCAAGTCCATATACGACTCCACTAGCACCTATATGATAAGCTTCGCGACCTATTACCCAGGTGCCAAAACCAGAGCACACTACTATAACTAGTAAAACTTTGAGTGCAACAGGTCTGTAGAAATAAATTAAACCCGCCATTAAAACTAAGGTAGGAACACTATTATGCCAGAGGTGACTGAGGCTAGAATGTATAAATGGCGATAAGGCAACTCCTCGCAGCCCAGCCAGATCTCTGGGAAGCACTCCGTATTTAGTGAAATTATATCCAAATCTCAACTCAAACCAAAACACCAACCACATCACAAGCACGAATACCAGCGGATATATAATCACGCTGCTACTAAATTTAAAGGTGGAATTTTGTTTATGACTATTCATATCTAATCTTTACTAGCAATTGCTTATCCAAAATCATAAATTAGGAAATAGTGGCAGTAAATCTCGACTAATTAAATAATTTTGAAGTATGAATGCACCATTAGCAGAACGTTTACGCCCTAAAAATCTTGATGATTATTTAAGTCAGGAGCATCTTGTAGGTGACAAAGGATCACTCACTTCTTCTATAAAATCTGGAATTATACCTTCCTTAATTTTATGGGGTCCTCCGGGTGTGGGTAAAACAACGCTTGCTACTATAATTGCCGAAGAATCTAAGCGACCTTTCTATACTTTAAGCGCAATCAATAGCGGGGTAAAAGATGTGCGTGAAGTTATTGATAAAGCTAAAACTGCCGGCGGATTATTTACTCAAAAGAATCCTATTTTATTTATTGATGAGATTCACCGCTTTAGCAAGTCACAACAAGATTCTTTACTTGCTGCCGTAGAAAAAGGCTGGGTGACGCTTATAGGCGCAACTACAGAAAACCCAAGTTTTGAAGTAATACCGGCATTATTGTCGCGTTGTCAGGTTTACGTATTAAATCCGTTTTCAGCAGATGACCTTAGAGCGCTTTTAAAGCGGGCAATGACTCAAGATGCAATTCTATCTAAAAAGACAATTATACTAGAGGAAACTGAAGCGCTACTGCGTATAAGCGGTGGTGATGCGCGTAAGCTTTTAAATATTTTTGAATTACTCGTAACTACAACCACTTCGGAAAAGGTTGTAATCACTAATGAAATGGTTAAAAGTAAAGTACAGCAAAACACCGTACTTTATGACAAAACCGGTGAGCAGCATTATGACATCATCTCTGCCTTTATAAAGTCTATACGCGGTAGCGATCCTAATGCGGCAGTTTATTACTTAGCCCGAATGATTGAAGGTGGCGAGGATCTCAAGTTTATAGCAAGAAGACTTATTATTTTAGCTTCTGAAGACATTGGGAATGCCAATCCTACAGCACTAATAATGGCTACAAACTCGTTTACAGCCGTGAATACTATTGGCTACCCAGAAGCTCGTATCATTTTAAGTCAGTGTGTAACTTATCTTGCAACCTCACCTAAAAGTAACGCCTCGTACATGGCTATAAACAAAGCCCAACAACTCGTAAAACAAACCGGAGACTTACCTGTACCCATGGCATTACGCAACGCTCCTACAAAGTTGATGAAAGAATTAGGCTATGGTGAAGAGTACAAATACTCTCACGACGGCGCAGGAAATTTTATTGCTCAGGAGTTTTTACCAGAACAGGTAAAAAATCAAAAACTTTACGATCCCGGCGATAATGCTCGTGAAGACGGAATCAGAAAATTTCTAAAGAATCGTTGGGGCACTAAATACGATTACTAATTACAACTTATAAGTAAATAAAAGACCTCGAAGCAAACGTTTCGAGGTCTTTTATTTACTGGTTATTTTAAAGTATTTACTTTTTTGTAAATACCATTTTCACTAAGCCAGAAACGCCTTTAATTTCGCGTTCTACAGTAAATTCAGAATTATTATAAAAACCTACGCCTGTGAATTCTGAAGTACTTACGAGATAAGAACCGGCAGATGTTTTTGTCGCAGTTCCTATTTTTGATGATCCCTCATAAACATCAAAACCGTTTGATGTAGGTTTCATTGTAAATGAACCATCTGCACTTACCAGAACTGTAGTTACATCTTCTACTAGTTGAGACTCATTTTGAGCAATTGCAACTTTAGAATCATCAACCACTTCAATTACTTCTTCCGCTTTCTCTTCTGCTAAATCTATTTTAGTTTGTGCTGTTTGAATAACACCGGTAACAGCTACTTCTTTGTCCTCTTTCTTTATCTCAGACTGTCTTTTGCGTATTTCAGGAACTAAATCTTCTGTTTGAGGTTCTTCCAGTAAATCTGCTTTACTTACAATCTCTTCAGAATAACTATATCCCATATCCTCAAGACCTGCAAATGCTTTTCTAAATGCATCCTGATGCCCCTCTTTAAACGTTTTAATTTTACTTTTTCCTTCAGGAAGCGCAAAGACTTCTTTCCCTCTACAGTTCACTAACGAAATTGCTGCATTGGTACTTAAAAATCCACTTACATCTGCTCGCGCATAAAGCGTATTGCAACCTGACGTATTTAAATCTGAAGGCAATTCTTCATTTTCTAAGTAAGCATTAAAGCCATATTTTATAAATAAGAAACGGGTTAACGCATTTAAATCATATTCACCCGCTTCATTTTGAAATTCAAACTTTTGCGGTATTACAATGTATTTATAATCCTGTAATTCTTGTGCAGACATGCTAAGCCCACAAATTATCAATACTAAACAAACAATATTCTTTTTCATACTTAATAAATATATTTAAGACCAGTACTATTGTAAAAGTCAGTTTATTTTAAATTAAATTATTACATAATATAGTAAGACAAGATATAAAAGATGCAGTAACTAAAACCATTATAAGAATATTTTTACCGCATCTATGCGATCTATCTCAACCTCTTCGTGATCGTGATTAGCCTTATGATAATTAAAAAAAATTGTACGCATACCTATATTTTTAGCTCCTAAAATATCTGCTTCATAGGTATCACCTATCATAATACTTTCCTGAACCTGAGCCCCGGCCTGTGTTAATGCGTGATGAAATATTTTAACATCAGGCTTTTTAACCCCTACAGACTCACTGCTGGTTACGGTTTTAAAAAAGTGATCTATTTTAGATTTTTTCAATTTCAACGCCTGCACCTGTTCAAAACCATTAGTAATAATGTGAAGTGCATATTTTGTATTTAGATCTTCTAGCAAGTCTAGCGCACCATCAAACAAGTGATTGTGATCTGGCAAATGCGTTATATAATCATCAGACAATTTATTTATTAAATAGTCATCGATATTGATATTTAAGCCCTCAAAACTTTTTTTGAGCCTACCATAGCGCAATTGCTCTTTTGTTATCTTAGATTCTCTAAAATATTTCCAATATTGAAAATTTATCGGACTGTATACGTCTAAAAATTCATCAACAGGAACTACTATTTTATTTTTCTCAAATATGGTTTCAAAAGCAAGTTTAGAGTTTCGGTCAAAATCCCATAAAGTATGATCAAGATCAAAAAAAACGTGCTTTACTCCCGGCAATTTATTCATGTACTAATTGTCTAAAAAATTGTTTCCACTGTCCCTCGTCCTGTCCTTTTCCGGTTACAGATTTATTTTTAAAACTGAATATAAATGTTCCGTTTACCTTCTCAACTTCGGCTTTCATTTTAAAAAAAACGTCCAAAACTTCATTTAAATCTTTTGCATCTAATGCCTCTGCTTCAAAAGACTGAGCCTGTGAACAAATAGGATTTAAAACTAACGGAGTAATACTTTCGTAATCCAGGTCATAAAAGAAAAATGGTGTACAGGTACCCGCTCTAAAACCTAATGTATCAGGATACCCCATAGAATAATCATTCTTTACTTCCTGATTTATCATCTCACGATAATGCGATGGCAAACTTGCCATCTGACTGCCACAGCGTATTGCGTTAAGTGGTTTATTTGTTATACCCTCGAGGCGTATTTTTTCAGTTTTCATATTTTTTTGTTGCTCTAATGCTTCCTTTGAAAGCAACAACCCTATTTCGCTATAATCGCCTACCATTTTAATAAGCTCTCTAAACGACTGCTTGTTATACCGTATATTTCTGGTATATGTTGAGAGATCACCTACCTGAAAAAAGAAAAGAAATTTAAACTTTGATTTTTTCTGAACATTTATAAGCCAACTAAAGGTGTCGTAAGGATCTTTACGAAGACCTAAATTAATCTGCAGCCTTAGCCACAATCGTGAAAACTGCAATCGCAAAACATCGCTTGCAAAACTGGTAATCTCTCGTATAAATCCTATATCATACATCTCATAAGCCTGCTCAACATCTACCAGTGCCTGAAATGCAAATTTCTTAGTCACAAAATCGTAATCTGGAAATTTTAATTGCAGAACTTCTTTAAAATGATAGGCCCAGATATCTATAACGGGTTCGGTAAGAAAATCTTCCTGATACCCCAAACTTTCTGATGCCGGAAACCTTCCTTCTGTATCCTTAACGTGTGGTAAAAATTCTTCATACCTGCTTAACAGTACAAATGCAGCAGCAAATATATCATAAGGCAATGCACTTTTTGTACCCGTTACAAAGAAGCATTTTGTATTTAACCAGGGCTGTACATTTATCTCCATATCAGAAATACCTTGTTCAAAAAGTACTTCTTGACTTTTAATATGTATTTCTTTTCCTAAGGGTTTATTTGTGTATGATAATTTTAAGCTATCATGTACAATAAACTCATCTACAGCTGTGGTAAATTTAACCGGAATCCCCAGTATTGCCGTACATATATGCTTAAAAGTATAACGTAAACGAGGGGTAATTTTATGAGTATAAACTAAAAGCATAAACGAGTTCTAGAAGGCAAGTTCTGTATTTTTCTTAGAAAGCCGAAAGAATTATAATAAACCTTCATCAGCGAAGCTAAAATAGGCTTTTTCGGTAATGATTAAATGATCAAGAACCTTTATATCTAAGCTTTGGGAAGCATTTTTTAATTTTTCTGTGATATTTTTATCTGCCTGGCTGGGTTTCAAGGCGCCTGATGGATGGTTGTGCGCTAGAATAATCGAGACCGCCCCTGTTTCTAGTGCTTTCTTAAATACCAGACGTACATCTACTAAAGTGCCGGTCATACCGCCTTTACTTAACTGATGCATACTAAGTACTTTATTAGCGTTATTTAAGTATAGAATCCAAAATTCTTCATGCTCAAGCTCCCCTAATACAGGTTGAAGCAATTCAAAAACAGAGTGGCTTCCTGAAATTTTCTTTACCTCAGCTACATCTTCTAAGCGTCTGCGACGACCCAACTCTAAAGCCGCTGCAATTGTCACACCTTTAGCTTCGCCAATACCTTTAAATTTTAGGAGTTGATCTATACTTAACTTGCCTAAAGCATTTAAATTATTATCTACAGAAGCTAAAATTCGTTTACTTAAAGCTACCGCACTTTCATTGCGACTACCAGATCCTATGAGTATAGCTACCAATTCTGCATCTGTTAAAGCATCTTTGCCCTTGCTGAGTAGTTTTTCTCGAGGACGATCATCTAAGGACCACTTTTTTATTGAAAATGAATCTAAATCTTCTGACATACAATCGTTATTTTCAATATAAAATTAGAAGAGTAATTACTTTTAAATGCCTAAGCATCAGTTAAATTATAATATATAAATTTATAAAATGTAATTCTACGATAACTCGTAAAAAAATAAAATATGGAAAGTCTATTTCAGGCAAATACACACATTACTATACTTAAACGTTTAGAATCTTTAAGTCCTAGTTCTACTGCTTCGTGGGGTAAAATGAATGTGAGCCAAATGCTTAATCACTGTCAAAAACCACTAGAAATCCCTCTTTACAATAGAGATTTTAATTTAAAATCTAACTTTTTAATTAAGCTCCTCTTCAAAAAATCGATGTATGATGATTCAAAAATTAGAAAAAATCTCCCCACTTCTAAAGCTTTTAAAATAATTGAACCTAAAGATTTTATAACCGAAAAAACTCAACTTAAAAAATTGATTGAAGATTTTTATGAGCTTCGTTCAAAAGAATCTTTTCAGCCGCATCCTGTTTTTGGTAACTTTACTACTTCACAATGGGGTCAGATGCAATACAAACATCTAGATCACCATTTTACACAATTTGGAGTATGAGTTTATATCCACCCCCGCACCACCAGGAATCTGGTTTTGCAAACGCAGTTAAAACACTACAGACTTTCCCACTGGCATTATTAATCACAACACAAAATGATGTCCCCCTCCTCACTCATTTACCACTAATTTACAAGGCAGACAATAATCTGGGTAAACTAGTAGGCCATATAGATAACAATAATCCGCAACTTCAACACTTAAAGCCAGGTGCAGATGTAACCCTTGTTTTTAATGGACCAGACAGCTATATATCTCCAGCTATCTATACCACTCGTCAGCTACCTACTTGGAATTATATTAAGGTTCATTTAGAAGGAAAAATTATACGTCATCAAAATATCGACGAATTAAAAAATACAATGGTAGAACTTACGCATACTCTTGAAGGTGATCAACAACGTTTTGTTTTAGATAAAGATGATTCTAGAATGGATGCCTTTGTTAACTATGTAACGGGTTTTGAAATAGAAATAACGAATTGGGAAGGAAAATTTAAACTTTCACAAGACAAATTAAAAAAAGACCAGGAGAAAGCAAAATTGGCATTAAAAGACAGTTACTCCGCTATTATGAGTGATTATATAGATTTTGTATATGAACAACATATCTCCAAAATCTAGGCCTTATTTCAAGAAAAAAGAACAGTTAAACAGTTTCTAAAAACACACTTCATCGAAATTTTTAACCTTTTAAGGTACTTTTACTAGTTTAGTATAAATAATTATTTACATAAATATCTGTTGATTAATATTTGCAGAACCATTCGTCGACACTTAAATGTAACTCACCTTTAGCAATATCCACTTAGGCTAACTGTATATGATTTCCTACAAGTTATTAATAGTTTTACATTAGAAATGAGATCTTTTACCCCTCAGAATATTAGTATTGTTAATACGAAAACCGGGAATTATGCGAATATCTAAAGAAAGTTTATACAATCCTTTTTTTGTAGTCTTTACCTCTGTTTTCTTATCTACACTAACATTTACGCTAGTCTTCTCATATACAGCCTGGGAAGACTTTTGGATAGGCTTTTGGATGAGCGCTATAATTCCGTTTGTAGTATCCTGCCCAATAGCAATAATTATGAATCGTTATTTTAAACGACTAGACCTTCAAAAACAAAAATTAGAAAAATTAGATTCTACTAATAAAAAATTATTTGCACTTATCTCTCATGATGTGCGCACTCCTTTAAATAATCTTAAAACGGTTATAGAATTATTTAACAATAATAGTATAGATATAGAAGAAAGTAAATCACTTTTAAATGATCTTTCAGGAAGATTAGATAACGTAACGCTGTTTCTAGATGGTTTATTAGATTGGTCAAAAAAACAGACCCAGGATAAACAAATTGAAAAAACACCTTTTCAAAGTGCAGATTTAATAAAATCTATTCTAAGACTTATGCAACCTCAGGCTCAGGATAAAAATATTGAAATAGTAACTCAAAATATAAATGCTAAAATATATGCTGATATAGACAGTTACTCATTTGTACTTAGAAATCTAATTCACAATGCAATAAAATTTACACCTTCAAATGGGGTTATCACCATTAACACCTATGTAGAAGATAATTTTGTTTATACAACAGTCACAGATACCGGCCTGGGAATTTCTCCCAAAGTGATAGAGAAGATTATGAATGGTGAAAATTGGTTTACAACCCCGGGCACTTTTAATGAATTAGGATCTGGTTTTGGCTTAAAAACCTGTATGTTTTATTTAGAAAAAAATAAAGGATCATTAAGCATCAAAAGCGAAGTTGGCGCTGGTAGCACACTTACCTTTAGACTTCCAAAAGCCAGAGATTAACTGAAGGCTTCAAAACCTAAATTTGTAGATAACTAAAGTAACTCTTGAATTTTATCAAAGTCTAAACCACCATAATTACCACTACTCATTAACAACAATACACTATCGTTAAATTTTGAATTTACAAGGAAATCCTTGAAGGTTGTAGCATCTGTAAAAATGGTCAAATCATCCCGCTCGAACGCTTGAGCAATTTGTTCTTTACTTATAGTTTCAAGCTTTTTGATAGCAACTGCTTCTGGTGAATAGAAAACAACTGCTTCTTCAGCAGCATCTAATGCTCCTTTGTAGCCTTTTATAAAATCGGCATTTAAGCTACTATATGTATGTAGTTCTAAACAAGCAACTAAGCGCTTATCAGGAAATTGATTCTTTACAGCCTCAGTAGTTGCTTTAACTTTTGAAGGCGAGTGAGCAAAATCTTTAAACGCAATATTAGTGGCTGTTTCACCTATCTTTTCGAGACGTTTTGCTGCCCCCTCAAAACTGGCTATAGCCTCATAAAAATCGTCTTCGTCAACACCCATATGTTGACAAATCCATTTTGCACCTGCAAGATTATTTAAGTTATGTTTCCCAAAAACAGATATAGGCATTGGCCCTTCTGGAGTTTCTAAAAGCGTCTCCCCATCTTCGATGGTGTATTCTGGTGTCGAGTAGGGATGTTTGCGCGTTGGCGCTTCAGCTGCTTCAGCAATTCGTCTTACCTCAGCATCTTCTTCATTATAAACAAGAATACCTCCTCGTGAGATTGACTCAGCAAAAATCTCAAATTGCTCAATATAATTTTCATACGTCGGAAACACGTTAACGTGGTCCCAGGCAATACCACTAATCAATGCAATATTAGGCTTGTATAAATGAAATTTTGGTCTTCGGTCTATAGGCGATGATAAATACTCATCTCCTTCAAGAAGAATAAAGTCATTCTCTTCGGTCAAATGCACCATCGTATCAAATCCCGGTAGCTGCGCTCCCACCATAAAATCTACCTCTTTATTCTGATAATGCAGTACATGCAAAATCATAGCGGTTATGGTAGTTTTTCCGTGAGAACCACCAATAACTACACGAGTTTTTTCCTTTGACTGTTCGTATAAAAATTCTGGATAGGAGTATATTTTTATCCCTTCTGCTTGTGCTTTGAGTAATTCAGGATTATCTTCTTTTGCGTGCATACCCAGAATAACCGCATCTAAATCTGATGTAATTTTATCTGGAAACCAGCCTAGTTCAATTGGTAATAAACCGTAATCAGCTAAACGAGTCTTAGAAGGTTCAAAAATAGCATCATCACTCCCGCTAATTGTATATCCTTTGTGATGAAGCGCTAAGGCTAGATTATGCATTGCACTACCACCTATTGCTATAAAATGTACTTTCATAATCGCCTTTGAATTGAGTCTGCAAGTTAAGAAATCAGAAGTAGCTCGCTTAAAATAAGTTTAAGATTCTAGTATCACATAGCAAGAATATTCTTTTTCTCATCTATAGCCTTATCAAAATCAGGAAGATCTTGAAGACACAAATTTATATAATGTAAAGCACGGGTTTTATCACCCTGATTTTTATAAATCTGAGCCATCCTATATTGCGCCCAGCCCACAGGAACACCATCTTTATACGAGTAGTTTGCAATATATTGCTTAAGACTTGCCAGACCTAAAACAGGCTCTATATTAAATTCTGCCGCAATTTTACCTATCTGGTAATTTATTTGATTGCGCTTATGTATTTTAAAACTTGTTGTGGCTGCATCTAAAGCTTTCTGCGGCTCGTTGTCCTTTTCATAAAGCGCTATAAGCTTAGCATAGGTAGTAGGAGAGCCACCTACCTTAATGGCACTTTTGTAGAATTGTTCGGCTTCCTTTAAATTATTTTGATGCTCCTCTACATAGCCTCTTGCTAAATAGCCATCTACAGGAGATATCTTCTGAAGCTCTAAAGCATAATCACGTGCTTTACTTGTGCTACCTCCTATAATACCCGGTAATTGCAGATATAACTCTACAAGAGCCCAGCGGGTTTCTATATGATTAGGATCTAGTTCTGCTGCTTTATGAAAGTGTTCTTTTATATCGTCTATATAGGTTAATGCTCTAATACGACTTATACTCAAAGCTTTCATACCTAATGCCCCACCATATTTAAAATGATAATTTGCATTAGAGGATTGCTCCTTAACCAATTCTTCATAATAACCTAGAGCAGTATCCCATTTTTTATCGTAAGAAGCGATATCTCCTAAATATTCGCGAGTGAGTTTATCTTTAGGATATTTTTTTAAATAAGAGAGTAAAATAGGCTTTGCTTTTTCAAACTTTTCAGCTTTGTAATAGTTTTCAGCCATTACAAATTCGGTGCTTTGAGCATTACCGGAAATTGAAAATTTTAGTAAAAAAATGAAAAGCATTAAACGTATGCGCATACCTGGTTGTTTTGACCAAAGCTAAACAAAAAGCAGACCAGAAATAAACATTACCTAATAATTACCTTTTACTTTTTACTTTTCTGGCGGAAAATTTTTAAATATTTTCTGACTCACTTTTGTGTAGTAAGAAACCCGATCCTGAGGGTTTGTATTAAGCGCTATATTGCTGTCGCTCACTGCTTGCCAAACCAGCATGTCTTTTTTGCTATCTACTAAATCTATTGTTATAGTCTGATGATCTTTGCTACCGCCTAAAGGAATACCTGCACCAATACTCAAACCCCCACCATAGCTACCACCACCTACACCCACGCCTACTGAATTTTGCGAGTTTTCACGGTATTGATCAGAGATAATATTTATTAATAAATCTGGAGTTTCAGATTTTACAAACCCTTTTTGTTGCATCACTATATCTATAGCATCAACTAGGCGATTTGCATCTAACTGACTCAAACCTGTTTGCATATCTGGGAGAAAATTATAGGTTTTGTATTCTGCAAAATTTATTTGCTCATCATAATCATAGTTAACCTGAGTAGAACCACAAGAAATTATAAAAAACGAAACCACTAAAACTAAAAAATACTTCATCATACTGCTTTTCTTTAAAAATAAGCAAAACGATGAAGTATGATAGTCAATAAAAGCTTAAAAGAAGAAACTTGTTTATGTTACTTAACCTCAGGTTTGTTAAGCATAGCCCAAAGCTTATCTTTTAACTCAACAAGTCCCTGCTGTGCTACAGAAGATATAAATAGATATTCTACAGGAAGACTTTTATCAAGCTCTTTTTTTAATTCAGACTTAAGCTCTGCATCTAGCATATCACATTTTGTAATCGCTATCAACTTATCTTTATCTAAAAGTTCTGGATTGTATTTCTCTAATTCGTTTAATAAAATCTGATACTGCTCACCTACATTAGGAGCATCTGCAGGTATCATAAAAAGCAATGTAGAATTGCGTTCTATATGCCTTAAAAAACGGTAACCAAGTCCCTTTCCTTCTGCAGCTCCTTCAATAATACCAGGTATATCTGCAATTACAAAAGTTTGAAAGTCACGGTACTGTACAATTCCTAGATTCGGTTTTAGCGTAGTAAACTCATAGTTGGCGATTTTTGGCTTCGCCGCAGTAATTACTGAAAGTAAAGTAGATTTACCTGCATTAGGAAATCCTACAAGGCCTACATCTGCCAGCACTTTAAGTTCTAAAGTAACATTTACCTCTTCCCCATCCATTCCGGGTTGTGCATAGCGTGGTGTCTGGTTTGTTGCAGTTTTAAAATGCGCGTTTCCTAGACCACCCATACCTCCTTTAGCGATTATGAATTCTTCATCTGCCTCGGTAAGTTCTTTAAGTATCTCTTGGGTTTCAGTATCTCGCACTACAGTACCCAGAGGCACCTCGATGTACATGTCTTCACCATCTGCACCGGTACTGGTTTGCTTACTTCCGTTAGAACCGTGACCGGCTCTGGTATGTCTTTTAAACTTTAAATGTAAAAGTGTCCACAAATTAGGATTTGTACGTAAGATTACATGACCTCCACGGCCACCATCACCACCATCAGGACCTCCTTTTGTAACAAATTTTTCACGGCGTAAATGAGCCGAGCCACCACCACCTTTACCAGATGTTACGTGCATCTTTACATAGTCAACAAAATTTCCTTCGGTCATAAATAGTTAAAAGTTTAAATATAAAATGAGAGCAGTAAGTAACTCTCAATTTTGACATTTGTAATTTATAATGCGTCTATGGTTTTACTTAGACGCTCTGTAATTTCAGGTACGTTACCTACCCCATCTACTCCAAAATATTTATCCTGCTTCTGGTAGTATTCTTTTAAGATAGCAGTCTCCCCATAGTATACTTTTATACGATTGCGTATAACAGCCTCATCTGCATCGTCTTTTCTCCCACTGGTTTTACCGCGCTCTAGAAGACGCTGTATTAAAATCTCGTCATCTACTTCTAAGGCAATCATAGCAGAAACTTCGGTATCTTTCTGTTTTAAAAGCGAGTCTAATGCTTCAGCCTGAGCAGTTGTTCTGGGAAAACCGTCAAATATAAAACCATTTGCATCAGCATTTTTATCAACTTCAGCGCTCAGCATATCTATAGTAACTGTATTTGGCACGAGCTGTCCTTTATCTATAAAGGACTTTGCAAGCATACCCAGTTCTGTAGCATTTTTAATATTATATCTAAAAACATCTCCTGTCGAAATATGAATCAGGTTATATTTTTCTTTTAGAAAAGAGGCTTGTGTTCCCTTCCCGGCTCCAGGAGGGCCAAACAATACCAAATTTGTCATTTTTGTGGTTTTAAGTTTATAAATAGCATTGAGGTTACGCCCCAAACCGTTATAATCAAGGCCATAGCCCACTATAAAATCATTAGGAATCTCAAGCCCTACGTAATGTATTTTGTATTCTTTTGTGTAAGCTTCAGGCTTAAAAAATAAACTGGCAAAACGGTAATTTTTAACTCCACCACTCACCATCATTTCGGTGAGCTTTGCTATGGTATTACCGCTATCTACGATGTCTTCTATGATAATCACTTCACGATCTTCAAGATCTGCATCAATAGGAATATGAGTCATAACCTGCCCGGTACTCGAGGTACCATCATAAGAACTCAGTTTTAAAAACTCAATCTCACAGTTACCGTTAAATCTGCTCAATAATTCTGTAGCAAATTTAAAAGCCCCATTAAGAACTACGAGAAACAAGGGCTCTTTACCCTCGTAATCATGGTTAATTCTAGCTGCTACTTTTTCAATTGCTTTTAAAAGTTCATCTTCTGAAATAAACTCATTAAAATGGAGACCGCGTAGTTTGATCATGGTTAGTCTGGCAGTGGTTTAAACTAAACGACAAAGATACATATTGTTAGTTAATATAAACCTGTAGATAGCTCATTAACAAAAGAGGTCTTTAAATTAAGAATAAGCGCATTTCATACTGAAGGTTTTAAGAACTTAACTTCTGCATTCTTCCTCTAAAAACTTACTTTTGCATTCACTAATTTTAGACGCTAAAAGACATCTATTTAATGAACTCTTATTTCTCTTCAGACTTTAAACTTGCTATTTTAGGTGGCGGTCAATTAGGCAAAATGTTGCTGTACGAAACCCGTAAATTTGATATACAAACTGCGGTTTTAGACCCTAGCAATGAAGCTCCTTCCCGTATTGCAGCAAACTATTTTGAACAGGGGGATTTGATGGACTTTAATACGGTTTATAACTTCGGAAAAAAAGCCGATGTGGTAACTTTTGAGATTGAAGCCGTAAATGTAGAAGCTCTAGAAAAACTGCAGTCTGAAGGAATCACCGTTTATCCCAGCCCGCAGACCTTGCGAAAAATTCAGGATAAAGGGGTTCAAAAAGACTTTTATTCAGAAAAAAATATACCCACAGCTCCCTACAAACTATATCCCAATCTGGAAGCTTTAAAACTAGCCATTACCGCACGGCAAACCAGTTTACCTTTTGTATGGAAAAGTACTCAAGGTGGTTATGATGGTAAAGGTGTACAGGTAGTGCGCTCTATTGATGATCTTACTAAGCTTATCGATGTGCCCTGTATTGCTGAAGAAATGATTGCATTTAAAAATGAGCTTGCGGTAATTGTCGTGCGTAATCCCAGTGGGGAAGTAAGATCTTACCCTGTTGTAGAAATGGAGTTTCACCCGGAAGCTAACCAGGTAGAATATGTGATTTGTCCTGCTCGTATTGATGAGGCTGTAGCTCAGAAAGCACGTGATGTTGCAACTAAAGTTTCTGAGGCATTTGAACACGTAGGCTTACTGGCTGTAGAGTTATTTCAAACTCAGGATGACCAGATCATTGTAAATGAAGTAGCACCCAGACCCCACAACAGTGGTCATTATAGTATAGAAGGTAGTTATACAAATCAATTTGAACAACACCTGCGTGCCATTTTAAATCTACCGTTAGGAGAGACCGAAAGCAAAATAGGCGCCGTTATGGTTAACCTTGTAGGAGAAGAAGGCTATACTGGTAATGTATTTTATGATAAGATGGGAGAAATTCTGGCTTTAAAAGGTGTTACGCCACACATTTATGGAAAACGAAAAACCAGACCTTTTAGAAAAATGGGGCACGTCACTATCGTAAATAGCGATCTAAGTGAAGCCCGTAAAATTGCTGAAGAAGTAAAGAAAACGATCAAAGTCATCACAAAAATATAAGCTAAAACACATCTTATGGTAGGAATTATAATGGGAAGTACCAGCGATATGCCGGTAATGCAGGCAGCTATAGATATACTAAAACAGTTTAATATAGATACAGAAGTCGATATTGTTTCTGCTCACCGTACCCCAGACAAATTATTTGATTATGGCAAAAATGCTCACGAGCGAGGTATACAGGTAATCATTGCAGGAGCTGGTGGCGCTGCTCATTTACCGGGTATGATTGCATCCCTTTCACCACTGCCAGTTATAGGTGTCCCTGTGAAATCACGTAACTCTATAGATGGTTGGGATTCTGTACTATCAATTTTACAGATGCCTGGTGGTGTACCGGTTGCTACTGTAGCACTTGATGGCGCACAAAACGCAGGAATTTTAGCTGCTCAAATATTGGGCGCTACTAATAAATCAATGCGCGATAAGATTCTTCAGTACAAGGATGGACTGAAACAGAAGGTTATAGAAGGTGCTGCAGAAGTTAAGAAATAAAAAAGAGCCGTTAAAAAACGGCTCCTATAGAAATGCTTCGGCAAATTAAAAGTTATTTATTAACCATTCTAAATATTATTAATCAAAACCAGCTACAGATCTATTCTAATGTCTTCATTTTGAATTAACAAATTTAAAAAAAATACATAATAAATTCGTTAAAATAAATACAATGCTAGACAAAATACTTATTTCTCAAAAAACTTATCGAAAATTGAAAAATTCAGAAAATATACTACTTAAAACTTTTGATATAACTCCTTTTGATCTTATTCAAGATTCTGATTATCAGAAAGCTATAGAGCACGCCATAGCAGAAGCACGTTTAGAGATTGATCAAATCACAAATTCTACGGAGCCACCCACATTTACAAACACAATTGCTGCATTAGATTATGCCGGTTATAAATTAGACCGGGTAAGCAGTGTTTTTTTTAATATAAATAGCGCAGAAACAAATGATGCAATTCAGAAAACAGCGCAGGAAGTTTCCCCGCTCCTATCTGAATTCTCAAATGACATAACACTTAATGAGACGCTATTTAAGCGCGTAAAGCAGGTGTATGATGTACGTGAGACATTAGAACTTACCCGAGAAGAACAGGTTTTATTAGAAAAAAAATACAAAGGTTTTGCTCGAAATGGAGCGAATCTTCCCGAAGATAAAAAAGCGCGCCTTCGAGAAATTGACACTAAACTTTCTAAACTTGCTTTAACTTTTGGTGAGAATATTTTAGCCGAGACTAACAAATACGAACTTCATATCACAAATGAGGCTGATCTTGCAGGATTACCCGAAAGTACTAAGGAGGCTGCCGCACAAACGGCTGAAGAAAAAGGTAAAGAGGGATGGGTTTTTACACTTGAATATCCCAGTTATATACCTTTTATGAAGTATGCCGAAAATAGAGAATTGCGTAAAGAAATGGCAATTGCTTTTGGAGCAAAAGGTTTTCATAATGATGATTTAGATAATCAGCAAAACGTACTTAACATTGTAAATCTGCGTCACGAGCGAGCTAACCTCTTAGGTTACAAAACCCACGCGCACTTTGTTCTTGAAGAACGTATGGCAAAAAATCCTGAGAATGTAACTCGTTTTCTTGAAGATTTGTTAGAAAAGGCAAAACCAGCTGCCGAACTCGAGTTTAAACAACTTGAGAGTTTTGCTAAAGAACGTGATGGGATTGACCAATTACAAAAGTGGGATAGCGCTTTCTATTCTGAAAAATTAAAGCAACAACTGTTTGAGCTTGATGACGAACTTCTAAAACCTTATTTCAAATTAGAAAACGTAATTGAAGGCGTATTTACCGTAGCCAATAAATTATACAACTTGAGATTTGTCGAAGTTTTTGACATTCCTACCTACCATAAAGACGTAAAAACCTATCAGGTATTTGACGAGAAAGATAACTTTATTGCATTATTCTATGCAGATTTTCATCCCAGAGCAGGAAAACGTGGTGGTGCATGGATGACTCAATTTAAATGTCAATTTATTAAAGACGGTATTAATGAACGCCCACATGTATCTAATGTGTGCAACTTCACAAAACCTACCGCTTCAAAACCCTCTTTACTTACTTTTAATGAGGTAACAACATTGTTTCATGAGTTTGGTCACGGCTTACACGGTATGCTTGCCAATACAACTTATCCTAGCCTGTCTGGCCCTTCTGTATTTTGGGATTTTGTAGAATTACCCAGTCAGATTTTAGAGAACTGGTGTTATGAACCGGAAGCATTAGCACTTTTTGCTAAACATTATGAAACCGGCGAAACCATACCCATGGTTTTAATTGATAAAATTAAGAATGCTGCTAATTTTCAGGAAGGGATGCAAACCCTACGCCAATTGAGTTTTGGTATTCTTGATATGTCATGGCACGGTGCAGACCCTAGCGGAATAACCAGCGTTAAAGCACACGAAGATGCTGCTTTTGAAAACACCAAACTATATCCAGATGTTGCTAAAAATTGTATGAGTGTCGCATTCTCTCACATCTTTCAAGGCGGGTACTCTAGTGGTTACTACTCCTACAAATGGGCAGAAGTTCTCGACGCAGATGCATTTGCTTATTTTCAGGAAAATGGTATTTTTAACAAAGAAATAGCTCAAAAATTTAAAGATCACGTACTTTCTCAAGGAGGTACCGAAGATCCTATGGTTTTGTATAAGCGTTTCCGCGGAAAAGAACCTAATCCTGAAGCTTTACTAAAAAGAGCAGGATTAATAAACTAAATCACAAATGGCAAATTGCCCAAACTGCAAGTCTAAATTATCAACTTTGAAAGTTTTAAAAAGCTTTTGGAGTTTAAAAAGATATCCACCATTTAGTTGCTCAACCTGCGAAACAGAACTAAATCACACTACTTCTAACCGTATGTCAGGAGGTCTAGTAGTTGGGATTGCAATATTCCTCTCAATGACTTACACAAGTAATCGTGATTTTGCTATTAATAAAACATTTGTTACAATTCTACTCATGCTTTGTATAGCATTATTACTATCTGTTGTAGCAGTGCAGTTCTTTAAAATTGAAAAACACTGATTAAAATGAGAAAGCTTATTGGTTTAAAAAAATAGATCAATAAGCTTTTTTTTCAGTTTAGGCCTACCTACCTATTCTTCTCCTCGATCCATTTACTCATAAATTTAGAAGCCTGTAACGACTGATGCCAAAGCATAGACCCTGTAAAATTTGCCTGACGGTGATGTTCTAAATTCAGCTTTAATTCATTTAGTCGTTCTGCGAATTGTGGTTGCCAGCTACTCGCTAAAAAACGCGTATTTATTATTTCAATTCCATTAGATTGAGCTTGTTGCCATTTATCTTTATTTACATATAATTCTATGGCGGCTTGCGCAAAAAGATTAGAATCGTCAGTTATGCTTCCATTAAAGGGTAAATCTCCGTGCATTCCTTCAGCACCCACCGTGCTGGTTACGGCAGGAGTACCACATTGCATAGCTTCTAGTAATTTTCCTTTTAAACCTGCTCCGGTCAATAATGGCGCCACTAATACGCGCGCATTTTCAATAACTTCAAAGGCACTTTCGGCTCTGCCTAAAACATAAAAGTTCTCTTTAGGATTATGCAATTGCGTATGCTTTTCGGCAGGATACGAACCATAAACACGCATTTGAGCGTCGGGAAGTTGTTTTTTGATTAGCGGCCAGATTTCTGTTTTTAATTGGCGTACCGAAAGCCAATTAGGCTCGTGTCGAAAATTACCTATTGTAACAAAATGAGCACGATTTTCATACGTTTTCCAACTATTAATAGTAGCATCGCTTACTTGATCAACCATAAATGGTAGATAGAAAATTTGCTGACCTGGAACCTTAAAATAAGATTGTAAAAGCTGCATTTCTATCTCAGAAATAACTAAAGACAAATCACAGCGGTAAATACTTGCAACTTCGCGTTTAGCAAAATCGTTATCTAAAAATTGCTCAGAAAAAATTTCCCCTGCCTTTAGCGCCGCTTCCCTACCCTTACGTAATCCGTGAAGGTCTATGGTTTCTAAAACTCGAATCGCATGGGGACACTGTTCTTTTACACGCCAACCAAATTGCTCCTCTACTACAAACTTGTCAAAAAGAACAAGAGCTGGATCAAGTTCTTTTATATAAGTATCAAAAGACGAATTATTTAATTGTATCTCTTGAGTAAACACCTGCTGTTCATTAAGATTTTCTGCATACGCCGTTTTGCCTGCGGCACAAGCAAAATGTATTTCAAAATTCTGCTTTTTCAACGCTTCGAGTAATTGAAGAATGCGCGCCCCTGCAGCAGAAGAAACTGGTTCTGGCCAAACGTTACCAATTATTAATGCTTTCATCCTGCAAATATACTTTTAGCTAGGAAATAAATAAGTTTCATTTATTATTGAAACTTTAAAATATTTAATTATATTTGATTATGGAATTTAAAGAAGCAAAAGATCAATTTTTACAAACCTGGGGAGCATTGGGCTCTCAATGGGGTATTAATAAAACAATGGCGCAAATACATGCTCTTTTAATGATATCGCCAGATTCACTATCAATGGAGGATATAATGGAAGAATTACAGATTTCCCGCGGAAATGCCAGTATGAATTTACGTGGCCTTATAGATTGGGGGATTGTATATAAAGAATATAAGCCCGGTGAACGTCGTGAATATTTTGTTGCTGATCAAGATGTTGATTCTTTAGCCCGCAAGATTGCAATTGAAAGAAGTAAACGTGAAGTAAAACCAGCACTACGAGTACTTGCAGGTGTTAAAAATTTTGATGATGACAATAGCAATGAAGCACTAAAATTTAAGATGAAAACGCAAGAATTACACGACTTTGTTGAAAAGGCTGATACCATGCTTGAAAAGATAATTAACCAAAAAGAAAATTGGATTACAAAAACGATAATGAAGCTTATGACCTAAGCTTTTTTATTTATATTTAGTTTTCAATATTTTCTGAAAGTTTAAAAAATAAATTTGAATTGATGGTGATAAATAAATTACAATATCTTGTTTTCAATTATTTCATTGTTAGTGTTTGGCTAATAAATGGTTTAGTCTGTAAAATGCTAAACTTAGTTCCCAGACATCAAGAAATAGTAGGTGAAATTCTGGGAAACAAATATGCTCCTCAATTGACTATTTTAATAGGTTTTTCTGAAATTATAATGTCTATTTGGATTTTATCTCGTTACAAACAGCAATTAAATGCGTGGTTACAAATAGGAATAATTTTATTAATGAATTGCCTTGAGTTTATCTGTGTTCCTAATTTATTAATGTGGGGAAAATTTAATCTTGTATTTGCTGTATTATTCTGTGGGTTTATATACTACACAAACTTTATCCTAACAAAACAATAAGAGGCTATGGCTATCACTCTAAAAAATCATCCTTTTGCAGTTGAAGCATTTTTTCAAAATTCAACTGTTTTAACTTTTGCTGTAGCTAAAGAGGAGTTAACACCACTAATACCTTCTTGTTTAGAATTAGACACCTTAGATGACAAGTGGGGGTTTATAGCTGTGGCAATGGTTGATACTAAAGACTTACGTCCTAAAGGTTTTCCAAAATTTATGGGGAATGATTTTTTTTTAATTGGCTACCGCATATTTGTGCGTTATATAGATCAAAGAGACAAAAGGCTTCGAGGTTTGTATATTATAAAATCTGAAACTAATAAAAAGCTTATGCAATTAATGGGTAACTTATTTACCCATTATAACTATTCCTCAACAGATATCAAACATCGCAAAACTGACAAAGGCATCGAGATAAAATCTGTAAAATCTGATTTTAAACTTAAAATTGTCACAACTAAGAATACCGAAATTACGCTTCCTAATAGCTCTCCATTTACTAATTGGAAAAAAGCACGACGATTTGCAGGTCCCTTGCCATATACATTTACTTACAATACAGAAAAGAAAGAGGTTTTAATAATTGAAGGGGTACGGCAAAACTGGAAACCCAAAGCTGTTGAAGTTTTAGATTATAAGTTTTCATTTATAGACTCTTTAAAGTTTAAAGAAATACATCTTGCAAATGCTTTTTCTATCACTAATGTTCCTTATTACTGGAAAAAAGGAAAAATTGAATTATGGAGTTAAGACGCGGCAAATTTCAGGGAGTACTCAATATACTAAGTTTCAACAGGCATTTTTATATCATTGGTTTATCTACACTTCTGGTATTCGGCCTAAGTCATTATTTCATTAATTCGAACACCAGCCTATTTTTGATTGTACTAATTGCATTTATATATGGTTTAATAGCCCCACTAATTGTTTCAGCTTATGTATATGACTTCTCGGGATATTACAAGATGCTATGGTTAAATAAATTAAAACTGAACTCATCAAAAATTAAGCAGGTCGTTAATATTAACGCTGGCTTTGATGAAACTAGCTTTATTATGAACAAAAAATTTGAGACAGCTCAAATACGTGTTTTTGACTTTTATGATAGTAAAAGACATACAGAACCGGCAATCGTGAGGGCTCGTAAGGTGAGCTCGGTATTTCCTAATACACAACAAATAAATTCACGACAAATCCCTATGAGTAATAAATCTGCAGATATAATATTTTTACTTTCTGCCTTGCATGAAATAAGATCAAACTCAGAAAAAATAGATTTTTTAAAAGAGTGTAGAAGGGTTCTGAAACCAGAAGGACATTTAATTATCGTAGAACACTTAAGAGATCTGCCTAATTTGCTAGCCTTCTCATTCGGTTTTACACATTTCTTTTCTAAAAAAACCTGGCTAGATGTTTTAAAAAAAGCTCGTTTTGTTGAAACAAGAGAATTTAAATTCACACCATTTATGTCAATTTTTGTAAGCAACATATGATGATTTATATGCAAACTCAACTACAAATTATAGGTTTTATTTTAATTGTATTAGCATTAGTACATATTGCATTCCCGAAATATTTTGATTGGCATAATGGCTTAAAATCACTTTCGCTTATTAATAAGCAAATCTTTCAAGTACATACATTCTTTATTGCATTTACCGTGTTTTTAATGGGACTACTCTGCATAACGTCTGCAGAGCAATTAATGACTACATCTTTGGGTAAGACAATTTGTTTTGGCTTGGGAATATTTTGGTCTGTACGGTTATTTTTTCAATTCTTTGTTTATTCTCCAAAACTTTGGAAAGGCAAGAGGTTTGAAACAAATGTTCATATTGTATTTACTCTATTGTGGATTTACCTCAGCACGGTGTTTCTAATTATTTATTTTCAATAAAAAAACCCATCTGTAGTATACAGATGGGTTTAAGTTTTATTAATCTCAATTAACTTATGCTTCTTCCATATATTCTTCTATAGGAGCACATGTACAAATTAAATTACGATCACCATAAGCATCATCAACACGACGTACAGTAGGCCAGAATTTATTGTCTGCCACATATTCAAGCGGGTAAGCGGCCTGCTCTCTTGTATATGGTAAATCCCAGGAATCTGCTGTAAGCATCATTAGCGTGTGTGGTGCGTTCTTAAGTACATTGTTTTCGTTTTCTGCAGTTGCTGCGTCAATCTCTTTTCTAATACTATTCATTGCATCGCAAAAACGATCTAGTTCAGATTTACTTTCACTTTCAGTAGGCTCAATCATCATTGTTCCTGCAACCGGGAATGATACTGTAGGTGCATGAAATCCGTAATCAATAAGACGTTTTGCAATATCTACTACTTCTATACCATTATCTTTAAACGGGCGACAATCTATAATCATCTCGTGTGCTGCTCGCCCCATTTCTCCAGAATACAAGACTTCGAAAGAACCTTTTAAACGCTCTTTTATATAGTTTGCATTTAGAATAGCTGCTTCTGTAGATTCTCTTAGACCGTCTGCTCCCAGCATTTTTATATATGCATAACTAATCAGACACACTAAAGAAGAACCCCAGGGAGCTGCTGAAATAGCTGTTATTGCCTGCTCACCTCCAGTTTTAATAACGGGGTTAGTAGGTAAAAAAGGAACCAGCTGTTTTGCAACACAAATAGGACCTACACCAGGACCACCACCACCGTGAGGTATAGCGAAGGTTTTATGTAAGTTAAGGTGACAAACATCTGCACCAATGGCTCCGGGATTTGTCAATCCTACCTGAGCATTCATATTTGCACCATCCATATAAACCTGACCTCCATTTTCATGAATAATACCGGTAATTTCCTGAATAGCGCTCTCGTATACACCGTGTGTAGACGGGTAGGTAACCATTATTGCAGCCAGATTGTCTTTATATTTTTCTGCTTTTTCACGTAAATCATCTACGTCAATATTACCAGATTCATTTGCCTTAGTTACTACAACCTGCATCCCTGCCATTACAGCACTTGCAGGATTTGTACCATGGGCAGATGATGGTATTAAACATATATTACGATGGCTATCTCCTCTACTCTCGTGATACGCTCTAATAACCATTAGACCTGCATACTCACCCTGCGCACCAGAGTTAGGCTGTAATGAAGTACCTGCAAAACCGGTTATTTCGTTTAACTGACTTTCTAATTTAGTAAGAACTTCTTGGTATCCCTGTGCCTGTTCTATAGGTACAAATGGGTGTATTCCTCCCCAACGAGGGTCACTTAAGGGTAACATTTCTGATGCTGCATTAAGCTTCATCGTACAGGATCCTAAAGAAATCATACTGTGATTCAAGGATAAATCTTTACGCTCCAGTTTTTTAATATAACGCATCAATTCAGTTTCTGAATGGTAGCTGTTAAAAACAGGATTGGTCATAAATTCTGTTTTACGACGTAAAGTTTCCGGGAATTCCTCTGCATCTATGAGTTGATCTAAATGCGTGAATTCTTTACCTAAAGCTTCCGCAAAAACAGCTATGATTTTATTTAAATCTGCGAGGCTTGTTGTTTCATTAATAGATACTGAAACCGTATCAGCATCTGGATAGTAAAAATTAATTTCACTAGCTTCTGCAAAACTTCGCACCGCTTTAGCATCTGTTTTAACACGGATGGTATCAAAGTAAGCTGAATTTAGTTGATACAAACCTAAATTTTCTAAGGCATCAGCTAAGGTAGCTGTCGTACGATGAATTTTTGTAGCTATATATTTTAATCCTTTTGGACCGTGATATACAGTGTACATACCCGCCATTACAGCAAGTAAAACCTGAGCTGTACATATATTTGAAGTTGCCTTATCTCGTTTAATATGTTGTTCACGAGTTTGTAAGGCCATACGTAATGCACGGTTACCATTACGGTCTTTAGTAACCCCTATAATACGCCCGGGAATATTTCTCTTATATTCTTCACGTGTAGCAAAATACGCTGCGTGTGGACCACCGTAACCTAACGGAATACCAAAACGTTGCGTTGTACCTACAACTACATCTGCTCCTAAATGACCCGGTGATTCTAATAACACCAGACTCATAATGTCTGCAGCAACTGCAATTTTAATATCTGCATCTTTTGCTTTGGCTATAAACCCGGCATAATCGTGAACCTCACCACTAGCAGAAGGATATTGTAATAAAGCCCCGAAAAAGTCTGTGCCAAACTCAAATTCCTGAGGGTTTCCTACTACTAATTCTACTCCTACAGGAATAGCCCGTGTTTGAAGTACTGAAAGTGTTTGTGGTAAAACCTCTTTATCTACAAAAAATTTAACTACATCATTTTTCTTCTGATCACGGGTACGCACCGCAGCTAATAAAGTCATCGCTTCTGCTGCTGCTGTAGACTCATCAAGTAAGGATGCATTTGCCAGCTCCATACCGGTAAGATCTGCAATCATCGTTTGAAAGTTTAGCAATGCTTCTAAACGTCCCTGAGCAATTTCTGCCTGATAGGGAGTATAAGCTGTATACCAACCCGGATTTTCTAAAATATTTCGCTGAATTACCGCAGGTATTTTAGCTTCGTGATACCCTAAGCCTATATAGGTTTTAAACAATTTATTTTTGCTTGCAAGCGTATTTATATGAGTTGCGTACTCATATTCACTCAAAGCAGGTTCTAAGTCTAATGGCTTCTTTAATTTAATACCATCAGGCAAAGTCTCATAAATAAGTTGATCTATAGAATCAACCCCTATCGCCTTTAACATCTCCTCTTTCTCTTCCGGTCTTGATCCTATATGCCTTAAAGCAAAAACATCTGTTCTCATATGCAATTTATGTGTGTTTAGAATGCCGCAAAATTACGATTTCAGTTATGAATAAAAGTCTATCAAATGGCGACTTTTTCAACGACCTAAAGCACTTGTTAACAGTTATACTATATTTGCGAAATGAAGTCGCTAAAAGGCATTTTTGATTTTTACATAAACAGCAGTATTCATGTGGCTTTAGCGGTGCTTTGCATGGCTTTAATTACACAATATGAATTACATCTCGAAAACGAAATAGCTTTTAATTATTTTATTTTTTTTGGAACAATTACTGGATACAATTTTGTTAAATATGCAAGCCTCGCAGGACTGCACCATCGCAACCTTACAGACAAGTTAAAAATCATTCAGCTATTTTCATTTTTCTGCTTTGTGGCGCTTCTTGTAATAGCCTATCGTTTTGAACCGCAGTTCTGGATTTCCTGTATTCCATTAGCGCTTTTAACTTTACTCTATGCGCTACCGTTTTTACCTCACAAAAGAAATTTGAGGATGGTGCCTACATTAAAAATTTTTATAATTGCTGCTGTATGGGCAGGTGTTACAGCTTATCTTCCGGTAATATATAATTCTACTTTCTGGACATGGGATGCGAGTATCATTTCGATACAGCGCTTTCTACTAGTCTTAGCACTGATTGTGCCTTTTGAAATACGTGATGCTAAATATGATTCACCTAATTTGGGGACACTCCCGCAATTAGTAGGCATAAAAAAAACCAAACTTTTTGGTTTGATTATGATTACAATTAGTGTTATTCTCGAATTTTTTAAAGATTCTATAAATCCTACAAGTAGTATAATTCACTATCTAATAATAGGGATAACGGCTATGGCGATTTTAAGAGCTTTAAAAAATCAAAATGAATATTATTCATCCTTTTTTGTAGAAGGAATTCCTATTCTCTGGTATTTACTCCTGTTGCTTTTTAGCTAATTCTAGTTCTAATTGCTCTTTTATGCGCTTTTTGCATTCCTCTGGCATCTTATGGCATTTGGGGTCATTAATGAGCTTGGTTAGTTTTATATTCCGTTCAGAATAATCTGCACAGTGCTTACAAATCATGTTATGAAAAATCACACTCATCTTTTCAAATAAGGAAGCATCCTTATATTGCTCTTTATCACAAAGGTGACCTGCTTTTTTACAATCTACAAATAGTTTCATCTCTTATAACCAATTTTCTTCTAAGCAACTCGCAAGCGCTGTACGAGCCCTGTGAATGATTACCCATAAATTAGACGGTGTAATATCAAATTCTTTACAAATAGTTTCTGTATCCTGTCCTTCAATTGTTTTTTTACGAAATATAGCGGCTTGCTTTTCAGGTAATTTATCAATACAGGCATAAATTGCAACACCTAATTCTGTATTCTCCAAGTCATCTTCTGCTGTTTTATCAAAAGGGTCTGCAACACGCTCCTCTAACCAATCACCAGCCTCATCATCATTTGCGTAATTCATACGCACCTCAGCCTTCCCCTTGTTAGAGTTTATTTTGCGGTAATGATCTATAATTTTACGCTTAAGAATAGAGATAAGCCAGGTACGTTCACTGGCTTCCCCTTTAAAATTTTTCATAGATTTTAACCCGGCTAAAAAAGTTTCTGAAATAATATCTTCAGCAATCTCTTTATCATTAACCTTTACAATTGTGTAATTGTAGAGATAATCAGAGTATTTATCCACCCATTTTTGGGGATTGAGTTGGTGGTCTGCCATAATTGTTAAATCTGTCGTATCAACACGTTGCAAATCTAAACAATTATAGGTTGTGAGCCTGTGAGAATTTTAGTTTCCACCTGGCTTTTTAATTTCAATTTAAAACCTTTTTATCTAAATGCTCTCAAACAACTACTTTTGCCTTTGATTTTAAAATTTTTTAAAACATCAAAATTTAACCCACAGCGGTGGAAAATACTATAATCTGTGTACGAAAAAACTTTTCCGAATAAGCGGTATGCAAAAACTGCAAAATTTTTAGAGGAAGTGCTTCCGATCAAAAGCTCTATACTTGATTTAGGAGTCGAAAATCCGTTTTCAGAAATAATGAAAACTCTGGGGTTTCAGGTTCAAAATACAAGCGGCGAAGACCTAGATATAAATACAGAGGCGGTAATAAATACAGATGTTGATGCCGTAACCGCTTTTGAGATTTTTGAACATTTACTAGCCCCTTTTAATGTTTTAAGCGAGATAAAAGCAACTAAGTTAGTCGCCAGCATACCCTTAAAACTATGGTTTTCTCCTGCCTACCAAAGTAAAACTGACAAGTGGGACCGGCATTATCACGAGTTTGAAGACTGGCAGTTTGACTGGCTTTTAGAAAAATCAGGGTGGGTTATTAAAAGGCGCGAAAAGTTTACACATCCCGTAAAAAAAATAGGTTTTAGACCATTATTGCGTCTTTTTACACCCAGATATTATTTGATTTACGCAGAGCGAAAATGAAAATTGTAATCATCATACCTGCATATAACGAGGCAAATCTCATTAATTTAACTTTAGACTCTTTACTAAATCAGCGTTTTTCTGCTGAAAAAATAATCGTGGTAGATGATGGCAGTACAGATCATACGTCTGCTGTAGTTTCTAAATATGCAGCCTTGCATCCTACTATAGAACTTATTCAAAAAGACTCTGAAGCCACACACTTACCAGGAAGTAAAGTGGTACAGGCCTTTAATTATGGCTTAGAACGCCTAACAACCAATTATGATTTGCTGTGCAAGTTTGATGCAGATTTAATTTTTCCGGAAAATTATTTAGAAACATTAGTGAAGCATTTTAGGAGTAACCCTAAACTTGGGATGTACGGCGGCTTTTGTTATGTAGATAAAAATGGGGTTTGGGAGCTTGAAAATCTTACCAATAAAGATCATATACGTGGCGCTTTAAAGTGCTACCGTAAAGCATGTTTTGAAGCTATAAATGGTTTAAAAACTGCGATGGGCTGGGACACACTTGATGAATTGCTTGCCCAATATCACGGCTGGGAAGTAGCTACTAATGAACATTTGCAGGTTAGACACCTTAAGCCAACCGGGCACACGTATTCTGCCAAAGCAAAGTATAAGCAAGGTGAGGCGTTCTATGGGATGCGTTATGGCTTGTTACTAACTCTGGTAGCTTCCGCTAAGCTGGCCCTGCGTAAAAAGAGCTTTCAACTGTTCGGCGATTATGTAATGGGCTTTTATAAAGCACAAAAAAAACACCTTCCCTACTTAGTTACTCAAGAGGAAGGTGCTTTTATAAGAAATCTTCGATGGAAGAAGATTAAACAAAAATTATTTTAAAACTTCAGAAATCACTTCACCGGTGGTTCCGTTAGGAAACTCTATTCCTAACAAGGCAGAAATTGTAGCTGCGATATCTGGTATCACTGTTTTTTGTGTGGTTTTACCCTTATTTATTCCATTTCCGTAGAAAAGCAAAGGTACATGTGTATCGTAACTAAATGCAGAACCATGAGAAGACCCTGTACCGCCACCGCTTAAATATCCTGGATCTAAAACTATAAACACATCTCCACTACGCTTTTGATTAAATCCTTTCTGAACTAAAGAAGCTACACCACTTTCATAAGCTCCCTGTTCCATTTGAGCACGTGTATACACCATAGCCACGGCCTCATATTGCAATGCAAAATGCTTAATATCTTTTTGTAATTCTTCAGCATTAATTTTTTCATTTTTCAACACTTCGTAGCTAAAAAATACCTGATAGTTCGATATATTTTCTATCAAATCATCTCTCCCATATTTTTGAGCTACAAAAGCCCTAAGTTCTTTATTAAACTCTGAACCTTTAAAGTATCCTGAAGGAATTTTTACACTAGTTAAATACGCAGGTACATTCACTGCGGCGTGATCTGCAGTAAGAAAAACGGTGTAATTACCCTTTCCTACTTGCTTATCTAAAGCTTTAAAGAGACGTGCCAATTCTAAATCTAATCGTACATAAGTATCTTGAATTTCTTTAGAATTCACTCCAAAATTATGACCTACATAATCTGTACAACTGTAACTCACCGCAAGAAAATCTGTATCTAAATCTTTACCTAAATCTTCCCCGTCAAGTGCAGCAATGGCAAAATCTGTGGTTAGAGAATTTCCGTAAGGTGTTGTTTTTAAAATATCATACCCACCGTTTGTAGCTCCTAAATCTTTTAAATCATAAGGAAAAGTAGCAGTTTCTTTTCCACGAAATCCTCCTTCAAAGTCATTAAGATCACTACCACTCTCTATATATTCTTTTATAGGCTTATAAGTATCCCAAACTTTCATGTACGATTCGGGCTTCTTTTTATCATTAAAATCGTTTACCCACTTTGGGAGATTTTCCATATAATAAGTACTCGTAACAAATCGGCCCTCATCTGCACCATAAAACCAGTATGCCCCGTTTGCGGTATGACCTGCGGGTAAAATTGAACCTCGGTCCTTTATTGCTACACCTATCGTTTTTCCACGCATTTGCGTATGCAGCCTGTTTTGATCTGTTACTGTTGTAGTCTTCATACGTCGTGGAGACATTTGCCCTACCGGGATATTTGCAGTACCTACAGACGCTACCGTAGTATCTTCGGCACAATACACATCTTTTTTCTCAAATTTATTATACCAGTTGTTCGATATTATACCGTGATTTTGCGGAGTAGTAGCTGTGTAAACAGATGCGTGACCAGGACCGGTATAGGTAGGCACATAATTATAGTGGTTGTTCTGGCAGTCAAAGCCTTCATTTTCTAAACGTTTAAACCCCTCATTGCCATAGTGCTTATCAAATCGGGTTAAGTAATCGTAACGCATTTGATCTACAACAATACCAACTACCAGCCTGGGTTTTTCTGGTTCTGCCTGACTAAAACTGTGCACACTCAATAAAAGAAAAAGTCCTATTGAGAATGACTTAAAAAAAGAAAAATTCATTGTTTTATTAATTTGTTACACAAAGCTAAGGCTTTGTTTTATTAATAAGATTAAGTTAATCTTAAATAGCCGTCACACCTATTTTTGCTATTTTTAAGCCTGAATAAATGAATATGGGATACCTAAAAGAGATTGGTCTTTATTTTATGATGATTAAGGGTGTATTTATTAAACCCACAAAGACCTCTGTACTACGCAATCTTGTTTTAAAAGAAATAGATGATTTAATCATAGGATCACTTGGTATCGTATGTTTTATCTCTTTTTTTGTAGGCGGTGTTGTTGCTATACAAACCGCATTAAATATGGATAACCCTATACTACCAAAGTCATTGATAGGCTTTGCCTCAAGACAATCTATCATTTTAGAATTTGCCCCTACATTTATTTCTATAATAATGGCTGGTAAAGTAGGGTCATTTATTACGTCGAGCATAGGCACGATGCGTGTAACCGAACAAATAGATGCACTCGAGGTAATGGGAATTAACTCATTAAATTATTTGGTTTTTCCTAAAATCATTGCAATGTTATTTTATCCTTTTGTTATTGCTATCGCAATGTTTCTGGGTATTTTAGGAGGGTACACTGCAGCCGTATTAGGTGGTTTTTCTACCGGTGATCAATTTATACAAGGGCTTCAGGAAGATTTCATACCATTTCAATTAGTCTATGCTTTCTTAAAAACTTTTGTTTTTGCTTTATTGCTTGCAACCATTCCTTCCTTTTTTGGGTATTACATGAAAGGTGGCGCGCTTGAAGTAGGTAAAGCCAGTACAACCTCATTTGTTTGGACCAGTGTATTTATTATTTTATCTAATTACGTTATCACTCAATTACTTTTAAGCTAATGATTGAAGTTAAAGATTTAAAGAAAGGATTTGGTGGAGATGAATTAGTCTTGAAAGGAATTTCCACGACTTTTGAAAAAGGAAAAACCAATCTGATTATAGGACAAAGTGGATCTGGTAAAACCGTTTTTTTGAAATGTTTATTAGGCCTTTTTAGACCTACTGAAGGTCGCATACTTTATGATGGTGAAGCCTACTCAGAACTCTCTTCAGAGAATCAACGTACATTGCGCGAGCAAATGGGAATGGTTTTTCAAGGGAGTGCGTTGTTTGATTCTATGACGGTAGAAGAAAATATAATGTTTCCGTTAAGAATGTTTACTAAACAGCGTAAAGCAGAACGATTAGAGCGCGCTAATGCTGTAATAAAACGCGTAAATCTTATTGATGCCAATAAAAAGCTACCTTCAGAAATTTCTGGAGGAATGCAAAAAAGGGTGGCTATTGCTCGAGCTATAGTAAACAACCCAAAATATTTGTTTTGCGATGAGCCTAACTCAGGCTTAGACCCTCGTACAGCCACACTTATTGACAATCTAATACAGGAAATAACTCACGAATACGACATTACTACGATCATAAATACCCACGATATGAACTCTGTAATGGAAATAGGTGAAAAAATCGTTTTTCTGCAAAAAGGGCATTTAGCCTGGGAAGGTTCTAAAGACACTATATTTAAAACAGACAACAAAGATGTGACTGACTTTGTTTACTCTTCAGATCTCTTTAAAAAGGTACGTGAAGCCGTTTTAAAAGACCAAGTAAACAAATAATAATCATCTTATTAAATATCTCTATCATAAGATCATTCAATTAATAGCGAGCAATATTTAAAGTATCTAGATTATACTTAATTTTAATCCAGTTTCTTAATTTTAGTTCCTCCTTTTTCTTAGTTACTTCATTCAATTTAGAATTCCATTGTACAAAGAATACAGGTATTGTATCTGCTTTTTTAAAGTCGGTATTTATGGTGTTAGAGAATCCAAAGCGTTCGATATTTTCATAGTTTACATGAACTTCTTCACTCAATCCTTGAAATGGTATACCTGAAGATCGCAAACGTGCAACTTCATTCTCTAATAATTCAATCTGACTATTTTTATCAGACAAAGCTTGTTGATTATTCACGTAAAGATCTTCAAGAATCCCAGACTTTACAGCACTCGAAAGCTGTTCTGCCATTTCTGAAGATTGATCAGAACCCTGGTGAATTTTTAAATCTACCTCTTTCAAATTTTCATTTTCACGAAGGCCGTCATACCATTCTGCAATTTTCTGCTTAGGAACTAGAGCACCTATTAAATAAACATCTATACGCTTACTTTTATAATCCTGAGATAATTTTACAACTTCTGCCCCTTCATATTTAATTACTGTTTTTACATACTCATCTGTAGCACTATTAAAAACCTGTGTTTTATACAGATTATAAAACAAGAACATACTAGGAATCATCACAATTAAAGCCACTAACGACGCCATTTGAGCAACAAATCTACGGCGCTTACTGTTTGCATATTTAACCATGGGAAACCCTAATAGCTTAGATACTAAAAAGGTAGAAAGAGCAATAAACACGGCATTGATAGAAAATAAGTAAAAGGCACCTGTATAGTAGGAGGGTTCACCCATTGCAATACCATAACCCACAGTACACAACGGAGGCATTAAAGCAGTGGCAATTGCAACACCAAAGATTACGCTTGCCATTGTGCCCTTTTTAGTTTTACCTACAATAAGCGCAAGACCACCAAATATAGCTACCAGAACATCTAATATGGTAGGATAGGTACGTGCTTCAAGTTCTGGAGTTAATTCGGTAATAGGAGAAATCAAAAAGTAAATAGTTGCGGTAAGTACACTAAGAACTATCATAACCGCTAAGTTGATCAATGATCTTCGTAGTGTCTCAATATCATTAATTGCTAATGAAAGACCTATACCTACGATAGGTCCCATTAAAGGAGATATTAACATCGCTCCTATTACTACAGCAGTACTACTAACATTTAAACCTATAGAGGCAACAAATATTGAAAATATAAGAATCCACGCGTTATGCCCTTTAAAGGAAATATCTTTCTTTACAGCTTCAATAGTTGAATCTCTATCTGTATCGTCACGTATATCTAATAATTCAGACATAAATTGACGAATATTTTTTAAGAGGCTTTTAGCATCTTTTTTTACTGCCTCGTTGGAAACAATTTTCTCTTCTCCTGTCTGTTTACTTTCTTCTACCATAAATTCTTACACGAGATCACTCCCAAACTTTTCTTTAACTTCATTTCTCATAATCTTGACATCCTGTTCTTTTGCCTTTGGCATAATTACAAGCACATCCTGACTATCAACAACAATAAAATCTTTTAAACCATCTACTACAACTACTTTACCTGGCTGTGTACGTATTAAATTACCTGTAGACTCCTTAGAAACTACTTTAGCATTTACAATTACATTGTCATCTTTATCCTTATCAAGCTTATCGTATAAAGATCCCCAAGCACCTAAATCACTCCAGTCAAATGTTGCCGGAATAACCCCTACGTGTTTACTTTTTTCAAGTATTCCGTAATCAATACTTATATCTTCTGCTTTAGCATAATTCTCTAATATAAACTGAGCTTCGCTTTGAGTATTTAAAGCGTCATATCCGCTATTAAATAGGGAAAACATTTCAGGTAAATATTTCTCAAATGCTTCTATAATTGCTTTGGCACTCCATATAAAAATCCCTGCATTCCAAGAGTAATTACCTTCAGCCAGGAATGATTTAGCTGTATTATAATCAGGTTTTTCCTTAAATGCTTTTACGGTTTTAACATCAGAATCTGCTGCGGCATATTGAATATAGCCATAACCTGTATGTGGGAAAGTAGGTTCAATCCCCAGTGTTACTAATAGTTTTTCTTCAGAACTATCTGTTGCGCAAGCCTGAAACGCGGTCTCTAAATCTCGTAGAAATGAAGCTTCATCCTCTATCCAGTGATCACTAGGTGCAACGATCATAACTGCATCAGGATTTGACTTGTAGATTTTTAAAGCAGCTAATAAAATACACGGTGCCGTATTACGCATTGCAGGCTCAAGCACTATATTCTCATCCTTAACTTTAGGCAATTGTTCATTTACAAGTGCTTTATACCGTTCATTTGTTAAAACCAGCACATTATCTGCGGGTACGGTCTGAGACAAACGACCAAAGGTGCGTTCTATCAAGGTTTCTCCCGCACCAAGAATGTCATGAAATTGCTTAGGATAACTTGCCTTACTAAGTGGCCAAAAACGAGATCCTACTCCACCAGCCATTATAATTGCATAATAATTTTTATTCATAAGTGATTATTTTAAAAGCTCTATTTCTGCGTTAGGCTGAAATAAATAAATTCGTCCAGTTGCGGTCTCTAAGCATTCATAGCGCTTAATACGCCTTACACCTTTCTTAAAAATTTTACCGTTGTAAATTCTAAAAAGACTACCCTCCGGAATTTCAAATATATAGTTTTTATCATTGGGAGGGTCAAATTCCTTAAGAGCAAGCGACAACTTAGCATCAGTATCACTACTGGCTTTAGGATTTTTAAAATGATGTGCTAGAACCGGTAAAATTTGTTTTGGAAAAATTTCGGGACGTATAAAAGGAAGCATAAGGTTTTGAAAGGTATATTTCCATTCCCTACCGTGAGGTTTTATACGCGCTCCATATTTCTGAAATGCAACTAAATGTGCAATTTCGTGAATCAAGGTTATTAAAAAACGATAGGTATTCAGATTTGTATTTACAGTGATTTGATGTCCACCATCTGCTAATCTTCTATAATCTCCATGCCTTGTGACACGCTCATCTACAATTTTAAGGTGTACACCAAAGTTTTTAATTAATTCAAAAACTGGCACAACAGCCTGCTCAGGTATGTATTTACCTAAAATCTCTTTCATAAACTAGGGCGTAGTTGCCGATACCTGTAGTACTTTGCCGTTATAAAATTTTTGAGCTGTAAGTGAAAAGTTAGCGATATAAGAAGCCATTTCCTGTGCTGAAAGCGGTGCTAAATAACCCGGAAATGCTTCTTCAAGCATTTCAGTTTGCACGGCTCCTAAGGCTAAAACATTAAAAGCAATACCTTGTTCCTTATATTCTTCCGCCAGCAATTCACTTAGTGTAATAACCGCACCTTTACTTGAACTGTATGCAGCAAGACCAGGAAATTTTGAACTGCCCTGAATACCACCCATACTGCTTACGGTAACCACATGTGCTCCTTTAGCCATAAATGGAAGAATTGTCTGAGTTAAAGCAGCAACTCCGAACACATTAACCTCGTAAACACTGCGGAATGATGCTGCAGAAATTTCTTCAAAAGGCTTATTCACTAAAGCTCCTGCATTATGAATCAAAACATCTACAGAACCCCATTGCTCACTAACAAAATCAGAAACTTTCTTCAGGTCTGATACATTTGTAATATCAAAAGAAAAAGTATGTATTCCTTCTAAATTTAATTGCTCCAGAGGCTTCACATTGCGGGATAATGCCAGTACATTATGACCTTGAGCAGCTAAAAGTTGTGCCATTTCAAAGCCTATTCCTCTACTTGTTCCTGTAAGAACTATATTTTTTACGTTACTCATTCCAGATAATTTCGTGAGATTCACTATTAGTCATCCCCTCAACTCCCGGGATTAATTGATTTACAACAGATGCTATATGATCAAAATTCATAATTGCAGCCTCATCATCTACCTGATGATAATAATCAAAATTTGTAAAATCAAATGTTGAAACAGTTTGCGCTGGTATTTTAAAAACTTCATAAAACGCAAAGTTATCACTACGCTTAAACAGGTTATATTCTTTAGCTTGAGGCAAGAAGCCCATAACCTTTATCCCAGAATAACTATTAAACTTCTCAGCCATATTACTGTTTTCATACCCTGTTAGATATACGCTGTAATCCTTACCGGTCATTGGCACACCTATCATCTCTATATTAAACATTACATACGGCTTAATCTCTGTAGTTTTTAAACGCGCTGCCAAATGAGCAGAACCTAAAAGCCCTAATTCTTCAGCAGAAAATAGTGCAAATATAATACTGCGCTTATTTGATTTTGATTTTGCAAAATACTTAGCTAACTCAATTACTGCAGAAGTTCCGGAAGCATTATCATTTGCCCCGTTTGCAATTATATCTCCATTAACAGCTTTTGCAGTTCCTATATGATCATAGTGCGCTCCTATTACTACATATTCATTTTTTAATTTAGGATCTGTACCTTCTAGCATACCTACTACATTATAACCAGATACCCCTTTTGCATCAAATTTATCTCTGTACGAACTGAAATACGATTTAACACCTGCATCTTGGAATTGTTTGATGATATAGGTCGCTGCCTCATCAATACCTTCACTTCCGGTTTTTCTACCCTGCAAATCATCTGAGGCTAAAAATTCGATGTGTTTTTTTATAGATTCAGCGCTAACGTAAGCCTTAAAATTTTCTGGCTTTTTTGCTTCGGTTAATGCGGTCTTAACATCCGTTTGAATGGTGTATCCTTTAGATGCCTCTGCGGCCGCCGTTGCGTCAACTTCGCGTACATCAGAATGACTTCCACAAGCCATAAAAGTAAATGCACTTAGTGTAACTAAAATTTTTCTCATAGGTTCAAGATAAAAAAATCCCATCAGGTTTTGACGGGATTTTAAATTATAATCTATTTGTAAACTGTCAACGTATTAGGTCAACATTAAAATAGGATTTTCTATATACATTTTTAAAGTCTGTAAAAATTGAGCACCAGTAGCACCATCTACAGTACGGTGATCACAAGCCATAGATAAGGTCATTGTGTTGCCCACTACAATTTTACCCTCTTTAACCACTGGCTTTTCAATAATTGCACCCACAGAAAGTATTGCTGAATTGGGTTGATTTATTATTGAAGTGAAGTTTGTAATGCCAAACATACCCAGGTTAGAGATCGTAAATGTACTACCCTGCATTTCTTCGGGCTTCAGTTTTTTGTTGCGTGCTTTACCCGCAAGCTCTTTTACCTCTGCATTTATTTGCTGTAATGATTTTTCATTAGCAAATTCCACTACAGGAACCACAAGACCGTCTGGTACTGCAACTGCAACACCTATATGTACATGTTTATTTAAACGCATCTTATCATCAAACCACTGTGAGTTTACTTGAGGATGCTGCTTTAAAGCGATAGAAACCGCCTTAATAATCATATCATTATAAGAAACCTTAGTGTCTGGCAATTGATTGAACTGACTGCGAAAAGCAATCATATTCTCCATATTAAACTCTACATTTAAGTAATAATGCGGTGCTGTAAATTTAGATTTACCAAGAGATTTTGCAATCGCTTTACGCATTTGAGAATTACTAACGTCTTCATAGCTTTCTTCACCGGTTGCAACAAACTGCTGAACGCTAGCTCTTGTGGCTGCAGGAGAATAATTCTCCACATCCTTACGCACTACTCTTCCGTTTTCTCCACTACCTGATACTTTAGAAATATCTACACCTTTTTCTTCTGCTAATTTTTTTGCTAAAGGAGATGCAAAAACACGACCATCTGCAGATGATGAATTTTGAGGTTTTGAAGCTTCTTTTTTAGTTTCTTCTTTCTTTGGAGCTTCTTTTTTAGATTCTTCTTGTTTAGGAGCCTCTTTCTTAGATTCTTCCTTCTTAGGCGCCTCTTTTTTAGAAGTTTCTTTTTTAGCTGATCCGCTTTTATTACCGTTTATAATACCAGAAACATCTGTACCCTCTTCACCTATAATAGCAAGTAAGGCATCAACCTTTGCAGTTTCCCCTTCTTGTATACCTATATGTAGCAAAGTACCTTTGTAAAAGGACTCAAACTCCATCGTTGCTTTATCAGTTTCGATTTCTGCAAGTATGTCGCCTTCCTCTACTTTATCACCTACTTTTTTCAACCAGGAAGCAACAGTACCTTCCTCCATTGTATCACTCAATCGAGGCATAGAAATTACCTCAACGCCTTCTGGAATATCAGAACTTTCAGCATTATCAGATGATTGTTCTTCTGCATCATCGCTAGAATCCTCCTGAGTTTCTTCTTCTTCCTCTTTAGAGTCGTCGGCATTTTGTTCTTTAGAATCAGATTTAGACGCTGATTCAGAATCAGAGCTTCCGTCAATCAATCCTGAGATATCTTCTCCTTCTTCACCTATAATGGCTAAAAGAGCATCTACGTTAGCAGTCTCTCCCTCTTGAATACCTATATGAAGTAGCGTGCCTTCGTAAAAAGACTCAAACTCCATAGTAGCTTTATCGGTCTCAATTTCTGCAAGTATATCGCCTTCTTCTACTTTATCACCTACTTTCTTAAGCCAAGATGCAACGGTTCCTTCTTCCATTGTATCACTAAGGCGAGGCATTTTTATTACTTCTGCCATACTATTATACTGGTTTATGTGCTAAAAATGGATAATCTTCCTGCTCGTAAACAACATCGTACATAATTGATTTATCTGGAAATTCACTTTCTTCAGCAAATTTCTCACACTCTGCAACTCGTTTCTTTACGCGCTTATCTATCTCTTTTAATTCTTCTTCGGTTGCATATTTTTTCTCTAACAAAATATCCTTAACCTGAGTAATCGGGTCAATTTTTTGATATTCTGCAACCTCATCTTTAGTTCTATATTTTTGAGCATCACTCATAGAGTGACCTCTGTAACGATATGTCTTAAGTTCCAAAAATGTAGGACCATCTCCACGTCTTGCTCTTGCTATCGCCTCATCAAAAGCTTCAGCCACAGCAACAGGATTCATCGCATCAACAGGACCACAAGGCATCTCGTAACCCAATCCCAATTTCCAGATATCTTCGTGATTTGCAGTACGCTTTACTGAAGTTCCCATTGCATACCCGTTATTCTCTACACAAAATACAACCGGAAGTTTCCAGTTCATCGCCATATTAAACGTCTCATGTAAAGAACCCTGACGCGCCGCACCATCTCCGAAGAACGTTAAGGTTACCGCATCACGCTTAAAGTATTTATCTCCAAAAGCAAGACCCGCTCCTAATGGAATTTGCCCTCCTACGATACCGTGACCTCCGTAAAAACGAAATTCTTTAGAAAATATATGCATAGAACCACCTAACCCCATAGAGGTACCGGTTTTTTTACCATACAGTTCTGCCATTACACGTTTAGGATCTTCTCCCATACCTATAGGCTGCACGTGATTACGATATGCAGTGATCATTTTATCTTTTGTAAGGTCCATTGCATGCAATGCACCTGCAAGAATAGCTTCCTGACCATTATATAAGTGCAAGAACCCTCTTACCTTTTGTTGAATATAGACTTGAGCTAATTTATCTTCAAACTTGCGCCAGAAGGACATCTCTTCATACCAGTTCAGGTATACTTCTTTTGTGATTTCTTTCATTAAATATGGGTTTATCTATACACCAGCTCGTCTTAATTTGACGAATAACAAAAATAGTATATTCAAAAGGAAGAGAGAAAGTCTTTCTCTAAAAAAAACACTACTCTTTTAATATTGAAAAGCAGATCGTATTAAGACTGCTTAAGTACTATTTTATACTATATTACAGGTACTCCTGTGTAAAAAGTAATGGTAGAAGATTTTGTAGCGAATCACTTTTAAATACACTACCCCGTTCTCCCATAAAAAAGATCTCTATAGGCTGTTTTTGCTTTACCTCATATTCTGCAATAGCCTGTCTACAAGAACCACAAGGAGGAATAGGTGTTAATGTCTCTTTATTTTTTGCTTTTGCTGAAATTGCCATCATTTTAATAACAGCATTGGGATAATTTGCCCCCGCATAATATATCGCCGTACGTTCTGCACAAAGGCCTGAAGGATAGGCTGCATTTTCTTGATTATTGCCTTTTATAACCTCACCGTTATCTAACAAAATCGCTGCGCCTACATGAAACTGGGAGTAAGGTGCATATGCTGCATCTCTAGCATCAAACGCCGCGAGCATTAAGTCGTGTGCATCTTTCGGCAATTCTGAAAGATCATCATAAACATCAAGTTCAGATTGAATCTGTATTTTTTTCATCTATAAATTTAAAGTAGCCTACACTATTGCTGATTTCAAATATTAATTAGAGCAAGCTGATTAGAGAATACATATTAATACTCAGAATATTCATCTCCAAAACTGAAGGTTATTCCAAAACGTAATGTATTTTCTAAAGGATTGCGCACCTGAGTTGTAGAAAAGAGGTAGGAAACATCAATATCAACTGCAGTATATCTAAAGCCTAAACCTAAGGTTGCAAATTTACGAGCTCCTTTTAAATCGCTTTCATTAAAATAACCTGCTCTAAAAGCAAATACATTATCATAATTATATTCTGCTCCTAAAGACCATGTAACCTCTTTAAGCTCTTCGCTTATTCCGTTAGGTGCATCTCCAAAAGATTGAAAAACACCTTCAAAAAAGCCTATAGTCTGATATTCTGAATTATCAGTGCCGTCTATAACTCCATCACCATTAAAATCCTGAGGAGAAGGAACGAGTAATTTATTAAATTCGAGTCCTACAGCAACTGTATTATAAGGATCTAATATAAAATCAAACCCACCTCCCAGTCTTAAGTTTGTAGGTATAAAATTTTCCTGCCCTGCATCGTCATATTTGATTTTAGGACCTATGTTAGAGATATTAAAACCACCGCGCCATCTGCCATCAAAATCATTGTAAGAGATTTGCTCAGATTGATAATATCCTGCAATATCTACACCTAGAGAACCAGCAGCACTCGCATCTTCATCCTGTACCTGCAGTTTTAAATTACTTCTTAGGTAACGTCCTGCAACCGCCATAGAAAAACGGTCTCCTAAACGCAGTGCATAAGAAATATCTAATGTAAACTCATTAGGGCTTAAAATTAAAGGATTATCTATTTGCGCCTCATTATCTACAGCCTCTATTTCTCCAAGACTAAAATAACGCAGACTCCCTGCAAAAGCGCTACGATCGCTAAACCGGTTATAATAGGTAATCTGCCCTAAAAATATGTCGTTCACTAATTGACTTAAGTAGGGTGTATAATTAAACCCAACGCCCTGTTGCGTTTCTATAAAAGCATATTTAGCAGGATTCCATTGTTGTGAGTACGCATCAGGACTTGAAGCAACACCTTGATCTCCCATACCAGCAGAGCGTGCATCTGCCGCAATCGCTAAAAAAGGAACACCCGTGGTAATAGGGCGACCTTCAACATCTTGTGCTGCGGCAGGCAAAACACTTACTAAAACAAGTAAAAAAGGTAGAAGTTTATTCATTAAAGTGGCGCTTTTTGACAAATATATATTAAATGCTTATAGGATGACTAATTTCTCAAATTTTTCAACCTTCTTATTCGTTAACGTAGATTTAACGGTAATCTTATACACATAAACGCCTTTTCCTATTTTTTGTCCGAAATCATCTAGACCATCCCACGTGAGTTCTCTAGATAAAAATCCAGTTGTGCTCACGATTTGATTTATCGTCTTAACAACTTTACCCGAAATTGTAAAAATCTGAACCTGTACTTCTAGTGGTTCATAAGGTCTGTTATGGTTAAACCAAAACTCTGTATAGTTTACAAAAGGATTGGGATAATTAAGTACATTTTCTAATTTCAATTCATCATCACCCGCAACAATAAATTGTAAATCTGCTGTTGATGAATTGTTATAGGTATCCCAGGCTATAACCGTAACGGTATGCAATCCAGGCTCTAAATCTCTAAGTTTACGTAGCGCTCTACCTAAATTAAAGTTATCTGTATCACTCTCATAAAAATCATTAAGAAGGATGGGGTTTTCTTCGTCACCATCTAAAATCGCTATTAAATCATGTCCTATTCCGCTTGCGGTATTGATACCATTTATATCTTCCAACTTAACTAAAAGTGTAGGTGATATATTTGTAATGCCCCCATTTACAAAGCCTTCATCATTCATATACAAATTAATCAAAGGCCCCTCGTTGTCTTCAGGCGCATTCTCATTTAAGCCACCTACAAGTATTCGTTGATCTACACCTGCCTGATCTTCTAGTCCTGCATCACGTTTGCTGTAAAAATTAACCCGCCCATTTCCCAAGGGTATTGTAGCATCTTTAGGAACCACAAAATCAAACGTAAACATTCCGTTCTTCACACTCGCCTGCCCTCTGTATAAAATAGCCCCTAATGTTTTAAAATCTAGAATTAATAAATTTCCGGCTTCATCTGTTGTACCGTCGTTACCCAGTGTCTGCCTGTTTACATACTTGTCATAAATAGTAGTTGCCAGATCACCGGTGTAATCTTCTATACGATTGCCCGAAACGTCAACCACCTCCCCGCTCATCTTTATACGACTCAAGGCTTTCAAAGTGTCTGTCTGCTGAGTTACCGGAATATCATTTATCGTCGTAAGTCTAATATTAGGCTTAGCAAAAGCTAATTTCATCGCGGGGTCTCCTATATAGAAAATCACCCGGCGGTTATCGTCATTTATTTGATTTTTAGTCTCTCTCAGATTTTCGGCAACACTTTTTATTTCATTTGTACCAAAGGAAAATAGGTCTGAAGTAAGTTGCCTGTTAAAAGCAACACCCAACCTCACAGAAATTTCTCGTGTAGTTGCTACAAGGCCCACCGCTCCACCATCAGAGTTCCAGAATAATTCTTCTCCCGCCGCCGTACGATTAGGATTATCAAAACGGGTAAACTCACACGTTACCGTTACAATTACCGGAAGCTTATCTGTATTATTTAAATTCTGAGCATTTTCACGCGTGAAAATAAATTCTGAAGCCAGCGTATTTTCGCCACCATGACCCAGATACGCCATAACTAATGCACCTACCTCTAGTTCGTTTGAGATCGCCTCATTGACCTCGGGATATCTGTTGCCACCAGCTGATGACTGCTGCTGATAACTGTCACTGTGTATTTTTTTTACATTTATAAATGGTTTCTCAATCTGAATCTGATCTCCAAGGGCATCAATTGTAGATTCTAATTCTGCAAACTCCCAGGGTAAGTCAACATCATCACTTACTAACACAAAATTATTGCGCCACCTTCCTAAAGCAGCCTGTGAATCGTATCGTATTATTTTATCAACAACAGCATTTGCAAGTTGTGGTGTATCTGCTAAAATTCTTCCCACCGCCACATCAAGACGATCTGCTCCGCCATTACCAGCGGGACTTCCATTCTCAATAACTCCCTCGTTAAGATCTAGTGAACCAAAATAATCATCGCTCATATACGACTGCGACTGCGAGAAGCTGTGATACGTATTAAATGTGGGGACTATATTGTTATTATTTGCAATACGATCTTTATAATCAAAAGAAGTATCCCCAAAAAGGCATAAATATTTAAGACGGGTATCTACTGACGAAGCATTATCATACACATAGCGCACTAAATTACGTATGGCTCCTATATCTGCATTTCCAGAATTAAACTCGTTATAAATCGCATCTAGCGTGAGTACTTTAACATTTAAATTTCTATAATTTCTGTTGTGAGTTGCTAAACGCTCTGCCTGCGGCCGTAAGAGTTCTGATGTAATTATTAAATAATCTACATCTCGAAAACCACCACTACCCTGAAAGATCGTGCCTTTAATATTTTGATTTTGCACTAACGAATTTCCATTATCGCGTAGCGGAAGATAAAAATCCTGAGGGTTAAGCGCTACATACTTATGCTGCACACCCAGCTGCGCCTTAAAACTAAAATTTGAAGCACTTTCTGCATTTACTATTGAAGTTATGGCTGTTTTATTAGTAACATCCCAAATTTCAGAAAATTCGGAAGCATTACTTAATTCAAAGCGACCTACTCCTAATGTATTTGCCGTACTATTTTTTGAAAAAGCCAATTGAACTCCGGTTCCTGCTAATCTTCGCTCTGCTCCTATCGCTATAAAATCTAGAAACCCCGTTCCCGAAGGATTGCCGTTGTTATTATAATTAAGCGTTAGATTCAATTGATCTCCATCTACAAGGACAGGCGGGTTTGATACGGGAGTAAAAAAACTATTATATGAAGCATCACGCGCTAAAATAGACTCATTAATAGCTTGTATATTTAACGTGGCAATTCCATTCCCGTTTAAGTTTACCGTAAAAGACGTAGGTGATTCTGAAATCGCAGCGGTATAAAGTCTAAGATTTACTGGGGTTGTTGTAACTCTATTCGGAAAATTAAACTCAAAACTTTGTTCATTTTCAATATCAAAACGCTCCCCAAACCAGCGTCTGCCGAGATTGAGTAAATTTTGCTCGTCTAACTCGTGGTATTGGTAATCATCAAATGTGTTAATCACAACATCTGCAATCGCAGCAGGTTGTTGCATTTCTTTTATACGCAAACCAGAACCTCCAGAAGCGGTAATAAAATAAGAAGTTCTATCTGCATAGGCATTAATATGCGTTAGACTTTCAGCATTAAAACCCTGTGAGCCTTCGGCGTAAAATAATATATAGTCTGTATCATCAAAACGGGAATCATCTTCTCCTACAACCTTAATGGTATTTTCCTGTGGGTCAAACAACAAATTATCTGCATTACGTAAGGGTAACATAGCACCACCGTTTCCATAAATTTTTAAATTTTGCGGATTGATTGCATTAACATTCATTCCCAATGACTCCAGAAAACTTTTATCGAGTTTATAAATTCCGGTTTTCTCTACATAGAATTTATAAATAGCTCCAGAAGCAAGCACAGAATTTTTAGTTTCTTGTAGAACTGCAGAACGATTTGATTTAAGACGTTGTTCACTATATTCTATTCTAAATGACTCAATACGTTTTAAAATCTTATTCTCGTAAAATATAGGTGAAAAATCAAATTCAAAATATGTTTCTCCCCGAGCAGTAGAAATGCCTGACTTAAATTGAAAGTCTTCAGTGATCGTATTTATATCTAAATCCTTTAAATCTTGCTTGCTTATTATTTTTGTTGAAACTGGAATAAAATTCACTGAAGCTGGAGACGCACTCATATTCATTTTCCATCTATTATGATATTTAATACCTCTAACAGGTGAATAACTGAAAAATTCAGGCTCAAAACCAGTTACAGATTTTGGCCTTGCTTGAGTAGAAACATTTACAGATTCGCTCCAGTTTATAACAAACTCTTTATTCTGCGCAAATACAGCACAAAATGCAAAAAGCAAAACGACATACAGTATAAAAATTCTCATTAGGTAATTTACAAGGCTTTGCAAAATAAGTAAGAAATCTAACATAATTCATTTTAGTGTATTAGATATACTAAACAGCACGGTTTTTCGTTTGAAAGGAGCTAACTCACTGTATTAATTGACTTAGTATTTGCATAACTTATAATTTTATTGCAATTTGACTGCTTTATATTATATTGCAGTCCCAAATTTCGCTTAAAGAATTTACACCTATGAATAGGAATCTTGTGCTTAAATCGCTCAGCTTCAGCCTTGTTGCAGTATTACTTTCAAGCTGCGGAGGCAAAGGCAAAGACTACAAAAACAGCTCTAGAGCCACAGGCTGGAGTATTAATGACAGAGATGGCGGTTTTCAAGCCAATACAGACTATAAAGAGCAGGAAGCTGCTCCCGGTTTAGTCTTCATTGAGGGCGGTACCTTCACAATGGGTCAGGTTCAGGATGATGTGATGCACGATTGGAATAATACTCCAAATCAACAACACGTACAATCTTTCTATATGGATGAGACCGAGGTAACCAACCTTATGTATCTAGAATACCTTGATTACCTAAAAAAGGTATTCCCTCCAGAAGAAGCAAACTATCGCAATATCTACTACGGCGCTTTACCAGATACTTTAGTGTGGCGTAACCGTCTTGGTTTTAACGAGACAATGACAGAGAATTATCTGCGTCACCCTGCTTATGCCAGATATCCTGTAGTAGGAGTTAGCTGGATACAAGCTGTAGAATTCGGAACCTGGAGAACAAACCGTTATAACGAATTTGTGTTAGAACAGGAAGGCTACACTCAAAAAGGAGCCAAATACAATGTAGATGCAGAATCTACATTTGACACTTACACCTACTTACAATCGCCGAGTTTAACTTATGGGGGGCAAGATGATGTAATACGAGGAGGAAGAGCTTCTGCACAGCGTGAGAAAGCAAATACTCCAAAAGCAAACCCGAATAATCCCGGAGGAAGCCCTGAGGCTAAAGACATTTATGTACAAATGAAAGATGGTATTATTTCTACTACAAAATATCGTCTACCTACCGAAGCAGAATGGGAATATGCCGCTTTAGGACTTGTAGGAATAAGAGAATATAACGTTTACCGTGGTAGAAAAAAATATCCTTGGGATGGTGCTTACACACGTTCTGGTAATCGTAAGACACGTGGTGATCAATTAGCTAACTTTAAACAAGGAGATGGTGATTACGGCGGTATCGCAGGTTGGTCTGATGACAATGCAGATATTACTGCAGAGATTAAATCGTATGCTCCTAACGATTATGGGTTGTATGATATGGCCGGAAACGTTTCAGAATGGGTAGCTGACGTATACAGACCTATTGTAGATGATGAGTACAATGATTTTAACTACTACCGAGGTAACGTTTATACTAAAAACGCTATAAATGAAGATGGTACTGTTAAAGTACTTACAACTGCAGATATCGTTTTTGACACCCTTGATAATGGTAAAATTATTGCACGTAACCTACCTGGAGAAATTTTACAGGTTCCTGTTAACGATGACGATACCTACTTAAGAACTCAGTTTTCTGAAAGTGACAACCGTAATTTTAGAGATGGTGACAAACAATCTTCTCGATATTACCAAAGCTTCTCAGACTCAGAATCTACAAATGATAGAATGTATGATTCTCCTATTAACAAAATATCAGCAGGAGAAAATGGTTTGAATAAAGAATACGATAAAGCAAATGATCGTACTACTTTAATAGATGACGAGGTTCGTGTATATAAAGGTGGATCCTGGAGAGACAGAGAATACTGGTTAGATCCTGCACAACGCAGATACTTACCACAATCTATGGCTACAGATGATATTGGCTTTAGAAATGCCATGTCACGAGTAGGATCAAAAGCTACTAAAAATAAAACACCTAGAAACTAATTTTAGATCTACGGTACCTTTCATAAAGTATTAATAATTAATGCCCTCAGCTTTAGCTTTGGGCATTTTTTTTAACTGATTACTATGGAAATAAATGATATACACTCACTTTTCTTAGAAAGTAAAGGAGTAACTACAGACACACGGAAAATAAAACGAGATACGATCTTCTTTGCCTTAAAAGGAGACAATTTTAACGGAAACACCTATGCGGTAGAAGCTCTAGAACAAGGAGCATCATATGCGATTATTGACGATAAGGATTTTGCATCAGGTGATAGCCGAATAATTCTAGTAGCAGATGCACTTAAAACACTTCAGGATCTTGCACACATACATAGAAAGCACTTAGACATTCCTATATTAGCATTAACTGGCAGTAATGGCAAAACCACTACAAAAGAATTAATTAACTCCGTTCTTTCTAAAAAATTTAAAACAGTTGCTACTCAGGGCAATTTAAACAACCATATAGGAGTGCCCTTAACCCTGCTATCTATGACTTCAGATACTGAGTTTGGGATAGTAGAAATGGGTGCAAATCACATAGGTGAAATTGAACAACTAACAGAAATTGCAGCTCCAGATTTTGGTTATATAACAAACTTTGGCAAAGCTCATCTAGAAGGTTTTGGCGGCGTTGCAGGTGTTATTAAAGGTAAAAGTGAACTTTACACTTACCTTATAGGACATAAAGGAACTTTATTTTTAAATCTCGATGACCCCATTCAAAAGAGTAAAATAGGCCAAACACATAGCTACACATTTAGTCAATCTAAAGATTCTGATGTTCATTTTACGTATAAAACAGCAAACCCATTTGCATCCTTAATTTTAAATAATCAACATCTCAAAAGCAATTTGATAGGTCAGTACAACACAATAAATATTGCGGCGGCTGCTGCAATAGGCTGCTACTTTAAAATAAATACCGAAGATATTATAAATGCTATTGAATCTTATATTCCCTCTAATAACAGATCTCAGATCATTGAGCGGGAAGAACAAACAATAATTCTTGATGCCTACAATGCAAATCCTTCAAGTATGGAAGCTGCATTAAACAATTTTGCCGGTTTAGAAGCAAAATCTAAAATTGCATTTTTAGGAGATATGTTTGAACTGGGAGAAAGCGCAGTAGAAGAACACCAATATATTGCTGATTTAGCACGTAATTTAGATCTGGAAAATATTGTTTTTCTTGGTGAAAATTTTAAAAAAATAAAAACTAAAAACCACCAATTTGAAAATATAAAGGATCTTGAAGAAAAAGGACTTCCTGCTGAAATTTCCTATTTGCTTCCGCAGGCGACTATTTTAATTAAAGGTTCAAGAGGGATGAAGCTAGAAGGTATCTTAGATCTTTTAAATAATTAATCTACTATACAAAAGAATTAGAAGAGGGTTTTATCTGAAGATAAAACCCTCTTTTATGTGGGATATATTGGATTCGAACCAATGACTTCCACGTTGTCGACGTGACACTCTGAACCAACTGAGTTAATATCCCTAAAAGAAAGTAAAGCTAATTAAGTATTTGAATACATACAATGTATTTTAGTCTTAAATTAAATCACAATCTCAGGATACTCGTTTGTATAATTAAAAACTCAATACGTATTAAAGTAAGTAATTTATCATCTATAGTAATTAGAAAAACTTAATTTTAAAATGTAAACAAATTAGATATTTATGAAAATACAACCTTTTCAATTTAAAAATGTAAAACTTGTAGGACTTGCTCTAGCTTCCGTTTTGTTATTTTCTTGCGGTGATCAAAAGAAAAAAGACAGCAGCGATGAAGTTGAAGTAGTAAGCCAGGATTCAATTGAAACAGCGCAATTTGGTGGTTTAGCACTTTATACATTGCGTGATGCAATGACAGAAAATGCAGAAACAACCTTACAAACAGTCGCAGGAGACGGTTATGCATATATTGAAGCAGCCGGCTATGAAGAGGGAAAATTTTACACTATGACTCCGCAGGATTTTAAATCATTTTGTGAGGGTATTAATTTAAAACCCGTAAGTACACATCAGGGTTCTGTAACTTTAGAAAATGCAGAACAGATGATTGCAGATGTAAAAGCAGCAGGTTTTCAATATTTTGTTATTCCTGTACCTCCTATGGGTAGGTTTACTTTTGATCAGGAAACAATGACAATGGGTATGACAGGTACTGTTGAGGAGCTCACAAAAATTCTAAATACTCTCGGGGAGCAGTGTAATGCTGCCGGGTTACAATTGCTATATCACAATCATGATTTTGAATTCAAAAAAAATGAGAATGGAATAGTACCTATTGATTACTTGCTTGAAAACACTAACTCTGAATATGTTAACTTTCAAATGGACCTGTATTGGGTGACTAAGGCAGGTGCAGATCCTGTCGCTTATTTTGAAAAGTATCCTGGCAGATTTAAATTATGGCATGTGAAGGATATGGATGACGAAGGAAAATTTGCTCCTGTAGGAGAAGGTAAAATTGACTTTAAACGTATTCTTGCTGAAAAAGAAAAGTCTGGGATGCAATATTACTTTGTAGAACAAGATCAAACTTTTAACCACACACCTCTAGAAGCTATTAAGATTAGCCATCAAGGCCTAGAGACTATAGGATTTCAATAATACTAAAATCATACTATCTATTTAAAAAGCCGGCTGCCTTTAAAGGCAGCCGGCTTTTTTTATTTTATCTAAAAAATTGAGATTTCGTTAATCAAAAGAAGCTTCTTGCAATCTTTAGTTTCTCTTTAGAATTTCAGAGTACATTTATTCTGTTATTTTTAAACTATGAAATATCTAATCGCCGAAGACGAATTTGATTTGCAAAAATCAATTGCAAACTATTTAAGCCGAGAAGCTAATATCTGCGAGACAGCTTCAGACTTTATTGAAGCTTCAGAAAAGTTAGATCTTTATGAGTATGACATAATTATACTTGACATAAATTTAATTTCAGGAAGCGGGTTAGATCTGCTTAAAACACTAAAAGCGCACAACAAAAAATCTGGTGTTATTATAATTTCGGCAAATAACTCTTTAGAAAATAAGCTGGAAGGTCTAGATCTGGGAGCAGATGATTACATTACAAAACCCTTTCACCTAGCTGAACTTAATTCGCGAATTAAAGCTGTTTTAAGACGCGGAAAGTTTGGAGGCGATGACTTTATTAGATTTGAAGAAATTCGATTAGATACACAAGCTAGAACTGCTTACGTTGATAATAGACCTATCTCACTTACCCGTAAAGAATATGACCTCTTACTCTTTTTTATTACCAATCAAGATCGCGTTTTATCTAAAGCAATTATTGCAGAACACTTATGGGGAGATGATAGTGATATGCTAGATAATTTTGATTTTATCTACGTGCATATTAACAACCTTAGAAAAAAGCTAACTTCAAAAACTGCAAAATATATACAAACAGCGTATGGGTCAGGTTATAAATTCACAGCAAACTAAACCGTGAACAAACCTAAAAAACATCTTCTTCAAAAAGCATCTAAAGCCTTTTTAATAAATGGTCTTATAATTATGCTTATTGCTGCTGTGGCACTTTATTTTTATACTAAGTCACTTCTGGAAAATGAGATTGAAGAAGAGTTGTATTCTAATAAAGATCGCGTAGAACGCCTATTAGTTACAAACCCAAAGTTATACGCTATTCCACCAATAATTGTGGTAGAAAAATCAGATGATGTGCTTCCTGCTTTACTAAAAGACACACTCATCTATGATCCTTTACAAGACGAAGTAGAGCTTTTTAGACAATTATCTGGAACCAAAAAGGTAAACGGAATGACCTATAAAATAACTGTAAGAGCTATGGTTATTGAGTCTGAAAACATTTTATATGCAATAGTTTTTATATTCTTAACCCTCATATTTATTGCTTTTGTCTTTATTTTCTATCTGAATAAATCAAGAAATGCAAAACTCTGGAAACCCTTTTTTGTAAATCTAGATAACGTCAAAGCATTCAGTATAAAATCTGAAAACCCTTTAAAACTTGAGGAATCTGATATTATAGAATTTGACGAACTTAATCAAGAGCTTACCCATTTAACATCAAAGGTTCAAATAGATTACCGAAACCTCAAGCAATTTACTGAAGATGTATCGCACGAAATGCAAACACCACTTGCGATTATGCAGGCAAAGATAGAAACCATGTTTAATGACAATACTTTAAACGATAGCCAATACGAGCAACTTTCTTCTTTGCAAAGTGACATACGCCGGTTAAAACTACTTAACAAACGGCTTATTTTATTAGCTAAGATTGAAAATGAACAATTTACTAGCGAAGAAATATTTGTATTAAATGACCTCATCGAAGAAATTCTAAATAATTTTAAAGAGCTTACCCCTTCAAGATTTACCATTGAATCAAATTTTCCTCTAAAAATAAAGATGGATAAATACCTCGCGCAAATCTTATGCACTAACTTAATATCAAATGCTGTAAAGTATAATCAAAGGGATGCTTCTATCCTAATAAATTATACTAAGAACACATTTAAAATTTCAAATACAGGTGATAGTGCATTGAAGCAACCCGAATATGTTTTTGATAGGTTTTATAAGGAAAGTTCAAAAAAAGACTCGAGCGGCTTAGGTCTTTCAATCGTTAAAAAAATATGTGATCGCTATGGTTTTAAGCCCTCTTATTCCTTTCAGGAAAATTTAGAAAATAGCACAAACCAGGGTTATCATCAATTTGAAGTTACTTTTATTCCTTCTACTTAGAACTTTAAAATTTCTTTAGAAAGCAATTTTAGTTTTGTTACAAACTAAAATTATGATACGCTTTAAAAATCTGGCTTTACTCTTACTTCTACTTTTATCTTTTTCTGCGCTTGCTCAGAAATCAATTGTTATTGAAGGTGTGGTTACCGAAGAACATTTGCAACCCTTACCATTTGTAAATATAACTTTAAAGCAAACTACTTCTAAAGAGGTACTCACAGGAACAATCTCAGACGATGCAGGTTCATTTTTATTTACAAATGTTCCTTTAGGGAACTACATAGTAGAAATCTCTTATATAGGTTTTAAAACCATTCAGAGAAAAATAAGTGCAGGTGGCTTAAATCCTGTTTTTAATTTGGGTAAAATACAAATGGTCCCATCTGCAGAAAATCTAAGCGAAGTTCAAGTTTTAGCAAAACGAACAGCCGTAAGTTCTGATCTGGGTAAAAAATCATTTAGCCTTGATGATAATGTTGCACAATCTGGCGGATCTGTATTAGATGCTATGAAAACGATGCCGGGAGTAGCTTTTGACCAGGAAGGAAAAGTTGTACTTAGAGGTAGTGACAAGGTGGTGGTTCTTATAGATGGAAAGCAATCTAGCCTCACTGGTTTTGGCAATCAAAAAGGGCTATCAAATATACCTGCTGCAAATATTGAACGTATTGAGATCATTAATAATCCTTCTGCTAAATATGATGCTAATGGATTTGCCGGTATTGTAAATATCATTTATAAAAAGGAAAAGCAAAATGGTTTTAATGGAGATGCAGGCTTGTCTTTTGGATTAGGGGCATTAGGCAAACGCAGAACAGATACTCCTACAGACTTTGGCAGTTATTCAGTTAACCCAAAATTAATACCCAGTTTAAACCTCAACTACAGAACTGGGAAACTCAATTATTTTCTACAAACCGAATTTATCATTCAGCAGGCATTACCAAATAACGAATTCACAACACGTAACTACGACGATGGCAGGGACATCATCTCACAGGTCCCCGAAAACAGAAAACAATTTAGATCTATTGTAACCGGTGGAGTAGATTGGGAGTTAGGAGAACACGATCAAATCACCTTCTCAGGAATGTTTGATAGAGAAAAACATATTGACACTTCGCAAGTTGCTTTTATTAATCTCAATCAAAACCTGCGTAACAGACTTTATACCTGGAAAGAAGAAGAAGTTACGAGTTTTATTAATGCAGCTATTAATTACAAACATAGTTTTGATCAAGCTGGTCATTCACTTTCTGCAAATGCTCAATATACACGCGGATTAGAAGATGAAAGCTATTTTTTAAACGATAGCTCTTCAGTGCGCACCGGTCGTGATATGACAAACATTAGAGCTATAGAATATACGACGAGTGTATCTATAGATTATACCAAAGCTTTAAGTAGCGGAAAAATTGAGATAGGTGCAAAAGGCAGATTTAGAAGATTGCCTGTAGATTATGCGATTATGCGCGGCAATCAATCTATCATTTATCCAAATTTGGGAGATTTTTCAAAATGGACAGAAAACCTCTATGCTGCCTATGCAAATTACCTATTAGAGAAAGAAAATTTTGACGTTGAGGCCGGTATTCGCGCAGAGCAAACTGAAGTATCCTACGCGCTAGACCCTAAGAATACGTATTACAATACAAACGATAACTACGATTATTTTGAGTTATTTCCCAGTGTACGATTTACTTATAAGTTAAATTCAGAAAATAAAATTTCACTTTTCTATAACCGCAGAGTAGATCGCCCCGGAGAACCCGAACTTCGTATTTTTCCTAAATATGACGACCCCGAACTTCTCAAGGTAGGTAACCCTTATTTAAGACCACAGTTTACAAACTCTGTAGAGTTAGCACATAGATATTCGTGGGGTTCAGGATCTCTATTCTCTGCAATCTATCACAGAACTATTGATGGGGCTTACCAACGAATTTTTAGTATAGACAATAGCAATCCGCAATATGATATTGTAAACCGAATTTATCAAAATACCGGGCATAGTACTAACACCGGTATTGAGGTATTATTCAGCCAGGATGTGCTACAAAACTGGAAAATCACTTCTAGTTTTAATATCTATCAAAATGCTATTGATGCCTTTCAGGGAACTTTATTGTTTCCGTACGAGCGGCCTTTTTTCATAGAAAAATCAAGTGACATAGCCGGTGATTTTAAAATTACAAATACCGTTCAACTTCCCTGGAAACTAGAAACTCAACTTACAGGATTGTATTATTCTAAAAAGAATATTCCGCAAGGAGAACAGCTCGCCAGATATTCGGTTGATTTTGGCTTGAAGAAATCAATTTGGGAAAAACGTGGTGAAATGACGTTATCTGCTACAGATTTATTCAATCGCTTCGGGCTTAGACAACGTCTAACAGGGGAAGGATTCGCCGCAACTTACGATAACTTTTATGAGACTCAAATCATAAGACTGGGCTTCAACTATAAATTCTAATTGAAAACGTTTAACGCACGCTTGAAGCAATTCTCTTTAAACTCTCTTTAGAATTGAGCTTTAATTTTAAAGCTTAAAATCTTTAATTAATGGAAAAACCAGATTTAAATAAGGTCGCTCAGATAACCCTTGCCTTTTGGATTATGAAGATTATTGCAACGACACTCGGGGAAACTCTGGGTGATTATATTTCACAGACCTTAGGTTTAGGATATACGGTAGGAATAATAATCACGCTGCTGTTTTTCGGTATTGTACTCAGTATTCAATTGTATTCAAAAAAGTATACTCCATTTTATTTCTGGCTAGTTATCATCGCGACCACCACGTTAGGTACTGAGATTTCAGACTTTATAGATCGTAGTTTAGGTCTGGGATATACACAGGGAAGCTTTATCCTATTTACGTTACTCGTCATTACGCTTGGACTCTGGTACTCAAAATTTAAAAATCTAAAAGTTTATCCCATTTTTAATAGGAATAAAGAGCTTTATTTCTGGTCCGCAGTTTTACTGTCAAACAGTCTGGGCACTGCATTTGGCGATTATTTAAGTGATGCGATAGGTCTCAGTTATCTAACCGGCGCTTTAGTAACCGCAGGTATGATTGCTCTGGTAATGTTACTTCACTATCTCACTAAAGCCAATCAAATACTCTTATTCTGGATAGCTTTTGTCTTTACCAGACCCTTTGGCGCAACCTTTGGAGATTTTCTTACAAAACCCGTTAACAAAGGCGGTTTAGATCTGGGAACATTACAAGCTTCAATCGTATCAACAATACTTATAAGTCTGCTGATTTTCATTTCGCATAAGCGAAATAAAAAAAGCTAATTCTATATACAATTCTATAATACACATTCTTAATGCTTCAACATCTCAAAGTCAATTTTACGGCTGTTTTAATTCTATCCTTATATTTTACATCTAATTATACCCAAGCTCAGGACACTAGTGAGACAAAACCAAAAATAGGAACAACTCAAACGATAGGCGATGTGATACTCGTTACGCTACCTATAGCTACTTTTGGGGCAACACTTATAAAAGGAGACACAAAAGGTGCCTGGCAGTTCACTAAAAGCTTTATCTTAACAGAAGCTGTGACTTATGGTTTAAAAACGAGTATTAATAAGCCAAGACCAGATTTGAGTAATGATAACTCTTTTCCATCTGGTCATACCTCAACAGCCTTTCATAGTGCAGGTTTTATACATTTGCGCTACGGTTTTAAATACAGTATCCCCGCATATGCTCTGGCAGGATTTACAGCAGCCAGCAGAATAGATTCAAAAAAACACGATATTCTTGATGTTGTTGCTGGTGCAGCAATTGGTTTAGGAAGTAATTTATTATTCACTACAGAATATCAACAACAACATATGAAACTCTCCTATTCTAATTTTGAAGGAAATCACCAGGTAGGATTCACTTATAAATTTTAGCTTGATGATTTCTAAAAATTTAATTGAAGAAACACATAGCTACTGCAAATCACTCATAAAAAATAGCATTTGCAGTACCTACCCTTTTCATAACTGGAAACATACTAAAGAAGTTGTCACAAACTCAAAACGCATAGCCGAAGGTGAAAACTTGAGTAATGATGAAAAAACTACCCTAATAATTGCATCTTACTTTCATGATACAGGTCATATTTTCGGAACTTTCCATCACGAAAAAAAGAGCGCAACTTTAGCTGAAGAATTTCTAAAACAGTATACCGTAACAGAAAAATTTATTGATGAGGTTACTGAAACTATATACGCTACAGCCTTAAATACAATACCGCTTAACAAACTTCAAATGGTAATACGCGATGCCGATCTCGCGCATCTAGGCCAGAAATGTTTTGATAAGAAAAATAGAAACTTAAGAAAAGAATGGGCCGTAAATGAGGGCATTAACTATTCTGAAAAAGAGTGGCTAGAAGCAAATATCGTTTTTCTACAGAGCCATAGGTTCTTCACAAATTCTGCAAATCTGCAATTTAATTATCAAAAACAGCTCAATATAAAAAGCCTTGAAAATAAATTAAAAGACATTTAACCCTGTTGCTTATCAACTAACAGATTGATTTATAGTTAAATTATTTAAAATGAGTACTAAGGATAACTTAAGTATGTTGAAGATATGCGAAATAAAAAAAGGCTTCACATTTCTGTGAAGCCTTGTCTTTGCTAGTAGCGGGAACTGGACTCGAACCAGTGACCTTCGGGTTATGAGCCCGACGAGCTACCTACTGCTCTATCCCGCGATATTGGACGGCAAATATAGAACACTTCTTTGGTTCTCACAAGGGCTTTTTGAAAATATTTTCATTCCGCATTAAAATTATAATTTCACTAACATTAATAGCCTGAAATATAGATACCTTTAATCTTCATGAAAAAACTACTAATTTCTCTTTTCGTCTTTTTTAGCCTTCTAGGCGTGGCCGCAATTTTTCTCAATAGCTATCTAAAGAACCAACTTCAGCAGATTATAAAAAATGATTTGCCCTCCTCAATAAATCTTACCTACGAAGATTTAAATATTGACAGTTGGGGTGGCAATGCCAGTATGAAAAACGCTACTGTAAGTATAATTGCTAATGATTCTATGCCTCGTAGTGAAGTAAACAATGCTACCGTAATGTTAAAAGGATTAGATCACTGGGATTATTTTAGAAACAAGAATATTCATTTTAAAAAAATTACGATTCTTGCAGATAGCCTTTCTCATTATAAGCAGGTAAAAAAAGAAACAAAGAAGTCATCTAAAGACAGTGCAAGCACAAATCCTATTAAGGCTGAAAACATAAATGGTACCTTTCATATTGAGGAGTTTGAGTTGGTGACTAATTATATCCAGATTTTAAAACCAGAAACAGAAGACATACTACTTAAAACGGCCCACTTTAATCTAAACCTACAAAACATTACCCCTACTATTACAGAAACCATTACAAGACCTTTTAATTACGAGCGCATTAGCCTTAGTTACGACTCGCTATATTACCAAATAAATGATTTTGATGAGCTTACTGTTCAAAATGTGCTCTGGGATGGCTCCTCATTACAAATGACCAATACACAGCTTAAAACAGCAGTTTCGCGCAAGCAATTAAGCAATAGTATTAGTCAAGAACGAGATCACGTAAATCTGTTAATAAAAAAAATTAGCATTGATTCTCTACGATACGGAGAACGCTCTGGCAGGTTCTATATAAACACGCCATTAATCTTGCTTGAGGAGCCTGCGCTCAACCTTTACAGAGATAAACTTCTTGCAGATGATTTTAGCACAAAACCTTTGTACTCAAAAATGTTACGTGATCTAAAGTTTGATCTAATGGTAGATTCTTTAAAAATTAAAAATGGCTCTATAATCTATACTGAAAAAGTAAATCAAGGTTCAGAGTCAGGATCTATAAATTTTAAAAACCTGCAAGCTAACCTTACTAACATTGGTAACACCTACAAAGAACACGAGAAAAAAACTAAAATAGCTATAAAAGCTATCTTTATGAAACAAAGCCCTATGACTCTCGACTGGGAATTTGATGTACAAAACAAGCAAGATAAATTTTATCTGGTGGGTAGTTTAAGTAAGCTTCCCGTAAAAAATCTAGATGGCTTTACCTCACCTAACCTTGGCGTTGAGATGCAAGGTAATATTGCGCACACGTATTTTACAATTACCGGTAATGACTATAGTTCTCATATAGATATGCAAATGACATATGACGATTTTAAAGTAAATATTCTAAATCAAGAAAAGAAAAAGAAAAAATGGTTAGCATCAACTATCGCTAATATTTTTATTTCTAACACAAGTAAGCGGGAAGATAAAGGCTTTAAGGAAGGCTCAGGTGACGTTACCCGAAATCAAAACAAATCTTTTTTTAATTACCTCTGGATTAATTTAAAAGATGGAATGCTAAAAACAGTTACTGTATTAGATTAATTTGAAGCAATCCATTCTATAGCTTCTAAACGACGATCTATAGTAAAATTTTTGAAATCTTTGCCCAGTATAGACTTATTGACATTAGTTATTGCATGTATCCACTTACGGTTTGTTACCATTGCAACTTTATTTAACCTATGACTATGCTGCATTGGGAAGATACTTGCAATAAAAACCGCATCAAGTGTAAAACGATTAATATTATTGTCTTCTAAGTAGAGATTAATAGTTTCGTGCTCTTCAAACATTTTTAGAATTGCCTGCTTCAATTCACTAATCGCATCGTAATTCATGGTACCTTCTACAATGTAACCAATTGCATTATCAGAAAAACTAAAATTTAAAAGCACTGAGGGGGAATTTTATGCAAATATAATAATAAAGATATAGTAATGTGTACCTAATTTTCCGGTTAGAAAGAACTTAGAGAATAGCTCATTTTAAAACAATAAGCTTAACTTTCCTCCAAATAAAGGCAATATTCTTAAATTTTGGGATTGAATTGTATAAAAAATACAATACCCCAACCGCTACAAATTTTTATAATTACTGCTACTGCTCTATACTTTGCGCAGAAAATGTAACAAGTTCACCATCTTCATAACCTACCGTTAGCTCTATAGGGTTGCAACATACTTCACAATCTTCAACATAAACCTGATGCCGCACTGAAACGTCTAATAACATCGAAATTTCTTCCCAGCAGTACGGACATTGAAAAAAATGCTCTTCCATTAAAATTCAATATTTAAAAGCTGACCTACCTGTTGCAGCAACTGAAGCTCAGCAAGCTTAGCTTCATACTTTGCCAGATTTTTATTAGTCTCAGCATTTATTAGATTTATTTGTGCCTGTCTAAATTCTATTGAAGTGATTTGCCCCAAATTAAAACGTTCTCGAGAACGTTCAAAATTATTTTTATTGGTTATCACATTCTGCTCTTGAATTTCGTAAACAGCTACTAGGTTTTCATAATTACCTAATGCATTAGCTACATCACGCTGCACTTCTAGCTCTACTTGTTTTTTAAAAAGTAATTGATTGTCTTTAACAATTTTAGCGTTACGTACCTGAGTTAATGTAGAACCACCATCAAAAAGATTCCATCTTAAATTTAGACCCCCTTGAAAACCTGTATTTTGGCGCGTGCTACCCGTAAAGAAAGCAGATGCCGGACTTATAGACTCATTCCACCCATAAGAACCGGTAAGACCTACAGTAGGTAAAAATCGAGCCTTAGAAACATTAATATCATACTGGCTTATGGCTATATTAGATTGACTCTGCAATATGCGCACATTGTTTTCTTTAGCCATTTCTAAAAATGAATCGAGCTCCATCTTAGGTATAAAAGAAACTAACGTATCTACATTAAAACTAGCTTTTAAATCACGTGCCAGTACTACATTGAGATCGCGTTTTGTATTTAATAATTGCTGTCTGGTGTTCATTAAATTAATGCTGTCATTGGTAACATCAACTTCAGCATTTAAAACCTCAAGCTTGGTATTTTGTCCATAATCAAATTGATAACCCGCACGTTTGACCCGATTTCTGGAAATCTCAAGGGTTTGCTCTAAAATCTCTACATTTTCTGTAAGTCGGGCAACTTCAAAATATACCGAAAACAACTGAAGCATCGTATTCTCTATAGTTTCTCGTGCTTCTAGTTTAGAAAGATTGTAACTCTCTTTTAAACGCTTAAAATTATACAGCCTGCCTAAACCGTCAAACAAGGTATACTCCAAATTTACCGAGGCATTATAGTTTTCAGACTTTGCACCTTCTAAAACAAAAGACTGACCATCATCTCTATCTGTGCGTTGATCTTCTACTGTGTAGTTTAAACCTGCACTTCCAAAAACAGTAGGCAAATAGCCCGAATTGAGAATATCTGCGTTATTTTCAGAAATAAGAATGTTGTTATCTGCAACTGCAATACCATAGTTATTTTCTAGAGTCAATGCGATTGCCTCAGCTCTGGAGAGAAAAGACTCCTGCCCATAACTCACGAAGCCAGAAGCAAAAATCAAGCAACTTACTATAACTACTTTTAGATTAATGCTCTTCATCTTCCTCTTTTAATTCTTTAATTGCACGTTCAACATCTTCTCTACTGGGCTCCTCTCCTGTTTTTACCCAAACTGATTTCGTTTTAATCCAGTTTGAAATAGACAATAATAACGGAAGCATTAATAAGGTTAGTAAAGTTGCGATGGCGATACCATAAGAAATAGAGATCGCCATAGGCTTTAAAAATTGTGCCTGGCGGCTCTTCTCAAGAAGTAAAGGAGCAAGACCTGCAATAGTTGTTATACTGGTTAAAAAAATCGCTCTAAATCGTGAACGACCAGCTTCAAAAATTGCATCTTCAAATTTCATCCCTTCTTTTAAGAATCCATTGAGTTTACCTATGAGAACCAAACCATCGTTTACCATAATACCTATTAAAGCAATAATACCCAAGGCAGAAAGTACATTTATAGGAAAACCGTGAATGTAGTGACCCCAGGCAACACCTATCACACTAAAAGGAATCATAAACAACAGTAAAAACGGCTGACTGTAACTGCGGAAGGTAAATGCGATAGTTGCATAAATAAGGAATAAAATAACCCAAATTACCTCGTTTGCAGAATTGCTTAGCTTTTCTGCCTCTCTATTTTGACCCTCGTAAGAAACTGATAAGGTTGGATATTTTGATAAAATATCGGGTATTACCGTTGCCTTAATTTCAGCAAGTATATCTGTAGTGCTTCCGTTAGGGTCTGCCATATCTGCATTAACCTGTATTTCACGTTGTCCTTCTAAATGACTAATAGATTCATCACCTCTAGAAATAGTATAAGTCGCTATCTCACTCAGCGGAATACGCTCTCCGGTAGGAGTAACAATACGCATATCATCAAGATCATTTAGACTGCTACGATCACTGCGATCATAACGCACCCAAACGCGTATCTCATCTTGCCCGCGTTGAAAACGTTGCGCCTGCGTTCCAAAAAAACCACTACGCACCTGCGTCATCACACTGCTTAAATTAAGCCCTAAAGAATAAGCTGTTTCCTTTAGTACAATTTGTATTTCTTTAATCCCCTCAGGATCTGTATCAACCACATCGCGCAGCAATGCATTATTCTCGAGACTAGCTCGCAACTCGTCTTTAGCTGCTTCTAATTCTTCAGTATTATTACCTAATAGAGAAATAGATATAGGGCTTCCGCCAAAATTACCTCCAGAACCAAAAGTTAAACGCTCTACGCCAAACACTTCTCCTACTTCATCCCGAATGGAGTTTGTTATATCTGGAGAAGAAAAGTCTCTAAACTCCCCGGGCAATAAGTTAATGCGTAAAGAAGCCTTATTGTTTCCGGGCCCCACACGCTTAATGATATTTTCTACAACCTGTAAATTATCGGTTTGCTTGCTTGTATAGTCTTCATTTACACGCCAGGCAGCTTTCTCTACCATTGTGATAATACTATCTGTACGCTGTGGGTTTGTACCTTCAGGCATTAACAATTCTATAGAAACTGTATCACTCGCAATACTTGGAAAAATAGTCACACCTATCACACTTCCCATAATTGAACCCACAGTGACAATAAGTAAAGCGGCAATTATACAAAACGAAATAAGCTGGTTTGTAAGTGTAAACCGAAGTGCAGGCGTGTAAATTTTGTCCCGCATATAACTCATAAACTGATCGCCTTTCTTATTGAAATAACGCAGTTTGTACATAAACTTTTGAATTCCCGTTTTCTTAGCAATATCTAATTCAGACTCACGTACTAAAGCTTTACTGTGTGCAATATGCGCCGGTAAAATAATTAAAGCTTCCACCAGAGATACTACAAGTGTAAGAATCACGACCGTAGAAACTTCTCCAAAAAACTCTCCTATCCTACTATCAAGAAATAAGAAGGTTGAGAATGCTAAAACCGTGGTTATAATTGCTGAAATAATAGGCGGAATAACCTCTACAGTACCATCAATTGCGGCTCTAATGGGTGTTTTACCCATCTCATAATGCTGATAGATATTTTCTGAAATTACAATACCGTCATCAACCAGAATACCTATAACGATAATCATCCCAAAAAGAGACAATACATTAATTGTTACACCAAAGCTTCCGGCAAATATAAACATCCCTAAAAATGCTACGGGAATCCCTGCTGCTACCCAGAATGCAAGACGCGTATTTAAGAAAAAAGACAAAAATAAGATTACCAGAAGAATACCTTCTGCGCCATTTACTACCAATAAATTTGTACGCTGCTCCAGACGTATTGAAGAATCTGAGGTAATATCTATATGTACTGCATCGTATTTTGCATTAAAATCTTCAATATAAACTTTAACCTGTTCTGCAGTTGTAAGCAGGTCTTCATTGTTAGTATTACTTATCTCAACATTAACCGCAAGATTCCCGTTAAAATAAGATGCATTAGGCGTCTCTGAGAAACGATCTCTAATTACTGCTACATCGTTAAGTCTTATGAGCGATCCGTCATTATTTGCACGTACAATGAGATTATTAAGATCATCACCGTAATACGATCTGTTGTTTGCCCGTATAAGATAATCTTCCTTTTCTGTTTTAATGTTTCCTCCTGTGGTAAGAATATTTGCTCTGGAAACTGCTTGCGCAACTTCAGTAAAGGTGAGCCCATAAGCGAGTAAATCATTTTCGCGTACAGCGATTTCAATTTCTTCATCAGGATAACCGCTTATTTCTATCTGCGATATTCCATCCATCGCCCGTAAATCATATTCAATAGTTCGGGCAATTTGCTTTAAGGTAGCAAGATCTATAGTTTCTCCGCTCACCGCAAAACCTATAGTCTGTCGTATTGCTTCCTGCTTAGCGACAACCAGAGGCTCCATCCCCGTAGGAAAACTGGGCACGCGATCAACGGCATTTTTTACTTCAGCAAGAATGACATTTATATCTTCATCCTGATCAATCTCTATCGTAACGTTACCACCGTTTTCTCTAGATGTAGATGTCACACGATCTATGCCTACAAGACCTTTAAGATTATCCTCAATTTTAAGAATAATACCTTCTTCTATTTCTTGCGGAGAAGCACCAGGATAGGTAACGTTAATCGTGATTATTTGTGAATCTATTAAAGGGAAAAATGAAGATTTCATCCTCAAAACTCCGATGATTCCAAAAATCACAAAAGCCATGATAACCACATTAACGGCTACACTGTATTTTATGAAATAACTAATTAAATTTTTCATAAAACCTATTCCGTATTTCCTGTAGTTTGATTTTCCTCATAAATCTTCACGCGCATTCCGGCATAAGCACCGGGTACACTTTTAGACAGATATTGAGTCCCATCTGGCACTCCTTTAATGATAACTTCTTTATCTGAAAAATAGACGGGATTTACATCTATTAGATCAAGTAGTCCATCACGTATGACATAAATCTGTGAGTTATCTACTAATAACTGACGCGGAATACTTATTGCATCTGGCTCATCTTTGGCTTCTAAATTTGCCTGAAGAAACATACCTTCTTTTAAAGAATCTGCCCCGGCAATCTCAATAAAGACCTTTATCGTTTGCGTGGTTTGATCAACTCTACCATTTACACGTACTACTTTACCGGTGTATTCTTTAGTCCCGTCAACTGTTGTTAAAGCAACTTTCTCACCTATCGTTAAAAGATCGCTAAACTTTTTGCCTATCGCTACTTCAAGTTCGTAAACTGAAGTATCTATAAATTCACCCAGTTTTTGACCAGGACGTACCAGCGTACCTTTATTTACCGGCGCCTCTGTTAAAATTCCTGAGAATGGGGCAGTAATGCGGTATTTACCTAGCCGCTGCTCCAGGTTTTTTACGTTGTAGTATGAAGAGTAAAGACCTCTACCTGTAATAAAGTAGCGTTCTTTTTGAGAATCTGTTTCGGGTAATTGTGGCGTTGATTTATTGATGTCAAAACCATTAAGATAGGTTTGCCATTTCTGAAAAATCTCCGGATAATCTAATCGTAAATCTGGCATTATTGAAGTTACCAGATTGTACAATTCGCTCTTGGCAGCTTGTACCGAAGCATAGTATTCTGAAGAATCAAGATTTAAAAGGGTCTCACCTCTAGTATACGACTGGCCCACTTTAAAATCGTGAGCGCTTGATCTAAAAATCCCCTGAACTTCTGCATAAAGCTCCAGTCGGTTTTTTGCAACTAAATTTCCATTAGCCGGTATAACTATAGGAACGGTATCATTTTTAACTTCTTCAACAAAAACCGTTTTAACAACTTTGTCAACTTTAACAGGAATATCTTTATCCCGGTTAGCAATTGAATACCCAATCGCAATTGCGACACCAAGTATTACTAAACCTATAATCAGACGTACAGCTTTAAGCATTAAGTATTTTTTAAGAAACAACCATAAGCTGCAAAAATACCTGTACTTAGTCTTCTAGTTTGTTAAATTTAATATAAATAAAGTGCTAATTATAAAGCTCTAGTTCTTCGGTCACTTCACCCCATTTTGAAGTAAGCTCTTCAATCTTTTTCTTCTTAGCCTCGTATCTTTTAAAAAAGTCTGGCTTAGAACTGGTTTTAGCATAGTCTGCAGCAAGCTCCTGATCCATTATTTTAATTTCACGCTCCAGCTTATTCACTTCAGACTCAATATTACTAAGTTGGTTGTTAAGTGACTTTACTTTTTTTTGATCTTTATATTCTACCTTAGGAGCTGCTTCTTTTACTTTAACCTTAGGATCTTTTTTCTCTAAATCTCTTAAGTTTTCTACTGCGCGTTTCTCTAAGTAATAATCAATATCTCCTAAATATTCTTTTATCTTATGATCTTTAAATTCATAAACCGTAGAAGTTAGACCTTGTAAGAAGTCTCTATCGTGAGAAACTAATAATAATGTTCCTTGAAAGCTTTTAAGAGCTTCTTTTAAAACGTTTTTAGATTTTATATCCAGGTGGTTTGTAGGCTCATCCATCACCAAAACATTAAAGGGCTGTAACATTAATTTAGCAAGTGCTAAACGGTTACGCTCTCCTCCAGAAAGTACACGTACATATTTTTCTGCCTCCTCGCCTCTAAAGAGGAATGAACCCAGAATATCACGTACTTTACTTCTGTTTTTCTCATTTGCAGCATCAATCATCGTGTCGAGTACGGTTTTGCTTCCGTCAAGGTGATCTGCCTGGTTTTGCGCAAAATATCCTATTTGCACATTATGCCCCAGTTTTAATCTTCCTTCATATTTGATCTCATCAACAATTATTTTTGCAAGAGTTGATTTTCCCTGACCGTTTTGACCTACAAATGCCGTTTTACTGTCGCGCTCTATTAAAAGATCTATCCCTTGTAAAACATGCTTATCACCATAACTTTTCTTAATCCCCTCCGCTTCTACAACCACCTTACCCGGCACTACAGACACAGGAAAATTAAGGGTCATCACACTGTTATCATCTTCATCAACCTCAATAACATCCATACGGTTAAGCTTTTTAACTAAAGACTGTGCCATAGTTGCCTTAGAAGCTTTTGCCTTAAATTTAGATATTAGCTTTTCTGTATGTTCTATTTCCTTCTGTTGATTTTTCTGCGCAGCCATTTGTTGTTCGCGCATTTCCTGACGTAAAACTAGATATTGCGAATAGGGTTTAGGGTAATCGTATATTTTACCCAGCGAAATCTCTATCGTACGATTTGTTACATTATCTAAAAACATTTTATCGTGAGATACGATTACAACAGCCCCCTGGTAGTTGCGTAGAAAACTTTCAAGCCAAATAATAGATTCAATATCCAAGTGGTTTGTAGGCTCATCAAGTAATAAAACATCATTATTTTGAAGTAATAATTTAGCCAGCTCAATTCGCATACGCCACCCTCCAGAAAATGTATCTGTAATTTTATTAAAATCTTCTCTACTAAAACCCAGCCCCATTAAGATACGCTCTGTCTCTCCCTGATAGCTATATCCACCGTGAATTTCATATTGATGTTGAACTTCATTAAGTTCAACCATTAAGTCGTGATAATAATTACTTTCGTAATCTGTACGCTCTGCTAATTCAATATTTATCTCTTCAAGACGCGCCTCTAGCTTTTTAATAAGTTCAAAAGCTTCATAAGATTCTTCAAGAACGGTACGTCCCTCTACAAAATCTATATCCTGTTTTAAGAAACCTATCTGAATGTCTTTATCTGTAGCGATCTGGCCGGTGTCGTATTCTTGCTCACGTGAAATTATGCGTAGCATTGTAGATTTACCGGCTCCATTTTTACCCACTAATCCTACCCGATCTCCTTCACCCAGTCTAAACGTAACTTCCTCAAATAGATATTCTCCCTGAAACGAAACAGAGAGGTTGTGAATATTTAACATGCTCTAAATTTTAAGGCGCAAAGTTATTATTAAATGCCGGATTTTCGGCATTTAAAGATTATCGATTTTTGTAACTTTAGATACCTTTAATTATCTGGGAAACCAGTAAAATTACACTATGAAAAAACTTCTCCAGGGAAACCCGTTATATAGCATACTTACTGGCACTTGCCCGGTTTGTCAGCAAAAAAGTATGTATGAGAATCCAAATCCTTATATACTTACAGACACGCTCAAAATGCACGAACGTTGTTTGCATTGCAACACCAAATTTAAAATAGAACCTTCATTTTTCTACGGGGCTATGTATGTAAGTTATGGTGTAGGTATAGCGTTTGCTGTAGCAGCATTTGTAATTACTCACTTTTTTGTAGGTGCAGGTCTGGTAGCAGGTTTTATTTCTATCATTATAACTCTTCTTGTATTTGCGCCTATAATTATGCGTTTGAGTCGGAATATCTGGATTAATTTTTTCTTTAATTATGATGAAGAAAAAGCTAAAGGTACCACTAAAACTTCTTAGGGAATCTAGAAATCGAGATCTCCTCATCAAGGGGAATACCTAGTTCGAGATGCTCAAATAACACTTTAGCGAGGTAGGGTGACATCATCGTACCCCGAGTTCCTAAACCATTTAACAGAACCAATTGTTTATAATTAGGGTGAACACCTATTAGTGGTCTTCTGTCTCCCGTTGTGGGTCGTATTCCTGCTTGTTGCGCTTCAAGCGTATATTCACATGTAATCACTTTATTTAATTTCTGCAATAGCTCTTCTAAAGCTTCAGTAGTAGGGACTGAATCTTTATCTTTCCAGTTAAATGTAGCCCCTACTTTATACAAATCATCTCCTAACGGAATAATAAAAAATGAGGCTTTAAGGGCTTTTGAAAGTCGTAAATCAGGAGCTTTAATGATTAGGTACTCCCCTTTATTGCCTACCAAAGGTAATTTGTTAAAAAATGGATTTTGTTTAATACCATAGCCTTCGGCGAAAACTACTCGTCTAGCCTTGATATCTCTATAGCAAATTGAATCATCACTTTTTAAAACAAGTTCGTCGTAATTAAATTGATCAAAACTCAAAGAATCACTACTCATAAGCGAATGTGCATATGCATCTAATAGGGCAGGAATATCTATACGTGAGGTTTCTTTTACTTCTCCCAACTGTAATGGAGCTTCAATAAAAAGGGAGTTATTTTTAACCAATGATGCATTTAAAAAACGATTTAAAACAGGCTTATCTGTAGCTTCAAACCAATTATTTTGATCTTCAATTGAGGAGAATATTTTTAAAACAGGCAATTCCTTCATAAACGGAAATCCAAACTTCTCATTGAGACGCGTAAAATAGGCTTTCGCAAGGTCAAATTGCTCTTCCCCTTTATAAGGCATAGTATATCGCTTCAAAGTAACCGGATTAATAAGGCCGGCTGCAACTCTACTGGCCGCGCTATCTTTAGTATCTATTACAAAAAATGACTTGTTATGCTGCTCTAATTGATCGCAAAATGCCATCCCGGCAAGACCAAAACCCACAATAAGATAATCTACGTACTTCATAGTGTAAAAATAAGTCATAAAAAAACGCCTTTAAAAAAGGCGTTTTATAAATTTTAGTTGAGAAACATTTACTAGTAGTTCCACATATCACTTTCAAAATTACGTATTTGTTCTTTAATACGTTGAGATTCTAAAAGTTGCATCATTGCATTATCTGCTATATACTCTTTAACTTCACGATCACCCTGTATGTTATCTACCTGATAAATAACGCCATTAAATCGTCTAGAATTTAACAAGTGATCAAATGACAATGGTTGTGCAGAATTTTGAGGATTAAATACTTTAGCCTCGTGTAGAATTTCACGAGCTGTAGGATACCATACCCAAAATAAAGGAACCATAATAGGATCTTCATCATCAATGAAGTTAACATCTGGAGCTACCGGTGCAATACCTATTAAACGGTATTTTAACTCTCCCTGGCGCTTATCAAAATACCAATATCCACGTATCCAATATTGCTCAATATCTGCAGAACTAATATCACGTCTGTCTATATATTGTTCGTCTACTTCGTAACCCGCATTTATCTGCTCAATACCTAAATCTGTAGTATCTACTCGAGACATTGCAGCAGCAATATCTTTTAATTCTATCTTTTGATTAAAATAAGAATCTGCATAAATATCTAAATTACCCGCCTTAATATTCTTAACCAGAACATCGTAAAGCGACCTTCTATCTGAACCTATATTGTTTGTATCAACAGGATAATATAACGGAAAGTTTATACGCTCATCAAGATCTACGATCTCCCAGGTATTCTTACCCCAAAGCACATCTCTGCTATCTACATAACCGTATGGCAAAGGCTTATCATTATCTAACTGAATCTGCCCTTCCGTTTTTTCAAACATCTGAGCAGGCATTTTTGCGTTCAAAATATTAGTTTGCGCAAAAGAAGCAAAACCAATCATCAAACAAAAAACACTAAAAGCTTGCTTTTGGGTGATCATAATTTTTTAATTTTTAATTTGTAAGTTCAATTAGAACCGGTGCAACTTTCTTAAGTCTATAACTACTGTTACCAGAAATTTGAGCGGTAATATCAAATATTTGCACTGTAGATCCTCGCTGAGCTCTTCTCAAAACGTCTATTGCTCTTGAATCTAATCTACTACCATTTACCTGAACTGTAGGTTGACCTGGTACATTAAATTTAAAACCGGTAACACTCAAGTTTAAATCAAAGTCAAAATCCATAAGCTTAGCACCAACAGTTGATATCTCTAACGCATTACGTTGCATTTTTAGTATCCCATCTTCACCACGCAAAGTACCGGTAGGACTTGGAATATCTTTAATACGGAATTTTTTAGAGTCACTTACTTTAGAACCATCTGCCATAGTTCCAGAAACATTTATAGTCACTTCGTTTCCACTACCCGGATTCATAATATAATTACTTCCAGATTGTTTTGACAAACCAGGAGCACTCGCATTTACACTATTATCTGGTACACCAGCAAAACTAATAGTCATTGGGTTTGCAACCCCACGATAAACAACATTCATTTTATCTGCCGAAATAGTAGCTGAGTTAGGCCTGTTAATTACTGCATATTCACTATTAATAGGAATTGACTTTGGCTCACCGTCTTCTGTGTAAACTAATTCTCCTGTAATTTTTCGGGTTCCTACACTTCCTGCAGGAAAATCTAAAACTACCTGTCCCGACTGTAAGTTTTTAACTTCAGAACCATTGATGATTACCTTGTCAAAATTTAGTGAATTGTCAAAACGACCTAAAACTACTTTTCCTTTAAAGCTTTCTCCAGAGAAGAATGCAGTTTTTTCTGCAATAACGATTGCCTCATAATTACTTAAAGAAACATCTTTACTTAACTGTCCCTGTAGTAAAGAAGAGTACACTTCTGACTCAGCAGCGCGAATATCATTTTGCATTTGCGTAAAACGCGTAATCGAAGCCGCTAATGGATAGCCTTCAAAGTTATATTTTAACCAGGCAATCTCTTTACCGTCTTTGTTAGTTTGTGGCTCAACTGCAAAAGTATTTTGTACGATTTTGTTAACGTCTGAAAATTCATCACCTAGTACAGTTGCCATTTGGCTTTTATAATTTTCAATTTTAGCCAAAAACGCATCACCTTCCTTAGTATATCTATCTCCTGTAAACCAACGTTCGTCAAGAACTGCTGTTTTATCAAGATTGGCATAACTACTAGTGTCTATACCATCTGTAAGCGTATCTTTTATACTTGCTAAGTAAGCGTAGAATTCATCAGAAATCTTCTTAACATCTCGGGCTTTACCTAACAAAGGCTGATATTTTGCCGGCTGTTCTGCTGCCTTCGCTTCAAGACCCGCCATAGCTAATTGATTATCTTCAGCTAATCTAGAATTTGAATTCGTAAATTTTACGTCAAATATTTTAAACGCATTTAAAATCTCTTTATCTACATTCATTGCAATCATCGCAATAAATACCAGATACATCAGATTTATCATTTTTTGTCTTGGGGACTGTGTTCCTCCTGCCATAATGGTATGTTTTCTACTGAATTAATAGTTTTTATTAGTAATTCAGTTATCTCTTATTCATAGCAGAAAGCATTCCGCCATAAACACCATTAAGTGAAGAAAGGTTAGTCGCAAGACTCTCCATTTGCTCTTTTAATTTACCTGCATTATTTGCAACTTCATTATTAATTTCTGCCTGACGGCCAGCTGTCTCAACCTGAACTTTGTACAAACTGTTTAAAGATTCCATTTGCGCAGCAGCAAGAGCCATTTCCTGACTGTATTTTTTTGTAGAATTCATTGCTTCTGCCGTTGGCGCCATACCTTTAGCTGCACCTTCAAAGCTGCGGATGCTTGTACTTAGACTATTCATTAATTCAGAATCAATACGAGCATCTTTAAGCATCGCATCAAGTTTTTGAGAAAGTAAACCTTTCTCTTCAACAACTTCTACAGTTTTCTTAGGGCGCGCCGCAGGTGTATCTCCTGCTAATTCCGGGTAAACTAAAGACCAGTCCAAATCCTGAGTAGGTCTCTCAAATGCTGAATAACCAAATACTAAAGCTTCTACCACCATCCCCAGTGTTAGAATTTCTGAACCATATGGCCAGTGCTGAATTTTAAACAAAGCTCCTACAATAACTATAGCAGCTCCCAAACCATAAATCATGTTTGTAACGGAAAGACTTCCTTTTTTTGCCATCTTTTTCTGAGATTTAAATTTTTAATTAGGTTAAAGTGTATTCGGGGGAAAATTAATCTTAATAATATTAGCGTCTTGAAGGCCCTTTTCTCATATTAACATCTTGATCTACACCAAGATAGTCCTGCACCGTTCTAAAACCAATGTAACTACGTGCAGAATCAGCATACTCATAATCACGAGTACTCACTTGAATGATGTATGCTACATCTTTCCAAGAGCCACCTCTTACAACTTTGCGTTGGTTTTTTGAGTCGCTAACATTAGGGTTCATTGTAGAAATATACTCATAGGCATTAGGATCATAAGAAGATCCTACCCATTCAGAAACATTACCTGCCATATTATAAAGATCGTAGTCATTAGGCTCATAGGAGTCTGCCTCAACTGTATATAAAGCCTGATCTGCAGCATAATCTCCTCTTAATGGCTTAAAGTTAGCCATAAAACAACCTCTGTCATTTTTGGTATAGGGACCACCCCATGGATAAGTAGCACTTTCTAGACCACCACGGGCAGCATATTCCCATTCTGCCTCACTTGGCAAACGAAATCTATTAACTAACTCCTGACCTCTCTGTTTCTTATATGAGTTTTTATTATCTGTACGCCATTGACAAAAGGCTTTTGCTTGCTGCCAGCTAACTCCTACAACTGGGTAATCATCATATGCGCTATGCCAGAAATAATCATTATGCATAGGTTCATTATACGAATAAGCAAAATCCTTAATCCAAACTGTAGTATCAGGATAAATCTTAGTTTCTTCAGTTCTGATGAAATCTTTACGCTTACCATCTTTTTGGCGTGCGGCAGCTTCCATATCAAGATATCTATATTTGTAAACAAGTTTATTTACATCTATTGTACGTTGACCATTGTAAGATTCTTCTAAAGGAATATACATTGTATCCATTACCTCAACATAATACTCGTCAGGATAATCCATAGGATCTGTAATTAACTCTATATCCCAATTAAGTTTACGATCACTATAATCATCACTTAAGCTGTAATAATTATCATACATATACTGCTCATAGGGAGTCATATCATCTGGATCATAATCAACAAATGCAAACTCTCCTATACCATCGTTACCAGGCGTTTCTCCCAGATCATCTGCTAAAATAGCTAAACGTGCGCGTGTAACTGAGTCGCGTACCCATTTAACAAATTGACGGTATTCTGTATTGGTAATTTCAGTTTCATCCATATAAAATGAACGAACTGTTACGGTTTTAGTAGGAGCATTTTTAATGGCAGCGATATCATCATCACTTTTACCCATAATAAAAGCACCACCAGAGACTAAAGTCATCCCGTATGGCTTTTCGGGGTTCCACTTTTTCCCTTTGACTCCCACAAGTTCACCACGATCGTTACGACCACAACTAACTAATAAGCTTACAATCGCAATAAATGCAATAAACTTCTTCATAGGTAAATTAGGTTAAATCTAGATTTGAGACGGTAAACCTATCTATAAAATTGCTAAAAAACAATTTTTTGATAAAAATTACATTCAAAACTAAAAAGTTTTGTTAATTAAATTTCATTCTTACGCTTTGCTTTATACCAGCGTTCCGGTATTTCCTGGTTACAGGCATTTATATAATCGTCTTCAGTGCAAGGTAATAACGTGTTCCTTTTTAATTTATTATTAACGCCTTTCATAAATGGAATTTCTATCCACCAGCGTTCAGAGACGGTACTTTTATAGAAGCTAAGCAACTCATCATCAACAGGAACACTATAGTGTAAGAAATTTGTCTCCCTGTCTTGTAATCGTTCATTTACTCTAAAATTTACTCCTTCGATAAAATACCAAAGTAATTGAGCTATAAGTGCCGCACCTGTTTCATTATTTCTCTGCAAATTATATTCAAATACACCAAAAACACTTACGCGATCACTAATTCCTGCATACCTTGCAATTGCGCATATTTCTCTTCCATTAAAACCATTAACGTTATGAGGATGCATATAACCTAAAACTTCAGATTGAATAGAAGACAAATCTAAACTAACAATGTCTGCATCACGCATTACTGGCTCTACAGCGCTTAAATCTGAAGTTAAATTTCCTAGTCTAAAAGAATCAAAATATAACTTTTCCATCAGGTCAATTTCTTCCTGAGAGTTGTAATAGGTTTGATACCCTATATTTGAATAATTGAATAAATTATAAGGTTGATCTACAATAATTCTACCTACATATGATTTATTTGTAATTGGCAAACTACTGTTTCCTAAATCAAAATGCCCATCTACATTTACTAAATTAACCATTTGATCCAGCCCGTCAAATGCTCTGTATAGTGCATACGTAAGATCTTGACTACCGCCAAGAACTAATGGTATTATATTATTTTTTACAAGTTGAGTTATTATTTCCTTTAAAGCATAAAAAGTATCTGAAGCGCTATCTCCCGGTTCTAAATCACCCAGATCCCCTATTTTAGTATACCAGTTACCCGGAAACAGCGCATATAAAGCTTTACGAATGGCCGTAAAATCTAAACTCGAATCTATATAATCTACTGCTCCTCTACTCTCCCGAACACCAATTATTGCAATGTTTAAATTTTGCATTTCTGGTAAACCACCCTGTCGCGAGTGCACTTTAATTACGGAAGCTAAACTCTGTTCATTGAGTAAATCTGCGTGTGCAATTATCGCGTCTGAAACTGGGGACAAATTTTCAAAAGCCATTTATTTTTTCTTTTTTGCTGGTGCTTTCTTAGCTGTACTTTTCTTAGCTGCTGTTTTTTTAGCTGCCGGTTTTTTAGCGGCTTTTTTCTTAGGCCCCTGCTTCTCTAAAATTGCTTTTACCTCTTCTAAAGTTAAGGCCGCAGCATCTACTGTTTTAGGTAGTTCTATTTTAACTTTACCTTTTATAATATTAGACCTTCCCCATCTTGCCTTTTCTACACGTATTCCCTCTTCCTTAAAATCGTGTAAGACCTTATCTTTCTCTTTTTGCTTTTTATCTTCAATTAACTCAACGATATCTTTATCTGTTAAGTTATCAAAATCGTACTTTTTATTAACATTAATAAATATGCTATTCCACTTTAAGTAAGGCCCAAAACGACCCACACCTTTCTGAACAGGCTTATCTTCATACGTGTAAATAGGCGCATCTGCCTTTTGTTTTTCTTTAATATACTTAACTGCTTCATCATACTCAACTTCTAAAGGATCTATACCTTTAGGAAGTGAAACAAAAGCTTTTCCGAATTTAACGTAAGGTCCAAAACGACCATTATTAACCTCTACCGGCTCTCCTTCAAACTCCCCTAATTCACGAGGAAGTTTAAAAAGATCCATTGCCTCTTCAAAGGTTATGCTTTCTAATTGCTGATCTGGTAAGAGACCCGCAAACAGTGGTTTTTCTTCATCTTCAACAGAGCCTATTTGAACCATTGCTCCATATTTACCAAGACGTACGCTTACCGGTTTGCCAGACTTTGGATCTTTACCCAAGACACGCTCGCCTACCTCGCGATCTGCATTTTCTGCAACGTGTTTAACCTGAGGATGAAAGTCTTTATAAAAATCTTTCATCATTTTTGTCCACTCTTCGTTGCCTTCGGCAATCTCATCAAAATCCTGCTCAACTTTTGCTGTAAAATTGTAATCAAGAATATTTTCAAAATGCATTACAAGGAAGTCGTTTACTACCATTCCCACATCTGTAGGAACTAATTTTCCTTTATCTGAGCCTACCTTTTCAGACAACTTAGTAGCTTTAACAGCTCCTTTCTTTAGTGTGATTAAATCGTACTCACGCTCTACCCCTTCAACATTACCTTTCTCAATATATTTTCTATTTTGAATGGTCGTAATTGTAGGTGCATAAGTTGACGGTCTTCCTATACCTAATTCTTCTAACTTCTTTACTAATGACGCTTCAGTGTAACGATATGGAGCTCTGGTAAAACGCTCGGTAGCAGTGATCCAATGATTATCAAGCACTTCTCCTTCTTTTAATGGAGGTAGAATTCCGTTTTCTTCCTGGTCTTCATCATCTGTCCCTTCCAGATATACTTTTAAAAAACCATCAAATTTGATAACTTCTCCGTTTGCTGTGAAATTTGAAGGATGGTTTGAAGATGCAATTTGCACATTTGTACGTTCTAGCTTAGCTTCACTCATTTGTGAGGCAATTGCTCGTTTCCAGATAAGCTCGTATAATCGCGCCTGATCTCTTTCTATATTAACGGAGTGCTTACTAAAATCTGTAGGTCTAATTGCTTCGTGAGCTTCTTGAGCTCCTTTACTTTTTCCTTTATAATTGCGCTCTTTATGGTATTTAGTACCATATGCAGAGTTAATTTCGTTTCCTGCAGCCTCTTTTGCATCTTGAGAAAGATTTACACTATCTGTTCTCATATAAGTAATAAGACCCGCCTCATAAAGACGTTGCGCCATATTCATCGTTTTACTTACCGAAAAATACAACTTACGCGCTGCCTCCTGCTGTAATGTAGAAGTAGTAAACGGTGGTGCCGGAGATTTACTAGCCGGTTTAGTTGTTAATGCATCTACTTTAAATGTAGCATTAGCATTTGCTTTTAGAAATTCTTCAGCTTCCTTTTTTGTATCTAAATTTTTAGGAAGTTTCGCTTTTAAAGTACGACCGTCTGCATTAGCAAATTCAGCATCAACTCTAAAATAATCTTCAGTATTAAAAGCCTGAATTTCGCGTTCACGCTCTACAATAAGTCTTACTGATACAGATTGTACACGACCTGCAGATAAACCTCCTTTTACTTTTCGCCATAAAACCGGTGATATCTCATAACCTACCAGACGATCAAGTACACGTCTTGCTTGTTGTGCATTTACCAGATTATAGTCAATATCACGTGGATTGTCTATCGCTTTAAGAATAGCTTTTTTAGTAATTTCAGAAAAAACAATTCGTTTTGTCTTTGCTTTATCAAGATTTAATTCTTCTGCAAGATGCCAGGCTATAGCTTCCCCCTCCCGATCCTCATCACTCGCTAGCCAAACCATTTCTGCTTTATCAGCTAAGTCTCGTAGTTTTTTAACAACCGCTTTCTTATCTTTATTTACTGTATATTTTGGCGTAAAATCACCCTCAACATCTACTCCGAGTTCCTTTGTTGGCAGATCTGCAATATGACCAAAACTACTTTCTACTTTATAATCTGAACCCAGAAATTTCTCAATAGTTTTAGCCTTTGCAGGTGACTCAACAATTACAAGATTTTTTGCCATAACGCTTTTTTCAAAATTTGTCAATCAAAATAAAACTAAAAGGAGCTTAATTTAATTTTGATTTTAGAATCGCAAAAGTAGTAGAAAATTTATTATTGAGACCAGAAACCTCATTTAGACCCTAAATAGCTTTTAGCTTGTAGTATTTAATTCGCTTAAATATATAACCTACATCACTTTACTAATGAATTTAAATTTCGGTCTAATGACACTTTGTCACAAGTTGAGTTAATCGTATCTTTGCCCACTATTTTTAGGAAGCAGACCGTATTATGGAGAAAGTTATAGACGAAAATAAACAAGGAGAAACACTGGTTTTAGAACCTCAAAAAACAAATACTAAAAAGCTTTTTATTGAAAGCTACGGTTGCCAAATGAATTTTAGCGACAGTGAGATTGTTGCTTCTATACTTGCAGATCAAGGTTACAACACCACCTCAAAGCTTGAGGACGCAGATCTTGTACTTGTAAACACCTGCTCTATACGTGATAAAGCAGAGCAGACCGTACGCAAACGTCTTGAAAAATATAATGCCGTAAAGAAAATAAACCCGGCTATGAAAGTAGGCGTGCTGGGTTGTATGGCAGAACGCTTAAAAAGCAAATTTTTAGAAGAAGAGAAAATCGTAGACCTTGTTGTAGGCCCTGATGCCTACAAAGATTTACCTAACTTATTAAGCGAGGTTGAAGAAGGTCGTGATGCAATAAATGTTATTCTTTCTAAAGAAGAAACGTACGGCGACATAGCACCTGTGCGTTTACAAAGTAATGGTGTTACAGCTTTTGTGAGCATCACCAGAGGTTGTGATAATATGTGCACCTTTTGCGTAGTACCTTTTACCAGAGGACGCGAACGCAGCCGTGACCCTCAAAGTATTATTGAAGAAGTTAACGATCTTGCCTCGAGAGGCTTTAAAGAAGTCACTTTATTAGGACAAAATGTTGACAGTTTTTTATGGTATGGCGGCGGTCTTAAAAAAGATTTTGACAAAGCGAGCGAGATGGCGCAGGCAACAGCGGTTAACTTTTCTGGCTTATTAGCTCTTGTAGCAGAGGCTCAACCTAAAATGCGTATTAGATTTTCAACTTCAAATCCTCAGGATATGACGTTAGATGTTATACGTACTATGGCTAAATATGATAATATTTGCAACTATATACACCTGCCGGTGCAAAGCGGAAGTGATCGTATTTTAAAAGAAATGAATCGCCTACACACAAGGCAAGAATACTTTGACCTAATAGATAATATACGTGAAATAATGCCAGATTGTGGTATATCTCAAGATATTATTACCGGGTTTCCTACGGAAACGGAAGAAGATCATCAAGACACATTAAGCTTAATGCGTTATGTAAAATATGACTTTGGTTTTATGTTTGCCTATAGCGAGCGTCCCGGAACAATGGCAGCTCGTAAACTTGAAGATGATATCCCGTTAGAGGTAAAAAAACGACGCCTTGCCGAAGTCATCGCATTGCAATTAGAACACTCACACCACAATACTAAAAAACAGGTAGGCCGCGTCGTTGAAGTTCTTATTGAAAAAGAATCTAAGAAAAGTGACGCAGAATGGTCTGGTCGTAATTCTCAAAATACAGTAGTTGTGTTCCCAAAAGAACATTATAAAATAGGCGACTTTGTAAACGTAGAAATTCTTTCGTGCACCACTTCTACTCTTTTAGGTAAAGCTGTAGGTTATTCTTCAAACAATTAATTAATAGTTAATGGAATCAGTTCACGCTATAAAACAACGTTTTGGGATCATTGGAGATGACCCCAAACTCAATCGTGCGATTGAAAAAGCGATACAGGTAGCCCCTACAGATATTTCGGTTCTGGTTACCGGTGAAAGTGGTGTAGGTAAAGAAAGTATTCCACGCATAATACATTCATTATCGCACCGCAAGCATAATAAATACATCGCTGTAAACTGTGGTGCTATTCCAGAAGGCACTATAGACAGCGAGCTTTTTGGTCACGAAAAAGGAGCTTTTACAGGAGCAACTTCAACACGTAGCGGTTATTTTGAAGAAGCAGACGGCGGAACCATATTTCTTGATGAAGTTGGTGAGTTGCCACTACCTACTCAGGTACGTCTCCTTCGGGTTTTAGAAAATGGAGAGTTTCTAAAAGTAGGTTCTTCAAAAACTCAGAAAACAGATGTACGCATTGTAGCAGCAACAAACGTAAAAATGTTTGACGCTATTAATCAGGAACGTTTTAGAGAAGATTTATTTTACAGATTAAGTACTGTAGATATAAATCTTCCGCCTTTGCGAGAACGTAAAGAAGATATTCATTTACTTTTTAGAAAGTTTGCTTCAGACTTTGCTAATAAGTACAAAATGCCAACAATACGCCTCGAAGACGATGCTATAAACGCGCTTTTAAAGTACCGCTGGAGTGGTAATATTAGACAGCTGCGCAATGTAGCCGAGCAAATTTCTGTATTAGAACAAAACAGAAGTATTACGTTAGATAAATTACGTCATTACTTACCCGATACAGGCTCAAATTTACCAGCTGTGATAGGCTCTAAAAAGAGTGAAAGTGATTTTAGCAGTGAGCGTGAAATTTTATATAAAGTTCTTTTTGATATGAAAAGTGACCTGAATGACCTTAAAAAATTAACGCTTGAGTTAATGGAAAAAGGTAATAACGCTAGCGTTCAGGAAGAAAACAAATCACTTATTAAAAAAATATACAGCGAAGACGAGACAGATGCCTACGAGAGCGCAGAAGATATCACCGAAGTTTTACAACTTCCGCAAGAGTCTGCTGCTAAATCTTCTCTTGCAGACAAGTATCATTTTGCAGAAGATGTAGAAGAAGAAGAAACCTTATCGCTACAGGAAAAAGAGTTAGAGCTCATTGAAAAATCGCTAGAACGTCACAGCGGCAAACGCAAAGCAGCGGCAAAAGAATTAGGAATTAGCGAGCGCACTTTGTACAGAAAAATTAAACAATACGATCTTTAAAAGAGGTTATTTAAACAACTTATGAAAAAACTTCAAATAACACTTCTTTTATTAAGCTGCTTTTGTTTTAACAGCTGTGGTTTTTATTCATTTACTGGTATTTCTATTCAACCGGGAACTGAAAGCTTTTATGTAAGTTTTTTTCAAAACAACGCTCCTATTGTAGAGCCTGGTATTGACAGAGATTTCTCATTTGCTCTTTCTGATTTAATTCAGAACCAAACTAGCCTAAATCTGGCTACAAATGCTGCTAATGCAGACTTAATATATGAAGGTGAGATTGTTGATTATTACATAGCTCCTCAAACAGCTACATCAGATAACCTTGCAGCTCAAAACAGATTAACCATAGTTGTTTTGTGTAGATTTACCAATACTAAAAAAGAAGATGGCAGTGATGACTTTGAAAAGCGATTCTCATTTTTTGTAGACACACCCGGTAATTCTCAATTAGTAGGCAGTGCTTTAGATAGCGCAATCGCAGAAATTTTTGAGCGTATTACTCAAGACATTTTTAATGAATCGCTTGCAAACTGGTAAATGAACACCTTAGATTTTACATATCTTTTAGAAAATCCTGATACAATTACTCCGGAGCAAACCTCAGCATTAAATGAGGTAGTAAAAGAGTATCCATACTTTCAGGCGGCACGAGCACTTTACTTAAAAGGTTTGAAAAATCAGGAGAGTTTTCTATACAACAATCAGTTAAAAAAAACAGCTGCTTATACTCAGGATCGTACCGTTCTATTTGATTACATTACTTCAGAAAATTTTAATCAAACAGCTATAAGCGAGCAAATAAAAGCTCAGGAAGAGCAACTGCGCGATATGCCTGTGCACGACCTTATTGATATTTCAGCAGAATTAGATGCTGAAGAAATCGCGAAGGCCAATCAGGTATTATCAAGTGATTTTTTTATTCCGAAGGAACAACCTCAAGAAAGTATAGAAGACAATGATATACAGGCCACTGAAAAGAAGTTACAAATAGGAAAACCTTTAGAATTCACAAAGAGTGAGACTCACTCATTTAGCCAATGGTTAAAGATAACTTCATTTAATAAGATTGACAGAACCGAAAATTCTGACTCTCCTACTGAAAAATCTAATACACCCGAAGAAATAAAGCTAGACTCAAAACCTACGCAATTTGTTTCTTTTTCAGAAGTTCAGGAGGATAGTGAAGATCCTGATCGCATACGTAGATTAGAATTAATCGATAAATTTATTGAAACAAACCCTAAGATAAAGGTAAAATCTCCTGAAGAAGGGTTTAAAAAACAAGATCTACAAAGTGATTTTCAGCCTAATGAAAGCTTAATGACAGAGACTCTAGCGCGAGTTTACGTCGAGCAAAAGAATTATCAAAAAGCAAAGCAGGCATATAAAATTTTATGTTTGAAATATCCGGAAAAAAGTGGTTTCTTTGCAGACCAAATTCGGGCAATAGTTAAATTGCAAGAAAATAAATAATAAATTGCGGCACATTTAAATTTTGAAATCCGCCTTTATAAAGCCTTAAACTATGTTTTTAATATTTTTAGTTTTAATCGTAATTGTAGCATTTTTACTTATTGTTGTTATAATGGTACAAAACCCAAAAGGTGGTGGTTTATCTTCTTCTTTTGGAGGAGGCGGAACACAACAAATAGGTGGTGTTAAAAAAACCGGTGACTTTTTAGATAAAAGTACCTGGGGACTTGCTACTATTTTACTTGTACTTATTTTAATCTCTAACGTTACAATTTTTGGCGGAGGTAATTCTTCTGAGTCAAAAGTAATACAGGGAGAAGATGTTGAGAATATAATGCCTGTGCCAGATGCTACCACTCCTGCAACAGCAGCACCCGCAGAAGATACAGAATCAAACTAAATGACATTTTAGTCATATATAAAATATAAAGACCGCATTTATGCGGTCTTTTTTTTGTCTTTTTGTCAGCCAAAGTCTGGTGGCATAATTTCTGCCTTACAGGCTACATCATTACGAACTTTATTAACTAAAAAATTTATATTAAAATGGGAGTAAACATTAAACCACTTTCAGACCGTGTTTTAGTAGAGCCTACAGCCGCTGAAACAAAAACAGCATCTGGACTTTATATTCCGGATACAGCTAAAGAAAAACCACAACAAGGTAAAGTTATAGCGGTAGGAAATGGAAAAAAAGATCACGATATGACCGTTAAGGTAGGTGATACTGTTCTTTACGGTAAATATTCTGGTACCGAATTAAAATTAGATGGTACAGATTACTTAATAATGCGTGAAGATGATATTCTTGCGGTTATCTAATAACCTGATTTTCTTCTATTAAATAACAATTATATTTTTTCGCAGTCGCGAAAATTTTAAATAAAATTTACAATGGCAAAAGAGATAACATTTGACATCTCAGCAAGAGATGGTATTAAACGCGGTGTTGACGCACTAGCAAACGCAGTAAAAGTAACATTAGGCCCTAAAGGTCGTAACGTAATCATTAGTAAATCTTTTGGTGCTCCTCAAGTGACTAAAGATGGGGTTACGGTAGCCAAAGAAATTGAGCTTAAAGATCCTTTAGAAAATATGGGAGCTCAGATGGTTAAAGAAGTTGCTTCTAAAACTAACGATCTAGCTGGTGACGGTACTACAACTGCAACAGTACTTGCTCAGGCAATTGTACAGGAAGGTCTTAAAAACGTTGCTGCGGGTGCAAACCCAATGGACTTAAAGCGCGGGATAGACAAAGCTGTTGAGGCTATCACAAAAGATCTTGCTTCTCAAACTAAAGAAGTAGGTAACTCTTCAGAAAAGATAAAGCAGATCGCAGCTATTTCTGCAAATAACGACGATGTAATAGGTGAACTAATTGCTGAAGCTTTTAGTAAAGTAGGTAAAGAAGGTGTAATTACTGTTGAGGAAGCAAAAGGTACAGAGACGTATGTTGATGTAGTTGAAGGTATGCAGTTTGACCGTGGTTATTTATCACCATATTTTGTTACAGATAGTGAAAAAATGCAAACTGAATTAGAGAATCCTTATATCTTATTATTTGATAAAAAGATCTCTTCTATGAAAGATTTATTACCAGTACTTGAGCCGGTAGCGCAGTCTGGTAAGCCATTATTAATTATTGCAGAAGATGTAGACGGTGAAGCACTTGCTACTTTAGTTGTAAATAAATTAAGAGGAGCACTTAAAATTGCTGCTGTTAAAGCTCCAGGTTTTGGTGATCGTCGTAAAGCTATGTTAGAAGACATTGCGATCTTAACAGGTGGTACTGTTATTAGCGAAGAGCGTGGTTTCACGTTAGAAAATGCTACTATAGATATGCTGGGCACTGCCGAGAACGTGACTATAGATAAAGACAACACGACAATCGTAAATGGTTCTGGTGATAAAGACGGCATTAAAGGTCGTATAAACCAAATCAAAGCTCAGATCGAATCTACAACTAGCGACTATGATAAAGAAAAACTACAGGAACGTTTGGCTAAATTAGCCGGCGGTGTTGCTGTGCTTTATGTAGGAGCTGCTTCTGAAGTAGAAATGAAAGAGAAAAAAGACCGTGTAGATGACGCTCTTCACGCTACACGTGCTGCTGTAGAAGAAGGTATTGTTGCTGGTGGTGGTGTTGCTCTTGTACGTGCAAAACGCGCTTTAGAAAATCTTGAAGCTATTAATGCAGATGAAGCTACAGGTATTAAAATTGTAGCAAAAGCAATTGAAGCCCCTTTACGTACTATCGTTGCAAACGCAGGTGGTGAAGGTTCTGTAGTTATCGCTAAAGTAATAGAAGGCGAAGAAGATTATGGTTATGATGCTAAAACAGATACCTATGTAAATATGCTTTCTGCTGGTATTATAGACCCTAAAAAAGTAACACGTGTGGCTCTTGAAAATGCTGCATCTGTTTCTGGTATGATCTTAACTACTGAGTGCGCATTAACTGATATCCCAGAAGAAAATGCCGGTGGTGGAATGCCAGGTGGTATGGGTGGCGGTATGCCGGGAATGATGTAAACATCAATTTTTAAATATTAAAAAAGCCCTTCAGTGAATTCTGAAGGGCTTTTTCTTTATATAAATGTATTTAAAAATTAATTTATTTCTTCACTTACTGTTCCGCAATTTAACATCACATCACCAAAATAAGGGTTGTAAACTTTCTTCTCATTAGAAATCCAGTATGCACCTTTACCATCAAAGGCCATTGGGCAATATTGATAGTAGAGTGTGCCGCCAGAAATATTTTCTTCTACAAAGGTTTTTACTCCAGAAGTTAACTTTTCAAAATGCGCACGCTGTTTATTAATATCTTTGGTATTTGCTATTGCCTGAGCTTCTTCTCTTAAATCTGCCTCTACTTCTACAGCCTCCATACTTGATATCATTTCTTCTGCTGCATTTTGGGCGGCTTCAGAATCTGTATTCACAAGAGCAGTCTTCAACTTATTATAGTTATCATATACACTTGTTACCTCATCGTTTTTAAATTTAGCATCTCGTTTTGCTCCGTTATAAACTAGTTTACCTGTGCTCGATTCACTACCGGAAACGGTTACTGTTTCCTGATTTTTTTTGCTTTCGCCGCAGGCTAAAATCAAAAAGGAACTCAGTACTAAAAATAATTTCTTCATATTGTAAATTACTATTTAACCCAAATATACAAATAGACTAGTTGCTGCGCAGCTTTTGATAATAAAAAGCAGGTAATAATATTAAAAGTAACATAGGCTGAATTAAAAATCTTCTTACATAAAACAAGGGGAGTTCAAACGATACTTGGTATTGGGCAATTAAGAAATAGAAAGTTATAATTAGCAACCCAAATAAAACACCATAGATTAGAATGAGTATCTTAAGTAGTTCGTTTTCTCGAAAAAGTAACTTTAATATACAAATAGAAATTATAGAATTAATCCAAAAGCGAATGCTGATAGAAAAAAGCATCTTAAAAATATCTAACTGAGGTAATGATCCTGAATTCAAGTAATCCTTTTCAAAAAATAACAGTAAAGGATCATAAAACAAGTGTTGCTGAAAATAACGCATAGCCACAAGTATTAAAAAAAGAAACACTACCACCAGAACAAGAACTATTTTTTTCAAGAGGATATTTTTTTAAATCGCTTTATCCAAAATAGCCAAAGTAAAACTACGGTACCATAAATAATTGCTGGAAATACTACATCATGAAGTATCCTACTGTATTCAGGGATTTTATATAAGCCTATACTTATAATAACAATCCGCAGCACATTAATACCATAGATAAGCAGACTACCTAGAATAAAAAATACCGTAGTTTTTTTAAATCCCTGATAAAAAGAAAACACAAAAGCGGTAAACAGAATTATTACGCTCACCCCATTACACCCCTCTACCACACGTACTACAAAATAATCTTCTACAAAAAGCTTCATAGATGCTTCCTCAGAATGCGGCTCTATAAAACTTGAGTAGTCAGTTATATTAATAAGCCAATTACTTTGCACTGCTACCTGATGGGTTACATAATCAGGATAATGCGCTATAGAAAACTCTTGTTTTAAGTAAATTGCATAGCCAACACTAAGCACCACATACACTCCTAAAAATGTAAGGATAAATAGAAGTACCGACTTATATTTGCGAATTAAATCTAACAATCTGATAACGGTTATTGACCGGTCTAAAATACAAGAAAAATGACTTTTGAAACTCTAAAACCTCAAGTATCGCAAATATTAGATAGCGCAAGCTTATCTGTTGAACAACGACTGCAAGAAGTATGCGACCTTCTCAAAGAAACTATAGCTCATTATGACTGGGTAGGATTCTACTTCAAGAATGGTGATAAAGACGAACTCAAATTAAGTTCATACGCGGGAGCACATACAGATCACACCATTATTCCTTTTGGAAAAGGCATTTGCGGACAGGTAGCCGTTTCTAATCAAAATTTTGTGGTGCCTGATGTAAATGCACAGGACAATTATATCGCTTGTAGCATTACCGTAAAAGCAGAAATTGTTGTTCCATTATTTGTAAACGGAAAAAATATAGGTCAGATAGATATTGACTCTAACACTCCAGATCCTTTTACTGATGCAGACGAACGGTTTTTAGAATGGGTAAATGTGCAAGTCGCTAATATATTAGAAGCTTAAGTTTAAAAGAATTTATAAAAAAGAGCCTGCTTTATCAAATGATAAAGCAGGCTCTTTTTTTTGTATTTGTACTCCTACTTACATACCAGTACGTATCGCTTCAACAGGATCTAATCGTGAAGCCATTAATGCAGGAACAATACCGGCAATAAGGCCAATTATAACAGAACTAAACAAACCCGCAAAGATATTTCCTGCGGAAAGAATAAACTCAAAGTCACCGGTAAATTGCGATGCTATAATTGTAATAATCCAAACTAAACCAAGACCTATGAGTCCACCTATAGTTGCTAAAATTATAGACTCAAATAAAAATTGAAGCAGTATAAACCTGTTCTTTGCACCCAGTGCTTTTTGAATACCTATAAGATTTGTGCGCTCTTTAACACTCACAAACATAATATTTGCGATTCCAAAACCACCTACAAGCAGAGAGAATAAGCCTATAAAACCACCTATAGTCGACATGGTACCGGTTATATTATCTATAAGATCTGTGAACCCTGACAATTGATTGATGAAAAAATTATTTACATCGTCTGGCTTTAAACCACGCAGCTGTCTTAGCCGTTGCGCAAGTACTGCATTAAACTCAGGTATATCTACACCAGAAGCCGGCTTAATAACTATAGAAGGAAAAGCAGATTTATTATTGCTCCCATAGATACGCCGCACCACATTTACCGGTAAGATTGCAGAACCATCTTTTGAAGGACCAAAGAGGCTGGTTCCTTCTTTCTCAAGAACACCTATGACTGTAAAGCGTTGTCCATAAAGACGCACTTCTTTACCTATAGGATTTAAGTTACCAAACAATCCATCAGCAATCTCATCTCCTAAAACAATTACTGGCGAACCGCTATTAGACTCAGATTCATTAAAAAACCGTCCCTCTTTTAATTTAAGAGATTCAATATTATAATAACCTTCGGTAACAGGTGCAATGCCAACTCCTGTAACCAGCTTATCACCATATTTAATAGATTCTGCCCGAACATTTAAGCTGTATGAAACAGCATCAACATCAGGCACATTTCGTTTAATATATTGATACTCCTCATAGCTTACATCAGGAAACTGCTCCCGTTTCCACTGGGGAATTTCCGAAGGCCCAAAAGAAAAACGCATTAAGATAATAGTACTGTTATCTAATGAAGACAAACTGCCTTTGATCTCCTGTTTTAATGAATCTACCGCAGCTAAAACCCCGATGATTGAAAATATTCCTATGGTTACACCCAGTAGTGATAGCAGCGTACGCAACTTATTATTACGCAGTGCATTAATCGCAAATGCGAGACTTTCTTTTAATACCCTAAGATAAATGAGCATAGATGTGTGTTAACATGAACGACCATAGGACGTATAATTGTCTTGAACGTTACAAATTTAAGCTAAGAAAATACAACAATTATCAACTCCTCTTAAGGGTTTAATTCATACTTTTGCAGCCAAATAAAAAAATTCTTCATGAGTACTGCCATAAAAGCTAAAGCCGCACTAATTTCAGTTTTTAGTAAAGAAGGTCTTGAACCACTTATAAAAAAGTTTAATGAATTAGGTATCACCCTTTATTCTACGGGAGGTACCGAAAAATTTATTCAGGATCTAGGTGTTCCGGTAGTACCTGTAGAAGAGGTTACTTCGTACCCTTCAATTCTAGGTGGAAGAGTTAAAACATTACACCCTAAAATTTTTGGGGGTATACTTAACCGTCAGGACCACGAAGGTGATATTTCTGAAATGGCAGAATATAACATTCCGCAATTAGATATTGTAATTGTTGACTTGTACCCATTTGAAAAAACAGTTGCCTCAGGAGCTTCAGAACAAGATATTGTTGAGAAAATTGATATAGGTGGTATTTCATTAATACGCGCTGCTGCTAAGAATTTTAAAGACACGTTATGCGTTTCTTCTGTAGATGATTACAAGGAAGTACTTGAACTGGTAAGTGCAAATGAAGGCACTACTACACTGACAGACCGCAAACGTTTTGCCGCAAAAGCCTTTAATGTTTCCTCACACTACGATACTGCAATATTTAACTACTTTAATGAAGAAGAAGTAGTTTACAAAGCAAGCTATACCGAAGGAAAAACATTACGATATGGTGAAAATCCGCATCAAAAAGGAACATTCTTTGGCGATTTTAATGCAATGTTTGATCAACTTCACGGAAAAGAACTTTCTTATAACAACCTGTTAGATGTTGACGCTGCTGTAAATTTAATGGCAGAATTTAAAGATGAGAATCCCACGTTTGCTATTTTGAAACACAATAACGCGTGTGGTTTAGCTCAACGAGAAACAATTCACCAGGCATATGTTGATGCTTTAGCGGGAGATCCTGTTTCAGCCTTTGGTGGAATTTTAATATCAAATACAGAAATCGACAAAGCAACAGCAGAAGAGATTCATTCTTTATTTTGTGAGGTTGTAATTGCTCCCGGTTTTTCTGAAGAAGCTTTTGAAATTTTAAAAGGAAAGAAAAATAGAGTTCTTTTAGTTCAGAAACCTGTAGCGTTACCTAACGATCAGGTAAGAAGTTGTTTAAATGGTATTTTAGTTCAGGATAAGGATGCTATCACAGACAGCCTTTCTGATCTTTCTACAGCCACAGACAATAAACCTACAGATCAAGAGTTAAGTGATCTAATATTTGCTTCAAAAATCTGTAAGCACACAAAATCAAATACTATTGTATTTGCAAAAGGAAACCAGCTTTACGCAAGTGGTACTGGCCAAACTTCTCGTGTAGATGCATTACGCCAGGCAATAGATAAAGCGGTTGCTTTTGGTTTTGATTTAAAAGGAGCGGTAATGGCAAGTGATGCATTTTTCCCGTTTCCTGACTGTGTTGAAATAGCAGATAAAGCGGGTATCACAGCGGTTATTCAACCCGGCGGATCTATAAAAGATCAGTTGAGCATAGATTATTGCAATGCTAATAATATTGCTATGGTAATGACCGGAACAAGACATTTTAAACACTAATTAAGACGAAATTTTTCAGTACATTTAAGACTAACCTGATTATCATATTTCACTCTCACTTTACATCCTATGGGCTTTTTTGATTTTCTAACTGAAGAGATAGCGATTGACCTCGGTACCGCAAACACTCTTATAATACATAACGACAAGGTTGTTGTAGACAGCCCTTCTATTGTTGCCAGAGATCGCGTTACTAATAAAATTATCGCTGCCGGAAAAGAAGCTGCAATGATGCAGGGTAAAACACACGAAAACATTAAAACAATACGTCCTCTTAAAGATGGTGTAATTGCAGATTTTGATGCTAGTGAGCAAATGATAAGCATGTTTATTAAAGAAATTCCTGCGCTTAAGAAAAGGCTTTTTGCTCCTGCATTGCGTATGGTAGTTTGTATCCCTTCAGGAATCACAGAGGTTGAAATGCGTGCTGTAAAAGAAAGTTGTGAGCGTGTTAACGGTAAAGAGGTATTTCTTATACACGAGCCTATGGCAGCCGCTATAGGTATAGGTGTAGACATCATGCAACCTAAAGGTAACATGATTGTTGATATAGGTGGTGGTACTACAGAAATTGCAGTAATTGCTTTAGGAGGTATTGTTTGTGATAAATCTGTAAAAATTGCAGGTGACGTATTTACAAATGATATCATATACTATATGCGCACCCAACATAACCTCTATGTAGGAGAACGTAGTGCAGAAAAAATAAAGATTCAAATAGGTGCAGCGACCGAAGATTTAGAAGTTCCACCAGAAGATATGAGTGTACAGGGTCGCGACCTCCTTACAGGTAAACCTAAACAGGTTTCTATATCCTACAGAGAGATTGCTAAAGCATTAGACAAATCTATATTACGCATAGAGGATGCCGTAATGGAAACGCTTTCGCAAACGCCCCCAGAACTTGCTGCAGATATTTACAATACTGGTATCTATTTAGCAGGTGGTGGTAGTATGTTGCGCGGGTTAGACAAACGTTTATCTCAAAAAACAGACTTACCGGTTTATATTGCTGAAGATCCTTTACGTGCCGTTGTGCGCGGTACAGGTATTACGCTAAAAAACCTGGCTAAGTTCAAGAGTATTTTTGTAAAATAATTAGGGTATTGATTCATGCAGCAAATTGTAAATTTTCTAATAAAGCATAGAAATTTTCTATTATTTGCTTTTTTGCTGTTCTTATCTCTAGTTTTTACCATACAGTCACACTCGTATCACCGTAGTAAATTTGTGAATTCTGCTAATTTTCTAAGCGGCGGAATTTACGGTGGCCTTGATGATATTTATGAATATTTTGATTTAAAGATTCATAATAAGCAACTCGTAGAAGAAAATAACAGGCTGCGCTCAAGGCTTTATAATATTACAGATAAGAACGTACAAAATCTTGATACACTAGCATTTAATTCATTATACCGTTTTACTACAGCTAAAGTAATTAATAACAATTACAACTTAAAAGATAACTTTCTTACACTACGCGGTGGTTCAAAAAAAGGAATAAAACAAGATCTTGGTGTAATAACAAGTAAAGGACTGGTAGGTATTATTGATAGGGTATCAAATAAATATGCTACAGTTTTAAGCATCTTAAACAGCAATTCTCAAATTAACGCAAAACTAAAAAAGAGTAATCACTTTGGTATTTTAGTTTGGAAAGGAGGAGATCCCAATATTGTTGATCTTGTTGATGTACAATCAAAAGCACCGGTCGCTCTTGGCGATACTATTGTTACAGGAGGTAAATCAACCATATTTCCTGAGGGTATAGGAATAGGTACTATAGACAACTTTAAACTTGATCCCAGCGAGAATTTCTATACTATAAAAATCAAACTTTTTAATGACATGACTAACGTAGGCTATGTTTATGTTATTGAAAATCTTGATAGCGAAGAGATAAAAACTTTAGAACAACAGACCGTAGATGAGCAGTAGCATATTCACAAATATTCTGCGATTTGTATTACTAATACTTCTACAGGTTGCCATTTTTAATAACATTAATTTTTTGGGATATATTAATCCCTATCCATATGTCTTGTTCATCTTAATGTTTCCTATAGGTGACAATAGAGCTTTACTTATTTTCTTAAGCTTCCTACTAGGACTCACATTAGATATGTTTAGTAATAGTGGTGGTATGCACGCGGCATCATGTGTAACCATAGCTTATCTGAGGCCGTGGATTTTACAATCTATTTTTGGTGTAGCTTATGAGTATAATGCAATAAAAGTTACTAAAGCAGATTTTGGAGAACGCCTCCTGTACGTAAGTATTTTAGTTTTTACACATCATCTCATACTATTCTTTGTTGAAAGTTTTAACTTCTCAGACATAATCTATATACTTAAGAAAACGTTCTTCAGTGGTATATTTAGTGTACTGCTCTGTTTGATTTTCATAACCCTATTTAGCTTTAAGCGTAAATGAGAAAAATTTTACTTTTTTCAATTGTACTTATATCCGGTTTTTTGCTCACCGGAAGGCTATTCTATTTGCAAATATTAGATACATCCTACGCCAGTCTTTCAGAAAATAATGCCATAAAACGCTTTTTTGATTATCCGCAGCGAGGTCATATTTATGATCGAAGTGGCAATCTTTTAGTAAGCAACCAGCCTTCTTATGATGTTATGGTTATTCCTCGTGAGGTTAAACCATTTGATACGCTCGAGTTTTGCGGACTTTTAAAAATGGATAAGGAGATGCTTATAAACCGACTTAAAAAAGCCCGGGTTTATTCTCCACGATTACCATCTATTGTCATACCCCAACTTACTAAATCTGAATATGCTTACCTTCAGGAGAAGATGCGTAAATATGACGGCTTTTTTATTCAAAAGAGATCGTTAAGGGATTATCAAATAGATTACGGAGCAAATTTTTTAGGCTATATAGCCGAAGTTAATTACAAAGATATTGAAGACAACCCCTACTATCAATCTGGGGATTTAAAAGGAAGAACAGGCGTTGAAAAACAATATGAGGAAGTTCTACGTGGTGTAAAAGGAGTTAAATACATACAAAAAGATCGCTTTAATAGAGATATTGGCCCCTATAAAAATGGAAGCCTTGACACCTTACCATCACCGGGTAAGGATTTGACCCTTACAATAGATTCTGATCTTCAGCAATATGGTGAAGATTTAATGATCAATAAACGTGGCGGAATTGTAGCAATTGAGCCTTCTTCGGGAGAAATACTAGCACTTATCTCTGCTCCTAACTTTGATCCTGCACTACTCGTAGGAAGAGAACGCTCAAGAAATTTTACAAAATTATACTACGACTCTATAGCAAAACCTCTTTTTGATAGAGGCTTACAGGCACAATACCCCCCGGGATCTCCTTTTAAAACACTCAATGCACTAATTGCACTACAGGAAGATGTAGTAGATTCTGAAGAAGCATTCTCATGTCATGGCGGCTACTTTTACGGTTCTCACGGTAGAAAATTAGGGTGCCACCACCATCCTAGTCCGCTAAGTATGATACCAGGTATTGCAAATTCTTGTAACGCCTATTTTGCTAATGTGTACCGCAGGGTAATTGAAAAATACAACACTCCTCAAGAAGGCATGGATGTTTGGAAAAATCACCTGGAGAGTTTTGGTCTTGGCGGCTATATGGGTACAGATTTACCTACAGGTCAGCCTGGTTTTATTCCTGACAGTAAATATTATAATAAAGCTTACGATTACCCAAAATACAAATGGTTTAGCACAGCTACAATCTCAAACTCTATAGGACAGGGAGAAGTGAGTCTTACTCCTATTCAATTAGCAAATGTAACCGCAGCGATAGCAAATAGAGGCTGGTTCTACACACCTCATATTTTAAAAAGTATAGAACATCAAACTGAGTTAATACCTGAAGAATATAGAACTAAAAACGTTACCACTATAGATGCTTCAAATTTTGAACCGGTAGTTGAAGGTATGTTTGGTGCCTATAATTACGGCACAGCAGCAGGTATTAAAATACCCGGTATAGATATTTGTGGAAAAACCGGTACTGCTGAAAATTATACGCGTATAGACGGGCATAGAGCTCAATTGACAGATCACTCCATATTTGTGGCTTTTGCACCTAAAGACAATCCTAAAATTGCAATAGCCGTTTTTGTAGAAAATGGATATTGGGGTTCTCGATATGCAGGGAAAATTGCCAGTTTAATGATCGAAAAATACATTAAAGGTGAGGTCACACGTAAAGATATTGAAGAATACGTTCTATCAAATAGTCTTGAAGACGAGTATGCAAAACCACTTAGCGGAAAGCCGTTTCCCATTAACGACGGTAAAAAAATAAGTGGTGTTCCTAAAAAAGTAGAGCTTTAATGAATAGTTTTTCTAAAGCTTACGGTAATTTTGACTGGGTTATAATTGTTTTATTTCTAGCACTAGTTCTTATAGGATGGCTTAATATTTACTCAGCTTCCGTTGATCCTACGGGGGTTGCTGAATTTTTTAGCTTTGATAATTTATTTACAAGACAACTTCTTTTTATAGGCCTAAGTTTTCTCATTATAATTTTTATACTATCACTTGACGCTAAGTTTTTTGAGCGTTTTGCAAGTGTGATTTATGTCATATCTATTGTCTCATTATTGGGACTTTTCGTATTTGGTAAAAATATTTCCGGAGCTACAAGTTGGTATTCTTTTGGAAGTTTTGGTATACAACCCAGTGAATTTGCCAAAGCAGCAACAGCCCTTGCGCTGTCAAAATATTTAAGCGATATTCAAACCGATGTTAAATCATTTATGCATCAGTTACGTGCTTTTGTGATTATTGCCCTGCCAGCAATTTGTATTGTACCTCAACCCGATCCTGGTAGTGCTCTGGTTTATGCTGCCTTTTTCTTTCCGCTTTACAGAGAGGGTTTATCTGGTGTTTATTTAATTATTGGCTCGGTTACCATAGCCTTATTTGTACTCACATTGGCATTTGGCCCCTTGTGGGTGGTTCTGGGAATTGTTTTAATAGCCCTTGCATTGCTATTTAAGAATCGTAAAAAGCGTTTTGGAAAACGCCTGTTTTATATTCTCCCTATCGTATCAATTCTTTTTGTTTTTTCGGTAAACTATATATTTCAAAATGTTTTTGAGCAGCGCCACAGAGACCGTTTTAATGTGGTTTTAGGTAAAGATGTAGATATGAAAAGCATAGGATATAACACCTATCAATCTGAAATTGCAATTGGTAATGGAGGCCTAACCGGAAAAGGTTTTTTAAAAGGAACTCAAACTAAAGGTGACTTTGTTCCCGAACAGCATACAGACTACATTTTTAGCACCGTAGGCGAAGAATGGGGGTTTTTAGGAAGTACCTTGGTTATTGCCTTATTTGTGGGCTTAATGTTACGAATTATCGTTTTGGCAGAACGGCAAAAGAGTCAGTTTAGCCGTATTTATGGATACAGTATCGCCGGCATATTATTTATTCATTTTATAATAAATATAGGAATGGTTACCGGGGTTTTTCCTACCGTGGGTATACCGTTACCCTTCTTTAGTTATGGAGGTTCGGGACTTTGGGGATTCACGATTTTACTATTTATTTTCGTTAAACTCGATTCAGATAGAATAAATCAGTGGTAGTTAAAAGTTTAAAATTGCCAGTCACTGAGATTAGTTTTTTGTTCCATCGCTTTTTCGATTGAGTCGTCTAACTTCGGAAAGAAATCAATTCCTGTACTAGCTTCTAAAGCATCAAGTGTAATTACAAATTCGTTTAAATTTTTTGTGCTTTCGCTATGCGGAATTAAGAAGGCTATACACGTATACCCGGAATCAGTTTTACGCAATATCACTTTATAAAATGCTTTAGGAACATAAACGTGCTCACTACCTATTGTTTCTAGGGGATTATCTAAAACTCCGGCTGTAACCACTGTAAGAGAATCAAATTTACTCGCCCAGTCGCGCACTTGATTCTCTAAACGATTCCAGATGCCACTATTAAAATCATGCAATTGCGGGCTAATATTACTCGTCAAAAAAGTTTCATTATACGCCTGAGTACTAAATTTACGATCCCCTGCAGGACATAAATGTCCTCTGTCATAACCACTATTTTTATAATTACGCCAGTTTGCAGCTCCAGTACTTACGGCAGGATCTACATCAAAATATGGTCTTGACTGGTCTTCTCCATGCAGCTGATCTTTAGTAAGTGTATAAGCAACCCAGGCAGCCTGCTCTGCTTCCTCATTATAACTTAGACTATAATATGTATGATGCACTATAGTCTTAGCTACGGCCTCTGGTAAGAAGTAGTTCAAATTAGTCTCTTTAACAACTCTGCTGGCATCTACAACTTCTATTTTATCTTGCTTCTCTATGTATTTTTCACCTACATAAATAGCAGCAATAGCGAACATCATTAAAAAAGGATAGGTATATTTTCTACTCATAACTTATTAATTAACGCCTTTTACATCTAGCGCATCACGTAAAGCATTACCCATTAGCATAAATGCCATAACTAAACTCATGATGGCAAGGCCCGGTATTATAGCAAGATAAGCCTTACCTAAAATAATATAAGAATAGTGATCTTTTATCATTGCTCCCCAACTCGGGATGGGTGGCTGTGCTCCTATACCCAAAAAACTTAGACCGCTTTCAATTAAAATAGCTCCTGCAAAATTTGCAGCACTTATTACAATAACCGGAGCAAGAATGTTAGGTAATATATGTTTAAAAAGAATACGCATATTTTTATATCCTAAAGCTCTGGCTGCGGTAACATATTGCGCTTCTTTGACACTCAAAACCTGCCCTCTTACCACTCGAGCTACCTCAACCCACATGGTAAGACCTACAGCTATAAAAACCTGCCAAAAACCTTTACCAAGAGCTAATGTTATTGCAATAACAAGAAGTAAGGTGGGTATTGACCAGGTGACATTAATAATCCACATTATGAAAGCATCAAGTTTACCGCCATAGTAACCACCTATTGCCCCCAAAAAAACACCAATTATCAAGGAGATCAAGACGGCAACAAAACCTATACTAAACGAGATACGTGTTCCTATAAGCATTCTGCTTAAAAGATCTCTCCCGTATTTATCTGTACCCAATAAAAATGTTTTTTCGCTAATAAACTGATCTTCAAAATCAATTTGATTTAAAGCTTGTAGATTGAAATCTGATAATGGAATAGCTTTTGTCAATTCGGTGACACCATCTTCTGTATAAGGTACATACTCTACTTCGGTGTCCAAAATTTTATAACTAAAAATCGGAATTTCTGTATCTGTGTTAGACTTGCCATTAAAAGCTTTTTCTAAAAAACCCTCTTTATTATTACTAGACCCCGGAACAGTTAACATGGTAACCGTAAAACCGGGCTTTTTAGAATGAATCGAAAGATGCATTTGATTTGCATTCTGAGTATCATCTGGAGCCAATAGATAAGCAAATACAGCAACTAAACCGCAAACGACGATATATATTAAACTCAAAACGCCCCAGAAATTTTTTAAAAATTTCCGGAGCGCTAATTGAGATAAAGAACTTGAATGATCTGCCATAGGTTAATCCCTAACGTCAGCCAGTTTGCTTCTTCTAATATTATTTACTTTTAAATCTTCAAGAACATTAATAGCTTCTTCCATATAAACGTCTTTGGCTAATTCTGCATGCCAGCGCTCTCTTTTTTGAGCAAGCGTAGTATCTGATTTGAATAATTGAGTTTCGTAAGGCAATGATTTAAAAGTAAGATTTGAATTATAATCTCGCAAACCATCGAAACGCTTAGCTTCAGCTACATTAATCTCCATTTTAGACTTATAAGCATCAAAATTAAGTGGCCAGATTGAATCATCTTGTTTACTCTTAATCCATTTAGCATTCTCTTCTACAAGTTTTAAATACTCATTTTGAGCCATTCTTTTTTTACTGCTATTTATCGTTTGATCATAATCTATATAACCATCCCAAACTTTATAATCTGCAGCTGCAATTTTATCCCACGGTAACGGATTCTCAAGATCTTTCTCTCCTATATCAATATAGCTATATTTATCTGGGACAACAACATCACTCTTCACTCCTTCAAGTTGTGTTGAACCTCCATTTATACGATAGAATTTCTGGGTGGTTATTTTTAAGGCACCCATATCTCCTAAATCATTTTGACGTAACCAGCGGTTAAGGTCATATACATTTTGTACGGTTCCCTTACCATAAGTTTGCTTACTCCCTAAAATAACTGCTCTCTTATAATCCTGCATTGCTGCAGCAAGAATCTCACTTGCAGAAGCAGAAATCTCATTTACCAAAATAACTAAAGGCTTATCCCATATAATTTCAGGATCTTTATCCTGTAAAATCTCGCTTTCTGCACCATTAGATTTTACCTGTACTACTGGTCCTTCTTTTATAAATAAACCGGCGATATCAACAACTGTAGAAAGTGAACCACCACCATTATTACGTAAATCTATTACTAGACCATCTGCACCTTCTTCGTTAAGCCTAATAATTTCTTTTTTTACATCTGTAGCTGCATTACGCTCCTCTGCATTTTGCATATCAAAGTAGAACTTAGGTAAATTGATTACCCCATATGTGCGATCATTTTTCTCTACCGTAGTAGATTTTGCATAGGTTTCCTCAAGTTCTACAACATCACGTGTGATTGCTATATTTTTTATTGTCCCGTCTTTCTTCTTTACATTTAAAGTAACAACGGTTCCCTTTGGACCTTTAATAAGCTCTACCGCATCATCGAGACGCATCCCAACAACACTGGTAGCAACCTCTTCTTTTTCTTGCTTAACTTTTAAAATAATATCACCTTCCTCAAGCTCTTCACCTCTCCAGGCAGGACCTCCCGAAATAACTTCAGTAATACTTATTTCGTTACTTTTTTTCTGAAGACGAGCACCTATTCCCTGAAACTGACCACTCATCTGCATATCAAAACGGTCTTTATCTACAGGAGCGAAGTATGCTGTATGAGGGTCAAATTCTTCAACAATAGAATTTATATATACCGAAAAATAATCTTCGCGATCAAAATCATCTGTAAATTCAAAATATTCTATATATGATTTTTTTGTACTCTCTCGAGATTCTTTTTCAAGCTCTACGTTACTAAGTGCTTTGTATCCTGACGAGTCCTTTTCTTTCTTAGCTTCTTCTTCAATACGGTCGTAATACACACCTATCGTACTAAATTTTAATTGGCTTCTCCAACGGTCTTTAAGCTCTTTCCTATTTTTAGCATACTCCAGATTCTCGTAGTCTGTATCTATAGTTTCATTTTCTGTATAGTCAAAAGGCTTATCGAGAATATCTACATAAATCTCTTTAGATTCTTCCATACGTTGTCTTAAACGCGTGTAGGCTAAATCAAAAAATGTAATATCTTCTTTACGTATCTGGTCATCTATCTCAAATTTATAGACCTCAAACTCTTTAATGTCACTTTGTAAAAAATAACGTTTTAATGGGTCAAGTGCCGTTACAAAGTCTTTAAAAACTTGTTCTGAAAATTCATCATTAAATTCTTTAGCATCGTAATGTCCTTTTTCCAAAACATATGAAATCAAACTAATGAGAACTTTATCTTTTCCCGGATCTTCATTATTTGTTGTAAAACTGCAAGACGCAGCTCCCAACAATAATGCTAAAACCAGAACTTTCACATTTTTTATCATAATTCGTTGCATTTTCTTCTTTTTACTAGCAAGCTACATTAAAAACCGTGCCACGACCCTAAGTTTACGCTAATAATTTGTTAAACGTTAAGCCGTGTAATGGCTCGGTAATTTAGTATTTTAGCACTAGAAAGCAAAACTTATATGGCTCAGCAAAAACCGTTAATTTTAATCACTAATGACGATGGCATCACCGCCCCCGGCATTCGCAAACTAATTAGCATCATGCAAGAAATAGGTGATGTTGTTGTCGTAGCTCCTGACAGTCCGCAAAGCGGAATGGGTCACGCTATAACTGTAAATGACACTATTTATTGTGATCCTGTAAAGGAATTTCAAGATGAAAACCATAAAGAATACAGTTGCTCTGGTACTCCTGCAGACTGTGTTAAGATTGCCGTACAGGAAATCATGCACCGTAAACCAGACATTTGTGTAAGTGGTATTAATCACGGTTCAAATTCTTCGATAAATGTCATCTATTCTGGTACAATGAGTGCCGCAGTAGAGGCCGGTGTAGAAGGGATTCCTGCAATTGGCTTTTCATTACTTGATTATTCTATAGATGCAGATTTTTCACATTGTGATACCTTTGTAAAAAGCATAACCTTACAAGTCCTCAAAAACGGATTGCCAAAAGGTGTTGTGCTCAATGTAAATATCCCAAAACTAAAAGCCAGTGAAATTTGCGGAATAAAGGTAGGGAGACAAGCAAAAGCACAATGGAAAGAGAAATTTGATAAACGTACAAATCCTATGGGTCGCGATTATTACTGGCTTAGTGGCGAGTTTGTAAATGAAGATAAAGGAAACGATACAGACGAGTGGGCTTTAGCAAATGGTTACGTTTCGGTGGTACCGGTGCAGTTTGACCTTACAGCACACGATTTTGTAGCAACTTTAAATAAATGGAGTTTTACTTCTTAAGTTTTCCGACAGGCATAATTAATTAAACAAAATTCCGTGAAATATTATATAATAGCCGGTGAAGCTAGTGGTGATTTGCACGCTGCAAACCTTATGAAGTCTCTTTTAGCTGAAGACCCTAATGCTGATTTTAGATTTTGGGGTGGTGATTTAATGCAAAAAGTAGGCGGCACTCTGGTTAAGCATTACCGGGATTTAGCATTTATGGGTTTTTTGGAGGTTATTATGAACCTGCGTACCATTACTAAGAATCTTGCATTTTGCAAAAAAGATATCGCCAGTTACCATCCGGATGTGATCATCTATGTTGACTATCCCGGTTTTAATCTTCGCATTGCAGAATGGGCTCGTGTAAAAGGTTATAAAAATCATTATTACATCTCACCTCAAATCTGGGCCTGGAAAGAAAACAGAATAAAAGCTATTAAAAGAGATGTTGATGCGATGTACGTTATACTCCCTTTTGAAAAAGAATTCTATGAGGAAAAGCACGATTTTCCGGTTCACTTTGTAGGACACCCCCTTATTGATGAGATAAGTAGCCGCAATCCTATTTCACCACAAGACTTTAGAGCGCAACATAATCTTGATGAAAGACCTATAATCGCACTTTTACCGGGAAGCCGAAAGCAGGAAATTCAGAAAATGCTCGAGATTATGCTTAGTATAACTCCAGATTTTAAAGAGTACCAGTTTGTAATAGGCGGCGCGCCCAGTCAGGATTTAGCGTTTTATGAACCCTTTTTACAGAAAAACCGGGTTCATCTTTTAATGAATCAAACTTATAATTTACTCGACGTTTCTTACGCAGCACTGGTAACTTCAGGAACTGCAACTTTAGAAACCGCTCTCTTTAAAGTTCCGGAGGTGGTTTGTTACAAAGGAGGTAAAATTTCTTACGAAATTGCGAAGCGGGTTATTAAACTCAATTACATATCTTTAGTTAATTTAATTATGAATAAAGAAGTAGTAAAAGAGCTCATTCAATCTGAGTTCAATACTAAAACTTTAAAAACGGCGTTGACCTCTATCTTGCAGGACGAAAACCGCAACACTCTTTTCAATTCTTATTATGAATTAGAGAAGAATTTAGGCGGAAGAGGAGCCAGCGACAAGACAGCCAAATTAATTTTTAACAGTATTTCTTAAGCTTTATGATCAGAGTCTTTTTTACCCTATTGTTAAGTCTAGCAGTGATCAGCTGCGGAAGCAGCCACAAAAGTATTGCTACGACTACAAAACCTACAAAAAAAACACGTTACGTACAGCAGGATACAAAACCTATAATAAGTAAACCGGCAACTAAACGAGACTTTATTTACCTCTCTGAAATTGAAGTAGCAGACGAAAACAGATTACGCTACAACATCATAAACAATGCACGACAATTTGAGGGTACGCCTTATAAATATGGAGGGACTTCAGAAAAAGGGATGGACTGCAGCGGTCTTATTTACACAGCATTTTTACAGGAATCTGTAGCAATACCCAGAGTAAGCCGTTTTATGGCCGAAGAAGGTGAACGCGTTGCAGCAGATAATGTAACACCCGGAGACTTACTCTTTTTTGTTACTGGTCGTAAAAGTAAACATATAAACCACGTAGGTCTTGTGGTTGATGTTTTACCGGGGCAAGTTTTATTTATACACTCCTCTACTTCACAAGGCGTAATTGTATCTTCTCTTAATGAAGGTTACTGGAATAACGCTTTTAAAGAAGCCCGAAAATATATGTAACTAATTGATTTTTTGAGTAGTATTGTAATTAATTCCTCCTTTACTCAGGAATTGATTAATCTGTGAAAGGTATAAATACTACTATACTTATACTTCTTGCCGGTCTTTTAACCGGCATTTTGTGTGAGTCTTATCTTTCAATATCTCATAAGGCACTATTATTATTCCTTGCTGGTATACTAATTCTCTTTACCACTGTACATTTTATTCTAAAACTAAAAAGAGCACAGCATCCTATTACAGGTGTTTTAGCATTTTTACTTTTTATATGTCTGGGGGTTACGGTCACTCAATTTAATGATCCGCTCAAAAAGACTAATCACTATACTCAGGTATCTTCAGCAAATAGTTCTCAGAATTTAATTTTTACTATTGTTGAAGAACTTAAGCCAGGCTTTTATGACGGCAAATATATAGCACGCCTAAATCAGACAGATTCCATTTTTACCACGGGGTTTGTACTTTTAAATATTAAAAAAGATAGTACAGCACAACGATCAAAATTAAAAGTTGATGATAGAATCTATGTAAATCAAAAGCTAGAAAAACTTACTCCAGCACGCAATCCGTTTCAATTTGATTATGCCGCTTATCTAAATAGGAAACATATTTATGCACAAATTACCACAACGTCTAAAGAACTGATATACCTCAAAAAACAGGAAATAACATTAAAAGGTTATGCTGCTAATAGCCGATCTTATCTGCAGCAGAAAATAAATAACTATTCATTTAATAAAGATTCTAGAGCTGTACTCAATGCGCTACTTTTAGGGCAGCGTCAAGAACTTTCAAGCGATTTACAAGAGAGTTACAGTAATGTGGGCGTAATACATATTCTCGCAGTTTCAGGATTGCACGTGGGCATTCTCATGCTGCTTGTTCAGTTTTTACTGAAACCATTAGGTAATTACAAAACAAGCCGGATTTTACGCTGTATTTTAGTAATCGCTATCATTTGGACATTTGCTCTATTTACAGGCTCATCGCCTTCTGTATTGCGCGCAGCAACTATGTTTAGCTTTATACAACTAGGCTCACTACTCGGCCAGCGGCAAGCTTCATTAAATGCAATAATTATATCTGCATTTCTATTAATTCTAATAAACCCCGGACTCATTTATGAAGTGGGTTTTCAACTAAGTTATACCGCAGTATTTTTTATCATTTGGTTGTATCCTAAATTTGAAAAGTTATGGCAACCCAAAAATAAAATTTTAAAATACTACTGGCAGCTTATTGTAGTAAGCATTGCTGCGCAAATAGGCGTATTACCTCTAAGTCTGTATTATTTCCATCAGTTTCCGGGATTATTTCTGGTGGCTAATATGATTATTCTACCCGTACTAGGTGTTCTCCTAATTTTCGGTATTGTAATACTTATTCTAGCTGGTTTGAACATGCTCCCTGCCCCTGTTGCTTCGGCGTATGATTTCTTGCTGACTCTGTTGAATACGGTAATACGCTACCTTGCTCAATTTGACTCATTCCTAATCACAAATATTTATTTTTCAATAACACTGGTGTTTATAGGGTATGCAATTATTTTTTCCTTCGGAAACCTTATAAATAAGATTAATTATAAACGTATTTGTATATTTCTAATAACACTTATAGCGCTTCCTACAGGCCTTCTAGTTTTAAGAAAACAACAATCAAACTCTTCGCTCTACATACTGCATCAATACAATACGAGTCTTTTAGCAAAACAAGATTCTAATAAAAAACTTCTATTTTATTTACCTGAAGACAAAAAAATGTCAGAATCTATTATCAAAAATTTTAAGGAAAATCAATTTATAAATAGTGTTCAAAGTAGACCTCTCAACAACTTCTATCTGGTAAACTCTAAGAAAATTCTACGCATAGATAGTCTTGGAATCTATGACATTCCCGGTTTAAAACCAGATTTAATCATTTTAAGTCAATCTCCCAGAATTAATCTTGACCGATTGATACATCAATTTCCTGAAGTTAAAATAATTGCAGACGGCAGTAATTACAAAAATTATGTGATGCGTTGGGAAGCTACGTGTAGAAAAAAGAAAATCCCATTTCACAATACGTATGATATGGGATTTTATAAAATAGAATAAACGCATTTTAGCCTTTAAACTTACTTTCAAAATTAGACTGGTATTCTTGCCATGCTTCAGCAGTTGTGATGCGTTTATAAGCATCAGTCTTAATCATTTTTAAAAATATCTCTAATTGCTGCGGTGTTTTATAACCAGGAAGTGGTTGAATTAAATTTCCTTTTTCATCAAAAAAGACTACACTGGGATAAGCGTTTATTTTTAAGGCATGAGCAAATAAATGTTGACTGTTACGCCCTTTTCTATTAGGATCGTAATTGGGATTTGTATAAGTAAAATCCTGATATTTTATAGACTCTGTACCTTCGGCATTAAATTTTACTGCATAATAATTTGCATTTACATATGCTGCTACATCTTTGTTCTGAAACGTGTTCTGATCTAATAATTTACACGGTCCACACCAGTCTGTGTAAACATCCATAAAAATTTTACGAGGTTCATTTTTCTGAGCTTTAAGTGCTTCATTAAAAGACATCCATTTAATTGCTTTTTGAGCAGTCATAGCTGATGAACTCAAAACTATAAGAAATGCAGCTATTAGTAATTTTTGCATAATATTATTTTAAAAGAGAATTTCAAAAAGCAGACCGTTTTAGTGAATTCCGTGCATTAATTTTTTCAATAAAGGGTGTAAGAGTATAATAAGTACACCCGCCCCACCCGGAATAAAGAAAAATAATAAGAAGAATGTAGATAGCGAGTACTCTGCCGTAATTTGATCTATCATCCCGCCACTGCTTCCTGCAAGTTTATTGCCTATCGCAATTGCAAGATACCACACTCCATACATCATCGCAATCATTCTTCCGGGAACCAGCTTACTCACATAAGATAATCCTACCGGCGATAGACAAAGCTCTCCCATAGTATGAAAAAAATAGGCCAGTACAAGCCATATAATGCTAACTGCTGCAATTTTTGCACCTTGTGGAATATCACTTGCACCATAAGCTAACGCAGCAAAACCAACTCCTAATAAGATAAGACCTATGCCATATTTAACCGCAACACTTGGGTTGTATTTGCTCTCCCATAATTTTGAAAAAAGCGGTGCGAATATTATTATAAAAAGTGAATTTAAAACGCTAAACCATGAAGCTGGTACTTCTGGTGCTTCAGCAGTATATTGCTCATAAAGCATTGTAATTACTAACGCCCATATAATGACAAAACTTCCTCCAAGTATAAGATTTGCAAGTTTATATTTTCCGAAGGTTTGTTTAAAAAGCATCCATAAAACCCATGTTATTACACACAATGGGACTATTGTGATTAGCGTATTTGCAATTCTGAATATAGTACCCGCACTGCCTTCTAAAACGCGATCTGTATAATCATTAGCAAAAATGGTCATCGATCCTCCAGCCTGCTCAAAAGCTGCCCAGAAAAATATAGTGAAAAAGGCAAATATTGAAACGGCAATCATACGATCACGTACTAGAGGTGCATATCTAGTGATTCTGGAAACCAATAATATTAAAAATATGACCAGTGCAAATAAGATCATAAAGTTGCTTCCGGAAAGTGGTCCTACTTCAAAATCAAAAACATTAGTACCTCCTATTTTAGACATTGGGTCGTTAATAATCCATACCAAACCTATAATTGCACTTATTGCGATAAATACTTTATCAATAGTCGAAAACGGATTTAATTTTATGGAAGCATCAAAACTTACCTCATCCTCGTTTGTTTTCACAGGCTTCTTACCTACTTCACCAAAAATGTTCTGTGCAAAATAAAACTGAAGCATACCGGCAAACATAAAAACACCGGCAAGACCAAAGCCCCAATGCCACCCCCATTGTTCACCAGTATAACCGCATAATAAAATACCTAGAAACGCTCCGGCATTTACACCCATATAATAAATGGTATAAGCACCATCTTTTTTATGCTCGTGGTTCTCATACATCTGAGAGATAATAGAAGTCATCGTAGGCTTAAAAAAGCCGTTACCCACTACTAAGAAAAATAAACCCAGATATAAAGCAAAATGTGTATCTACCGCCATTGCGGCGTGACCCAGGGTCATTAGCAAAGCACCAATAACAACCGCTCTTCTGTAACCAATGATTTTATCTGCTATATAACCTCCTAAAATAGGAGTTAGATAAACTAATGACGTGTAGGTACCATACAATGCCAGTGCGTGCTCCCGAGGCCAGGCCCATCCCTCGTCAAAAAGAGAAGCTGTTAAAAACAACACTAAAAGTGCGCGCATTCCGTAATAGGAAAAACGCTCCCACATTTCAGTAAAGAATAAAACAAATAATCCGGCGGGATGACCCAACACCGGATTTTTGAAAAATTGTTCTGTAGATGATGTAGCCATCCTAATCTAAATCTAATTAATTATTGATTTTAGGATCTGCAAGTTCATAATCTTCTTGCTCTAAAATCTCGCGCTCATTGTCTTCTGCACCGTGCGTAAGTCTCTTTAATGGTATTAAAGCTAAAATAAATACAATTCCTATTGCACTTGTAAATATTAAAATACCCAGGAATACCGAGTATTCACCAAATTCACTTGCTGATTCTCCAATAAGACCTGCAACTTTATTACCAAGACCTGTGGCTGCAAAATACACACCCATAAGCAGTGACGCATATTTAACCGGTGCGAGTTTTGTAATAAAAGAAAGCGTTACCGGCGAGATACATAGTTCTCCTATAGTATGAAACAGGTATGCAAAAACTAACCAAAGCATACTTGAAGTTCCAGATTTCTCAAATTCCATAACAGCAAATACCATAAATAAGAAGCCAAAGCCCATTATAATAATACCCATTGCCATTTTTAAAATTGAGCTAGCTTCTTTTCCTTTAAGCTTTCGCTTAGCCCAATAGTTAGCTACTATCGTTGCAAAAATGATGATGAAACCGGCATTTAAACTTTGAAACATTACAGTGGGCACTTCCCAGCCAAATAACATTCGGTCTGTTTTAGAATCTGTATATAAATTCATTAATCCACCGGCTTGCTCAAATGCGCCCCAGAAGATTATGGTCATAATAAAAGAAAGTAATAAGACCATAAAACGATCTTTAAAAATACGTGATGGAAGATCTTTATAGATCATCATCATTAAAGCGGCTATTGCTGTTATAAATAAAAATAAAAGACCAAATCCCCAGTCCATAAAATACCAGCCTACAATTGAAAAAATTATTAAAACACCTGTAACTGCAAGTTGCATTGGAGATCTAAATAGTTCTCCATAAAGTTTTCCGTAGGAAATCTCGTCCTCTTTACTTTCAGCTTTTAATAAACTTCCTACGTTTTTTAAATATTTTTGGCCATATAAATACACAATTAACCCTAGAACCATGGCAATACCTGCAAGACCAAACCCTGCATGCCAGCCATATTCAGCTACTACAAAGCCTATGATTAAAGTTGCAATTAGTGAACCTGTATTAATACCTATATAAAAAATACTAAATCCTTTATCTCTTCTAATATCTCCTTCTCTGTAAAGGCCACCTACCATTGTAGAGATATTAGGTTTTAATAATCCTACTCCAGCAATTACAAGACCCAGACCGGTATAAAAAGCCCAGACATCTGTAAGCACTAAAACGCCGTGACCTATACATAAAATTATAGCACCTAAAAGAACGGCCTTTTTCTGACCTATTAATTTATCTGCGATCATACCTCCCGGTATTGATGCTACATAAACTAACATGGTGTACCAGCCGTATAATGCCAACGCTTCTTGATCTGTCCACCCCAATCCTGTTCCTCTAGCATCTGTTCCCTGAATAGTTGAAGCAGTCATATAAAGTACCAATAATGCACGCATCCCGTAATAGGAAAAACGCTCCCACATTTCTGTGAAAAATAAAATGTATAGTCCTACCGGATGTCCAAACAATTCTTTTTGTTTGGTAAATTGTGCTGATTGTGCCATTAGGTTGTTTTATAAATTTTCTTTAATAAAATTGGTCATCTTTGTATACAGGTGTAAACGTGTATTCCCACCATAAATACCGTGATTCTTATCGGGATAGATTGCCCAGTCAAACTGCTTATTTGCCTGTACTAATGCTTCAATTAAACGCATTGTATTTTGTACATGTACATTATCATCTGCACTACCGTGTACCAATAAAAACTTACCCTTTAACTTATCTACGTGAGATAATGGTGAATTGGTATCATAACCACCAGCGTTTTCCTGAGGCGTTGTCATATAACGTTCTGTGTAGATAGAATCGTAAAATCTCCAGCTGGTAACCGGCGCTACAGCAATTGCCATTTTAAACGTGTCTGCTCCTTGAAAGATACAATTAGAAGCCATAAAGCCGCCATAACTCCATCCCCAGATTCCTATACGATCTGCATCAACATAATCGCGTTTACCCAGTGCCTTTGCAGCAGCAATCTGATCTTCTACCTCATATTTACCCAATTCGTTTTGCGTCATTTTCTTAAAATCTCTTCCTTTAAGACCAGTACCACGAGGATCTACACACACTACAATATAACCTTCCTGAGCCAGCATTTGAAACCAGTAACCATTACCACCATCCCAACTGTTTGCAACACTTTGAGAACCGGGACCGGAATATTGCGTCATAAAAACAGGATATTTTTTAGATGCATCAAAATCTTTCGGTTTAATCATATATGCATTAAGCTCCTCACCATTAATAGGAAGTGTGAAAAATTCTTTTTCAGAAATCACATAGTCAGAGAATTGATCTTTAAGCTCTTGATTGTCTTTTATCTTACGTATTAGCTTTCCGTCATTTGCATTGTGTAATGTAAATACATATGGAGTTGAAGCATCTGAAAAACTATTTATATAGTACGTGAAGTTTGTACTAAAATCTGCAGAATTAGTACCTGCTTTAGCTGAAAGTGCTTTTTTATCCTTTCCATTTATTTTTACAGAATATACACCACGATTTATAGAACCGTTTTCTGAACTTTGGTAAAAAACACGTTTACTTTTAGCATCGTAACCATAATAGCTGGTTACTTCCCAATTACCTTTTGTAACCTGATTCTTTAATTTTCCGTTTTTGTCATAGTGATAAATGTGATTCCAGCCATCTTTTTCACTGGTCCATAAAAAGTCATTATTATCTAAAAAAGTAAGGTTATCTGTTACATCAACATAAGCATCATCCTTATCTGAAAGTATGAGTTTTGCCTTACCTGAAGTTCCGTCTACAAAAAGAAGATTAAGATCATTTTGCTTGCGGCTTGTTGTTTGCACTGCCAGAACGTTAGCATCTGGTGTCCACTCTAGTCTGGGAATATAATAATTTTGAAAACCGCTTAAGTCAACAGCTTTAGTTTCGGTGGTAGCCAAATCATAAATATGAAGACTTACCACAGCATTGTTTTCTCCTGCCTTAGGATATTTAAAGGTATCTTTTGAAGGATATAATTCACTCCCAAAGACATCCATACTAAATTCAGGAACTTCGGTCTCATCAAAACGAATGAAAGCAATTTTAGTTCCATCGGCATTCCAGTCAAAAGCTCTTACAAAAGAAAATTCTTCTTCATAAACCCAGTCTGTAATACCATTAATAATTTTATTCTTTACACCGTCTGTAGTTAACTGTGTAGTTGCTCCTGTAGCAATATCTTTTACATATAAATTATTATTGAGGCCATAAGCCACTTTAGAAGCATCTGGTGAGAACGTAGGTTCTTGTATAGGTTGATCTGAAACCTGTGTAAGTTTTTTTGAAACCAAATCATATACGTAATAAACACCTAGACTTGAACGACGGTATATAGAACGAAGGTTTGTGCTTAGCAAAACTTTAGTTTCATCAGCACTCAAGGTATAGCCTATAAAATAATCTAAGCCTTCAATCTCACTTGAGTTTATAATTGTATTTACCTTTTCACCGGTTTCATAACTGTAAACATCAAGTGTTTTAATACCAGATTTTCGGTCTGTATTTAAAACCGCATATTCTTTACCATTTTGCATAGGATGCAACCTATCAAGGTATTGCATTCTAAAAGTGCCATTATATATTTCTTCAACGCTAATATTTTTCTGTTGTGCCTGAGTTGCTACGGTAGCAATTAATACAAACAGAAATAGTACTTTTTTTATATTCATAGTGGAATTTAACTTAAAAATAGACCGCCAATTTTACTAAAAATTAATCAAAAAACCCTGCTTATCGTTGTTAAATACGCAGTCTTTTAGCTAAATACGCGAGTATCATTATAATAACCTCAAGTATTTAATCTTCCTTTACTCCTAAATGAGTTACTCTTAAAATATAACAAAGCTTATAAAAGGCTTATACATGAGCCAAAATAGTATCTTTACGCTTCAATATTTTTACCTGATTATGCCTCAAACAATACAAGGATTTTCCCGCTTAAGTAAAGAAGAAAAAATAAACTGGCTTGCAGATAATTTTTTAACAGATTCACCTAATGCGGTTTCTACGCTTAAACAATATTGGAATTCTGATACCAAGTTGCAGCAATTGCACGATGAATTTATAGAAAACACCATTTCAAATTACTATTTGCCATTAGGCGTTGCTCCTAATTTTGTTATTAATAACAAAACCTTTGCAATACCTATGGCGATTGAAGAAAGTTCTGTTGTTGCCGCAGCAAGTAAAGCTGCAAAATTCTGGATGTCTCGAGGTGGTTTTAAAGCTGAAATATTAGGTACACAAAAAATAGGACAGGTTCACTTCACCTACGCAGGTGACAATCTAATATTAAATGAGTTTTTTGATGATATAGAAGCTACATTATTAGCAGACCTCAAAGAACTTACCGCCTCTATGGAAAATCGTGGCGGTGGCATTACCGGTATTGATCTCGTTAATAAAACAGAATATTTAGAAAACTATTATCAACTGCATGTAACATTTGAAACCCTGGACGCCATGGGGGCAAATTTTATAAATTCGTGTCTTGAGCAACTTGCAGAAAGCTGGCAACGGGAGTTTAATAACCATTTAGCTTTTACCGAAAGTAACGCAGAAATGGTTGTAATTATGAGCATTCTTTCTAATTATGTACCGGGATGTGTTGTACGCGCTGAAGTATGTTGTGCGGTGAGCGAACTTACAGAAGCAAACGGTATAGATCCTGAAGTTTTTGCATCAAAATTTGTACAGGCAATACGTATCGCAGAGGTAGAAACCTACCGCGCAGTTACTCACAATAAGGGAATTATGAATGGTATTGATGCTGTCGTTCTTGCTACCGGAAATGATTTTAGAGCAATTGAAGCCGGTGCTCATGCTTATGCAGCAAGAAATGGAAGCTACTCAAGTCTTACCCACGCTACGGTTGAAAATGGAATATTTAGATTTTGGATAGAAATACCTCTGGCATTAGGAACTGTAGGTGGTCTTACAAAATTACACCCGTTAGTAAAACTGAATCTTGAAATGCTGGGCAACCCTAGCGCACCGCAACTTATGGAAATCATCGCAGTGGCAGGTCTTGCTCAAAATTTTGGGGCGATTAAATCACTTACCACAACCGGAATTCAGAAAGGGCATATGAAAATGCACCTTATGAATATGTTGAATCAGTTTGAGGCTACAGATGCAGAAAAGGCACAGGCAATAAATCATTTTAAAACGCACAAAGTAACCCATAGTGCTGTTGATTCATTTATTAAAAATGCTCGAAACGAATAGCTTATGAAACTAACTTTTAGCCTGGTTTCTTTTATTTTACTAGTAAACCTGTGCACTGCTCAGGAACTTTCTGAAGATTTAAAAATCAAAATAAAGCAAGCACAGCAAGTCCATCAAATACCAGCAATTGCAGTTAGTTTAATTACACCAGATTCTATTTTTAGTTATGTAAATGGAAAAGCAAGGTTTTCGAAGAAAGAGCAAATTTCTATAAATGCTAAATTTCATTTAGGATCTAATACAAAGGCAATAACTTCTTTTATTGCTATGCGCCTAACTGAGCAAGGAGAAATAAGTTGGGGAACTCCTTTCTTCAAACTTTTTCCAGAACTAGAATCAACAAGTAGATCTGTTTATTCTGATATTACTTTAGGAGATCTATTATCGCATAATGCTCAAATACGCCCTTACACTAAAGGCTCTGAGCTCACAAAATTCAATATATTAAAAGGTTCAATTAGTGAAAACAGATATTCGTTTTCAAAAAGTGTTTTAACCGAAAAAGCTGTAAAAAAAGGCACCTACTCTAATGCTGGTTACGTATTAGCAGCTTTAATGCTAGAACGTGCTTCGGGTAAGACCTACCGGGAATTGGTAGATCAGACTATGCAGGAATTAGATTTAGAGTACTTCATAGGATTTCCCAATAAAGAAAACGCTGCGTATCCCTGGGGACATTGGGATCAAAAGGGAGTATTTGAAGCCCTCTCACCAGAGCACGATTATAAATTACCAGATTATATGTCTAGTGCCGGAGACATTAGCATGAATATACTCGATTACAGCAAATTTATACAGCTACATCTAAACGGGCTTTTAGGAACGAGTACTTATCTTAATGCAGATGATTATAATTGGTTACATTTTGGTCAAAGCCCCTATGCTTATGGCTGGGGAAATGTAATTAAGGATTCTGAAAAGATGAGTTTTCATGATGGCAGTGCAGGTACGTACTACAGCCATACTGTACTTTTACCAAATAAAAATATAGCAGTTGTAATACTTATGAATACAGCTTCTACCGAAGCTGTTGAGGCTATTTATAATCTTCAGCAGTTTATAACATCACAACCTCAAAAATCTAAGAAATAATATGAGTAAGCGATTTTACGGCCACGGAAAACTTCTCATAACTGGAGAATATCTTGTTTTAGATGGAGCTCTAGCACTGGCTATACCTACTCAAAAAGGACAAAGTCTGGTTGTAGAAGATTTAAATACCGAAGGAATAACCTGGGTAAGTCTTAAGTCTTCTGGTGAACTCTGGTTTACTACGCATCTAACCTATGAAGATTTAAATAAATCACTACCCGAACAACCCGCAGACCCTAAAGACCGTTTAATTCAACTACTTGCGGCAGCACGAAGTTTAAATCCGCAATTTTTAAGAGATGCTAAAAATATAAAAGTAACCACCACTTTAGAATTTGAAAGTAATTGGGGACTAGGCTCTTCGTCTACACTTATTTATACACTCGCAGAATGGGCAGAAGTAGATGCATATGCCTTACTAAATCTAACATTTGGTGGCAGCGGCTACGACATTGCCTGCGCAAGTAATCACACTCCAATTCTGTACCAACTCAAAGAACAAAAACCCCGCGTATTACAAACACAGTTTAATCCACCATTTAGAGATCAATTATATTTTATACATCTCAATAAAAAACAAAACAGCAGAGACGCAATATCAAATTATAGAAAACAACCTAAAGAAAGCCTGGAGAGCGCGATTAACAAGGTTTCCGGAATAAGCGAAACATTGCTCATCTGTGAAGAATTACTCAGTTTTAGGGCGCTTATAGACGCTCACGAGCGCATTATTGCTTCAGTACTAAATACCCAAACTATAAAGCAGCAATTATTTGCAGATTACCCCGGAAGCATTAAAAGTCTGGGAGGCTGGGGCGGTGATTTTATTCTTGTAACTGCAAATCAGGAAGATCTTGACTACTTTAGAAATAAAGAATACCACACAATAATTTCTTACAGTGATATGGCATATTAGAAGCTAAATTTTATACAAAAAAAAGAGCCGTTTTAAAAACGGCTCTTTTTTTTGTACTCTATGTTACTGATTAATAAAAATCAGCTCGTTTATCTTCAATTTTAGCTGCGTCTTTTAATGCTTGTAGAACAGTAAAATTCACATTAGCCCTATCTGCATTATCTTTTTGTATCGCAAAACTCGCATAATTATCAAGCTTACGAGCAGGAGTAACATTTACTACCTTCACTACATAAACACCTTTATCTCCTGCAATAGGATTTGAGACACTACCTTTATCAAGACCAAAAGCAATACCCATAACTTTAGGCTCTGTACCTGCTCCTGCTAAAGTAGGATTTTTAAGATTTACTCCATTTGAAGTTTGAACGCTTACATTATTTGCAGAAGCAATTGCATTAAGATCTTTACCAGTAATTTTTTTCTTAATTAGTTCAGCTTTCTTCTCATTACGAATTATTGGAGTTACTCGCGGAGAAGCTTGATCTACCGGCATTAATCCTTTTTCTGTTTTAGCTGTAAGCTGTACTACCAGGTAACCTCCTTCTACATTAAAACGCTGCACGTCTCCTGTTTTAGTTTCTTCATTAAACGCCCAACGAATAATCTCGCGTTGACTACCCTGTCCTGGTAATGTCTCATCTAACGCTTTAATGCTATTTACAGGTCTTACCGTATAGTTGTCAGCTTTAGCTGCATCTTCAAATGAATTTTTATCGTCTGAAACAGCCATTTGAAATTTTGTAGTAGCATTAAAAACTTCATTGATTGTCTCTTGAGATGGCTCTATTTCTTTTGCAACTGTTGCTAATTTAATAGCGCGTTGCTTATTTTTCTGATCATCTATCTTGATAACGTGATAACCATATTGAGATTCTACAACTCCTACTTCTCCTGTATTGCCATTAAATATAAAGTCATTAAAAGGCTTAACATATCTTCCTTTAGTAGCGTAACCTAAATCACCACCTTTTTCTTTACTGCCGTCTGCAGAAAATTCAGGAGCTAATTCTGCAAGCTTAGATGGCGTTGCTTTTATTACTGAAGCAAGACTATCTGCTAAATTCTTAGCTTCTGCCTTAGATCGTGTTTGGCTTGCAGCATTTGCAAGGCCTTCATAGGTAAGAAGTATGTGAGACGCTTTTACAGAATCAGGTATTTGACTTACACCCACTACTTTTGAAATTTTGTAATACCCATTGTCTTTGTAAGGACCATAAACAGAACCTTCATTTAGACCAAAAAGAGTATCTCCTACAGAACCAGGCAATTCGTTTTTAAATAAATAAGCATCTGAATATCGTAAATCTGAGTATTCATTTACAAATTCTTCAGGATTTGTAGTTGCTGCCAGGCCATTAACGGTATCATTTGTTTTTGTGGCAGCCGTATATTCTACACGCTTATTTAAAAGCGAAGCAACGCTTGCTTTTAAAGCTTCCTCATCAGATAGCGAAGGCGCTTCAGAAAACATTACATAACGAAGATTTCTGGTAGCTTCAGATTTAAATTCAGATTTGTGATCTTCAAGATAAGCAGCAATATCTTCTTTAGAAACTGTTACCTGATCGTCTGCAATAGAAGTATAAGGAACCTGAACATATTCTAAATCTCTAAGATTATTTTCTAACTCGTAAGCCATTTGACCTTCTTTAAAGCTTGTATTTAAACCAGCTTTAATAAGGCTAAAATATATTTGTTGTTGTTCGTTATTTGCTAATTGCTTTTCATAATCTACCCACTGTGCATACATTGTAGGATTTGTAGATTTTAAAGTCGCTACATATTCACGTAACTTTTGCTCACTAAAAACACCGTCATTTTGAAAGTTAGGATCGTTTTGCAATGCCTCTTTCAACAAATTATTTATACGATCTTGCTCTACAGTAATACCTAAATCTTCATACTGCTCATCAAGTAAAATACGACGCACTTCTTGCTCCCAAGCAGCATTTACTGCCTGTGTTGTAGTAATGCCCGCCCCGTAACGCGCAGTCTGGCTTTCAACCAGCCCAGCAAATTCCTGCTGTTCTATATCCTCATCATTTACAGAACCTAGAATACGTTGTGATTTTTGAGTAGAAAAACCACCGTTTTTTAGCACATCTGCCAGTACAAATGCAAATAAAGCCAGAGCTATAATTGCAATTAAGAATACCGAGCGTTGTCTAATCTTGTTTAAAACTGCCATTGTTTATGTGTTTGTCAAATAGTGGGCGAAAATACCATTTTAAATGAAAAAATGAAATGTAAAATCAGCAAAATAAAAAGAGTTATTAATCTAGGTATTAATCGTTTTCAACAACACGTACCTTTACCAATTCAATTTTTGTATTTGAGGTTTGAATAATATGAAATTGATACCCCTCGATATCCACAATATTACCTTCTTCAGGAATTCCTTCAGTATGATTTACTATAAGTCCTCCAAGGGTCTCATAATTCTCATCTTCAGGCAATTCTAGCTTATAGGTTTCGTTTAAATAATCAACTTCAAGTCGTGCTGAAAATTTATAAGTGTCTTCTTCTAAAACCTCTTCAATAAGAACCACACTATCATGCTCATCTTCAATCTCGCCAAATAACTCTTCTACAATATCTTCAACCGTCATCATACCACTTGTACCGCCATATTCATCTATAACTACAGCCATACTTTTACGCTTTTTAATAAGTATGTTTAAAACATCTTTTACAAGCATGGTTTCCGGCACAAAGATCACAGGCATCAATACATCTGTAATGGTTACCGGCTTTTTAAAGAGTTCAAATGAGTGTACATATCCTATAATATCATCTATAGAGTCTTGATATACCAGTATTTTTGAAAGCCCAGTTTCTGTAAATTGTTTATTTAAATCTGAAGGAGATTGATTTTTCTCAACCGCTACAATTTCGGTACGCGGTATCATTACTTCACGTGATTTAACTTCTGAAAATTCTAAGGCATTCTGAAAGATTTGTATTTCAGAATCTAATTCTTCATTAGTTTCAAAAGAATCTATTTGCTCGTTTATATAATTCCCCAATTCAACTTTAGTAAAAGCCAATTGGACTTCGTCACCATCAGTTTTAAAAAATTTCTTTAAAAGTAAATCTGAAATCCAGATGATAAAAGTTGACAAGAAACTAAAAACAACATAAAATAGATATGCAGGAACCGCAAAAATCTTTAGCAGTGAGTTTGCATAAATCTGAAAGAATACTTTAGGTAAAAATTCTGCAGTAAATAGCACAAGTAGTGTAGAAATAATTGTCTGCGTTAGCAAACTAAATTCTACAAAAAAGTTAGTAAGCCAGGCATAACCAAAATCTGCACCCTCTAACCAAGCCTGTAAAAGATCGCCCATAAAATAGGCATAGATTACCAGTGCCAGATTATTTCCCACCAGCATGGTCGCAATAAACTTAGATGGTTTTTCGGTTAAACGGGTAAGAACTTTAGCAATAAGGTCATTTTGTTTTTTTTCTATCTCGATATGAATCTTATTAGAAGAAACGTATGCTATCTCCATACCCGAGAAAAATGCGGAAAGAATTAAGGAAACTACAATGATCAGAATTTCTGTTTCCATATATTATTTCTGACTGCCTTGTTCATACTTTTTCCTAAAGCGACGCTTAAAGAAGTACATACCTATGGCAATTACTACGAAAAACAAATAAAGATAAGCTTTACTAGGCTCTACAGACCATACTCTTACCGCTTCAAATAAAAACAGTGCAGCAAAAATTAAGTAGGCGTATTCGAAATATTTAAAGTACTTAGACATTATAATAAGCTATCATTTTTAGTAGAATCTGGATTTTCTTTAACATACATTCTACTTTGATTATCTAAAGATATAAAATTTTTGAAGTCCTCACTGCTGTCAAATAAATCTCCACTATTATAGGAATTATCAGGAAACTTAATAGTGTAAGGCTTATCTGTAAAAACCCATTTATTTCGTTGATCCCAAAACAATTGAGAGGCATCTAACCGCGTGGAATCGCTTGTTATAAGAACCACATTTTTACGCATATCAATTAAATTTGTGCGGGTGTATCTAATAGCGTAATCTGCCGTAATATAATTCTCTTTCTTAGCGTCATCTATAAAAGTAACTTCTACACCATTAGGAAACTCTTGATACGGAAAGTTTAATAAGCCATAATCTATAAGCAATGGTGTTTTTAGTGTAGCAACTACTTTACCAGAATCTGTATATTTTAAAACAACGCCTTCACCTTCTGCAGAAGGACCATCTGTGCGCTGATTGAACTTTTGTAATTCTTCTGAGCTGTTACCACAACTAAAAAACAAAGTCACAGCTAATGCTGTGACTAAGTTTAAGATTATATGTTTATGTGATGTACTCACTTATAAATTTGGAACGGTAACTCCGCCACCTACCCAGCAGCTAAAGTTAATACGTTGACCAGCGTTACCAGCGTTAAAAATCATCGTACGATCTGGAGCTAAACCTCTATAAGCAGCGGCAGTTTTTTGAGCAACACTAGATAAAGAAGGATCAATAGCTCCTGCACGAGCAGCCATATCTGCAGCTAACCAATAGATTGCTCTTTTATTAAATACACTATCTCCACAGCTGTTTGCACTACCAGCGTACATATCTGCAATTTTAAGATACACAATACCCATTGAAGGTTTTGCTCCTACAGCTTTTAAGTAGTAGCTACGTGCATTACTCATACTTCCTTTTTTTCTAAAGTTCTCAGCTAACTGATAAAATACTTTAGCTTTTTTAGAAGGGTCTGTTTGACGATTTGCAGACTCCTCATAATATTTTAATGCGTTAGCATTTTCACCACGTTGCTCTGCAAGACGACCTAAGTAATAAGACGTTTCTGCAGAAGGCTCTAATGTATTTAATTGCTCAACTAACTTTACAAATAGCGGACTATCTGTACATTCTTTAGAAACTAAACGTCCTGCAGCATTTTTAACCCAGGTCACATCACCTTTCTTCTCTTCCCAAGCAGCCTCATAAAAAGGAACCAAACGATCGCAATCAGCTAAAACTCCTAATTTTTGATTGATACCTGCAGAAACTTTAGAGTAGTTATCTAGGTTTACTTCTGCAACCTGCTCTAGTTTTTTCTCTTGAGCAGAAAGTGCAGTACCTGCCTCTTTTTTCTCTAAGATTGTTTCCATACGTTTAGCGTAACCATCTTGCTCTTCAGTGATTTTTTCCTGTACTTTATCATACATATCAAAAACTTCCTGCAACTCAATAGAACCTGCTTCTTGTAACTCAACAGCTACTACGAAGTACTCGTATAAACCTTTTGCATTTGTAAATGTTGCTTTATCAGTTTCCCAGGCTTTATTAAATTGAGCGTATTGCTCTTGAGCAGTTCCTATTTTGTTATCATACATTATAATTGCTACATCGGCAAGATCTTCACCTTCATTAGTTTTTGCAGCAAAATGAGTTTTCTTCTCTTGATACATTTTCTTTAAATCTTCAAGAAAAGCCATTTGCTCAGCTCCTGAAGTTTTTTCGATTTTGTATTTTAAGATACGCTCTCCATATTGATACAACGCAAAAGAAGTAGTAGGACATTCTTTACGCAATTTCATAAATGGCTCATAAGCTGCATCGTAATTTTTAACTTTTGCGTGCTCAGAAAAAATAGACATTGTTGTAACGCATTCTTCAGTAGCTTGAGCGCTAACGAAATTTACTGCTCCTACAAGGGCTATAAATAGTAATGTTAATTTAGTTTTCATCATTAAATGGTTTAAAAGCAATATTAATAATTTTAGTTGTATTTGTTAGGCACAAACCACGGTCTAAGTGGATTTAATGACAAACTAAGGCCTACTTTAAAAAAATCTTCTTTAACTAAGCCTGCGTTTGTTGTTCCGCGTTGACCGTATTCAAAAGTTAAGTTGGCATTACTAAATCCTCGTCCTAACGGTAATCCAAGACCAAAAGATATGCCAAACTCATCAATAGACTCATTTTGTATCATCAAACCTGATTCTTCATATCGAGCACCTAGCCTATAAGTAACTCTACTCCAATAACTTGTTATGGAATTATAGTCTGGAACAAAATATCCTCCTAAACGATATTTAAATGAATCATCGTAAGTAGCCTCAGGAGTAATAAAAGATCTATTAGTTAATTTACTGCTTTCTAGAAACTCTACCTGCCCCCCAGCGAACCACTTGTTAGTCTCTCCAAACCCTAATCCAAAAGAATACATATTAGGCACAATACTTTCTGTATCTGCTAAATTAGTATCTTGAGAATCTATAACGCTAACAACTGCTTTATCTGTTTGTGAATAAACAACAGACTGTAATGATCTATCATTACTTAATGTTAAACTAGCCTCCGGCTGAAAACTTACTGAAGAATAAACTTTATATTTTTTTGCTAATGTAGCTTCATACTGAGCCCCAAAATTATAAGTTAATCCCTGAATATCAGACCTATCAATTTCACGCACACTATATTGCTGACCTTCATCTACCTGAATAATCTCATTACGAATGTTTCCGAAATTATAACTTCCTTCCGCTCCCAATCTGAAGTCCTTAAAAATCTCAATACCCGCTGCTAAGAATGCGCGATTAGCTCCACCTCTACCAGAATATTGAGTAAGGCTTGTTTCGCCCGCATTTAATATTTGATAGTCAACAGAAGTTTCGGGAACTAAACCAAAACCTACTCCTAATTTTTTAGAAACCGGAAATGCCAGGGCCAAATAATCTATTGTAGTAGAAGTAGTATGACCGTTTTCGCCATTACTGGTTAAATCTGTTTCTCTATGATTAGCACCAATCGTAAAGTTTGTCAACTTTAAGGCACCATAACCAGCTGCATTTCTAAAATTTATATGGGTACTATCTCCTAAAATACTCAAACCTCCCATTGCTTGATTCTCTACTGAACCTTTAAAGTTCGAAATCCCCAATCCGTAAAAAGAATACGGTGAAGAATTACCTTCCTGAGCGAACGCAGAAGCCGAGATACAAACCAAAACAACTACTAAAAATCTTTTTATCATTAACTTTTATTAAATACTGTTATATAATTCAGTCCTTTCAGGAGAAAATTTGAGTTGGCAAAGATGCCATTTTTTAGCCTACCAGACAAAAATAGCCCGTCTCCTCCTGTTAAAATAATCTTTAAATCTTCAAATTTTACTTTATACCAGTCTATTAGACCGTCTATTTCAGCTATTAAACCATTCACAACACCAGACTGCATTGCCTCATTTGTGTCTTTACCTATTACATCAATTACCGTTTCTACAGGTGTTAATTGTGGCAATCGTGCAGTAAACTTATGCATCGCATTAAAACGCATTTGTAAACCCGGAGAGATTGAACCTCCCTGATAGGTATCACTCGCATCTTTAAAATCATATGTAACACATGTGCCGGCATCAATGATTAATACATTTTCACCAGAAAAATCTTCATGTGCACTTGCAACTAAAATCATCCTATCTAGGCCTAGTGTTTGTGGAGTTTTGTAACCATTTTTAAAAGGCATAGGTGTTTGTGAGGATATTAATTCAAAAGAAAGACCCCTATTTTCTATAAACGTGACAAAATCTTTTGAATTGCCTGTGGCACAAACTACAATATGATCTATTTCAAATTCTTTTATGATTTGTTCAAATCGGGTTTTTGCAGCATCAACACTACCAGCCCAGTTACTTTTTAAAATATTCTGATCAAATAGTCCAAACTTAATGCGGGTATTACCTAAATCGATTGCCAGATTTATCATTGCTGATTTTTTTTTGCAATAATACAAATACTCAAAGCCTCGTGCTCACACATTTAGCAAAAGCTCACAAAAAAAAATCATTAATTTTCCTAAAATTGGTTGTGCAATCTAAAAATTGATTTTATATTTGCAGCCGCTTAGGCGAGGTACCTTAGCTCAGTTGGTAGAGCAACGGACTGAAAATCCGTGTGTCCCTGGTTCGATTCCTGGAGGTACCACAACAAAACCCTGAAACTTATGTTTCGGGGTTTTTTGTTTTATCACAATTTCCCTCTTAACTATTAACAAATCCTTGCCATAAATTAACCTTATACTTTTCTAATTTTAACCGAAAATAAGATGAGTAAAGACCAGATAAATGTAAGTACACATTACGATTTAATTTGTGTGGGTGGTGGGATTATGAGTGCAATACTGGCGTTACTTACCAGGCTTGTAAAACCAGAACTTAAAATTCTCTTCTTAGAGTGTCTTGAGGATGTTGCTTTAAAAAGCAGTGCTGTCTGAAATAATGCAGATACCGGTCATTCTGCTTAATGCGAACTCAATTATACACTACAAAATGAAGATGGGTCAATAGATATAAGTAAAGCTATTGCTATCTGCAATCAATTTGGAATTTTTAAAAAATTCTGGTTCTTTCTGGTAACTGAAAACCATATTAAAGACCCCTCAACTTTTATTTCGAATGTCCCACATCGCAGCTTGATCACCGGTTCTAATGATGTCGCCTATCTCAAGAAGCGTTTTGAAACTATGAAGTCACATTTTATGTTTGGTAGCATAGATTTTACAGAAGATGAGAATAAGATGAAAGAATAGTTTCCGTAAATGATGCACGATCGCAATACCAATGAGAAAATGGCTGCTTCACGTATTGAACGAGGCAAAGAAGTTAATTAAGAATTTAGAACCGAAGTAATAAGTAGTAAAGACGGCAGAATCACCTGCTTGTTGGGAGCCTCACCGGGAGCTTCTACAGCTGTAAAAATTATCTTAGATGTTTTAGAAAAAGCCTTTCCAGAACTCCTAAGTTCTGCTGAAACAAAACAAAAGCTTCAAAAAATCGTTCCCGTTTATATAAATAAGTTTACTAAAGAATCCTTTAAAGAAAATTTAAGCTACGTAGAAAAAACTTTAAACTTGTAATTCTTCAGTAGTAAATTAACTAGAACTAAAAACAATGACGCATTTAGCACAATTAGAAAAAATAAGTTTAGAAGATTTGGTTCTCATCAAAAAATCTAAAAAAGACCTTGATGAAGTTTCCTTTTTAATGCGTGCATTAAACACTATAGGAACACCTATAGATTCTGGCTTGACATTACTTCCTGAAAAATATCAGGACAAAATAAGCAGCACTATTCAAAAAGCCCTTCAACTTTCTGTAAAGGCAAATTTGAAAACACTTAATAAAGGAAGACAATACACTCCCTCTTCAAACATTACCTACAAAGTGGTAACCGGTCTTTCTGGTGCTACAGGTGGTTTTTTTGGGGTCGCTGGTTTTACTGCAGACTTATTGATTTCTACAAAATTTATGATGCGATCTATTATGGATATCGCGCGAAGCCAGGGAGAAGATATTCACAATATAAATACACAATTAGCGTGTCTGCAGGTTTTCGCATTAGGTGGGACATCTGACGATGATGACGAATTAGATACAAGTTATTATGCTACTCGGGCGGCACTGCATACAGCAATGAATCAAACCAGTGTTTATATTGCAGAAAATGGTACCAAAAATATAATTGAAGCACTAGCTTCTCAAACAGCTGCACCACTAGCAAAACTTATTAATCAGATTGCGGCACGTTTTAGTGTACAGGTAAGTGAGAAATTTGCTGCTCAGGCAATTCCTGTATTAGGTGCTGCTGCTGGTGCGTCTATCAATGTCTTATTTATTTCTCATTTTCAAAAAATGGCAACTGCACATTTTACATTGAGACGCTTAGAACGTAAATATTCTAAAGCACTCATTCAAGAAACTTATGAACACATAAAACCTAAACAACTTCCTATTTCTGAATAACTTAAAAAATTTCTAATAATTTAAAACTGAATAATTAACTATTCAGAAATCAGATTATTTCCTAAAATTAGGAATATTTCCATATTTTTGTAATAATTCCAATTTTATGAATCGAAATATTTTACATCTTGATCTTGACACTTTTTTTGTCTCTTGTGAACGCTTAGCGAATAGTAAACTCATAGGAAAACCTGTTATAGTAGGAGGCACTGGAGATCGCGGTGTGGTAAGCGCAGCAAGTTATGAATCAAGAAAATACGGTGTTCACTCAGGAATGCCTATTAAAATGGCAAGGCAACTTTTACCACAAGCATTTTATATAAGAGGGAATGCCGGCACCTATACAAAGTATTCAAAAATGGTTACTGATATTCTTCAGCAAGAAGTTCCTATTCTAGAAAAAGCGAGTGTTGATGAATTTTATGCAGATCTCACCGGTATGGATCGTTTTTTTGGTTGCTACAAGTTTGCTAAAGAACTACGTTCAAAAGTAATTAGAGAAACAGGACTTCCTATTTCTTTTGGACTTTCTGTAAACAAAACAGTTTCTAAGGTTGCTACTAATGAAGCGAAGCCAGACAGTCAGCTTAAAGTTGATGCTGGTTATGAAAAACTATTTCTTGAACCGCTTTCTATAAAAAAAATACCTATGGTGGGCGAGAAAACCTTCCGTACGTTTTGCAATCTTGGAGTAAAGAACATAGGTCTTGTTCAGCAAATGCCGGTTGAGATGATGATCTCCGTTTTTGGTAAAAACGGGAGAGTAATTTGGGAACGCGCAAATGGCATAGACCGCTCTCCTATTATTCAATACCACGAGCGTAAATCTATATCAAGTGAGCGCACTTATGGACAGGATACCACAGATATACATAAATTGAAAACAACTATTCATGCAATGGCTGAAAACCTGGCTTTTCAGTTGCGTCGTGGTAATAAATTAACTTCTTGTATTACGGTTAAAGTTCGGTATTCAGATTTTCAAACTTTTTCTAAGCAACTAAAAATACCATACACTGCTGCAGATCATAATTTGATACCCCAGGTATTAGAGATTTTTGAAAAACTTTATAATAGGAGATTACTTATTAGGCTGGTGGGTGTTCGCTTTAGCGGCCTTACTGAAGGTCATTATCAAATAGATCTTTTTGAAAATACAAACCGTACCGTAAGTCTATATAAAGCTATGGATGAAATACGTATACGCTATGGCGATCGCAGCGTAATGAGAGCTGCTACTATGGGAGAAGGCTCCAGAACTATAGGTGGTCAGGGAAATCCCTTTAATGGCCAGCCTCCTATAGTTTTAGCTCATAGGCATCAATAAGACACATCTCTAATTAAGCAAATAATTTAATTATGTTTTTAAACTGTCATACGTATTTCAGTCTACGATATGGTACGCTTTCAGAAGAAGAGTTAATTGATCTTGCTATTCAAAATAAGCAAAGCTGTATTGCGCTCACAGATATTAATAACACTTCTGCCTGCTTAAAGTTTATTAGTAAGGCTAAAGAAAAAAAATAAAGCCTGTAGTAGGTGTAGATTTTAGAAATGGTATGCGACAGTGCTACGTCATGCTTGCACAAAATAATAATGGATTTTTAAATATTAATAGTTTCTTATCTAAGCATTTACACGATAAAACTAAATTCCCAGATCATTCTCCTCTAATTTCAGATGCTATTATTATCTATCCTTTTGAAAAAGTACTCGAACTGGATAAATTCAGTTTTTTAGAAAATGAATATATAGGGGTCGCTTTCAAAGAACTAAATAAGCTTCGCTTTTCTAGTTATAGTAGTTTTAAAAATAAACTTGTTCTGCTTCAGCCAGTAACTTTTCGTCATAAAAAAGATTTCAATACCCATCGCCTTTTACGAGCAATAGACACTAATTCTCTACTTAGTAAATTACCCAAAGAAGAACAGGCGTCACCAGATGAGAAAATACTTTCTTCGGAAATAATTAATCAGATTACTGTAGAGTATCGCCATATTATAGAGAATACTACTTCAATTTTAAATTCGTGTACCATTCATTTTGACTTTTCAAAAGATAGAAAACCTCAAAATCTAAAAACAGTTTTAGGTTCTGAAGAATTAGATTTTATAAAACTCAATGAACTTTGTCAATTAGGTTTACCACAACGTTATAATAAAATTACAGTCCAAATAAAACAGCGTGTAGAAAAAGAACTCACACTTATTAAAAGTCAAAATTTTGTTTCATTTTTTTTAATAAACTGGAAAATTATAGAATATGCACGCAGTAAAAACTATTTCTATGTAGGTAGAGGTAGTGGTGCTAATAGTATTGTTGCTTATTTATTGCGTATTACAGATGTAGATCCTATTGAACTTGACTTATATTTTGAACGGTTTATGAACGAGTTTAGAAGCAGTCCTCCAGATTTTGACATCGACTTCTCGACCTGGGATCGAGAAGATGTAACATCATTTATTTTTGAAGAATTTGGGCAAAATAACCAGGCTGCTCTTTTAGGATCTTATGTAACTTTTAAACATAGCGGGGCTGTACGTGAATTAGGAAAAGTTTTTGGCTTGCCTAAACATGAAATAGATAAACTAAGTGATGGTCGTTATAGTTTTGAACAACTTGATGATATATCAAAATTAATTTTAAAATACAGTACATATTTAAATGACAAACCTAATTACTTAAGCATTCATGCTGCAGGAATTTTAATTGCAGATAAACCCATTCATTACTTCTCTGCGACCCACTTACCTCCTAAAAATTTTCCTACCGTACAATTTGATATGCATATCGCAGAAGATGTTGGCTTATACAAGTTTGATATTTTAGGCCAGCGAGGTTTAGGAAAAATAAAAGATGCTATAGACATTATAAAAAAAAATCATTCAGAAGCTAAACTTCCAGATATACACAATGCAAGTTTGTTTTTTAAGGATTCAAAAATCAATAAAATGATTTCGCAGGCAGAATGTATAGGATGTTTTTATGTAGAATCACCGGCTATGCGTATGCTTTTAAAAAAATTAAAAGTTGACAATTATCTTACCCTGGTGGCAGCAAGTTCAATTATTAGACCAGGGGTAGCTAAAAGTGGTATGATGCGCGAATATATTTTAAGACATAGAAATAAGGAGCGGCGCAAAGAAGCGCACCCGGTGTTGTATGAGATTATGCCAGACACCTATGGTATTATGGTATATCAAGAAGATGTGATTAAAGTGGCACATCATTATGCAAAGCTTGATTTAGCAGAAGCAGATGTATTGAGAAGAGGAATGAGTGGGAAGTACAGATCTAGAAAAGAATTTCAAGATGTAAAAGATAAATTTAAATCTAACTGTATTCTTAATGGGGAAAAACAAGAAATAGTAGATGAAGTATGGCGGCAAATAGAGAGTTTTGCCGGTTATGCATTTGCCAAAGGTCATTCTGCATCTTATGCTGTAGAAAGCTATCAAAGTCTTTACTTAAAATGCTATTATCCTTTAGAATACATGGTCGCAACCATAAATAATGGCGGTGGTTTTTATAATACCGAAACTTATATTCACGAAGCCCGTATGAAAGGTGCTACTATTGAAGCACCTTGTATTAACCAAAGTAATATTGAAACAATAATAAAAAATAAAACTATTTATTTGGGACTTCAACATCTAGACAGTCTTGAAAAAAAATCTATGATTAAGATTATAAACGCACGAGCTTTTAGTTCTTTTAAATCGTTTACAGATTTTATTCAACGTGTACCTTTAAGTATAG